>JAYVNP010000001.1:0-2472 GCA_043758385.1 Saprospiraceae bacterium
TATAGTGGAATGGGTACTGCAATTAAAATCCCGTCAGTTATCCGGTCATAATAATCAATTTCGGCTGTTAATTTATTTCTTAAAAATCCCATTTCTAAACCAATGTCAGTTTGAGCGGTTTGCTCCCATTTAATGTCCGGATTAGGTAAAGTTGTAGCGGTAGAACCTATAATAATAACGCCCGGATTTCCGAAAACCGGATTCAAATTATTGTCAATTAACGGTTTTCCTCTATTAGTCCCTATCTTTTCATTCCCGATAACTCCGTAACTGGCTCTCAACTTTAAATTATCTAACCAATTAATATTCTTGAAAAATTCTTCTTCTTTCATGCGCCAACCTACAGCGAATGAAGGGAAATTTCCGTAACGATTATTAATACCGAATTTTGAAGAACCGTCCCGACGGAACGATGCAGTGAAAAGATATTTATTATTAAAAGTGTAATTAACACGCGCTAAATAAGATAATATACTCGATGGATCTGCGGAATTATAATTGGTTTGTGTATTCGGATCTCCCGGATCTAAATACCAAAAGTCCGGTGTTTCTCCTGGTAGACTTTTTCTTGAACCGCCATACCTTTCTGTGTTATTGTTTTGAGCGGTATAGCCTATCAAAACATTTATTTTATGTTTATCGAACGTATTGTCATAAGTCAAAGTATTTTCCCATAGAGTATTTAACGATTTGCTTTGATCTAAATTAAGAGAATTAATATCATTGTATTGTTGCGGCGAAACATGAAACACCGGATTAAAAGATTTTCCTTGAGCGTAACTTAAATCTAAACCCACATTACTTTTGAAATAAAAATGTTTCAAGAAATTAATCCCCAAATAAGCAGAGCCCAATGCTCGATAACCGGATTGCGCATTACGGTTATAATCTATTTGCGCTGCCGGATTTCCAACACTTGATCTGTTTCCGGTATTGCCGTAAGTATTATTTGTATCGCGGGCTAAAACAGTCGGATCTGCGTAGTATGCATTGTAAATAACATCGGCAGCATTGGTGCCGGTTGTATTTGTAAATACTAAATTATGCCCCAACTTGACAGCATCTGAAAGCTGATATTCATTGTTAATACGCAAAGAAAGTCGTTGATAGTCGCCACCAACTACAATGCCGCCCTGATAAAAATAATCACCGCTAACAAAATAACTCATTTTACCGGTCGAACCTGATGCCGATAAATTCACATTGCGAATAGGTGCTTTTTGAAAAATAATGTTTTGCCAATCTGTACCAACGCCCAAAGTAGAAGGATTCGGAAAAACCGGTGGTTGAGGAGGAGATAACCCGGCTAAAAGTTCGTTGGAAAGCGTCGCATATTGCGAGGCATTCGTTAAAGTAATTTTTTTAGATAACTCCTGTTGTCCGTAATAACTCGAAAGTGTGAAAGTGGTATGATCTTTTGAAGTCCCCTTTTTCGTTGTAATAATGATAACCCCATTGGCACCGCGAGAACCGTAAATTGCAGTAGCGGATGCATCTTTTAAAGTTTCAACGGATTCTATATCATTGTTATTTAAGAATGATATATCATTCAGCAACAAACCATCTACTACAAACAAAGGCGAAGCATCATTAAGTGTACCGACACCGCGCACCCGAATAATAGCAGATGCACCCGGACGACCTGAAACCGGCGTGACTTGTACACCTGAAATTTTTCCTTCCAAAAGTTGATCTACTGATCCGGAACTGATACCCTGCAAATCCTTTGCTTTAACTGAAGATATTGCGCCGGTTAAATCACTCTTTTTTTGTGTACCATAACCGACAACTACGGTTTCTTTTAAAAATTGATCGTCTTCCTGTAAACTTACATTATAGACATTAGACGATTTTCCATCGACTAAATTAATTTCTAACGTGGTGTAACCTACAAAAGACACAATAAGCTTTGCATTAGGAGCAACAGTGAGTTGATACTTCCCATCAATATCTGTAGCGACACCGTTTGTCGTATTTTTTTCAACGATATCCGCACCTATGATAGGTGCGTTGGTTTTAGCATCGGTCACTATGCCTGAAATATTTTTTTGGGCAAATAACGTAAAACTGCTAAAAAAAAGAATTACTGTAAAAATTTTATTTTTCATAACATTTTGAGTTTATTAGCGAGTTGTATTGTCGTTAGATTTCTCTATACCTTTAGTAAAATAAATAATAGTTCTTTAATTTATAGACTAAATTATCCCCCGAAAACCGACTAAAGTTATTTTAAATTAACCCGCACCGTTTTTACATCATTAGAGTTACTGCCGACCATGATATCGAAATCACCTGCTTCGGCAGAGTGTGTTAAATCCGAATGATAGAAAGCTAGGTCATTTGCAGAAAGCGTAAAAGTGACTACTTTTGATTCGCCGGCTTTCAACATTATTTTTTTAAATCCCTTAAGTTCTTTTAACGGACGCGTAATGCTGCCCACTAAATCACGTACATAAAGTTGTACTACTTCTT
>JAYVNP010000002.1:0-53961 GCA_043758385.1 Saprospiraceae bacterium
TCGATCTATCAATAACTGCTATCGTGTTGACGTGATCTGGAATTACCAATTGTGCAGGTTGCAAAACTTGAATACCAACCGACGGTGAACAAGCAGAAATATAGATTAACCCTGAAACAATGTAAAGAACTGAGAAGTGGTTTGTTGATTTTAACATAGAAAATGATTTAAGATTGTCATTAATTAGATTGAGATAAAATTTAAATTTCAAAAACTATTCAAAGGCGTTTCCCATTGCGCGGTTGGCATTTACAACCGATTGTTTTTCTTTCCACGTTTTCCATTGCGTACCAGCAACTGTATTTAAACCTTTATCTATCGCGAAGTGACGCGAAATATTCCATAAGCCGCGTAATTTTGTCGTTGTGCTATCGTGCGCACGCAACGAAATTGAAAATCCACCATCAATATAATGAATAAAATGCCAAAACGTACTGGGTATGTAAACTGTTTCACCATGTTCTATTGTTGTTTCCCAACCTTCAATATATTTTAGTGCTGGATATTTTTCATAATCGGGATTTAAAATATTTACATGACTTTGCACCGTAAAAGGATGTTGGTATAAAAGTTTTGATTGCTCCGGACCAAACAAAATGACGCGTTTGCGTGTGTGGAACTGCGTTAAAAAAACAGAGGAGCAATCAATATCGTAGTGTAAATTAACAACCGCACCTTCACCGCCAAAAAACATAAACGGATATTCTTTTACAAAACCGCGCATAATGGTCGGCATTATAATATCTTTCGCTAAATCGGGAGCATGGTTAAAAATATTGAATAAAAACATCCGTAACTCAGTCGGTCCTTGCTGAATGAGATCGAGATATTCGCCGAAAGGCATTTTTATGCGCGGCACCATGTAATTTTTTCCAGGTTTGTGATAATCATTACCATAAAGCGGAACAATGATGTGTCCGTATTTTTCTTTTAAATAATCAAACGTCCAAAGCGTTGTTGCAGGCCACGGCGCGGATAAGTCTTTAAAAACAACGGGGGTTTTACTCGAAAGATGATCTCGCAGAAAAGTTTCGGTTGTTAAGCCTGATTTTTTTTCTATGGGTTTTAAAATCATCAGTTATTCAATTTAAAATATGAGAGCTTCACGATTTTTGTTTAACCAGAGCAAAGAAACAAAAAATTTTAGGCGAAACAAAAAATTTGGGTGAAACAAATTTAAAAATAAAAACGCCGTACTTATTTCTAAGAACGGCGTTTTTGTTGGGTTATAAGGATTCGAACCTTAACAAAGAGAACCAAAAACTCTTGTGCTACCGTTACACCATAACCCAATCTGCTTTTCGCGCTGCAAAGATAATGGATTTTATCTTTTTTCAAACATTGGCACAAAAAATATTTTTATTACTCTAACGCAATTCGATTCTTACAAAAAAAATAATCGGTTTCTGTATTCGATGCTACAATTAAAATACCATCGGTGGGAAGAACAAATTTTTCTATCATTTTATGAAACCATTCAATACCTTCAGCATCTAAATTGGTTGTCGGTTCATCGAGTAAAACAATGGGCGCATCCGTGAAAATGGCGAGTAATAATTTTAAACGTTGCTTCATACCACTCGAAAACGTACTAATCGGTTTTTTCTTTTGCTTTGTGTTTAGCAGAACGCGCGGTATATCTGTTTCTAAAAAAAAAGGCTTAAATTTTTTAAATTTTAAATGAAAATCAATCATTTCATCCAATGTAAATTCCTCGATGAGTTCTAAGTAAGGCGCAGCTAAACTTATAAATTTGTAGTGTTTATCGGTCGGAATTAATTTTTCGGAGTTTAATAATTTTACGTTGCCACTCGAAGTATTCAAATAACCCGCAATTATTTTCATTAAAGTTGATTTTCCAACCCCGTTAGCACCTAAAACTGCATACGTTTGCTCCGATTGAAACGTGTAGCTGAAATCGGTAATAATTTTTTGGTTAGAAAAATTTTTGGAAACATTATCGCAAACAATTTGAAGGCTCACGCGTCGTGGATTTTTAATCAGCTTTTGTTTCTGCTTTGTAGTTAATGGTTCGGTAACTTTTAATTAAACCGCGTGTGGAATCGTTGATGAAGTTGACAATCTTTTCTTTTTCGGGAGAATCTTTAACTTTTTCGTCAATCATATTGAGTGCATGAGAAACGTTGCTGTTGTCAACGAATAAAATTCTATAAATATCTCGGATGTTATCTACTTGCTCATTCGTAAATCCGCGTCGGTACAAACCCACGCGATTAACACCGGTGTAAGAGAGTGGCGTTCGCGATGCTAAAACAAACGGCGGAATATCGCGCGGCACCAAAGAGCCACCGCCGACAAAAACATCTTGCCCAATTTTTACAAATTGATGCACTGCTACCATACCACCAATGCGCGCAAAATCGCCAATTTCGATATGACCTGCCAGCGTTACGTTATTAGCTAAAACAACGTTATCGCCTACCACACAATCGTGCGCAACGTGTACGTACGCCATAATTAAACAATTTTTGCCGATAACGGTTTTTCCGGTAGCTGTTGTACCGATGTTGAGTGTGCAATATTCTCTAACCGTGGTGTTATCGCCGATAAATAGATAGGCTTTTTCGCCTTTATATTTTAAATCTTGCGGCGTAGAACCTAAAATTGCACCTTGGAAAATTTTACAGTTTTTACCAATACGCGAGCCATCCATAATGTTCACATTAGGAGCTATCCAAGTATTATCGCCTATTTCTACATCGGCACTGATGAAACAAAACGGGCTAATCGTTACATTTTTGCCAATTTTCGCATCCTGATGAACTACACTTAACTTACTAATATCCATTCTAAGAATGATGGTTACAAACAGATTTTAACTATAACGTATGATAACGCTGTTGTGTGCCGGTTGTTTATGTTTATAAGGCAATTTTTTACTACATATTTTGCAAAAATACGTTTTAGAATTAAAAATAACGAATTAAAATCTCACCAAGTTCAATTCTTTTATCCAATTGGTCTTTTTTGGACAAAAGCCGTTAATTCTGCTTCCGAGACTTTTTTATTCCCTACATAACATTTGCCACCCATTCTAACTATTCCACGCCGCATCGGTTCTAACAAGATGATGGAAAGCATTAAAGTGTCGCCTGGTAAAACTTTATCTTTAAATTTACAATTTTCAATTTTTATGAAATAAGTATCCCAAATTTCGCCTTCCGGTACATTTCTTAACGCCCAAACACCACCCGTTTGTGCCATTGCTTCAATTTGCAAAACGCCCGGAAAAACGGGATTTTCCGGAAAATGTCCCTGAAAAAACCATTCATTCATCGTTATTTGTTTGAAACCGATGATGTGCTGATCTGAAATTTCGGTAATAGCATCAACCAATAAAAACGGATAACGGTGCGGTAATTTTTTCATGATTTGCAAAACATCCATCACAGGTTTTGCGCCGGGGGTATAAACAGGTATTGCTTCTTTCGATTTATGTAACTCAAAAGCCTTCTTAATAAGTTTTGCAAAATTGATATTCGCTTCGTGACCTGGTTTAATGGCAATAATGCGCGCTTTCAGGTGTTGACCGACCAACGATAAATCGCCCAAAACGTCTAAAAGTTTATGGCGCGCTAATTCATTCGGAAAATGAAAATCATTTTGGTTGACCAAACCTTTTGAATTTATCGAAAACTCGGATTGGTTAAATTTTTTCTTGAGGTGTTCGTATTCCGAATTTTCGAGTTGTTCGTTGGCAATGACGAGCGCGTTATCAAAATTTCCGCCGCGAATTAAACCGCTATCGTACAGCATCTCTAACTCGTTTACAAAAACAAAAGTTCGATTCGGTGCGATTTCATCAATGTAAGATGTGTTCTCGTCGTAAAAAGCAGATTGCTGACCAATATACGGCGAATTAAAATCTATAAAAACTTGTACAGAAAAATTTTCATCCGGAAAAGCCATTAACTCTGCGCCTGTTTTTTCGTCTCTGTAATGAATCGGTTCCGTGATAGCAAAATACGAACGTTCGAGTTTTTGCTCTATCAAACCGGCTTCAATTATTTTATCACTAAATAATTTAGCTGAACCATCCAGAATAGGAATTTCTTCACCATCCAATTCAATCACTACATTATCAATACCGTTCGATCGAATAGCTGAAAGCAAATGTTCGACAGTGCTCACTTTCGCTTGCTTATAACTTAATTCGGTGTTGCGCAAAGTTTGCGATACCAAAAAAACATCCGCATCAAATTCTAAATTGTCTAAATCCGTACGAATAAATTTATATCCCGAATTTTCTGCAGCTGGCTTGAGCGTAAGATTAATTTTTTTTCCATAGTGCAATCCTATTCCACTGAATTGAACAGATACCTTTAAAGTTTTTTGTAACATTTATCTAAATTCTTTGCTGAAAGGGCAAATTTAGGTAATCAATTATTTTTTTAGTAAGAAATTAAAAAAATAGTAACGCGCACGTATTGATTATCGTATAAACATCGTATTAAAAGAAATAACATCGCTTTCAAAACAACAAATTTTATTATGCCTTTATTCCTACACCGTTCCAACAGTTTAAAATTTCAAGCATTTTTATTTTTTTCGCTTTTTTTATGCCAAGTTACATTTTCTCAAAATGTAGATTATCCACTTTGGAACGATCGCGCTTATCACATTATGGATCGGCTCGATTTAATGTCAGGTGGTAACAATAGTTTACACACCGCTTTAAAAAGTGTTTCGCGTTACGATTGTATGCGCATGGTTAATCGAGTAGATTCATCAAAAAATATAAAGTTATTGCCGCTTGATAATTCTGATTTGCAATATCTGCGAAACGACAATCCTACAATTTCTGGTAATTTAGACAACGTAACTACCATTGCAGGCGAAAACGAAAATAAAAAAGCACCAGAACAATCTACAAGTTTCTGGAAAAATTTTTACAAACGACCTGCCGATTTATGGTATATTGATACTAAATATTTCGAATTAAGCATCAACCCGGTTATTAATTTTCAAGTTGCACCCGATATAAAAGACAATAATAAAAATATTTTTACCAACACACGCGGCATCATTCTGCAAGGTTCAATAGATGAAAAACTTTATTTCTATTCAAATATTTATGAAACACAAAGTCAGTTACCAACTTACGGCGTTGATTACGTTTCCAAATACGCTTTACCCGATGCAGGTTTAGTAAAAGATTACAGCAGCAGTATTTTTAAAGTTAAAAATGGTTACGATTATTTATTGAGCGATGCGTATTTGAGTTTTAATGCCACCAAACACATCAACATAAAGTTCGGACATGGTACAAATTTTATTGGCGACGGCGAGAAATCGCTCATACTTTCCAATTTTGCGGGTAATTATTTGTATTTAAAACTGACGACAAACGTCTGGAAGTTTCAATATCAAAATATTTTTGCCGAACTCACAGCAGGCGATCCGAATGTTGCTGCGAGTACAAGTCAATTAATTACTAAAAAATATATTGCGCTGCACGATTTAGACTATAAAATTTCCAATAATTTTTCACTCGGCATTTACGAATCTATCATTTTTGCGCGTAAAGACCATTTTGAATTTCAATATTTAAATCCAGTTATTTTTTACAGAACCGTAGAAGGAAGTCTCGGCAGTCCGGATAATGTTGTCATTGGCACAAACTTTAAATGGAACTTAAAGAAAAAATATTCTATCTATGGTCAACTCGTACTCGATGAATTTGTTTTTAAAGAATTGTTTGTTGAGAACAGAAACTCTTGGGTGAATAAATATGGTTTTCAGATTGGTGCAAAAAGTATTAACACGTTCGGTATTGATCATCTCGATTGCCAAATTGAAGCCAATTTTATTCGACCTTTCACGTTCACGCATTTCGACAGCGTTTCTAACTATACACATCAAAATAAACCTTTGGCAGATCCGCTCGGCGCGAATTTCAAAGAATATTTAGGAATTGTGCGCTATCAACCATCCAAAAATTTGTTTTTAAAAGCTATCGTCATGTTAGCAGATGTTGGTGAAGATGCGCCAGGTTTAAATTACGGAAGTAATATTTTGACGGATTACAATACACGATTGATGGATTATGGAAATGTGATTGGGCAAGGTATTAAAGCAAATATATCTTTGGTCAGTGTTGATGCGTCGTGGCAATTTCACCACAATATGCTTTTTAATGTGCAAATGCTGGCAAGAAAAAAAACGAGTGATGACCCGAGTAGAAATCAATCTACTTTATACTTTGGCGGTGGCGTGAAAATAAATATTGATAGCCGACCGTTTTTATTTTAGTGAAAAATTAAATTATCTTTTCTAAAATTTAAAAAACAATTGTACATTCGTAAACGTAAACCATATTCGACTCTATCATTTAAAAAATAATAAAAATTAATGTCTGAAACCCGCATTTTAGTCGTAGATGACCAAGAAGCAATACGTAAAGGTATTCGCAACATCATTGAAGTTAGCAAAAAATATAAAGTTGATGAAGCCGTAGATGGCATGGATTGCCTCGAAAAAGTGCGCAGCGCGCATTACGATTGTATTTTTCTCGATATTGATATGCCGCGCATGAACGGCACGGACGCATTAGAAAGACTGCGCGTTATTTCACCCGAAACGCCAATACTGATGATTTCAGCTAATCAGAGTTTATCGGTTGCCGTAGCGTGTTGCAGAAAAGGCGCAATTGACTACATCGAAAAACCGTTGGATATGCAGCGAATGCTCATTTCATTGGATAACGCGCTCAACGCATCGGTTTTAAAAACAGAACAAAAAACGTTAAAACAGAAAATTTCTCAGAAAAATAAATCTATCGAAATTATCGGCGAATCGGAAGGTATAAAAAATGTGCGCCACCTGATTGAAAAAGCATCGAAGCTACCCGTTAATGTTTTAATTACGGGTGAAACAGGTTCGGGAAAAGAATTAGTCGCTAAATGGATTCACGAACTGAGTGATAGATCAACACATTCACTTATTGAGGTTAACTCTTCTGCAATTACGAAAGATTTATTTGAAAGCACCATGTTCGGACATTTGGCAGGCGCGTTTACGGATGCTAAAAAAGATTTGAAAGGCAAATTTGAAGTAGCCGATAAAAGCACGCTTTTTTTTGATGAGATAGGCGACATGGATATTATTTTACAAGCGCGCATTTTAAAAGCCCTTGAAGAACAAGTTATTACACCACTCGGAAGCACAAAATCTATCAAAGTAGATGTACGTTTCATTTCTGCTACAAATAAAGATTTGAAAGAAGAAATTAGAGACGGCCGATTCAGAGAGGATTTATACCATCGTCTGAACTATCTGCATATTCATGTTCCGAGTTTAAACGACCGCAGATCGGATATACCTTTACTGATTGCACATTTTAGTAAATTATTTTCTGAGAAGCATGGCATTTTAGAAAAAGAATTTTCGGATGAAGCCGTTAAATTGATGATGGAAAAAAATTGGGTCGGAAACATTAGAAGTTTGCGCGCTATGGTTGAGCGACTTTATATTTATTGCGACGATAAACCCGTCATCTCTAAAAATAATATCGAAGAATACGTCAATCTCGATGATGATAAAAAGCAATTGCACGCTTATCATTTAATTTTTGATAAGTTTAGAACGAAAAGAGAATTGGTTGAACATATTGAAGACGAATATGACGTTTATAGAGCAATGAAGCTCCAAAAAAATTTAGTTCTTCAATAATAATTTGTTAAATCTAAGAATAATTTGAAGCTAAAGTAACTTATTGTTACTTTAGCTTTTTTATTTTATTTTTGAACGTTTCTAAAAAAATCAGAATGAATATTGACACAACAAGTTTACAAAATAACGAATCAACAAACCCACCTCCTGAACACATTACACCTACCGAAACTATACAAACGGTTATAAAGCACAATGTTTTGCCACCCGTAATTTCAGACCGCGGCGTTGGAAACGATGCGGGTAGTACAGATTTCACTCCCGATGCCTACGACGAAGATTTAACGCCTTATTTTCTTTCCGAAAATTGGCCTCAACCCGCGTGGTTACTCAAAGAAATATCTTTTTCGACGATGCAACTGCGCGAACGCGATTACGAAGATTACATACTCAATAATTTGCGTTGGCGTTATTTGCGCCTCGAACTTGACTTTCGTTCATCGCTTAATTCGTTTTACAACTCGCCGTATTTCGATCGCGTTATAGCAGGCAGATTGGTTTCTTTCTTGGATGTTTCTCGAACGGCTTTAGAATTGAAAAAAGGTGATCCGTTAAATGCGAGTTCACTCCTTGATTTGATTGACGAAAATATGGTTTGGCTTTATCCGCCGCACTATGCTAAAGAAACGGCAACATCTATGATTGCCGATTATAAATCGCAGAATAATCCTTGGGGCGACTATTTATCAACTGAAATGAATAAACCCGATCAAACATTAGGTGGTTTGCGCGCAGCCATTGTAAAAATTAAAGAAAAATCAAATAAAGTTGATAGAGACGCAGAAGTAAATGGTGGATTGCATATTGATCAACTCAAAAGTTTAATTATTGCAGGCTTTGTTGTGATGGTTATAATGATTATTGGTTTGCCCATATTTTTAAATGAAAAAAGTATAATCATTAGCGATACTTTCATCAATAATGTTTCGAGTTATAAACCTTGGGTAGCTATTTTATGTACGAGTTTAGTCGGAACAATTGCCGCATTTTTGAGCGGGTTGTTACAAATTCGACGCACACAAGTTAAAATTGGAGAGTATAGAGAAAGTATTATTCAATTTCAGTTACGCCCAATTGTTGGTGCCATCATTGCAAGTTTTGTTTGTGTGTTGCTTTCTTGGAACAGCCTTGGAATTAAAATTGATAACGTCGGCGTGTTTTTGCTGGTCGCCTTTTCGTGCGGTTTTTCTGAACGTTACTTCTTAAATTTACTAAAAATAAACGACTCTGATAGTAATGGAGCAGCACAAATTTCACCGTTGCGCAACGTTTCAACCGACCCAACTACACAAATACAAAACCAAAATAGAATGCCGCGCGCTGCCGAAGATTCGGGTGATGTTAATACACGAAAATTGTAGAATAGTAATCAGCTATTAGCTACAATTCGATAGTATTGCTGATAGCTGATTGCTCAAAAAAAACATAGAATGAATTTTGCAGAATTTTATTACGATTATACTGTGCAACAAAGCGATATTGATTTCAATAACCACATGAATAATGTGGCTTATTTTAATTTAATAAACAATGTAGCAGAAGCACATTGGGCGCATATTGCTTCGCCGATTTTTGCCAAAAGATACCATTGGGTGGCGCGAAGACACGAAATAGATTATTTAGCCTCTTGTTTTGAAGGCGATTTATTGCGTGTTAAAACTTGGATTGGTGAACCGACCGGCGCAACTTGGTGGCGTTACTATTCGATCGTTCGCGTTTCGGATAATAAAGTGATTGCAAATGCGCAAACCAATTGGGTTCTGCTTAATTTAGAAACTAAACGCCCAACCCGAATTACAGAAGAAGTTATTAATATTTTTTTAGCGAAATAAAAAAATGAGTCAGTTAAACGCCCTAATCGTTGAAGATGAAAAAGTGAGCCGCATTTATCTTCAAGATATGTTGAAGAGTTTGTGCTCAAACGTTAATGTAGTTGCACACGCTGAAGATTTAAACGAAGCGGCAATTATTGTAAAAAATATGCACGTTCCGTTGGATGTTGCTTTCTTAGATATTAAACTACCCGACGGATTGGTTTTTGAATGGCTCGAAAAATTAGATGCTATTAATTTCGATATTATTTTCATAACTGCCTTTAATGAATACACCAACAAAGCTTTCGATTACGCCAGCGTGGGTTATGTTTTAAAACCTATTGATCCCGATCAGTTAATTGATGCAGTTAAACGAATTAAATCGGGCGCGAATAGTATGACTAAAGAACGTTTAGAAATTAGTCGTGAAGCACTAAAAAATGAAAATCAATCTGAAGTGATATGTATTCCTTCTATTGATGGCTTCAGACTTTTAAATCTGAATGATATTATTCGACTCGAAGCCGCAGATAATTATACTTATATTTATACAACCGATGAAATTAGTAAATACACTGTATCGAAACCATTAAAAATTTTTGAAGAACCTACAAGTATTAAAAACTTTTTTCGCGTTCATAAATCGCACATTATAAATATTCGTTTCTTAGAAAAATACATGAAGATTGAAAACGAGGTGTATATGAAAGACGGAAAAAAAATTTCTGTCGCGCGGCGAAGACAGCCAGAATTTTTACGGTATTTAAATTCTATGCGGTTCGATAAGAAGCAATGAACTTTCAAATCTATTAATCCTTAATTTTATTTCCCATTAAAAACATTTCAATCGGCATACGCTTACGTCCTTCTAATTGTACATCTAATAAATGAATGAATCCATTTTTAGCGGCAATTTTCAAAAATGTTTTCCCATCCGACATAAAAGTTCCAATGTCTGAATCATGCGATATCAGTTCTTTACTCGAAGCATAAACTTTTAAAACCAAACCATTTAGAGTTGTCCACGCTGTTGGAAAAGGTGACATCCCGCGAATAAAATTATAAATTTGTTCAACAGGTTGCTCAAAATTAATTTTACAATGCTCTGTAAAAATTTTGGGCGCGTGCGAAACCGCTATATCGGGTTGCGGTTTTGCGTACGCTGTATTATTTTCGATAGCATTTACCGATTTTAAAACCAATGCTGCACCAATGTGCATCAATCTATCGTGCACAGTACCTGCCGAATCTAATTCATTAATCGGCGTTTTTTCTGAAAATAAAATATTTCCCGTATCAATTTCGTGTTGAAGCAAAAAAGTAGTTACACCCGTTTCTATCTCGCCATTAATAACTGCCCAATTTATAGGTGCGGCACCGCGATATTTTGGTAAAAGCGAACTGTGTAAATTCATGGTACCGAATTTTGGCATTTGCCAAACAATTTCAGGCAACATTCTGAAAGCAACAACGACGAATAAATCGGCATTGGCAGCGCGCAAAGAATCTAAGAAAATTTCGTTGCGCAATTTTTCAGGCTGAAGTATGACTAAGTTATGCTGCATCGCACATTTTTTCACCGCCGATTCAATCAATTGCTTTCCACCGCGCCCACCCATTTTGTCGGTAGCTGTCACTACTGCTGTAATTGTATGTCCGTTTTTTAATAAAATTTCTAAACTCGGCACTGCAAATTCGGGCGTGCCCATAAAAACTATCCGCATATTCTTTTTATTCTGTGTGTTAATCCTTAAATTTGCACAAATTAATTTACAATGGATAAGATGACAAATTTCGACCGCAAAAACGGAATTCTTTTTGCAGTTTCTTTAGTAGCCTTTTTATTGATATTCTTTTTTAACGCCAATTGGTGTTGGGTAGCTTTGCCTTTTGTGTTTACTTTTTTTGTTGAAATGTTAGGTTGGTTGAGATAAAAAATGGGCATAATTGATTAAATTTGTTGAAAATTAAACCAGCTATGTTCCATAAAAGCTTTTTATTTTCGACGGCGTTTTCAATTTTTATTTTTAATTTTTCATTCATAGCGTTTTCAAATGCACAAGCGACCGTTACGGATGTAGCAGGTTGTTTGAAATACAGAATGATTGGTCCGCACAGAGGCGGAAGAACCGTCGGTGCTTCAGGCGTTGTTCAGCAACCCAACGTTTTTTATATTGGCGTTAACAACGGTGGCGTTTGGAAAACAAATGACTTCGGAAGAACTTGGAATCCTATTTTTGATGGTCAGACTACGGGTTCTGTCGGCGATATTGCTGTCGCGCCATCCAACCCAAACACCATTTATGTTGCAAGCGGTGAAGGAATTCAACGACCCGATTTATCTGTAGGTGATGGTGTTTATAAATCGGTTGATGCGGGTAAAACTTGGACGAATACAGGCATCAACGATGGTCAACAAATTGGTGGAATTTCCATTGACCCGACGAATGAAAACCGCGTTTTTGCTGCGGTACTTGGTCATCCTTACGGCTCAAATACCGAGCGTGGCGTTTTCAGAACTTTGGATGGTGGTAAAACTTGGGAAAAAGTTTTGTATATTGATGAAAACACGGGTGCCGTTGAAGTAGTGATTGACCCAAAAAATCCACAAATTATTTATGCCGATATGTGGGCAGGCAGATTAGCGCCCTGGGAAAATGGTATGTGGAATGGCACAACAAGCGGTTTATTTAAATCGGTTGATGGTGGAAAAACGTGGCGAAAAATTATCTCAGCAGTTACTAATCAGTCTTCTGCAACCAGTCAACAAAGTAATTCTACAACTGATAGCTCAAAGTTATTAACTATTTTAGGACTCAGCCGTATTGGTTTTTGTGTATCACAGAGCAACCCAAACCGTTTATACGCCACCGTTGAAGCGAACGAAAAAGATGGCGGTATTTACAGAAGCGATGATGCGGGCGAAACATGGCAAAAAATATCAAGCGATGAACGGTATTATGGTCGTGGTACCGATTTTGCAGAAATAAAAGTTGATCCGAAAAATCCTGATATTGTGTATTCCGCCAATGTTTGTGTTTGGAAATCAGTTGATGCGGGTAAAAATTGGACAGCTATTCGCGGCGCACCCGGTGGAGATGATTATCATCGGTTATGGATTAATCCAGAAAATACCAACATAATTTTAATTGCTTGCGATCAAGGCGCGATCATTACCGTTAACGGCGGTGAAACTTTTAGCAGTTGGTACAATCAACCGACGGCGCAATTTTACCACGTTAGTACCGATAACGCATTTCCATATAATGTTTATGGTGGACAGCAAGAGAGTGGTTCAGTAGGAATTGCTTCGCGTGGAAACGATGGGCAAATTACTTTTCACGAATGGCATCCTGTCAGTGTTGAAGAATATGGCTACGTTGCACCCGATCCGCTTGATCCTAATATTATTTATGGTGGAAAAATAACTAAATACGATAAACGCACAGGTCAAGTTCAGAATATTGCTCCCGAAGCTGTTCGGAGTGGTAAATTCAGATTTTTACGCACTGCACCCGTCTTGTTTTCTCCGATAGATCCTAAAACTTTATTTTTTGCGGGTAATGTACTTTTCAAAACAAGAAATGGCGGTAATTCATGGGAAATAATTAGTCCTGATTTGAGTCGTGAACTTCCCGCAATCAGCTATCAGCCGTTAGGCAAAAATGGTTGGTTGAAAACTGATAGTTTGAAGATCGCAACTAAGAGAGGTGTTATTTACACTGTCGCTCCTTCCCCACTCGATTCAAATATTATTTGGGCTGGCACAGATGATGGATTGATTCACATTACCAAAAATTTTGGAAAAAATTGGGAAAATATTACACCTCCGTCTGTTACGGAGTGGGCAAAAGTTTCATTGATCGAGGCAAGTCATTTCGATAAAAATACGGCGTATGCTGCCATCAATAAAATTAGATTAGACGACCAGAAACCCTACATTTTGAAAACTTCCGATAGCGGTAAAACCTGGAAACTGATTACAAACGGTTTAGCAAACGATCCGATAAATTGCATTCGCGAAGATCCGAAAACACGCGGTTTGCTTTTTGCAGGTTCAGAGCGATTTGTTTACGTATCAACCGATGACGGCGAACATTGGCAATCATTGAAATTAAATATGCCTGCCACTTCTATTCGCGATTTAGTAATTAAAGACGATGATTTAGTGATTGGCACACACGGCAGAAGTTTCTGGATTTTAGATAATATTTCACCACTACGTAGCTTCGAGCTATCAGCTATCACCGCTAAGCAAACAAACAAGAGCAGCTCACAACTATTTCAGCCACAAATTGCGACAAGAATTCGTTGGAGTACCTGGCCCGACACGCCATTACCGCAAGAAGAACCCGCAGGTGAAAATCCACCGGATGGTGCGATTATAGATTATTTTTTAAAAGAAGATGCGAAAGGTGAAGTTAAGATCGAAATTTTAGACGAAGCAGGAAACACTATTTGTAAGTATTCGAGTAACGATAAACCTTATCCAATTCCTGCGGTCAACATTCCATTATACTGGATTCGTCCGCAACAAACACTCTCGAACAAAGCGGGTGCGCACCGATTTTTGTGGGATTTGCATTATCAACCTTTAGATGTTCCGCCTTCTTATCCCATTAGTGCCACTTTTAAAAATACTGCACCCGATCCAACATCACCTTGGGTTTTACCCGCTAATTATTTGGTAAAACTTTCTGTAAACGGCGAAACTTTCACAAAAAATTTGACCGTAAAAATGGATCCGCGTGTAACAACTTCATTCGATGATTTAAAAACGCAGCACGATATTTCTTTAATGTGCTACTTAAATCGAAAACAACTAACGCTTATTAAAGACGAAATGAAAGTGTTCAGAGAAAAATTGACGATACCCACCTCTAAATTATCCGCTCAGAAAGCTGATAATTTACAAATACAACTCACGCAATTTGAAAAAAATCCGTTGGAGGGTGGAAAAACTTTAAATAAATTAGATGCCGAATTAGCAAGCGTTTATAATATTGTTCACGATACTGATATGCCGCCGACTTCGCAAGCCATTGAAAGCGCAAAAGAATTATCTAAAAATTTTGAAGAAATTTTGAAGAAATGGCAAGTTTTAAAAAGTGAATAAGTAAATTTCTCATTTCTTATGGTTGCAGTTCAAACATATAATCTGGCTCAGTTTTAGAAAGCTGTCAGAGACAGCAAAATAGCTTATTTCAGTTTTCAAACTGAAATAAGGCGACTGCATTATTGGAAGATGAGTAGGTAGTTTAACAAGTTTTGGGAATTTTTGTAAGAATTGTAGCGAGCGGTTGCTCAGGCTTACTCAAATTGTTTTTAAGTTATCGGGTATTGCTTTACCGCGCGATGCGAGCCAACAAATAGAACTCGGCAACACTATTGATTTCGTTGAAACTACTCAAGCGGGCGATCTCGCTTTTTTCGACAACGATAAAGGTCGAATTACGCACGTTGGGATAGTAATGGGCAATGGTAAAATTATTCATTCTTCTGGGCAAGTGCGTATTGATTTACTCAATTACCACGGCATATTCATCCAAGAACACTAAAGATACAGTCATAAATTGCGCGCAGTAAAACGCATTTTGCTGGATGAAGATGCAGAAGCTAATACACTTTTCGCGGCGGCGGAGAAGAAAATAACTATTTTTTAAACTATAATTTTTTATAATCCTGTAAAAATATCTTCCTTCCATTCAAAACAATAGGTACATTATAATCTAAAGCCTTTTTCACAGAATTCTTTTTTTCAAATTCAATGAAAGCGAAACCACGAGAATTACCAGTATTAAAATCTTTAGGTATTGAAATATCAGATATTTCACCAAATTTGCTAAATAAATTTTCTAAATCTAATTCAGTTGTCGAATAAGGGAGATTTGTTACATAAATTTTGGAATATTCAGCAGTATCTTTATATTCTTTTTGTGAAAAATTTAAAGAATTTGGTAAAACTATTCTAAATCGAGGAACTGCTTTACGAGAATTTTTATATAATCGCTTTTGGGCATTCACTTGTGCTGTGGTAAGTTCATTAATTAATATTCTTGAAGACCTAAGTGATTCTATTAATTGTCTAAAGTTATCTTCACTCACAATGCCTACTTGTTCAAAAATTTCTTTTGTAGAAATAAGCCTACCATTACTTCCAAGTCTTACAATTATTTTTTGTTCACGCGTTAAATTTAAAGAGTCAAAGTTATCAAGCCAAAGTTTCTCTTCTTTAGAATATACAAATTTATAGTATAGAGTTACAATAAAAGATTTATTTGGTGACTCTATTTTAGGTTTTACCAAATCGCTACCTTTCATTACTTCAAAAATTCTTCTAATTCCTTCACCTAATTCACGAACATATCCAAATTCTCTCAAAGCTCTCGCTATGTAAGTATTTCTTGATTGGTGAACACCCTTTAATTCTTCTAAATCTTTGATTGTTATAGAAGAAAGTAATTTGCCTGGACTTAAAATTTCTAATCTATCGTCAAAAATTTTCAATTCAATACCTCTCCCTTCAATACTATAATCCCTATGCGTAATAGCATTTATCAATGTCTCTCGACAAGCTAATTCAGGGTAAATTATTTGAGTTTGAAAAATTGCATCTTTTGAAAAACGAGTTTCAGTTAAATGAGGACGCAATAATTCCCAACTTGATTCTATAAGTTGAAATATGTTTCCAGATATTTCACCAACCTCTTGAACGTTAAAATTTTCGCCAGTTTTTTCTTCTATGCCTTTAATTTTCAAAATTCTAACTCGCGATCTAGGATGCCATTTTACAGCATCTTTTGCAAATAGTAATAAAGCAGCTCTTCTAAGTCTTAGATTATTTCCATCAAACTCTGCAAGTTCCAAGTATTGCAAGAATTTTTCAGCAGACATAGTTTTTAAAAAACGTTCACTTTGACAGATTGAAGATATTAAATTAATGTCTAAATCAGAAATTCCTGCTATTTCAATAAATTGCCTATCATATTCTCTTGATATCTCTTCTTCCCTTAAGAATTTTATACTTTCGAGAGCAGTTGGAACTGATTCCCTATCTTTTCTTTGAAAGCATTCTCCTTTTGAAGTTTGATGTACAAACTTAGAACCTTTTTCGACAGAAAAATATGCAATCTTCTTTTCCTTAAAGGTTACTAATGATGCTCTTTTTAGAGGAAGTGGGGTTTCCTTTAATACATTATTTAACGGTGATTGAAGAATAATTGAAATTTTTTCATCCGAAAAAGGTAAGCCAGTTATAGAATTGTCATCTTCAATACCAACAAATAATTCTCCTCCATCAGCATTTGCAAAAGCTACTAGGGTTTTTGCAATATCATAACAAACCTCTTTGAGGTCTCTTGGTCTTTTATTTTCAGGAGAGCCTTCGACAGCGCTTTTAAATTCACGAAAATAGCTTTCACCTATTTCAATAGCAATTTCAACTCTTTCCTTAAGCCTAAGCAATTCTTCCATATAGTTTAGGATTGTTGAATAATTTTAAATTTAAAAACCTAAATACAGCATAGCTAGGATTCTTTTACAAAGTTAACTCAAACTCGATTAAAACATTATCTAAATGTTACAAAATACTAAATCCACTTATTTAAGTTCTATTCTTTATTTTAAAAAATCGATTTTATAAAAAAAATTAACTGATAAAAATTACAAATTTTAAAATTGAATTGTGACTAAATTGCTCCCATTGTCGACGTCATGGGATTAAAGTTCTTTTAGACGCCTTCAAAACGTCTTTAATGTTTATTGTTCTCGTAGATTCCAGACCCTATGATGGCGTCTTTGCAATGTTTTTTTGACTTTTAAACATTTATCTCAAAAACTTTTGTAACTTTATAATTTAATCATTGAACTTGTTTAAACTTATTTGTATTGGAATAAACACCTACTTTTTCAAACTGAAAACTATGAAACGCTTAGTTGAAACCTGCTGGTACTCGGTATGTACAAAACGCTTTGTTTGAATAATTGATTGAGCAGAAATTGTTTCAAAAACGCAGCCGCTTATTTCAGTTTTCAAACTGAAATAAGCGGCTGCGTTTTTGAAAGATGTGTAGATAGTTTAACAAGCCTTGGAAATTTTTGTAAGAATTGTAGCGAGCGGTTGAGAAATGAAGGAATGAAAAATTCATTCCTTCATTTTTAATTCTTTAATCACAAATGAACCCACTTTAACACCTTGCTTATTTCCATTTTCGCAATCGGAGCGGAAGTGAATACCAGCGTACACACGACTCATGGAAGCTTGGAGTGCTGCTTGGCGAAAAGAGGTAAACGAACGCACAGGCAAACCATATTCTTTTTCAGTCGTATCGGTGTAAGCAAAATTATCGCCAAATAAATTTGTCAGCACTTCGGCTGCTGCTGCCGAAACGGTGCTATGACCCGAAGTATAACTCGGAAAAGGTGGCGTAATTAAAAAGGGATGCCACTGTTTTTCAATTTTTGCAGAAATAATTGTTTCCGGACGCAACCGATTACTCTTATATTTTTCAGCCCAACAACTCAAAAATGCTTCATATAATGCTACCGAAGTCATTGCGTAGGCGCGCAATGATTCTGTAAAATCGCTCTTCTTTTCTTTTAAAACCAATTGGCAAATCGCCATCCAATGTCCACCGGGAGTCATTTTTTTATCTTGAAACATTAAATGTCCTTTATGTCTCGACACAAATGGATTATCATCCCAAAAAGAAATGATATTTTCTTGCTCATCGTTCAACGATTTACTGATTTGGTGCACTTCTAAAACTTCTTTCCAAAATATAGAATTTTTATCTTCGTTGTACGGTTCGGCTGAGATAGCTTGAATTTGCGACGCAGAATCTGTCACCAACGTTTTCATTTTCGACCAATTGGGTTCAATGCCATCGGCATAATCGGGCGGTGTGGGTGTCCAACGACCAACTAAATCTTTTACTTCATATCGCTCCATACCGCGCGTCTCTTTATAATTATCTGCATTTAATTTTTTGATAATTACAGTCGCAACACTTTCGCCAAAAGCAACAGAATTGTTGTAAATCGAATCGGTTAATCCATTTTTCAATTCAGAAAGTGTTTTAGCTTCAAATTCATCAACAACCTTAGTAGAAAATACCACTTTTTTAGCTGTCGTACAAAGCGCTTTTATGGCTGCAATAGTAAAATCGTAAATTTTTGCCTTTTCAGGCACTGGCATAACGTCAAAACCTCTCATTTTCACTGTCAAAGAATTATAACCTGTTTTAGAAAACTTGCCTGCTTCGTACGCAGCAAGCATCGGATAAACATATACGCGACTTGCAACGGGTGGCGTAAAAATATCGGTTACAATCAGATCTGTAAGTTTTTTTTCAGCGACATGAATATAATCAACATCAGAATTAACAAATTTTTTTGCGCCTGAATTTATATTTGAAGATTTATCGTTACAACTGCTGATTAAAAAAATAAAAGCGATTAATATTTTGAATTTCATTTTCAATTTTTTTCTGAACGAATGACGACATTATTTTTATCGAAAAATAAAACTTCTTGAACATTTTTATCAATCGAAATACTATTTGTTTGTTGCGATAAAAAAGAATGTCCCCAATAAAATTCTTGCAATCGTTTTTGTCCATTTTTAAAAACTATTTGCGCTTTAATCTCACCTTTTTTCGGATAAATGATTTTTGTGGGAGCTACACTCGGTTGAAAAATTTTTAAGTCTCCTTTATTTTGGCTTGCTAAAATTAATTCTTTATTACTCCCTAAATTTATTTTTGTCAGCGCACGCGCATCACCCGGCACATAAAAACCACTTTCATTAAGCTCAATAGCTTTAAAATTACCATTGCCTAAATTTTTTAAAACTAAACCATCAAACGCGTCCGCTCTGCCCTGAAGTAATTCCATACCAAAATCATTTCCCACCATAGCAACATCCAATAAGCCATCGTGATCAAAATCGTACGACAACATTCCGTAAATCGGTGCAATTTGCGCTTGATACGGCAACGCAGAAATTTTAAATTTTCCGTTACCGAGATTTTCAACGTAACTCGAATACATCCAATTCGCTTTCATTATTTGCGCATCTTTTAGTTCATCAGCAGAAAAAACATCTTTAACTTGCGCCGCGCCGAATGAACCATACGTTTGAAATTTGCGCTTAATCATTACCAATTGCTTGACCATATCGTCGCGCGTGTGGTAAAAATATTCTTGTTTTTTTCCCGTTGAGTCGCGCAAATAGCAAGAAATAAACGGATCGTAAAGACCATTTTTATCAAAATCTTTGGCGTAAATAGTCATCGGGTAATCGCCCTCGCATTTAAAATAAATGTTCTTGCCGAAACTCCCAACTATGTAGTCTATATCGCCATCATTATCAAAATCGCCAGCCGTAATGCTTGTCCACCAACTCGTTTTATCAGCAATACCCGATTGCGCAGTAACATTTTTAAATTTTCCACCGGTGTTTTCAAAAAAAGTTATCGGCATCCATTCACCCGCTAAAATTAAATCGGGTTTACCATCTCCGTTAAAATCAGAAAAAATAGCATCGCTGATGAGACCAATCGTTGAAAGCTCAGGACAAACTTCTGAAGTAACATCTGTGAAAATGGGTTTATCTTTTTCTTTTGTGTCATTGCGCAAAATATAACTTTTATCCGTTTTCGGATAAGAATTTGGTAAAACACGACCACCGATGAACAAATCTAAATCGCCGTCGCCGTCAATATCAACAGCTTTAACGACTTGTCCGCACGAAGTCTCTTTCGGTAAAGCATTCTCAGAAATTTTAAAATTGCCTTTGCCGTCGTTCACACACAAAACATCCTGATAAAAAATTGAACCCGCCAAGTATTGCCCACTGCCATGAACGATATACAAATCTAAATCGCCATCGCCGTCGGCATCAAACAAAATCGTACCGAGTTCTTCTTCCTGTTTTTTAGGATCAATTTTATAAGAAACATCTTTTCTAATAAATTTTCCATCCTTTGTTTGAATAAACCACGTACCGTTGTTAGTTGCACTGCCAGCAATATAAAAATCTTCTAAACCATCTCCGTTCACGTCGCCTACAGAAATACTCGGACCATATTGCGAAAACTTATGTGGAATTGTTTTTTGAAAATTAAAATCTATAAAATCATTTTCGGGGTGAGAAAAAGAAATGAGTTTTGAATTATCCGTCAACAGTTTTTCATTTTTAAACTTTGGTTGATTATTATTTTTTGCTTCTTGATATTTTATATCTGTTAAGCTGTTAACTTTAATTTTATCCGTTTCAACGGTCTGTTTTGTTCCATCGTTCCAAATAATTTCAATCGAATCCATTTTAGTAGCAGCCCCCATCCCGAAATGTACAATTTTTTCAGAACAAGAAGCGTAACCTCTGCCAGAAATGATTGAAGCTGCCTGTATTTTTCCGTCAAAAAAAGCGGTAACTTTCGTTCCAAAAGCATCTGGATTAAGTGTATTGCCAATTAAATTTAATCGAACATAATTTTGTTTGGTTTCCTTATTATCATTTAAAGTATTTTGAAAAAGAAAAGCTTTTTGGTTAATATTGTTGACGATTAAATCTAAATCGCCGTCATTATCTAAATCGGCATAAGCTGCACCGTTAGAAAAACCAATTTTATCCACTCCCCACGCTTTCGATTGATCGGTAAAATGTAGATTACCTTCATTTTTAAAAATAAATTTAGGTACTTTAATTTGTGGAATTGATTTTTGAAGCTCTAATTCAGGAATTAAATAACTAATGGTACTTCGGTAAGCACCAAAATCGTGATCGGTTACATCGCGCGGAAAGCCGTTAGTTACAAAAATATCGCGCAGTCCATCATTGTTAAAATCCGCCATCAGAGGTGTCCAACTCCATTCCGTTTCTTGTACGTCTGCTAAAAAGGCGACATCGCTAAAAGTTGGCAAACCTGTTTCAGGATTTATGCCGCGATTAAGTTGTAGCGTATTACGCGCGTATTGATACTCGTAACCGAATTTATCGTTATTAACATAAGTAGTGTAATTATTTGCGCTGAGAAATAATTTTTTTCGCTTGTTAGTGTATGGTAACATTTCGGTAGTGAAAAAATCGAGCTTGCCATCGTTATTAATATCCGCAACATCGCTACCCATAGCTGATGCTGATTGATGTTTGAAAATGGTTGCTACTTCGTTTTTGAAAGTACCGTTTTTCTGATTGATATAAATTAAATCGTTCGTTACGTAATCGTTGGCTACGTAAATGTCCGGAAAACCATCTTCATTAAAATCGGCAACCAAACAACTGTGACTATAACCTTCTAACTTGATGCCCGCTTGTTGCGATACGTCGGTAAAAACAGGATGCCCTAATTTTTCATTCCAATCATTTCTATACAGTCTATCTCTGTTTGGCGAAGAACCATCTGTTACTTTCGGAAAATATTGATTCGGATATTTGGTATCCATGAAGTTAACAGCAATGAATACGTCTAAATCGCCGTCGTTGTCGTAATCAAAAAATTGCGCGCACGTTGAGTAGGTTGTGTCAGCCAAACCATATTCGTCTGCTAAGTCTAAAAATTTTGGAATACCTTGAGCATCGTTTCCTTGATTAATAAAAAGCTGATTTTTTCTAAGTTCCGGATTTTTATTGAATGTGTTGCAAACATAAATGTCAAGTCTTCCGTCTCGATTAATGTCTAAAATATTTATGCCTTGCGACCATTGCCCCGATTTTTTTATAATGTTTGCACGCGCCGTAATATCTTCAAATTTGAGATTACCCTTGTTGAGGTAAAGTTTGTTATCTACTTGGTTACCCGTAAAAAAAATATCTTGTAAACCATCGCCGTTCAAGTCGCCGACACCAACGCCACCGCCATTGTAAATAAATTCGGTATTCAGTATATTGAGCGAGTCATATTCTGTTATCGTGTTTTCAAATTCGATACCCGTTTGTTTGCTGTCTAATGAAACGAATAAAGTTTTTTCGTTTTTGCAACCTGTAAGAAAAAGGCAAAGTGCAAAAGGGAAAAGACAAATTTTAAAAAAGCAGAAAGCAAGAAGTATTTTGCTGTTTTTATTTTCAACTTTATTCAATTTGTTTATTTCACTTTGCATTTTGAAAATTTTAAATTCTTTTTTCATAAACCGAAGATAGCACAATTAAAAGCACAAGCTGCGAGTTGAAAAAAATAAAAATAATTGTTTGATTTCAAAAAGTCAATAGGACATTTTATTTGACTTCCGTTTTTAAAATAAAAAAAAGGAACAAACTAAATTATGAGTGATGAATATGAGTAATGAGAAAAAATTAATTGCTCATAACGCATCTCTTATCACTCATAACTAATTGGTTCCTTTAACGCAACGTTTGCTTTTACAAACTTAGAATGTATGAAAAAAAGTCTTTAATAATGGTTAATTATTAGTATCCTGGATTTTGTATCAACACAGTAGCACCTTGTAAATCAATCTGATTTTGTGGAATTGGTTGATATTCATTTTTACCTGTTTTGAAAGTAGCACCACCCAAAGTACCTGGAAGAATTTTACTTTCGTTCGCTAAGTAAGCATTTAATTCTGTAGCAGCAGTACTCCAACGTACTAAATCAAACAAGCGATGTCCTTCGTTGCTGAGTTCCAACTTGCGTTCAAAGCGAACAGCAGTACGCGCAGCTGTTTTATCGGACCAAGGAGTATCGTAAGTACCAATAACATAATTAGCCGCTGGCTTACCATTTTTTAGAACCCAAGAAGAAGCATTGGCTGCGCGTGTGCGCACCTGATTGACATAAGCACGCGCTTTATCAACGCTTCCTACTTCAATTTCACATTCTGCTGCCATTAATAAAACGTCAGCAAAACGGATGATTTCATAGTTCATTGTTGCATAACCGCGTGTCCAAGAAGTACCATCACTCAACGTACCTTCTTGAGATTTGTAATACACAAACTTCTTAGGCGAATAAGCACCTCCATTAGCTTGGTTACGAATCCAGTCTGCGCCCGGATGGTCTTGCCAATCGAGATAAGGAATACCACGACGACCAACTGAGTGATCGAGACGCGGATCCAAGTTACCAGCATCAGGCGTGAAAGCATCTTTTGAAAGTTTGCCTTGATCGCTTTTAACTGCATTAGCCGGACTGTTGTATGATTCGTCTAAAAACGGCATACCATTTCCGTCAGTGCGGAATGAATTTACCAAAGTTTGACTTGGTTGATTAAAACCGCAGCAGTTACCAGGACCATTTGGACCAGTGTTGTACGGGTAATTCAAATCATCTTGTCCGTTTGCGTTGTTGGTACTACCAGTATTTGCCGCAGATTGCACAGCAAAAATAGATTCTGCATTATTATCGTTTGCAGCGTTGAAAATATCAGCATACCTCGGCAATAAAGCATACTTGCTTCCACCTGTGGTTTTACCGTTCGCAATAACAGCATCAAAAGCTGCTTTTGCATCGGTATATTTTTTCTGGTACAATAAAATTTTACCGTAATAAGCCGCAGCAGCCCATTTGTTTGCTCTTCCTACCGAGCCTTGCGTCTCAGGCAAATTATCGTAAGCAAATTTCATATCTGCTTCAATTTTAGGCCATAAATCAACAGTATTACCTACTGTTCCTATTGTGCCTTCTGGCGTAGATTCATCAACATAAGGCGTATTATTAAAAATGCGCTTTAACTCAAAATAAAAATGCGCGCGTAAAAATTTAGTTTCAGCAGTAATACGCGTAACATCCGCAGTGCTTACATCTGATCCTGGTGTTTTAAGTAAATTCAAGATTCCATTACAACGCGACACACCTTCATACTTTGCTTGATAAGCTGCTCCAATATCGCCATTAGTAGGTTGTGATACATAACGTTGAATTTCGTTGATAGAAGAATAATCGCCTGGGTCAGTACCTTTGTTAGCGTCACCGCCACAAATACCGCCGAACACCCAGTTTTCAGGGTGCGCTAAACGATTAAAATTATTACCACTTAATTCAGAATAAGCACCAATGAGTGCGTTTTCTAAACCAGTTTTAGTGGTTAACTGTGCTTGAGCTAACGCTCCAAGCGGCTTTACATCCAGAAAGCTACTACTGCACGATGCTACGAGCATAGCAGTAAACAATGTTGGAAGTATAAAAAATTTTGTTCTAAAAAAATTTTTCATGTTAATTGTTTAATTTTATAAATTTAGAAATAATTCAACATATTAAGAATGATTACAAGAATTAATTGTTCAAAAAATTTAAATTTTATAATCATTCTAAATAAGTCTTTAATAATTAAAATCCTACACTCACGTTTAGTAAGTAACTGCGTGTTACTGGATAGTTTCCAATATCAATACCGTAATTAGTATCGGCTGCTCCACCAACACCTGGATCTAAACCCTTATATGCCGTAATTGTGAAAATATTATTGGTTGAAACACCAATTTTAGCACGCTTAATACCCAATGGTTTTAACAAATCGGAAGGTAAGCTATAGTTAATTGCTAAATTTTGCATTCTCAAATACGAACCATCTTCAACATAAAAAGAGTTAGACTGAGAGTTACTACTGAATCCTGAATACGATTCAAAAATAGGAATATCTGTATTTGTGTTTGTCGGTAACCACGAATTTTTAACGCGGTTACTAATTTGTGCACCTTGGAAAGATGGATAGAAATCAGAGTACCATTTACTAAAGTTGTAAATTTTGTTGCCTAATGATGTGTATAAATAAGTAGCAATTTCCAAACCTTTAAAATTAACAGCTAAATAAACTCCACCTGTAAATTTAGGTACTGGGCTACCGATATTTGTACGGTCTTTAGAATCAATAACGCCATCGCCATTTGTATCAGCATATTTAAAACGACCTAAACCAGCACCTTGTTGTTTAGAAGCATCTACTTCAGCTTGCGTCTGGAATAAACCTACAACTTGATAACCATAAAAATTTGAAATGGACTGACCTACAACGCTTCTTACTGGTGTTACACCACGATAGTTTCCACCCTCCAAATAAGTAACATTAGCTTCAGGCGCAAACGCTAAAATTTTATTACTGAGCACTGATCCATTAAATGTTACCTCATATTTCCAATCCGTACTGATTTTTCCACGATGAATAATTTGTAAATCAATACCCTTATTATTCATACTTCCCACGTTTTGGTAAGGCGCTGTTGCTGAACCCACTGTATTAGGAAGTGGTACTTGGAACAATAAACCTGTGTTATCTTTATTCCAGAAATCGAGTGTAAAATCAAATTTCCCAGAAAGTACTGTTCCCGAAATACCTAAACTTGAAGTTGTTGCAGTTTCCCACTTACCATTTGGGTTACCAATTTGTGATCTATTAAAACCTGTAACAACCGATGTGTTTGTACCATTGATATCGTAAGATGAACCACCTAATGAGCCACCATATAAACTGTATGAGTTCGTTGGACTGATATTAGCTAAGTTACCCATCTGACCATAACCTACAATTAATTTTAGATCGGTAAAAAAAGATTGATTTTTCATAAAATCTTCTCCACTGATACGCCAACCTGCTGAAACCGCCGGAAAAACACCGTAAGGATTACTTGGTCCGAAGTTAGAAGCACCATCACGACGAATAACACCTGTTAAGTAATATTTATCTTGGAAAGCGTATTTAACTTGACCAAATGTTGAGTACAGATTATAACCAGAATATAAATCGCTACCTACTGTTTTACTCGATACATTATTCAATGTAGGGTAATTAGGATCTGTAGAGAATGGATTAATACCTGCACCCGAAACGTCTCTTCCAGAACCACTGTTCAGTGCTTCAATACCAGCTAAAACAGTAAAATCGTGTGCGCCGAATTTTTTCTTATATTCAGCAGTGTTAGTAAATGTCCAACTCAAATTATAACCACTACCCTCACCAAAACCGAAGCTCGAGTTATTTTCAGAGTTTTCATACTGCAAACGGCTGTAGTACTTGTAATAATAATTATTTGATTGTCCACCCAAGCTCGAACGAATCATTAAACCTGGAATGATGTCATATTCTGCGTAAATATTTCCAAAAGCAGTTGCACCAAAATTATAATCGTTGGCTTGACCATCTCTACTCGCAACAGGATTACGCGGATTGTTGAAACCTTTAGCAGCCGTACCTGCATAACCACCATACTCATCGTAAACAGGGATGATTGAAGGCATACGATATGATTCATTGATATCATTTTCGTCTTGAGCAACAGCTTTACCGCCGCCGCCGCCGCCTTGACCGAGAACAGAGCGATAAGTAAATTGCAAGTTTTCGCCAATCCTGAGTTTGCTTGTTAAATCAAACTCTGAGTTAACGCGAAAATCATAACGTGTAAAACTATTATTTTTTAAAATACCGTCTTGATTTTGTGCACCTAAACCCACATAAAAACGGCTATTTTCTGAGCCACCTGAAAAACCTAAATTGTGACGTTGTAGAGGCGCGTTTCTAGTAATAGCACCAAACCAATCTGTTCCTGCTTGGTTTGCTTTAACCACTTGATAGATATTACCCTTCGTCGGATCAATATTGTATTTAGAGGACAAAGCAGTTAAATCAACTGAACCTTTAACGCCTGAAGAACCTCCTACATTAATATAATCGGGAAGTGTACCGTGATTAGACTCGGTAAAAGTACCAAATTGTGGGTGTGTATAAGGTGTGGCATCGAGCGTAGTTTTGTTAGCAGCAGCAGTATTATGCTGTGCTTGCCAAGTCCATTGTAAAAAATCTGTCGGATTCATTACATCCGGGCTTTTACCAGGGCTTGTGAAACCAAACAAACCGTCATAACTTACTTCTAATTTTTTAGATTTTTTTGTTCCACGTTTAGTTGTGTAAACAATAACACCACTTGAAGCACGCGCACCGTAAATAGATGCCGCAGCAGCATCTTTCAAAACTGTAACAGTTTCAATGTCATCTGGAGCCAAAAAATTAGTTGAGCCTGAAGGAACACCGTCTATAATATACAATGGCTCATTACCTGCAAATGATCCGAAACCGTGCACACGAATAATACTCGATGTACCTGGCTGACCGTTTGTGATAACCGTTACACCCGAAACGCGACCTTGCAATTGCTGCTCAACATCGCCGGAAGGAATAGCTTTCAAGTCACGCGCTTTAATGGTTGAAACCGAACCCGTATTTTGGCGTTTTGTTCCGTCCGTACCGTAACCCGTTACAACTACTTCATTAAGTGTTGATGCGTCTTCTGCTAAAATTAAATTCAGAACAGATTGATCGCCTACGACAACTTCTTGTGAAGCGTAACCCACAAAAGATACAACTAAAACTGGACTTGCGACACTGACGTCAAAAGCGAAATCGCCTTTTTCGTCCGAAACAGTACCTGTTGTTGTTCCTTTCAAAATGACACTTGCGCCAGGAATAGGTCCGTTTGCATCACTAATATTTCCTGTCAAATGGCGATTTTGAGCAGACAGTGATGTGGACGTGAGTGCTAAGAGAAACAGAAAAACTGCCAACAGCTTAGCGTTGAGAATAGTTTTATACCTCATACATTAGAGAGAGTTTGATGAAAAAAATGGTTTATTTATTTGTGTTAAAAAATAATCGCCGCGATAAATAAAAAACAAGTCCGAATTACAATTAAGTTACTTTTAGAAAATTGGTTTGAAAGTGAAAAATAATTTATTAGATTATTTAGAAAGTTTATTTAGAAAGTTTATTTAGAAAGTTTTTAAAAATCCAAGTTAAATTATGCAACACAATAATTTGGCAATTGTAATCTTTAATACAAAGCATTTTAGAATTTTAATTAATCACCAATTTAAACACTGAAATTAATTTAAATTACAATTTTTGAACTAAAAATTAGATTATCAAATTTACTTTTCATTTGTATTGTCTCAAAGTAAGACAATATTAAAACCCTTTTTTTGAATTGCAAAATATTTAACTAATTTTGTTAAAAAAAAATTAATTTTATGTCTTCAGATACTCTAAAACCCAAAGGATTACACAATATTAAACTTATAGTAGAAAATTTATACGAAAGTATTCCGCAGTTATCTATTGACTGCGTTATATTTGGTTTTAACAACAATGAGTTGAAAGTGCTGCTTTCAAAATTTGCAGAATTTGATTTATGGGCATTACAAGCAGGCTTCGTACGGCAATCGGAAGACATTGATTTTGCAGCGCGCCGTATTTTAGAAGAAAGAACAGGTTTAAAAAATATTTACCTTCGGCAATTTCATGTGTTTGGTAAAGCTGATAGACCAACTTCTGATTTTTTAGAAAAAAAATTGTATAGATCGGGTTTTGATTTTAAAGATTTTCCCTTTTTAAAACAGCGGTTTGTAACGGTCGGTTATTATTCGTTAGTAGATTTTCAGAAAGTAGTACCCGCTAATGTTTTAATGTTTGAACAAACCGAATGGCTCGATATTAATAATTTGCCCGCTATTGCGTACGACCATAAAGATATTATTTTTAAAGCTTTAGAAACTTTGCGCACCTCGTTGAATTATTCTTTGGTAGGTTTTAATTTGATGCCGGAAATTTTCACGATGAATGAACTGCAAAAACTTTACGAAACAATTTTGGGCGAAAGCTTAAGTAGAAATAATTTTCAACGCAAAATATTAGAAATGGATGTTTTAGTGCGACTTGAAAAAAAATTATCGGGTGGCGCACACAAAGCACCGTATTTGTATCAGTTTAAAGCACAAAAAAATTAAATACCCGCTAATTGCGCTTACCAAAAATTAAACTGCCAATCCGAATCATGGTTGAACCTTCTTGAATGGCTAATTTATAATCGTCCGACATTCCCATCGAAACTTCTTTAAAATATGCGTCTTCTAAAAAAAAATTGCTTTTAAGCGCATCGAAAACAGATTTTAAAGTTTTAAACTCTTCACGAACTTTTACTTTATCGTTTGTAAAAGTTGCCATTCCCATTACGCCAACAATTTTAATACCTTCGAGTAATTTTAAATTGTTGGTCTCAAAAATTGAAATTATTTCTTCCCGACTAAAGCCGAATTTAGTTTCTTCGTCCGCAATATGAATTTGTAAAAGCACATTGATAATTCTATTTTCTTTGAGCGCACATTTATTTATTTCTTGTAAAAGTTTGAGTGAATCAACGGAATGAATAGTGTGAACGAAGGGCGCAATTAATTTCACTTTATTCGATTGCAAATGACCAATGAAATGCCATTCAATATCGTTCGGTAAAAATTTTTGTTTTTCTACAAATTCTTGCACGTAGTTTTCACCAAATCGACGTTGACCTAAATTATAAACGCGCAAAATTTCTTCGTTCGGTTTTGTTTTAGAAACCGCAATGAGTTTTGCATTCGAATTTTTAATTTCTTCTAACAATTCTTCGATCATAAATATTAAAGTGCGTTCAGTAATTTAATTTTGTTTGGCAAAAAATTTTCTTTTAAGGATATCCAGCGTTTTCTTATGAATTCATAAGAATTCATAAGAAAAAAAAATTTTGAAGTTAAATCATATAGATTCTCTGCGCACACTGAATCCAAATGTTAATCAATATTCATACAAACATAATGCACAAGTTTAAGTTTGTTGAAAACTTTTATAATCTATACGGCGTCTAAAAGTTTATTTTTGCATTTCTTTTAATAATTGGATTGCTGAATGCGTTTACGCTCGTTAGAAATTAAGGGATTTAAATCGTTTGCCAACGAAACCATTGTGAATTTTAATCACAACGTTATCGGCATTGTTGGTCCGAACGGTTCAGGCAAATCGAATATTGTGGATGCCATTCGTTGGGTTTTAGGCGAACAAAAAAATACGGAATTGCGCCTGGATAAAATGAATTCGGTCATTTTTAATGGCACAAAAAAACGCAAAGCAGCGCAAGTCGCTTCTGTTACACTGACTTTCGACAACACAAAAAATATATTACCTTCCGAATACGCGCAAGTCGCTATTACGCGAATGTTGTACGCATCAGGCGAAAGTGAATACAGACTAAATAGTGTAACGTGCCGATTGAAAGACATCACCAATTTATTTCTCGATACGGGTGTAGGTTCAAATTCGTACGCCATCATTGCTTTGAGTATGGTGGATGATATTTTGAATGATAAATTAAACTATCGGCGCACCATGTTGGAACAAGCGGCGGGTGTTTCAAAATATAAAAATAGAAAAAACGAAACGCAGAATAAACTCGCTGCAACCGATGAAGATTTAAATCGCGTAGAAGATTTATTGTTTGAGATAAATCAGAATTTAAAAAAATTAGAAAAGCAAGCATCGCACGCGCAAAAGTATATTGATGTAAAAAAACAATATCGCCAGTGTGCCATCGAATTAGTAAAACATAAATACGCCCAAAACAACGCGCAATTATTGGCTTTCAGCGCACAGTATTCAACTCAAACAGATGCGCTTCTGAAAAAAGAAACATCTGCCACAAATGCGGAAGCTGCCTTAGAACGAGACAGATTAATAGTGTTACAAAGCGAACAACTTTTGAGCGAAAAGCAGCGCGAACTCAATAAAGTTGTAGCCACTTTGCGCGAAACGGAAAATAAACGAAATGCCGAACAACAACGCGGCGAATTTATTCAACAGAATATTAAAAGGTTGACGGATAGCGTAAGTCAATCGGATCAGAAAAGGAAATCGCTGAACGTTGAAATCGAAGCGTATAACACGCAACTTCGGGCGCAAGAACAAAAAGGGACTGAGTTGAGTGCGGAATTATCGGCACTCAATGCAGCGTCATTGATAGCAACGACGCAACTACAAAATTTTGCGACTGAGCAGCAAACCGATCAAGCGGTTTTAAAACAACACGAACGTATTTTTTTCGATGCTGAAAAAAACTTTGCCATTGTTACAGCAAATATCCAAAACATTAAAGCGGAATCTAAATATTCAGAAGAAAAAAACGCCCATATAAAACGCGAAGTAACAGAAACAGAAGCGATACTTTCCGAATTAAAATCGGGAAAAGTAAAACTTGAAAAGCAACTTTTGGGTTTTAAAGTTCAAGAGACATTGCACCAAGAAAATTTACAAAAAGCGCAAACAGAATTAGAAGCCGTTAATACAGATTTAGCACAAAAAAGTCGCACGTTCGATGCTAAAAAGAACGCGCTCAAACTTCAACGCAGCATGGTTGAAAATTTAGAAGGGTTTCCCGATTCGATTAAATTTTTAAGTCAACACACACATTGGATAAAAGCGCCGCTTCTCAGCGATATTATTTATGTTCCAGAAAATTTTAGAACTGCGGTTGAAACATTTTTAGAACCGTTTTTAAATTATTATGTCGTCAACACCGAAGCTGAAGCACTCGCAGCCGTTCAATTATTAACGCAGGCACAAAAAGGCAAAGCACAATTTTTTATTCTTTCAAAAATAAATGCTCAGCAATCCGCTATCAGCATTGAGCCGCTTAACGGAATTACAAAAGCGATTGACTGTGTTCAGTTCGAGCCACAATATGCAACGCTCTTTCAAAATTTATTAGCAAATGTTTTTATTGTTTCCAATCAACAACAAATGAATAGTTGTAAAGAAGCATTGGACAGCGCTTCCGTGAATCCGTATGCTTTAGTGGATATAAACGGTACAACTTTATTTAAAAATTTTTCTTTGCAAGGCGGTTCAATGAGTTTATTTGAAGGTAAAAAAATTGGCAGAAAAAAAAGTCTGGAGATCTTAGAAAAGGAAATTAAAGAAGCAGAGAAAGACATTAGAGAACTCGAGCAACAACAATTATCGTTCAGGAATACAATTAATTTTTTAAACGCTGAAAATTATAAAAAGAAAATTGCAGATATTGAACAACCGCTCAACGCACTTAATCAGAAGTTTCTAATTTTAGAAAATAATAACGCACAGAAAAAAAATGCACTGCAAGATTTATCGAGTAACACCGATTCGCACCGCGAAAAAATAAAAAATTTTGAAACCAAACGCACGGAATTGGAAAAAAAAATTATCGAAACCAAAAAAGAAATCGAAGTACTCGATACTAAACGCAGTGCGTTCACGAGCGAATTAGAAATTCTACGTAGCGCTGCGCAGCAAGCATCAAGTGCACTCAATGAAAAAAATATTCAGTTTTTACAATGGCAAAACACCGTAAAGTTTATCGAAGCGCAACGCGATTTTAGATTGAATCAAATCCATGAATTACAAAATGGAGGAGTGAGCGTCGAAAAAAATATTGCCGAAGAAAAAACAAAATTAGCCCAAACCCAAGAAATTATAAATACTTCCGACATTGAGATTGCACAACTCTATACACAACGCAAAGAAAAACAAAGTTTCTTGAACGCATCGGAGCAAACTTTTTTTCAGAAAAAAAACGAAGTACACGCTGCGGAAGATGCGCTGCGTAAAATCAGTCGAGAAATTCAGAGCGAACAAAATGCTGTTTCGCAACTCAAAGAAAAAATTCAGGGACTTAAATATCAAATTACAGGATTGATTGAACGCGTCGGTGTAGAGTTTCAAATTGCAGAAAACGAAATCAATACTGCGTTACCAACTACAACCTACGATTTGCCGGAACTCGAAAGAAAAGTAGCTACTTTAAAAAAACAATTAGAAAATTTTGGTGAAATAAATCCGTTGGCTTTAGAAGCATTTGATGAAATGAAAACGCGCCACGATACGATTGCAGCACAGCGCGATGATATTCTAGCAGCTAAAAAAAGTTTGCTCGAAACTATTTCAGAAATTGAACAAATTGCCAATGCGAATTTCATAGGAGCCTTCGAACAAGTACGCGCATCCTTCATAGAAGTTTTTAAAAGTTTATTCCATGAAGACGACAGTGCCGATTTAGTTTTATCGAATCCGGACGCTGCGCTCGAATCTTCCATTAATATAATTGCAAAACCGAAAGGCAAACGTCCGCAAAGTATTTCGCAACTTTCGGGTGGTGAAAAAACGCTCACCGCCATTGCATTTTTATTTGCATTGTATTTATATAAGCCCGCGCCTTTTTGTATTTTCGATGAAGTTGATGCACCGCTTGATGATGCGAATATTCAGAAATTCAATAACGTTATTCAAAAATTCTCGAAGGAATCGCAGTTCATCGTCATCACGCATAATAAAGCAACAATGGCAGCCGTGGACGTTATGTATGGCGTTTACATGGCAGAGCAAGGTGTGAGCGATGTCATTCCGGTTGATTTTAGAAATTACGAAAACAAACCCGTTGAAATGACTACTTTACTGAATTAAATTTTAAAACTCACTCTGAAACATTAAAAACTTCTGTAAAAATAATTAAATAATCGGTTGCGCCGAGATGCGCAAAAATGGCACTACTATTTGTTTTTGCGATTTGATTCTTAAATTCAGTTATGCACCCATCGAACGATACATTAGAATGATTAGAAGTTAAAGTAGATTTGAAAACTTTTTCTTTTTCTACATTTCTTGGCAATTCAATAATTGTTTTGAGTGTAAAAGAATGTGCTTCTACATCCGATTCAGAAAATTTTAAACTCCGTATCGGCTCACCAAAATTAATTTTTGCGGCTTTAAAAATACTTTCTAAAAGATTTTCAATATTTTTTTGTTGAACCGGGTGTATTAAAAAATTATCGTCTTCTTTAAAAAACATTTCAGTGGCTAAAAGTAAATCCTGTTTGTTTAATGTAGCAGACAATTGCGTTAAAAAGTTAGAAATGGCATTTTTTATAAAATATTTCTCTGATTGATTATTGAACAGAGTAATCGGTTCTTTCTTTAATTCTAAAGTCTCATTCTCCAAAATTATTTGTTCATCGCTCACTGCCAATTTCTTTTTCGACTTTGGAAATAAAAAAACAGTTGCCAAAATACTTGCTACACCAAATAAAATAATAAAGAATTTAGCATCTATATTATATTTTAAATTTTGAATAAAATTTTGTTTTTCAGCAACGGACGTTTCTTCAGAATTGGTTGTAAAAATGTCGCCATTTTTAGGTTGGCTATTTTTTTTGTAAGAAGTATATTTGAGCAGATATAGTTTTTCTTTTTGTCTGTCGCCGATTTTTCCGTATAATCTCGAAAGCTCATTAATAGCGATAAGATTTGAATTTCCTAAGGGGAGAAGTGTTATTAAATTGGCTGCTTTATTGAGTTCGTTGTTTGATTTGGCTTTTAAACCCTCTTTCAAATAAATTTCTGCCAATAATAAATGGTTACTGGCTGCATTTAATGTGTCGGTGTGATTTTCAAAATAAGCCAACGATTGCGTTACATACGGCATCGCCGTTTTTGTTTCCTTGAGTTTTAAATGACATTTCGCCAAATTATATCTATCGGAAGCGATGCGAAAACTATCACTTACTTTTAAATCAGAACTTAAAGCAGCATTGAAAAAAGTAAGCGCGTCGTCGTAATTTTCAGTTCCAAAAAATAATTCCGCAATATTAAAAGTAAGTTTCGATTTAATCGGTTCGGGTGTGTAATTTTCATTAAGGAGTTTTAAACTCTCATCAAATTCACCCAAGGCGCGACCTTGCTGATTTTTCTGCAACCAACTTTCACCTAAAGTTTTATGCAAATCGGATTCAAAATACGGTATCTGACTATCGAAAACATAAAAATTTAAAGCAGAAGATGCAAACCTTATGGCATCATCCGGTTTTTTATACAAAAGCGCTGATTTCGCCCAACTAAAATACAATTGTGCGCAATCCGTTTTGTCGCCATCTTTTAAAAAAATTTGTTCTGCTTCTTGGAAGTGATTATAGGCTGCATCAAAATTATTTTGCTTCGCCTCAATTTCACCTATTCGGGTTAAAGCTGTAGCTTTTCCAAAATTAAACTCTGCTTTTTTTGCAATACTAAACGCTTTTTCAGCCGCTTGTTTAGCCAACTTGAGTTCGTCGCCTAAATTTTTTCGTTCCGAAAAATCGGTTAACAGAATTATCTTTTCGTTATCTTCATTCGTGGTTTTTGTAATAATCTGAATGGAATCAACATTTTGAGAATAGGAAAAAGAAAAGGAAAAAAAGCAAAGTGCAAAAGGCAAAACAAAAATGGCAAAAGGCAAAAGGAAATAAGCAAAGGAAAATAGGCTAAAAGCAATTCCCCATTTTAAACATACGCCTTTAACTAATTTTTTAATTTCCATTGTTCAACAACTCCTATTCAAAAACTGTGCAAATCGATTATAATAACTGTGCAAATCGTAAGTTTCGAGCATTAATCTGTGTCTCGCAGAAATCGCAGAAATTTTCGCAGAATAATTCCAATTAAATATTTTCCTCTTTCTATTTAAAAACTGTGCAAATCGTAAGTTTCGAGTAGCATAGTTTTTGAATAACTGTGCAAATCGAATTTAAAAATTACCGTCCATTACGATTATAAAAATTAGCACCCGCTTGTTGCGTTGGCATAATCAGAACATCTTGAATAGTTACGTGTGCGGGTCGAGTTGCCATGTAATAAATTGTATCGGCTACGTCGCCTGCATTGAGCGGTTTAATATCGGTGTAAATATTCGCTCTTTCGGCATCTCCATGAAAACGGACTAAAGAAAATTCTGTATCTTCTACTAAACCAGGCGCAATTTGACTGACACGAATATTATGTTTAAATAAATCAACGCGCATACTACGCGTTAAAGTATCAACAGCTGCTTTTGTAGCGCAATAAACGTTTCCGTTTGGATATACTTCTTTGCCGGCAATGGAACAAATATTTATGATATGCCCTGAATTTTTAGCAACCATAATGGGCGCAACTATACGCGTGATGTAAAGTAAACCTTTAATGTTCGTATCAATCATCGCGTCCCAATCGGAAAGCAAACCTTCCTGTATAGGTGCAAGACCGCTCGCTAAACCGGCATTGTTAATTAAAATATCAATATTGCGCCAATCTTCTGTTAATTGTCCTAATGCTTTTTCGACTTGCGCATTATCGCGCACGTCAAAATTTAGTGCTAAATTATAGTTATCGTGGGTTTCAAATAATTCTTTTGTCAAATTTTCTAATCGCTCTTCTCTCCTACCCGTTATTATAACGCGATAACCCGCCTTTGCAAAAATTTCTGCTGTTGCTTTGCCTATTCCTGAAGTGCCGCCCGTAATTAAAACAACAATACCATTATCATTTTTAGGTTTAATCGGTTCTGGCAATTTAAAAGTCAAATCGTTTTGTTCCGTTTTTAAAATCGGACTTGCTTCCGAAGCTACATTGTAAGAAGCGTTCGCATTTACGATATCACCTAATTTTAAATATTGTTGTGCTAATTCAAAGTGCGCATCGCCAAAGTCGGGTTTCAGAGAAACGATGTGTTTTAAATCAGTAATGCGCTGTGCGTTCTGAGCAATGGGTTCTGATGACTCAGGACTATTCAAAAACTGTGCACATCGAATATTAAACTTATAAAAATTCCAAGCGGCTAAATAGTTTTTAGGTTCAACGTTCATTGCTTCCTTATAAAACCGTCCCGCTTTTTTTAATTGTTTTGGCAGATGCTCTTCCGTCAATTTACCTAATTTGAAATAAATACCAGGGTAATTGGGTTGAAGCAACGTTACTTTTTCTAAAGCACTTTGCGATAAACTATAATCTCCTTTTTGTTCAGCAATGTAAGCAGAAAGCATATATGCGTTAACATAAGTGCGATCTTCGCCAACAATTATATCTAATTGCTCCAAAGCATCATCGTAATGCTTTGACTCAACGAGTGCATTGGCATATTTAAAACGCTCTTCAATGGGACTATGCGCTGTTGGTTGCGAAACTTCTGTCGTATTTAGAAGTTCATGGTTAATCGTTAACGGCTGTTGACTTGACACCGATATAACTTCATTTCCAATTTCTTTTGGTTCTGTAACAGGTACGTGTTCAATAACCTGTGTTTCATTTTCAAGGATATTTGAATGTTCGATGTGATTTTCCATTCCCATAATTTTTTCAGGTGTGTGTATTGTATTATCAAGCGTTGCAGGGGCTGTGTGCGCGTCTGCATCTTCCTTTTTAAAAAAATCTGTGGAATCTAAGAAATTTGGCAACTTCGCATTTGTTTCTGTATGGTTCTTAGAATCGGAGATGAGTTCCTCAACATTATTTTTTAGGCTTGTCATTCCTTCATTGGGTTCACTGTTAATCGGTGACACAGGGCTTTTTTTGTTTTCTATCAAAGACTCTAAAGTTAAAGGTAAACTGTGGTCTGATACTTCCTCTGTCGAAACGGACGCGACGTGATTCATTAGTTCTTGTTTATTCTCATCATTTTCAACCAATAACGCTTCACTATTTTGAGTTTCTTTTTTAAAACCATTATGCAAACCATTACCGTTTGAATGACTAAATCCATCACTCACCAAAGCAGCATTATCAGTATTGAGCGATGAATGATACGCAGGTTGTGAAACTTTTACTTCGCTTACGGTAGGTAAAACTTCACTGTTGGTTGCATTTTTAGAAAAATTCAATTTATTAATCAACGTCGAGTAACCATTTTGCTCTAATTCTTTTGACTGAAAATTATCCAAAGGGCGAATCAATCGGAGAATTTCGCCGACTTCCGTAGAAATATTTCTAACTACTTTCGATTTATCGTTCAGTTGATTATCTGTGTTGCGAGAAACAGCGCGTACTTCTAAAAATTTTTCTTGCCAAAAATTCATATATTGAATCACTTGGCTCACTCTATCGAATGACGTTGTCGTATATTTTGTAGCACCATAAGCATCGGTAGAAACGCCATCTGCTGAAACTATCAATAACCTTTTAGTTTGTTCGAGTGTCTGAATAAATGGCAATGCCGCATTCATACAGGCTTCCGTTTTTAAAAAATTATCACTAATAATGAGTATGACTTTATCATCATTTCCCTTAATTATTTCATTTTCAAGAGACGATAAAGGTTTTGAAGAATCAATGGCAACGAGTTTTATATTTGCTTTTGTGGTTAAAGCACGCTCTATTTTTTGAGATGCCTCAAAATTTTCTTTTGCAAAAACAATAAAAATTTTTTCCATGTAGTATGGTATATGAAAACTTGAATAACTAAATTAAACATCAAAGGTTCAACAAATTTCACCTAAACGGTTTTGTTGAACATACAAATTTATATTATTTATTTTATAGTGCAAATACTGTGCTAATAAATTTAAAATTATTGTTTTTCGTTCAAAAGTTTCTCTGTCAAAGCACTAAATTCTTTTTTATAATCCGCGTATTTCGATGTTGCAGGTCCGTCAAACCCGGTGTGTATATTTCTGATTTTGTTTTTTCTATCTACATGAATGAGTGTCGGGTATGCTATCACTTTATCTAAAAAAGGTAATTTTTTTGAAGTTGAATCTTTATTAGTTGACGTGCCGGCTAATAAAATTTGGTATGGCACTTGCATTTTTTCTTGATAAACCTTAATTTGTTGTATCGCCACTTCCGGATTGCGCTCAAAAGCTAAAGCTACAACAGCAACATCTTTATTCGGATTATTGGCTACGTATTCTTTCAAAAAATTCGTTTCATCTCGGCAATTCGGGCACCACGTTCCCATTATCTGAATAATTTTAACTTTATTGCCCAACTGATTGAGCGAAACGATTTTGCCATTGGCATCCGTGAAAGAAAAATTGATAGATGACGCGGGTGCAATCGCTTTTGTGAGTGCATCAGAATTCGCTAAAGTGGCATTCGGATTATACTTTGCAGTAAAAATTTCCGGATTCGATCTACCCGCTCTGAAAATACCACTGAAACTTTTATCCGCCAAAATTTTTCCCTCAAATAAAAAAGCGTGACTGCCATCGAAACACGAAAGATATAATTTATCCGCTTGCACTTCCCCTTGAAGGTATCTGTAATCGCCAGTTTGCGTTCTGAATGTACCTGTTATGGCATTTCCAATTTGTTTGAACTCGCCAACCGCTTTATAACTTGTCGAATCCGAGTCGTTAAAGGTTGTTTCAAAATTGCCTGTTAAATCGGCAATTGGCGGTTTAGCCAACTGCGTAAAACGATAATTTTGTCCTTGATGCGCTTCAAACGCAATCGAACTTTTTTTTGAAAGATTTACCCATTCACCTTCCATCACACGCTCGCGGTAAATCGCCTTTATGTATGTATTGTACACTACAAAATTAATGCGAATGGTATCTAAACCTGTTTTTTTATCGCGACCAATAAAAATATCTTCTGGTCCAATTTTAATATCTTCCTGCGCATTGTGAAAAATAACTTCCACCTCGTTCTCTGTTTTGTAATTAATATCCAACGTAAATGGTAAATCGCCTTCGGTAAATTCTTCCATTTTTAAATTTAACTTTTCCGGCAGTCGCTGTCCTTTTACATTGGGTGTAATAGTGGATGGGAAAAAATGCAAAACAGCGCGCCAAGTGCCTGGCGCAATTTTAGAATACGTGTTATGCACTTCTACACAACTCTGACAACAAAAAGCTATAAACAAGAGTAGTGAGATACGACTATAAAGTTTACGTTTCATTTAAATGTATTTACTCTGTAAACGCGAATTATAAGTGTTCTGTTGAAAAAAAGTAAAATTAACATTTAAACTTTGAATATTGCATCTTGTAAAGCGATTTATTGAAATAATATTTCTGAAATTGACCGAGTTTAAAATAAGTAAAAATTGCAGCATCCGAGCTTATAAATTTTAAGTTATACTTTATTGTCATTTCTTAAGTATAAACTGGTGGCTCAAAAAACCTTGCTCAGTTTCAAAACGAATAAAATAAGTTCCATTCGACAAATCGCTTAAATCTAAGTTTGTTTCTTTGTCGATATTTTTTTCCTCTTTGAGAAGTTGCCCTAAGTTATTGAATATTTTGTAATCAACCTGAGAAATTTTATTTGCAATTACAACTTTCAAAAAACCATCTGTAGGATTTGGATGAATTGAAATTAGAATGCAAGTCTTTGTAATTTTTGACCAAACAATGAGAGCAGCAAGTATTTGAAGAACAGAAATATCCTGTGGAATCAATACATATTGCCAAACGGTCGCCTAAAACCTTTTGAGCCGCAATAAACCTGATGCTGTAGTAGATGTAATCAGCGATTAAAAAACAGGTTTTAACAACTCTGGTTTAACACCATCTAAAGACTGCCGTAAAGCTGTATCCTTAGGTATAGCATAAAGACCATAAACCGTTTTTAGATTCTGTTCGCGGGCTGGCAATTCCTTCCGAAACTCTAAAATTGAATCGTCTTTGAGATGAAAAATTGCAAATGCACTCATTAAAACATCGCAAAGTGCATAAGTACGGTTCGCAGAACGGTGATCAGAAATATTTGAAAAACAAGTGAGAACTAAAGTTATCAGTTCAGTAACCATGAGGTGTGTTTTTGGACGCCAATTTCACTATTTTAATCCCGTAAATGTCAATGAACTACTAAATTTGTTTTAATCGTATCTATATTTTTTTAAACCGAGAATAGCTGAAAAAAAGCGTAAAATAATTTTATTTTTCTAATCTTAGAAAATGATCCGCATTTAGCATCGTTGCAAAATTTCCCTATCCAAAAATTTTTAGAATCTACGAGTAAAAATGCAAGGGTTTGGAGCAAGATTTCATGAAAAACTTTAGCATTTTAAATTGCTACCAAATACGTAACTATATCGCGCAAGCGCGGTTCTGCAATGCGCGCGGTTTCTATTACATCTTCGAGAGAAGTTTTTGTAATGTCGTGAATAGGAAAACATTTATTTGAAATCAAACTCAACATACAAACAGGTAGTGCAGCGTGGCGCGCAACAATAACTTCTGGAACAGATGACAAACCAACGGCATCGGCACCAATAATATTTAGAAAACGGTATTCGGCAGGTGTTTCTAAATTCGGACCCGACAAACCCACATACACGCCTGTATGAACGCGATAATTTTTTGATTGCGCATATTGCAGTGCTGCATCCATCATTTTTTTATCGTACGCATCTAACATATCCACAAACCTAACACCGAGTCGCTCATCATTCTCGCCACGCAACGGATTATTTCCAGTCAAATTAATATGATCATTAACAACTACAATATCGCCTGCTTCAAAATCGGCGTTCAAACCACCTGAAACGTTTGTAATGATAATTTTTTTTATGCCGAGCGATTTCATAACGCGCACCGGAAACGTAACTTGTTCCATCGTATAACCTTCGTAATAATGAAACCTTCCTGACATAACAACAACGGGCATGCCATTTAAATAACCGAGAACAAGTTTTCCTTTATGGCTTTGCACAGTTGAATGCGCAAAATGTGGAATATCGGCGTAATTAAATTCGTTTGCTACGAGTAAATCGTCCACTAATCCGCCCAAACCTGTGCCTAATATAATTCCGAATTCTGGAACGAGTGTGCTGTATTGCTGAATATGTTCGGTCGCTTGCGTTATTTGATCGTATAAATTCATAAATGAGATACTGAAATTAAAATATTGATGTACAAATAAACGAGATATTACACAAAAGTCTGCGCAAATGCACAGACTTTTTGTTTTTCGTTCGTTTATTTTTTTGCTCAATGACCAGAGGCTGTGCGAATTTTTTCGCGAATAGTTTGAATCATTTCTGGCGATGCTTTGACTTTTTCTACACTACTGCGCAAATAATCTCTAAAGTTTTGTTCTTTTTCAAAAGCGGTTGCAACGTTAGGGTTGAGACTTAATTCTGTTTTGAAGTATGCTTCGTCTTCGTGTGTCATGCCTCTGTCTAAGAATAAGTTAACACGTTGATAAACATTACCAGATGTAGAAGTTTCTTGCATCGAGTTGAAATTTTTGTACCACCCGTAGTAGGTATTTTATTTCGGGCGGAATGTTATGTAATGCAATTTAAAAAAAAGTAAGGGGTGAAATGAAATTTAAATAAGAAAAATTTAAACTGTTGAGCTAAGAATTATTTTCAATTTGAGCTTAATGGCGAGTCCTTTAACTAATTGACACGAAAATAATACTTGCTACATCACTTAACCAAACTTAATACAAAAAAAGTTCAGAAACATTTGACCTTTAACATTTCAGCGCGCGTTTATTATTAAAAAAGCAAAAAAACAAAATTTTTTCAAAAATTATACTTCTTTTGGTGTAAAACTTGTTCATCGGCTGGCTTTAGTAACGTAATATCCTCTATCAGATGTGTATGCGAGTTTTGAATTAGAAACAAAATCAATTAACGATAAACGATTGGGTGCAATGACACCACTCAGAAATTTTTCAATCATTAAACCAGTTATTGGCGCAGCAAAATCATTTCCCCAGCCGCCATTTTCTAAGTAAACAGCAATAGCAATTTTAGGATCGTCTTGTGGTGCAAAACCAATGAAAACAGAAGAGTCTTCGCCATGCGGATTTTGCGTTGTACCTGTTTTACCGCAAACTGTTACACCGTTTATGCGCGCATTACTTCCCGTGCCGTTTTCAATAACGAGTCTCATTCCGCGAACAACTGGATCAAAATTTTCTGCTGAAACCCCTGTAAAATGTTTAACGGTATAGCGTTTAAGCAATGGTGAAGTGCCGCCTTCGGGTAGTTTTGTTCCTCGTATTAAATGCGGCGTGTAAAACCAACCGCGATTAGCTATGATTGCAGCTAAATTTGCCATTTGTATGGTTGTCAAATTATTCTCGCCTTGTCCAATTCCGTTTGAAACGATATTGGTTGAATACCAAAATTTATCGCGTGTGTAAATGCGATTATAGTACCGCGAAGTCGGCACGTTTCCGCCGCGCTCGGCAGGGAAATCAACACCCAAACGTTTACCCATTCCGAATTTATAAATCGCTTCATTGAGCGAATCAAGTCCGCGCCGCGCTTCTTTAAAACTATACCGATCAATCATTGCACGATAGACGGTACAAAAATAACCGTTACACGAGTACATAATTCCTTCCGATAAATCGCCGGGATAGGAATGTATATGGCATTTAGTCAACCTTCTGCCGTTATAATAATATCCACCATTGCAAGCAACGCCATTATTTTTATCCCATACACCCATATTGAGCGCAATTAAACCCATCATTGGTTTAAAAATTGAACCTGGCGGATATTCGGCAGTTACTGTTCGATCAAAAAAAGGCTTGAGCGAATCTTTGAGCATAGCAGCTATAATCGCACTGCGTCCTTTAGAAATGACCATTTTGTTCGGATCGAAAGTCGGTGCTGTAACACTGGCTAAAATTTCACCCGTTTGTGGCTCAATGGCTACAATAGCACCAATTTTATTAGCGAGTAATTTTTCGCCGAGCGATTGCAAATTCAAATCAACGGTACAAACTAAATCTTTTCCTTGAATGGCGGCTGTATCAAGCTTGCCTTCTTTCCAAGGTCCGACCAATCTGCCCATATTATCTTTCATAATAAACTGCACACCTTTACTGCCACGCAAAAATGATTCGTAATATTTTTCTATGCCAGATGCGCCGATATAATCGCCCGATTCGTATAGAACCGATGAATCTTTGAGTTGTGTTGGATTTACTTCGCTTAAATAACCTAAAACTGAACCGCCATTGTGTTGCGGATAGCCCCGCACGTTGCGCAGTTGCACAGAAAAACCTGTAAATTCATGGAGCGATTCTTGGAATCGCGCATATTGCTCGGGTGTAATAAGCGAAAGAAAAGTGTAAGGAATACTTTTATTAAATTGCCCGCTTTTCCAGTTCTTTTCTAAATTTGTATGAAAAGTAGCCGTATCAATAGAAAGCAAACGACAAAGACGTTGTATTTTGTTGGTGTCTTTTAAAAAATCAATCTGACTATACGTTGCTAAAATATCGTACATCGGATTATTATACACCATTAAATTATTGTTTCTATCGTAAATAACGCCGCGCGACGGAAAACTTACAGCACGTTCAATCGTCATCGCTGCCGCTTTGAATCTGTAATTAGAGTCAATGAGTTGAAGCTGCATTGCCCTTCCAACTAAAATGACAGACGCCGCAATAAAAACACCTAATATTATAAATCGCCGTCTGGCTAAATCTTGAACCATTAAAAAACTCTTGAGGTAATAAAATCTAACGTGCAAATTACAAATAAATTTGAAATTAGTTGTTGCTTACATTAATTTTATCGAAACCAAAACCTAATTTATTATTTATTTCCATAAAACCATCATTTAAAGTAAATCCCCCAGAAACCAAATCTTCTGCTAAATCGAAACTGCCATCGAGATCAATATAGCGCGTATTTTCGCAAGCGTAGGCTATGTGCAAAGCGGCAGTGATGCTCACAATACTTTCGTCGTTACACCCCCAAAATAATTTTATATAGGCGTTTCGGGCAATACTCGCAATTTCTAAAGCACCCATCAATCCACCGCACTTCATCAATTTTATATTGTAAATACCGAATAATTTTTTATCGGAAGCCGCGTATTTCAATGCCGATTGCGCATCGTGTAGCGATTCATCTGCGCATAAAATTTCTCTATTAGCCGTTTCTAATTTTAAAAGTTTATCTTCTTTACCGACTAACAAAGGTTGTTCAATCAGTTCGACTTCGGCAAACCCAGTTGCAGCGATAAACTTTTTTAAATCTTTTAAGGTGTACCCTTGATTCGCATCAACTCGAATAGAAAATTTATTTTTATAAATTTCATTAAGTTTCAGGACGCGTTCAATATCTTCTTCTACATTCATTCCTGTTTTTACTTTCAAAATTTTAAATCCAAGTTGATAATAACCTCTAGCTTCTTCTAAAGTTTCCGCTACGTTTTTAATACCAATGGTGACAGACGTTGGCAGCGATTTTATTTTTTGTCCGTAAAATGCTACTACCGGAATGCCAAGAAATTTACAAAACGCATCGTGCAGTGCGATATCAATGGTGGCTTGTGTACCCGGAAAATGTGCAAAATGTTTGCGCGTTTCAAAAATAATTTGCTGAAAATGCCGAATATCTCTGCCGATAAAATTTTCAACAAATTCTGTTTTTAAATTTAGGGCTGTGCGTTGCGTCGTTTCGCCTACAACATATTCAGCCGGACTGCCCGAACCAATTCCAACTATTCCGTTTTCTAATTCAATTTCTAAAAAAACTAAATCAACCGAAGAAAAGGTGTGGAACGAAATAGTGTAAGGCTTTTTGAGTGCCATACTTTTTTCATACGTCCGAATTGAAGTGATTTTCATTCTTTGTTTTTTTGAATTAAATTTCTAAGCAGAGGTAATATTTTTTCAACACCCAGTTGTAATGGTAAAAGTACAGGAATTTTTAACTTTTTTTCGTATTTTGCTTGATACTCGAATGCCTCTTCGTTCGTACATTTTTCCGTATGAATGGCAAGGGCAATGACCTTTGAACCGAAATTTTCAATCAACTTTATTTCCGATTCAACACTCGGTATTTTTCCCCAGTGTGCATCGTTATCAAAATATTTTCTTTTCGGCGCAAAAAGTAACACAACGTATTTCGCGTTTCCAGATACCAAAAATTCCGATCCGCACGGTCCACTCGGATTGCGCAGCGACGATTGCCCTTCTAAAAAAATTATATCTGCTTTCGTTTCTCTGTAGCACGTAACAATCGCATTTTCTAATTCTCCCGAAACAAAATCATTTAGCGTCGAATCGAAAATAAATCCGTATTTACCGCCTTGTAACCAACCGGTCTGACCTGTATAAATCATTTGTGCATTCAGACCATTGCTTACACACGCTTTTTGTAAAAAGCGCGCCGTCGTACGTTTTCCCATCGCGCAATCCATACCCATTACTGCAATAATCGGTGCGTTCACTTTAAATACTTCACCAGACCAAAAACTCAAATCTTTACGCGTTTTAGGTTTTCTAATATCAATAAGTTGAACTTTATTTTTTTGTGCCAGCGCAGCAATATCTGGTTTATCAGCTAAATAATCGTGCAGACCATTAACGATTGAAATACCCGATTGAATCGCCTCAACAATAATAGTCAGCATACTTTCTGGCAATCTGCCACCAACAGTTGCAATGCCTACTATTAAAAAGTTTATGTCAATCAAGATATTTTTTGCTGAAAGCAAAGATTCAAAAACGGGAATGTCCCGATGTTTATCATCTAAAATTTCACCCGCATCTTTGTCCGCCGTATCAGCACAATCAACAATGCCAATAATTTTAAATCGCTCCGTCCCACGAATAAGTCCATGTGCCGTTTTCGCATCAGAATTTTTCAAAAAACCATTTGTGAGTACAATCGCTCTATTCATTTTAATAGTTTTACCAAGTAAAGTAACTATTTAGCTGTAACAACAACGTTAATCTACTACTCGCAGAAATCGTAGAAATTCACAGAAAGAAGAAAAATACTTTGCATCTGCGAATTTCTACTGAAATTTCAGCGATTTCTGCGGGAAACAGATTAATGTCCTAGCTTTAGCTAAATAGTTACGAGTTGTGAGTAATAGCCAACAAATTCGCGCAAAACAGCCCAAAGGTCATAAGGTTCAAAATAGTCAGGGCAGGCACCGTACACATTTTTAAATCCGCGTTTTCGCAAGAGCATTTTTGTTCTTGAAAGATGATAGTATTGCGAAACAGCGATAACGCTATTGATATGCAAACTGTCTTTGAGTTTAAAAGTATTCGTTGCAGTAGCGCGCGTATTTTTTCCCAAATTATCGACAATTACAACCGAATCTGGAACACCATTTTTGACTAAGTAAAGTTTCATCCTATCTGCTTCTAAACACGAACATTCTTTGCTCTCGCCACCACTTACAATTATTTTTTTCACGCGCCCTTTCTCGTAAAGTTTTAATCCACATAAAACTCTTTGTTCTAAAGCTTTTGACATATTACCATCTGCATAAACCAAATTGCCTAATACAACTGCAACATCGGCCTCTGTCGGCTTTTCTGTTAATCCATCAATAGTAATTAAAGTTGTGTGCAGTAAAAACCAAACGAAAAGCGAGATGAAAATTATTTTGAAGCGTTTCATAGAAGTCGAATGTTTTATTTTTTTCAAATTTTCAAAATGGGATTTTCAAATTTGGAATTGAATTGTGAAAACATAATAATTTTAATTACGTTTCAAAAGCGCGATTGATCCATTTAACATAACAATTATTGTTATTTTTGAATACCAAAATTTACTTTTTTGCAAATTCTAAAAATTTTTCTACACTCAAAGTATTTAAACATTCCGACATTTGCAAACCTCCTTTACGCGCTATGTTCACACCGTAACGAATATCGTTGATGCCTGCAATGCTGTGCGCATCCGGATTTATAGCAATAAGAACACCTTTTTTGCGCGCATATTCAATCCATGTCCAATCTAAATCGAGACGATATGGATTTGCATTGAGTTCAATGGCAACTTTATTATCCGCGCAAGCGTCTATCACCTTTTTGTGATCAATCGAATAACCCGCACGAGAAAGCAACAAACGACCCGTCGGATGACCTAAAATAGTTGTGTATTTATTTTCGATAGCCGTAATGAGGCGCGATGTCGCTTTTTCTTCATTCATTTTTAGCGTAGAGTGAACGGATGCAATCACAAAATCGAAACCCGCAAGTATTTCTTCCGGATAATCTAACTGACCATCATAGAGTATATCCGATTCGATTCCTTTGAGAATTTTCAAATTAAACAACGAGGCATTAAGCGCATCAATTTCCGCCCATTGCAACAACACCCTATCTTCTTTTAAACCATTCGCATAAAATGCTGCTTGTGAGTGGTCGGTAATACCGATATACTGATAACCTAAATGTTGCGCCGCGTGTGCCATTTCAGCAAGCGTGTTAACGCCATCCGAAAAAGTTGTGTGCGTATGAATTACGCCTTTAACACTACCGACGGTTACGAGTTCTGCATTTTCTTTTTCGGTGTAATGAGTATCAGAATTTTCACGAAGTTCGGGTTCGATATAATTTTTTTTCAAGAATGCAAACACTTCATGTTCCGATTCAAATTTTTGTTTTGGCGCATTTTCCAAATTTACGTGAACTTCTTTTAAAAAATCTTCAGAGCCAGTATGCAAGAAAATGTTTTTTGCTAAATCTTCTGTTGTGCTTTTAAAAATATGAAGTGGTAAATTAGGTTGATAGCTATTCGTTGATAATTGCTCGATAGCGAGTTTAGTTCCACTCAAAATAGCATTCGCATTAGGTTCTTTCTCTGAAATTATAATTTCAACTTGCGCATTGAGTGCTTTCGCAAGTTTTTCAAACGTAAAATTTCCAACCACAACCAATTCGATTTTGCGAACAGTTGGTAATTTTCGCCGCATTTCGCCGACGACTTCAATACGTGTATCAGGTAGAAACTCTTTTATTTTTAAAATAACTTCTTGCATTTCTTTTTCTGCATTCGACCACAACTGCGAATCGGCATTGCGCAAATAGTATTGAATGTTTTTAATGAGTTCATCTTGCGTCTTTTTTCCAAAACCACGAATCTCAATCAAACGGTTTTCGTTGCACGCATAAAGTAATTCGCCGAGCGTTTCCACGCCAAGTTCTTTCCAAACCGTCAACACTTTTTTTGGACCAAAACCATTGATGTTAAGCATTTCAATCACACCGGGCGGCGTAACGTCGGTATATTTTTTATACGTTTGAAGTTCGCCAGTTTTAAGCAACTCTTCAATTTTATCGCCAATCGCTTTTCCAACGCCTTTAATAGCGTCCATTTCTGCGCGCAACATAGCAGAAAGTGGTTTATCGAGTTTGCGCAAAACGATGTACGCGTTTTGGTACGACCGAATTTTAAAAATATTTTCGCCGTGCAACTCCATGATAGAAGCTAAATCTTGCAGCGCGTTGGCTATTTGTTTGTTTGTCATAATCTTTTATTAACTTGTTAGCAGCTTGGCAGCTAACAAGTTTTAATTTAATAACGAAAGAATTATTACCTATGTGTAATTCGGATTGCAAACCTGTTAAGTTTGCTTGCCTCTCTCGCAAAAGCTAACAGGATAATCTACAATTTAGTAAACGTGTACGGCATAAAATCAACGAACGGTGCAACTTTTACAATCAGTTCATTGACCTTACCGTCTTTTAAATTAAATTTATTTTCTTCGATACCAAAAGTGGGATCGGTATAAGTGCAAACAAAACGATTATCGCCAATAGGTCGCATAATACCCGACATTTTAGGATGATGTTCGAGAATTAAAACCAAATCGTTTCCTGCACGTTCAACTTCTACGTTACCATAAACCGAATTATAATATTTACCACAATAAGCACCGAGCGGCATCGGCGTAATTGGATGCGTATTGGCAAGACTATCCCAATTGGTATTGCGCGCATTTAATTCTTTAGTTTGCGCACTGTTGCGTTCAAAATATTTTTGCGAATAATCAATATCGCGTTTGCCTAAAAACGCATCTAAAATTGTCCAACGCAGTGATTCATAAAAATCGTTTTGGTCGGTATTAGTTAAAATGACAATGCCGAGTTTTTCTTCGGGCATCATAGTTACAGACGAAACAAAACCATCCACACCGCCATCGTGCATTATAAGTTTGCGCCCTTCATAATCTTCTAGTAAAAAACCTAAACCATACAAAACAAAATTTGCGTGGCGTTCGCGCGGTTGTTGTGAATTATCACCCAAAATACTTTGCGGCACGCGCAAAGAGCGAATGACAGACGCTGGCAAAAGTGTATCGTTTCCGATAGTGCCGTTTCCGAGTTGCGCCAATAACCACCGATTCATATCGTTTGCCGAAGAACTGATAGAACCCGCAGGTGCTAAATTGTCTATATTCGGATACGGAATGGAAATGAGTTTATTTTTATAAATGGTGTGTGGTGCAGCAATATTATCCATTATAGGCAATTCGATAGAAAGCGCAATTGTGCGATTCATACCCAGCGGATTAAATATTTGTTCTCTCACAAAACGCTCCCAGGGTTGAAAAACGATTTTAGAAACAATTTCACCCGCCGTCAAAAATCCTGCGTTGCAATATCCCCATTTTGTTCGGAACGGATAAGGTGTTTCCATTTTACCAAGTTGCGCAATTACATCGCGCCGCGAAAGATTACTTTTCCAATGCACAAAATCGCCCTGAAAAGTTTCAAAACCAAGTCGGTGGCTCAATAAATCTCGAATAATAACTTTGTCCGTGAGCGAAGAGTCTTTCATTTTAAATGACATAAAATACTTTGTCACTTTATCGTCTAAAGAAAGTTTACCCTTGCTTTCGAGTAAACTCAAACACGTTGCTGTAAATGCTTTTGTATTGGAACCAATCATAAAAAGCGTTTCGGCATCCACTTTTTCAGTTGTATTAAGTTTTTTAACACCAAAACCTTTCGCGTAAATTACTTTTCCATCTTTCACAATACCGACGGACATACCTGGTATTTGCCAAGTGCGCATCGCGTTGTTGATATAGTTTTCAAGGCTATCAGAAATAAAAACGGGAATGGTTTGCGCTACAATATTTTGCGCTATTCCGAACGCCAAAACGATACATAAAATTAACTTTTTCATCACTCTAAATTTTCAGCATCCAATATACGCTAATTTAGGGAATAAGTGAAAAAGAAAAGGGAATATTTATTAGAGTCGAAAGTTTAAAGCGTTTTTAATCGTTATTTTCAGCTAAGTAAAGCTCAGAAATAAATTCACGATAATTTGTATTGAAGAAATAAAAAATTAATTCTACAAAAATTAACACCTCTGCGCATTCTGCGCTTGCTCTGCTCCTCTCCCTTAAATAAGAAGCGATGTTTAACGCAGAGGCAGAGGCACTAAGGAATCGCTAGGTTCGCTGAGCCTCATTTAAATTTTTAACAGTTTTACTAATTCGCAATTAATTCAATCGAATTACTTAAATTATGTTAAGATTGATTAGTGGCAACCGTAGTTTTTGTATTCTCGCCAAATAGTTTATCGAAAACTTTTGCGCGATAAGCCCAAACGCCTTCGAGTTGTTTGGAAACAAAAACTTTATCAATAAATGGTTCGAAAATGCCGCCTGGTGAAAGATAATGTACGTGATCAGTCATTAAAACATAACCGTCTTTTTGTTCAAAAGTGTGTTCATGATGCCACAACACGTATGGACCGCGAATTTGTTGATCAACAAAACGATACGGCGGTTCCCAAGAAGTTATCAGTGTGCGCCAAAAAAATGGTACACCCATAAGTTTTATGCGATAATCTATTAAAGTTCCGACGTGCATATCTATCGGTAATGGCGTTAAAAATGAAAAACTTAAATTACTTGGCGTAACTTCGTTTAAATTTTCAGCTTTGCTGAAAAAATCAAAAATTTCACTTAACGGGCGATAGAGTTTGGTTTCGTAAAACAGTTCGTGTGGTTTCATATAAAAGATTAAAAAACAAAAACAAATGGCAAAAAATTTTCAAAAAGAAAACTAAAAATTTTTCTGAAAATCAAAACTTAAACTCAACTAACCTAATAATATTTTTTTAGAAAAGGTTTTAGAATATGTCAGAAAAAAAATTAGGTGCTATCTTTTTACTGCCCGTTCCGATTTATGAAAATGCCATTCAAACTTTGCCTACACAAACCGTTGATGCTATATTATCGCTGCGTTATTTTATTGCCGAGCGCGCAAAAACGGCACGACAACATCTTAAACTCTTTAATCCTGAAATTAATTATAAAGAGATTGAAGTGGTTGAGATGTCGGAAAAATCGCCAACAGTTGATTACGGTTGGTTGCACAAAACGCTGCACACTGGCGAAAATGTTGGCGTAATGAGTGAAGCAGGAACACCGTGTGTGGCAGATCCCGGAAATACAATTGTGGCTTGGGCGCACAAGAATGGATTTAAAGTTGTGCCGTTTGTCGGACCCAATGCTATTATTTTAGCACTCATGGCTTCGGGTTTGAGTGGACAAAATTTTTCTTTTGTCGGTTATGTTTCTGCAAAAAGTGGCGAAACAGAGCGTGCCATTAAAAAATTGGAAGAAACATCGCACCGATTGCGCCAAACGCAAATTTTTATTGAAACACCTTACAGAAATGTTGCTTTGTTTCAAAAATTATTACTCGTTTTGGCACCAACTACTCAATTGTGTATCGCTTCAAAAATTACAGCACCCGATGAATTTATTGAAACGCAAACAATATCGGTCTGGAAAACAAAACCCGAACCACCGATTTATAAAGAGCCAACAATTTTTTTAATTCAGGGTTGATGTTTACAAGCATTTATCGCTGTGCTTTGTAAAGCAAATACAACGCAACACCACCAAAAATAATATTCGGAATCCAGATGCCGAGAAATGCGGGTACATTAGGCTGTGCAGCAATTGCAACGGAAAGTTTAGAGAAAAAAGCAAATATGGCACCAATACCTATTCCAAGTGCCATGTGTAAACCAAATCCGCCGCGCACTTTGCGCGCCGCGAGTGGCATACCTATAAGTGTTAAAATAATAATTGACACAGGCTCTGCACTACGCCTGTGCAATTCCATGACATAACTTTTCGGATTTCCCAATCCGCGTCTATTTGCTTTGGCAATTTCCTCTCGGAGTTCTGGCGTAGTGAGCATTTCGTTTTGTTCTAAATAGCGCACAAAATCGTCGGGATAAACATTAATGGTAGTGTCGAGTTCGGCTTGTTTTGTAAAATATTCGTTCAAACCCAAAAAACTTCGGCGTTGAACGGCGCGTAATTTCCAAGTATTTGTCGTTTTCTGAAATGCAGCATCATCTGCTTTTAAAACACTAACGAGCGTATCGTTTCTATATAATTCGAGTCGAATCGCGTGCATTGTTGAATCTTGTTTTCTATAATTACCGATATAAATTTTAGTATCGGCGTTCAAAAACATGTGTACATTTTCGGTTTTACCTTTATCGTTACCTTTCCAGATATATTTGTGTTCGATGGCTAAACGCTTTTTGTTTCCTGCCGGCACAATTATATGATTCAGCACCAACTGAATAACTCCTATAATACCTGCTGCTATCATGTACGGTATTAGTAATCGGCGAAAACTAACACCTGCATTGAGAATGGAAATAATTTCAGAGTTGTACGCCATGCGCGACGTAAAAAATATAACGGCAATGAGCGCATACAACGGCAAAAGCAACGCGTTAATGTGCGGAATAAAATTAAGGTAGTAGTCAATAAAAATTTCTTTGCGCGTAATCGGTTCTCGGATAAAGTTTTCAATTTTTTCGCTTAAATCAATAACGCAAGCAATGAGTGTAAAAATCAGTACTACAAAACCAAAGCTACCGAGATACTTCTTGATGATATATGCGTACAGAATTTTTATGTGTGGCTGCATAGAGGCAAAATTACAACTATAACGTTATAGTGGTTTGTTTTTTGCAATGAACGATTATTTTTTTTTAGTTTTGCTTTTTATGACGCACTTTGCGAAATACACTTCGCTCATATTTATGGTTAATGCGTTTTTTTTAACTTTATTCATCAGACTTGTTCGGATTTAATTTTTCATTAAATGTAAATTCCAAATTCCTGCTGCAATTCGGATTATTTTATCTTCAAAATTGAGTTTTTTATTTCTGTACCTTTGATAAAGA
>JAYVNP010000003.1:0-2459 GCA_043758385.1 Saprospiraceae bacterium
GGTTTCGAGTGCAGATAAAGCTGCAGTGCTAATTTTTTGAATGTCCATAATTTAATTTTGAATTTTTGGATTAAATTTTTTCAGTTTCTATTTTGTGTACTTCTCATTCAACGCTTAAAATATTTCATTCAAGCAGTCAAAACTGTTTTATTCTTCAAAGCTTTTTTAAAAATGACGTCGCTTTAAAAATTTCTGAGCATTTAAAATAAAATTTTTACAAAGATAGCATAAAACTAAAAACTAAAAAGTGTAATCAATCTATCAAAATAAAAATGCGCCACTACAAGTAGAGACGCATTTTTTATTTACTTAAACTCAATTAAACTTTAAAATTTAAAATTCAAATTGGCATTAAATATTGTACCGAGTTGACTAAATTGTGAACCATTGTAACCCAAAATACGGTAACGACCCGAAAACTCTAAGAATCCTTGTAACAAATTTAGTTGAGCAGGATCGCTCAAAGTAGCTTGTGCTGCTGCAATATCTTTAGCACTTGCACCAGGACCGGGAGCTAAAATTAATTTCCAAGAAGGTAAAACGTTGAACAAGTTATTGATAGTAACACCAACGCCTAATTTTGAACTAAGTGCTAATCCAATACCCAAATCGGTTACAACTGCCGGTGAAAATTGTTGCTTGATATTATTCATTACGTCTCCGCCATTGTCAATATCTCTGAACGATGTTGTACCAAACAATGTATTAGTTAAGTTAAAATTCAATTTACCAATAGAGTAATCTAATCCTAAAATTGATTTGTATTTAGGGCGACTTTCAGTTAATAATGAAGTGATCTGAGCACTCAAAATACTTTGTCCGTCAGCTGCAATAGCAGCAGGTGTTGCAGGATTACCGACAATTTCATTTACTAAAGTAAAATTACCTGCTAAATTCACCATTAACTTGCCAGAACCTAATGCAATATTTTTGTAGCTCGCTACGTAATCAATACCATTTGTATTAGTTTCAATACCGTTGATGAAAAATTGAATACTCTTGATACCTGCAGTGCTTAATATTTTCCCGAGCGTACTTGTTGTACTACCTGATGAAATAGAAGAGCTGTAAACAATTCTATCCGTAATATTAATGGCGTAATAATCAAGTGATAAGCTAAAATCTTTAGTGGGGCTGTAAGCTGCACCGACACTGATATTCGTTGACTTTTCAGGACGCAAAGCAGGAATACCTAACAATTTAGCTTGAACTGAATTGTTGTTGAATAAACCAGAAAGCTGGATAAATCCACCAGCAAAAGATGCTTGTATAGATTGATCATACAATTGATGTAACGAAGGTGCTCTGAAACCTGTTGAGAACGAACCTCGAACTACCAACTTATCGTCCGTTAATTTTAAGCGCGATGAAATTTTACCCACCGTTGCGTTACCGAAATCTGAATATTTTTCCGTTCTTACAGTGGCATCAATTAAGAAAGTTTTAGAAAAATCGTAAGAAGCACCAGCGTAACCACCTAAATTAAAACGCGCGTTAGTTTTTGCATTAATGGCATTTATACCTGGAAATGAGTTTGAACCCTGACCTGAATACGATGCTGTATCGCCTGCAACAATTGTAAATGACTCTTGGCGAGCTTCCACACCAAACGAAACGTTTAAACCTTCAATAATTTGCTTCGAGATATCTAAATTACCCACGATATGGCTAAAATTAAATCCGCCCGTTTTGAAAGCCGTTGGACTTTTAGCTTGTAAACTGTGATTGACCGTATTGTTTACAGAATATAATTGTTGGTTACCGCCCGTTGTTAAACTAACGTCACTTTTCCAACCATCGTGATCGTCTTTAATACCTAATGTAGCGTTATAATCTGTCAAATCGCCTTCGAACGTTGGCACGTAACCGATATACTCAGTTCCGGCAGCGTGCAATAAACCATAATCTTGTTTCCAATAATTAGGACGGTAGTTAGCGAAAGAGTTTACTTTTTTAGCCACAAAAGCAGCATTACCGTAAAGCAAACCATTTTCACTAATAGGAATACCAGCATTAATATCGAAACTTGCCGCAGAAGTTGTGCCTGTACCATTTATATTATTAGCATTTGGGAATCTTTGCAAATAATTTGTAATTGCTGTTGCAGCTGCTGGGATAATCTTGCCGTTATCATCTGTGCCAAACGTTTGTATTTCGGTTGGTGCATCAATAGTTCCCGAACGTACAGCACTTTCAGCATTTTTAACACCGATAGTGTAATTGACAAAACCTTTTTCGGCAAAGTTTGAACCGCCATTAAAACTTACGCCCAGTGTTGCACCGTCGCCGGCACTGGTAACGCCAGAATTTATGTTTAACGAAGAGTACTCGTATTTATCTTTAAGGATAACGTTCATTACACCTGCAATAGCATCCGAACCATATTGCGCAGACGCACCGTCGCGTAAAATTTCGATACGTTTAATCGCTTCGGTTGGAATAGCAGATAAGTCAACACC
>JAYVNP010000004.1:0-22371 GCA_043758385.1 Saprospiraceae bacterium
CGTTTCGGTCCGTTTTTAAAATGGAATAATTTATACATCAATATTCCTAAAAAGTTCAATGCAGAATTTATTTCGGAAACAGAAGCTATTGAGATTATAGATGCGAAAGTTGAAAAAGAAGGAAACCGATTTATTTTGCAATTTCCGGAAGAGCAACTCACGGTGGAAAATGGTCGTTGGGGTCCGTTCATACGTTTTGGTAAAAGCATGATAAATGTAAAAGTTGGTGGTAAAAAAATAACGGCAGAAGAATCTGCACTCCTTACGCTTGACCAAATAAAAGCGATGGTGATTGAGGAAATTCCTAATGCTTTTGAGAAAAAAGAAAAAGCACCTGCTAAAACTAAAACTGCGGAATCGAAATCTAAAACGGCTTCGCCAAAAGCCAAAGCTGTATCAAAAGTAAAAGTTAAACCTGCACCACCGATTAAACCCGATACGCGCAATCAAACAGTTTTTAAAAGATTTTAGTAGAAGAATCTTTCAAATAAAATGAACCCAAAGACAATTTCATATTCGGTTGTCTTTGGGTTTTATTATTTAGTATCAGTTTCAACGCTAAATATTTTTAAACTAAAAATAATATCCTGAATGTAATTAACTGACTCAAAAAAAATTACAGCACTTACTCAAGTCTTTTAATTGATTTGAATATCTGGTAACTGGTAATCTATTAGGGCTATTAAAAAATTATTGCCGAGCAAGTTTATTGGTTACTTATAGTCTGAATGTAGATTCTTTTTTATGAATGATTCTACTTTTATAAAAATAATAATTGGCATATTTTAATTTCTTAAGAAAACGATTTACTTTGCACACCAATTAATAAACCAATTTTCATTTTCAATTATGCTCAACAGAAGAGATTTTATAACTTACTCTGCATCACTTACTGCTGCGTCTTTCCTTATGCCTTCAGAAATTTTAAAATCGAAAGCCCTCCTCGATAAAATTGGCGTTCAATTTTTTTCGTTGCCAAAATCGCTCGATGCTGATTTTAAAGGGACGGTTGAAATGCTGGCGAAAATTGGTTACAAAGAAGTTGAACTCTTCGGGCCTTTTCCGTTCAGCGACGAAGGCGCAAAGAAAAGTTGGGAAGCCGTAACAGGTTTCTTGGGTTTTAAAGGTTCTGGTTATTTTGGTCATTCGGCAGCAGAAGTTAAAAATATTTTAAAAAGTAACGGTATTTCTATTACTTCACTGCATACCGACTTTGCTACGTTGCAACACAATATGGATAAATTGGGAGAAGCGGCTCAAACGCTGGGCAATACGTATGTTGTTTTACCCGCAGTGCCTCCCGAAAACAGAAAAACTATTGAAGACTATAAAAAAAATGCCGAAATTTTTAATAAAATTGGCGAATCGGCTAAAAAAGCAGGTGTTAAATTTGCCTACCACAATCACGGATATGGTTGGAAGGAAGAAAATGGTAAACGACCAATGGATATTATTTTCGACAACACCGATAAAGATTTGGTGTTTTTTGAAATGGATTTATTCTGGACTACTGCTGCAGGTGTTAATCCGATTGAATTATTTGAAAAACATAAAAATCGTTATCGCGCGATGCACGTTAAAGATGGTTCAAAGCAAGTCCGTTTTGCGGGAGATGGCTCAGATTCAAAACAATGGTTTGAATTATTTCCTTTTATGACATCAGCCGGAAGCGGTGTTTTTGATTTGAAAAACATTTTAAAATCTGCAAAAGATAATGGTGTTAAACATTTCTTCGTTGAACAAGATTTGGTAAAAGATCCACAGATAGCTTTAAAAACGAGTTTTGATTATTTGAAAACCTTGCAAATAAGTTAATCATAAACTGCACCATGAATCAAGTTGGGTATTTAATTTTACTGTTTCTTAGTTTTAATAGCTCGGCACAAAATAATATTCCTAAAGCGCAATTGGATAAAGTTATACTCGAATTAGTAAGGCAATACAAAGTGCCTAACTTTTCTGTGGCTATCACTAATTCCGATAGTATAATTTACAATTTAAGTTCTGAAACAGACGGACACAACGCGCTTTATTTAATTGGTTCAAACACTAAATCAATAACGTCAATTTGCATTTTAAAATTAGTTGATAAAGGTTTAATTGATTTAGACAAGACTGTCAGTGATTATCTTAAATGGTTTTCGTTTGGTAATGAAACGCCCACAAATAAAATTACTGTTCGCAATTTGCTCAATCAAACGAGCGGATTGCCAACTTACGGTGGTTTTTTTGAAGATAGAAAATCGGATTTGCAAACTTTTGAACTTAATTTTGGTGCGTATCTTAAAAAATTGTCGCCTGCACATCCTATAAATGAAAGTTTTACATACTGCAATGCCAACTTTGTTTTACTCGGTCTCATTATCCAACACGTAACCGGCAGAATTTACGGCGATTTTGTTCAAGATAGTATTTTTACTCCGCTTGAAATGTCTAATTCTTTAGCCAGATTTGAAAATGGTTTTACATCTAATTTCGTGGATGGACACCAATATGCTTTTTTAATGCCAGTTAAAACCCAAACAGAAAAATTTCAATTTTTTCAAATTGCTCCTGGACGTATTGCCAGTTCAACCGATGATATGAGTCATTATTTGCGCGCCATGCTCAAAGGTGCTTCCGGTGTAGGATTAACGGAAGCAAGTTATCAAAATTTAATTACACCCAACAAAGGCAATTACGCTATGGGTTGGTATTCACGGAATTATTATGGTGAAAATGTGTTACAGCATTTAGGGGAAAATGAAAATTTTTGTTCAGCTATGTTTTTATTGGCGCAACACAATTTAGGCGTTATGGCGCTAAATAATATAAACAGTACAGAACTTAATTCCGAATTAGAAGATGCTATTGTACTGACGCTGCAAGGAAAAGTTTATCAGAAAAAAATTTCTATAGAATGGATTTTAAGAGTTGGACTCTTTTTGATTTGCTTGTTCCTACTGATTTTATTTGTTCGGCAAATGATATATTTCTCAGAATTAAAAATCATATTTTCTTTGCCAACTTTAAATCAATCTAAAAGTAATTTTCTCAGAATTTCTTTAAGTGTATTGCCTCTTATTTTCGCGCCAACATTAAATAAAATAACTTTAACCGGCATGATTCAATACGCACCTGATTTTGCGTATGGAATTATTTTTATAGCAGTAATAGGAGGCATGAGTGGCTTTATAAGAATGTTTTTCAAAGGAAATGCAAAAGGAATTGTTTAATAACACTGTTTTAAAATTAGTTTTTTAAAACAGTCTTTTATTCCTCAAAAATTTATAATTTGGTCGCTTAATTTATCAATTGAACTAAAAAAATGTTTATATGTCTATTTCAAGAAAAAAATTTATAAAAAATTCCGCGTTAACTGTTGGCGGATTAATGATAATTCCGCGCCATGTATTAGGTCGCGGATTCACACCACCAAGTGATAAACTTAATATTGCAGGTGTTGGCGTGGGTGGAAAAGGTGAAAGCGACATCAGAAACGCGTACAACGATGGCAAATCGAACGTAGTTGCACTTTGCGATATTGATTCGATGCGTGCTAAAAATAGTATTGATCGTTTCCCTAAAGCGACCTTTTATGCTGATTTTCGACAAATGTTGGAAAAGGAAAAGAATAATATTGATGCAGTGACCATTTCTACGCCTGACCACACACACGCTGTTATAGCAATGGCAGCTATGGAGCTTGGCAAACACGTGTATGTACAAAAACCGTTAACACATAATATTTTTGAAGCGCGTACACTTACCGAATCGGCAAGAAAAAATAAAGTAGTAACGCAAATGGGAAACCAGGGCGCATCGGGTGAAGGCGTAAAACAAATGAGTAGATGGTTCGATGAAGGGCGCATCGGAACGGTTCACACAGTGAATGTTTGGACAAATCGCCCTGTTTGGCCTCAAGGTATTCCTGTTCCAACCGCAAAATTTGAAACGCCAGCACATATTAATTGGGATTTGTGGCTCGGTCCAGCTTCTAAAGTTGATTATTCGCCCGCTTATCATCCGTTTAAATGGCGCGGTTGGTGGAATTTCGGAACAGGCGCACTGGGCGATATGGGTTGTCACTTAATTGCGCCACCTTATCGCGTTTTAGATTTAGGCTACCCGACAGAAGTGGAGTGTAGTGTTGGTGCAGTATTTTTACGCGATTGGACAGCTGAAAATTTACCCGATGGTTGTCCGCCTTCGTCGAGCGTTCAACTAAAATTTCCAAAAACAAAAAAAAATAATTCAGAAGTTACATTTAATTGGACAGATGGCGGTATTCGCCCTTTTCATCCCGATTTAATTCCGTCCGATGTTATGATGGGTGACGACGACGGTTCTAACGGTGTAATAATGATTGGCTCGAAAGGTATAATGACGTGTGGAACGTACGGTATAAATCCGAAACTATATTTTAAGAACAAAGTAGTGAAAATGGAAGAGGTAAAGCCAGTTATAAATTTACCTGAAAACGGACATCAAGCAACTTGGGCGGATGCTTGTAAAGCAGGCTTTAATAGCCCACAGCATAAAGCATTAACCTCTTCTTTCGATTTTGCGGGTCCGTTAACCGAAGCAATTTTGATGGGTAATTTAGCCATTCGCAGCTATGGTTTGCGCAAAGAACATTTAGACGGAAAAGGTTTTGATTATATCGGCAGAAAAAAACTTCTTTGGGACGGTACTAATATGAAAATCACCAATTTAGAAGAAGCAAATGTTTTTGTTAAACGCGATTATAGAAAGGGGTGGTAAATATTAGTTATTAATTGCTCGTTTTAGAGCTTACATAAGTTATAAATAAAGGTATGAAGGAATGAATTATTAATTTGATATTCATTCCTTCATTTTTCATTTTTCATTTTTCATTCCTTCGTTTTGCAAAGCCACACCTTTAAAACGCCACGAACGGCACATATTTATACACACAGCACTGCGAATGAAAAAACGAAGTATATTTGGTTTGTAGGGCATGGTTACGGACAATTAGCGAGTTCAATTATTCGTAAATTTATGCATCTCAATGAAGAACATTATGTTGTTTCGCCTGAAGGTTTAAGCAGATTTTATTTTAATTTCGATAGGGGAGTGGTGGGCGCATCATGGATGACTAAAAATGACAGGATCACCGAAATTGATGATTACGTTTTTTATCTCAATAACGTTTATGAGCAATTCGTAACTCAAAACCTAAACGATAACACTAAAATAATTTTTTTAGGTTTTTCTCAAGGAGGAATATGTTTTGCGCGATGGATGGCGATTTCAAAACCGCGCTGCGATTATTTTATTTCTTGGGGTTCAGCATTGCCCGATGATATTGATTATTCAGCAGTTTCAGAATATTTTAAATCCGTTACAGTAAGTTTTATTTGCGGTACGGAAGATGAATTTTTTTTTGAAGAACGTCTGAACAAATACAAATCATTTTTAAAAACATTGCCTTTCGATGTCGAGCAAATTACTTTCGATGGCAAGCATGAAATTTTAGTGCCTATACTCGATGCGTACATACGTGATAAAATTATTTTCAAATAGCAATTTTGTGCATTGTAAAATCTTAGATTTAAATTAATTTTTGCTTTAATTAAGGTCATCCTATAAAAATTACGTACTTAACAAGCATATTCATTCGTTATCCTAAAAATTGGTAAAATCTCAAATTATGTTACGTAAAATACTCATCGGGTTAGGTATTTTTTTCGTTGTTTTTATCAGCGCGTTGGTTGCTGCACCTTTTATTTTTAAAAATAAAATTATTGCTGCTATAAAAACAGGCATTAATGACAAAATTGAAGCGAAGGTTAAGTTTGGAGAGATTCATTTATCCGCTTTCAAACATTTTCCGCAAATTACGGTTGGCTTAGACAGTTTAAGCGTAGTAGGTAAAGGCGATTTTACGGATGTAACACTTTTTTATGCAGATAATGTAGATATCTCGTTCGGACTTTGGGATATTATTGGTGGAAATTACACTATTACAAGCGTTCATGCAAACAAACCATTTCTAAATATTCAAGTTTTGAGCGATGGAACCGCAAACTACACAGTAACAAATCCGAGTGTAGAAAAATCAACAACCCCATCAACATTAAAAATTAAATTGCAAGATTACACCCTTACCAATGGCGAAATGATCGTTGATTATAAACCTGCGACATACCTTATGCACGTTCAAGGTTTAAATCATGAGGGTAGTGGCGATATGTCGCTCGATAATTTTGAACTTAAAACTAAAACACACGCCGATAGTTTAACGGTGACGTATGGTACTACGACTTATTTGAAAGACGTGAAGACGGATATTACAACAGGTATCAACGTAGATTTGCTGGCATCGAAATATACGCTTAAAAACGCTTATGCTACATTAAACGATTTAGCATTGGTGCTTGACGGTTGGATTTCTAACAAAAATAAGGAAATTTCGATGGATGCTAATTTCAAAGCACCTTCCAATAAATTTAAAGATTTACTCAGTATTATACCAAGTGCTTACACAAAAGATTACAACGATGTAAAAACCACCGGAAGTTTTACGCTTTCTGGTTTTGCAAAAGGAATTTACGATGGTATCCATAAAAAATATCCAGCATTTGATATCACGACTCAAATCAATGAGGCGACGGTGCAATATCCAAAACTTCCTAAAGCCATTCGCGATATTAACGCGCAAATTCAAGTAGCGAGTAAAACGGGTGCGCCTAACGATGTTGTTATTAATATTCCAAGATTCCATTTTACGACCGACAATTCGCCGTTCGAAATGCGTTGCATTGTAAAAACACCTGTGAGTGACCCAGATGTAGATTTTTCGGCAAAAGGAAAATTAAATTTGGAAGAGATTGCACAGGCTTATCCGATGGCTTCGATAAAAAAATTAAAGGGTTTACTTGATGCCGATGTAACATTAAAAACTTTAGAATCCAGCATTACTAAAAAAGATTACGCTAAGGTGGATATGCGCGGTGTTGTAGCGCTTTCTAATTTTGTAACGCAATATGCGAGTTATCCGGAAGTAAATATTTCTGATTTACACGCCAATTTCACGCCCAGTGCAGTGAACGTAGCCGATTGTTCCCTGTCGCTCGGCAAATCTGATTTTAAATTTAATGGTGCGATAGATAATATATTGGCATACTTCGGTACGGGAAAAACCATGACTGGTAAATTTAACGTCATGTCAAATAATTTTGACGCAAACGAATGGATGCCTAAAAGCAGTGAGCAAAATCTAAAAGACAAGGAACAAAATGCAAAAGGCGAAATAAAAAATGGTGCTGATAAAGGAAAACCTTTTGATAGATTTAATTTTGCGTTTAACACGCAATGTAATAATTTAGCGTACAGCAACTATAAAATTACGAACAGCACTTTCAATGGCAATGTTACGCCAAACCGTTTTGATATTACAAACTTGAAAACTAAAATCGGAGAATCGGATATTGCAGCAAATGGTACAATCAGTGGTTTGTTCGATTGGCTCTACGATAATAAATTATTGACAGGTACGCTCAATGTAAATTCAAATTTTTTCGATCTCAATCCATACATGGCTGTAAAAACTACAAGCGCAACAACGCCTGGTAAAACTTCAGCTGTCGCTACACAACCGATTTTAATTCCTAAAAATATAAAACTTGACATTAATGCAAAAATGAACCGCGTGCTTTATACCAATATGGATTTGAAAAGTATGACTGGAAAAATTACCGTTGAAAATCAAGAAGCTCGGTTGGTTAGCACATCTGCCGGAATTTTGGGTGGCAATATCGGACTCGATGGATCTTACAATACGCGTGATGAAAAAAAACCAACGTTCAATATGGCGATGGATTTGAAAAATATGGATTTTCAGCAATCCTTTAATCAGTTCAACACCATGAAACTTTTGATGCCGATCGGTCAATATCTGAACGGAAAATTCAACACACACCTCAATATGAGTGGTGATTTAAGTAAAGATATGATGCCTAATTTAGCGACACTGAGTGCGGATGGATTTTTACAAACTTTAAAAGCGTTGATTGTTGGTTTAAAACCGTTGGAAGAAGTCGGAAAATTATTAAATGTGCCGCAGCTAAAATCGTTTGAGATATTAGATACTAAAAATTTTATTGAAATTAAAAATGGTGCTGTAACAGTCAAAGAATTTGCGCAAAATATTCAAGATATTGGTTTGAAAATAGCGGGAACGCACAGTTTAAGCAACGAAATGAATTATACCATTAAAGCACACGTACCGCGCAAACGTTTAGAAGGTAATGCAGTAGGGGCTGCTGCAGGAAATATTTTTAATAATGTGGTGAAAGAAGCCTCAAAATATGGCGTAGATATTCAAAACTCTGCTTTCGTTAATGTGCTTTTCACTTTAACAGGTTCGATGCTGCAACCCAAAGTGAGCATGAAATTTTTAAATGGCGATGGCACTGCCGACGTTACAGATGAAGCACGCGCACAAGCCGGCGCAATAATTAATAAGGCTAAAGATTCTGCATTAACAGTCGTTAATCAGAAAGTAGATGAAGCTAAAGCGCGCGCTAAATTGGAAGCACAACGCGCTATTGATTCGATTACGCGCGTCGCAAACGCCAAAATGAATGAAGCCAAAAATAAAGTAGGTGATGTAATTACGAAACAAGTGGGCGATAAAATTGGGAATGAAGCTAAAATTAAAATTGATAGCGTGCTTGCAAAAGCGGGCGTGGATCAAAAAACAAAAGATGAACTCGATAAAATGAAAAATAAATTGGATGATTTTAATCCCTTCAATAAGAAAACACAAAAGAAAACACCGCCAAAAGACGGGGGAAATTAAATACAACCATCAACTATTTTCACTTGATTGTCGCTGGATTTACATTTATTCGCAACGCCATAAAGTACGATTACCCAATTGTAGAGGCCATCCAATCCATTCTACCGTTATGCGATTATGTTGTGGTTGCTATTGGCGATTGCGATGACGGAACAGAAGAACTCATTACGCACCTCAATGAAAAAAAAATAAGAATTATTCAAACAGTTTGGGATGAAAGGGTTCCGAATGGCGGTGTACTCGCCGTTGAAACCAATAAAGCATTCGACGCTGTTGGTGATGATGCCGATTGGTGTTTTTATATTCAGGGTGATGAAGTATTTCATTCGGAACAAACAGAAATTGTTCGCGAAGCTATGCTTCGATATAAAGACGACGCGAAAACGCAAGGTTTTTTATTTCATTACCGACATTTTTATGGTTCATACGACTATATCGGAACGGCGCGTGGTTGGTATAGGCACGAAATACGCATTATCAAAAATGATAAAAAAATTCGCTCATATCGCGATGCACAAGGATTTAGAATGGAAGGTAAAAAACTTAAAGTTCGATTGATCAACGCGTACATTCACCATTATGGATGGGTGAGAAATCCGGAAGCGCAACAACTCAAGCAACTAAACTTTAATAAATATTGGAGGACCGATGATTGGATTGCAGAAAATGTCCCCGACGTGGAATCGTTCGATTACAGTAAAGTGGATGGGCTTTCGCGTTTTTCAGGTACTCATCCAGAAGTCATTCAGTCGCGTATTCAAAAACTTAATTGGAAATTTACTTTCGACCCAACGCGCCAATCTCCATTTTTGCGCAAACGCATTTTAACGTGGATTGAACGAAAAACAGGTTGGCGTATTGGTGAATATCGAAATTTTGATCAGTTGCGATGATTTGTTATTCGTTTTTCGCAAAAAGTACGGGTTCATTTTTGGACACTATTTACTACGCTATTCCTTTTTATCCTAAGTAAGCTCTCAACATCCAAGCCATTTTTTCGTGTTGCTCTAAAATGCCCGTTAAAAAATCGGTAGTGCTGATGTCTTTATTTTTTTCATCTACAATGCCAATATCATTGCGTAAAGTACGTGCGAGCGTTTCGTGATCGTCCAATAAATTTTGAACTAGCTCTAAACCATTATTTAATGATCCGTGCGAATGCTCCAATAAACGCGTCATTTTAGAAAAATCGGATAAAGTGCCAATAGTGAAATGACCAAGACTGCGCGATCTTTCCGCTACTCCATCAATGATGTCTTCTAATTCTTCGGCTTGAGTATCGAAAAATAAATGGAAGTCGTGAAAACCGGGTCCAGTTACATTCCAATGATAATATTTCGTTTTCGTGTACAAAACAACTTCATCTGCAAGAAGTGTGTTTAAAATAAGTGCTGTCGAGGCGTTATGTGCTTCGTTGATACCAATATTGGCTTTCATAAATAAAATTTTTAATGATTTTCTAAAAATAAATGTAAGTCCAAAAGTTTCAATGCTAATTTTTCTGAAACTAATAGGCTTTTTCTTTTTTCAATTTTAATTGTAGAATTTTTAATACGTTAGTGTGTTCCCAACTGACGTTGTAGTGCATACCGTTTATATAAAATTATAAAGTTTTATTCGCGCCACTTTTAAAACCACTTTCAAAATCGCTTTCAATTTTTTGAAAAACGTCTTGGCTATCGCTGTCACTGCTGAATTATGCCGTGTCCTATTTGTAACAATTTTTAGTCTTAAACTATACAAAAATAGTGTTGAATAATATAATGATTGTTACATAACTTTATAGAAAAGTTACATCATTTACTGCTGTGAAATTATGATAGGCTTTAAATTCTTTTTGAAAAATTACCAAAAGTGAAGTGTGTCCTAAATAATCCGAATTAATTTAATACTCTTGTGTATTTTTCAATCTCTATTTCCACCCAGACCGCCGCCAAATCTTCTGCCGCCACCATTACCGGGCTCCGCGCCACCTGTTTTATTTTTCAGCAATGCTGGATTAATATTATAAATGAACGACACTAAACCGTAACGCCCGAGCGATTTTGTTCTATCGTCCTCAATATAATTGGCTGCGGCTGTTCGAGAAAAACCGACGTTTCTATTTAAAATGTCGAATACAGAAAATTTGAGTTCGGCACGTTTATCATTCCATAAATATTTACTGAATGACGCATTCCAGATTGGAATGGGCGCAATATTATTAAATTGGCTGCCGAGATAAAAAGAATATCCTAAATCGGAAGAGATGCGCGTATTAAAAGGTAAAATACAAGCAGCGTTGATGTCGTAATCGTGAAAACTATAATCTTTATTCAGCGTGGTATTGAGTGAATATTTAGAAGATGTGTAAGTGATGCGTGTTTGCAAACCAAGTTCAAAGGTATCGCGAATGCGTAAATCCCAACGCATATTGCCACCGAATGTTAATTTGTCGGTAACGTTAAGCACGTTATTGACAGGATTAATACTTCTACCATAACCTGAATTAAGTGAAAAATTAACGCGTAATTTTTGCTGACTTATGGGTAAACCCAAACCAACGTAATTATTAATGGCAAAATCGTTATCAACATTCACGGGTTTAAACGTACTGATAAATTTTGGACTGATGAATTGCGCATCTTGAATTTTATTAGCAGTGTAGGCAATGTTTGTAAAAATAAAAAAACTGGTAAATGTTTTTCGATTGAATTTATTATAGCGCAGACGCGCGCGGTGCTGATATTCAGGATTCAAATCTGGATTGCCGACGCGAATATTTATCGGATCGGAATAATCAGTTATAGGTTGCAATTGCGAAATACTTGGCTCGTTTAAATTGGTGTCATAATCTAAACTCGCGCTTTCGCCTTGCGCAAAAGTATATTTAAAGCGTACAACGGGTAAAAAATTGTAGTAAGCCCGATCAATTATTCCGTAATTCGATGTGCTGTACAAAATGGATTGCTCATATTGAACACCCGTTGTGAGCTGCCAAGTTTTATAAACAAATCTGTAATTAAATCCTGCGCGATTGTGATCGAAATGATTGTCGTAATTATTGCTCAAAATCGTGTCTAAAAGTGTTTCTCCATTAGCTGTTTTATATACTGTTCTATCCGAAATATTATTCGTGCGTTGATGTGTAGCTGTAACTTCAACCGTCATCTGCGGGGTTAGTGGCTCTGTGTAGGAGAGTGTGGTATTGTAAGCAACTTTTGTATTATGCCGCATATCGAGTTGTAATGTTGAATCTGATATTTTATTACTCAATGAATCGAAATAAGAATTTAAACCATTGATGCTGATATTGGATGTGGTTTTGCTCGGCACAATACTTGCATTAATCGAAAAAGTTCTACCTGCTTTCGTAAATCTATGACGATACAAAAGCGTATTAGAATTTGTAAATCCATTGCCAACAGTAGTATTGATGCGCGTAATATCGTTCACGAGCACATTGGTAGCATTCAGAGTTTGCGCGTTGCTATTGGTTGAATTATTATTATCAGAAAAAGAAAAATTAGACGTGAATTTTATAGAATTGAAAGAATCAATTTTGTGATCAATTGAAAAGAAAAATCGGTGATTGTCATTGATAATGTTTTGCAAACTCTGGGTAACATTGCTGTAAACGGAGGGTACAAAATTTTGCCGATTACTCAGCATATCAAAAGTTCTATCGAAACGATTAAAAAAATAATTAGTATTAATTTCTGTTTTAGGCGAAGCCGTGTTGTTGTAATTAATTCCGCCCGAAAAAGTTGTAGTAAAACCAGGCGTTGCATTTGGCGTTCCAGAACCACCACCACTGCGTCCACTTCCACCACTTCCACCTGTACTCGCACCGCCTGCATACGTCGAATAATCTTGGGTTGTAAAAGTTTGTTTGCTCACATCATTCGCCGCTCCCAGCAAAGAAAGTTGATCTGTTGGTGAAAATTTATTCCATAAACCTTTGTCGTCAAATCGTTCATCGGTGCCATAACCAGCCGTAACTGTTCCGAAATTTCCTGAAGAATAGCGCGGTTTAAGTCTGAAATTAATCGTTTTATCGCGCACACCATCATCCAGACCAGAAAATTTAGACTGATCACTTTTTTCATCAAAAACCTGAATAGACTCAATTGCATCAGCAGGTAAGTTTTGTAAGGCAATTTTCGGATCAGTACCAAAAAACTTTTTGCCATTCACATAAATTTGTTGCACTTGTTCGCCTTGTGCGTTAACCGTTCCGTCTTTGTTAACCTCGACACCGGGTAATCGTTTTAAAATTTCATCTGCCGTTGAATTGGGTGCTGTTTTATAACTCGACGCTGCAAATTCTATCGTATCTCCTTTCACTTTAACCGGGTTACGATCCGCTTCAATGACAGTTGTATTTAGTAACGTGCTCGAAGGAATGAGCGTTACACCTGTAATTTCTAAAACAGAATCTTTTATGCCTTTATTTAAATTTTGAAAATACGTATCGTAGCCAAGGAATTCGACTGACAATAAATAGCTCTCATTCGATTTCAAATCGTTACTCGAAAAACTACCTTGCTTGTCGCTTTTAAAACGCTGCACTACTACCGAATCGCTGCTTCTGTAAATACTAACCACCGCATCGGGTAATGCGTGCGCATTACTATCGGCAACAACGCCATGAATGGTGTATGTTTGTGCACTTATTTTGAAGGAACATAGTACAAAGAGCAAAATACAAAAGACGAAAGGTGAAAGGCAAAATTGGCTCACTGCTCTTTGTTTTTTGCTGTTTGCCTTTTGCCTTTTGCCTTTTGCTCTCTGCACTTTAGAATTTGTCTTTTGAAATGTTGGTTCTTTTTCCATGGTTGAAATTTTGCAAAAAACAAAATTACAACCAACTGCGTCTATTTGAGCGTTTAAGAATCTTAAATAAAACTTAAATAGCGTTCGTTGTTCGTCTGAGAGTACACTTAAACGAACAACGAATAACTATCAGCGGCGTATTTGCACCATACCCGTTGATATTTCTTTGTTCTGAAATTCAATCATCCAAAAATAAGTCCCATCGGGTAGTGCTGCACCTTGATATGTTCCTTCCCAATTGTTTTTGTAATCTTTGGCTTCAAAAATTTGATTGCCCCAACGATTGTAAATGGTCAGTACACTGCCAGAGAATTTTTCTATATCTTCAATGGTGAACGCATCATTGATGCCGTCGCCGTTCGGTGAAAAAGCGGAGTAAACTATGGGATGTTGTATGCTAATTGTTTTATGTTCGATGAGCAAATCGTTAGATTCCTTGAAATCAGTAATGACTATGGGATGTTGTATGCCAATGGTTCGATTAGCAGGAAATGGGAATGGGTTAAATCCGGGAATACATTTTACGGTGACTTTAACTGTATCGGAACAACGGCGAATCGTATTTTCAAATATTATGGTGTGTGCACCTTGCGGAAGCGGAATAGCCAATTTAGAAAATTCTAAATGGGTGTTTGGTTCCATTTCTGCTATGGGTAAACCTAAGCGCGACCACAACATGATACCGTATTTATAATTGTTTTTTACAGTGAAAATAGTGAGTGCGTCAGCGTCTAATCGCCATTGTGCGGACGGATTCCAAACATTCATAGAGTCAACTAGGGCTTGGATGGTGTAAAAATTGCCTTGATGCACGCCAGCACCGATTATCCATTGATCTAAATGCCAACCACCACTGGGGCGATTCAACAACAGCGGAAAATACGAATAACTCACCGACGTATCGGCATGGCAAAAGGTAAATCCAGACGAAACACGGCTGCCGTTATCGTAAATTCTATAATTGAGCGTATCGTCTTTTTCGAGCGTGGTACACAATGTCGCTGGAGTGCCACAAATTGTGGATAGCGTGACGGGTCCGTCGTACAGTTTTTCGCAAGTCGTATCTTGGGGTGTAATGAACGGTTTTACTAGAATGTATGCTGAAATGGTATCGCAAATTCCGTTTCGGCAAACGCTAAAACATAGCGTATCTCGACCAGCCGATAAACCTGTTAGATGGACACAACCGTTAGAATTATTTATTTTGTAGGATACTAAACTGCGATAACGGGTAGCACACGCCGGCGTAATTGTTGCTGATGCGCCGTTGGGTGCAAAACACAAAATTAAAGTTTTTCCGACGTAGACCAGCGTATCGAAAGGGGCTGATTTTGTGGGAATGATGCGCGCCGAATCGCGTTTAACTTCTTCGAAAATGGTTGTTTCTGTACACACACTGGAGGCGTTACAAACCCGCAAACATAATCTATCGTTTCCTGCTGTTGAACCGGCGGTGTAGGTAATACAATTCCTTGAAATAACGTGTGCAGAACCAAAATAATAATTCTGTTGAATGCTGCCATTGCAAAAAGTTACAGCACTTCGTGGGGTGCCTGCGGTGTCGGTTGTTAAACAGATTGTGTCCGTTTTGCCCAACAGAACAGAGCGGTATAGCGTATCTCGAAGAATTTTGGGTGTCGGATTTACAGCGCTCGTATCGCATTTATCGAGTATAATTAAATTTTTGAGCGTATCAGCACAACCTTTAGCATCTGAAACTGTGACGGAATAATTTCCGGCTATTAAATATTTTATGCTATCCAATATTATTCGATTAGCAAAAAATATTGAATAGGGTGCTGTTCCACCTGTTTGAGAGACAGTAATTGAACCCAAAATAATATTTTTGTTTGCGTCGCACGTTTTGTTAATAATTTGCGCAGTAGCTTTAAACGATGAGCAACTATCTATTGGTGTAGGGCAACTGTCTTTGCCGACAAAAATATTATTTCCAGAAACAGCGCATTGTCTTACATCAGTAAGCGTTACAGCGTAAGTACCCGTTTTTAGGCTATCCAAAATTCCGTTAGTTGTTACAGCACCGTTCGACCATTTTTGGGTAATGAAACCCGAACCACCGGAGGTATTCAAAATGATGGATCCTAAATGCGAGCAATTTTGGTTTTTTACACCCACAGAAACTATAATGGCATCAGGCGATTTAATTTCAAAATTCTCAGCGCCAGCCAAACAATTATGCGCATCGAAAATAGAAATAGTATATTTACCGATACCTAAATTTTGAGCTGTAAATGTCGGATTTAAGGAATTAAAGATGGTTGGCATTAAAACAGTATCAATGAATGAATTCATTCCTTCATTCTTAATTTGTAGGCGTGCCGGCGCAGCAAACGAGGGACTATTTTTTAAAGAAATTCCGATACTGGCATCGTTTATGCCAGCACAACTGGTATAAACGATTGTGGCCGGTAATGAGATTTCGGAAACGCCGGCAACGGCGTTATTGAGTGTAAATCGCTCAATGGTGGTGCAACCTGTTACATTATCCGAAACAGTAACGTTGTAATTACCTGAAATTAAGTCGTTACGCGCATTGGTTGGTCCCCACGAAAAAGTATAATTTCCAGATCCATTTGAAATGCGCATATTCACTTGTCCGTCATTGCTACCGCAACTGGGTTCGCGCAAAATATTGGCAATAGATGTTAGATTATTGACCGAAGGTACTGTTATTGTTATGACTTGTGGACAAATCGTTAGATTCCTTGAAATAACGTTATTGAAGTCAGTCACCGTAATGGTGTAAGAGCCTGCGATGAGATCAGTTCGTTTTGAACCGAGCTTTCCGTCACTCCATAAGTAATTAAATCCAGCATCTGTTCCTAAAAATTCAACAGCACCATTCGGTGCGTTGCAACTTGCCGATTGAACTGCGGGTGTACGAACAGTTAATCCATCTTGGTTTGCCACAACTATAGTCTTTGTAGAAAAACACAAGGTGTCGGCGCCATTAAATAATTTGAGCGTGTAGGCACCTGCGGGCAATGAAGGAATGAAGGAATCCAGCGATGAATCCAGCGATGAATGAAGCGATGAAAAAATGAGTACACCATTTGAATTTCTTAATTCCTTCATTCCTCCCTGCGTTAATTGAATCGACCCTGTACTTTTTCCGCAACGACTATCAATGACGCTGATATTACCAAAAGTGGGTGGCGTGCAAGGTTTAGCCGTATCGCAATTATCCGAAATAATAATATTTTTCAGCGAATCTATACAACCTTGCGCGTCGGTGATGACGACGGTATAATTTCCTTTTTGCAACCCCACGCGATTTTGCGAATTATGAGTGCCTGCTATATCGAGCCAATCGTAATTACAAATTGACAATTGACAATTTGAAATTGACAATTGTATGGAACCGCCTTGCGCGCACGTTTTGGGTGTGATGTGCACTTCAAAATTTGAAATTGTAGGACACGGTTTCGGTGTCGGGCAATCGTTTCGGATGTTGAGCGTATCAATAATGATTGAACAACCGTTGGCATCTGAAACAGTGACGGCATAAGTGCCTACTCGAAGTTCATTTCTGAGAGGACCCGTTCCACCATCGCTCCAAGAATACCGCCTTGCACCCACACCTCCGGTAGTTGTTACAATAATAGAACCACCCGCGTCGCACCTACTGTTTGTTTCAGTCGCGTAAACGTTTAATTTTTGCGGCGCGCGCACTTCAAAACAACTACTACCCACAATACAATCATTCGCATCGCGCGCAAGGACGCAGTAATGACCGACACCTAAATTCTCATTTTGGTATTCATTACCCTGTGCATCCACAATTTTAACAAATATTGTTTGCTGATTACCAATTTCAGAGAGTTGATAATTGATTTTAGCATCTTTTGAATCCGCACAACGCGTGTAAACAATGGAATCTAACAATTTGAAATTGACAATTGGCAATTGGTAATTGTTTACCGTAAACGTAGTAGTAGCGTTACACTGCCGTACCGTGTCCGTGACAGTAACCGTATAAACACCCGCTTTTAAATCGGTGCGCGATGTATTATTTCCCCACGAATAGATTAATTGACAATTTGAACCGGGCAATTGACAATTTGAAATTATAGTCGCTGCGCCGTTATTAGCCCCGCAAGTCGCGGACGCATTAACGACACTTGTTACGCGCAACGGATTCTCCGATTCTACTCTGACATTAACAAGCGTAGGACAATTGGTAATTGTATTTCTGGAAACCAAAACTTGATACGCGCCTGCTTTTAAATCATTGCGCTGCGTCGCGTTCGATCCGTCGAACAACCACGTATAAGTGAGCGAATCGCCGGGTTCCGGAAATAAACGCACCTGTCCATTGCCGGACGCGCACGTAGCGGGTTTTGTAGAATACGTAATATTTTTGGGTCCATCTATACTACCTATACCCACCGTGGCATTCACGTAACAATCAGCGTTGGTGTTTGCGGTTATCAAAACGTTATACACACCACTCGAAATATTTGTTCTAGCGTTTCCCTCCGTATTCGGAACACCGGCTGCCGGCGACCAATCGTATTGATAATTGTTGGTTGTTAGTTGTTGGTTGTTCGTCGTCCGCAAAACAATCGTTGCCTTTCCGTTCGATAGTCCACACGTGGCCGGTATGGACACTATAGAATCCACCACCGGTAATCGGCACACACACACATCGTGAATAACAATATTATTGGTCGCAATGAGACAGTGCGCACCGTCCGTAACACTTAACGCATACGTTCCGATAGCCAATTTATCAATACTGAACAGCCCATTACGAATAATGCCATCTCCAGAAAGTATCGTATTGGCTGTTTGTAATGTATAATTGACAATTGACAATTGATAATTGGTAATTGATAATTGAATATAGGCTGCGGAATCGCACGTTTGATCTTTTATAAGCGTGGTCAACACCGCAGCGACAGGCGCAATGACACTAAAATTACGCTGGGCAGCCACGCAACCCCCCGCATCAGATACCACTAAAACATATTTTCCTGCGCCGAGTGCGCCGTTATTGACGACATTGTTTTGACTGTCGCGGACTTCAACAGTCATTGGAAAATGAAAACCAAGCCCACCTTTTGCTATATAATTTAATCGCCCATTTTTATCCCCATTACAAGCTAAATTTATCACAGAATCCATCGCCACCGTCGCCCCCACTGTCTGATTCACCAGTGTAAAAGTGACTTGCGTCCGGCAGCCTGTTTGCCTATCCGTTGCTGTTACCGTCGTTACACCCGCAAATAATACAAATCGAGAATTACCTTCACCCCAAGAATAGGTGTAATTGCCCGAACCACCCGTTGTATTTAATGTTACATAGCCATTCGGTTTGCCGCAGGTGGGTTGACTATTTATGACATAATTTGTTTTTAAGGAATTATTGGTGGGAACAATTACTGGAATAACAATAGGACAAAGTGCACCAGATACATCCGAAACAGTGACGGTATAGTTGCCAGGCAATAAGCCTTGTACTTTGATTTGTGTGCTTTGCGCCGTTAGTGTTGTGTCTAAAATAAATCCGTTATTATTCTTAATTATAAACGCATAGCTTGTAGCTAATTGATCGAAACTAAAAGTTATGCTTCCTGTCGGAGAAGTACAAGATGCTGGTATAACTTTCGGGGGAGCTACTATTACATCTTGTGCCGGTTGTATGCTAAATGTTTTTTCTGTGAGGCACGTCGTATCCCCTAATTTTTGGACGCGCAACGCGTAAGTACCGGGTAGTAAGCCTTGCACTTTGAACTGTGTGCTTTGAGTTGTTATTATCGTGTCTAAAATATAACCATTATTACTCTTAATGCGTAGCTCATAGCGCGCAGTTAATGGCTCAAATTTAAACGTAGCTGTTCCATCATTTCCTTTCGCACACGTTTGATTGGTCGTTTGAATGGTAAAAACAGGTGGGACGCACGTTTGTACACAAGTCGTTTTAATTGGAACAGATACTATAGCCTCGCAATAATGGATGCGCGAAATAGTGACGTTGTAGTTTCCGACGCGCATATTTTTTCTTGTTCTATTGGTGTCACCGTCGTTCCATAAAAATTTATACTGTGCTGTGTCGTTTATAACAAAATTTGCTGAACCGGTGAGCGTATTACAGTCTGCATTTAAGATAGTGGGTGCAGCAATAATAACATCTGGTGCCGGTTTTATTGAAAAATTGAGGGTGTTATAACACGTCGTATCTCCTAGTTTTTGGACGCGCAATATATAATTTCCAATGGAGAGATTGTTTAAATTTGATACTGGAAATTTAAACAGCGTATCCAACACAAAGCCTCTATCATTTTTTACTGTCACGTCGTAACTCAAACCAGAAATGAAATTCGTGATTTGTAATTGAATACTACCAGAATTTCCATTAGTACACACTTGATTGGTCATTTGAATAGTTACATTAGGTGGAATGCAACTATTGGCGCACTGGCGTAAAACGGTGAGCGTTTTGACAACGGAACAGTTACTATTTTTTGATATCGTAACTGAATAATCACCTTTTGCTAAATCATTTCTTAAAGCACCCGTTTTGCCATCGCTCCAAAGGTATGTATAATTAACGGGCGAAAACTCCACGCGACCATTAGTAGCCGTGCACTGTTCAGGGGTATTTAAAATTAGGGAGACATCCGAAACAGCGTCTAAAATAGTAATGGTTTGCGAATTTGAATTAAAATTGCCACACGCATCCACCGATTTCCAAGTTCTTTTAATAATACCGGTGCAATTTCCTAAATATTGGAGCGGCGACTCGGTGGACACGACACTAGGATGCGTATCGCAATTGTCCGTCGCGTACACATCGGTTGGAAGGGGTGGAATCGTTTCGTTGTTTGCGGCATTAACCGTAATGTCTGTCGGTACATTTTTTAAAACAGGTGGAATAGAATCTTTAATAGTAATAATTTGCGATTTCGGAATGGCAAAATTATGGCACGAATCAACGGCTGACCAAGTACGCGTTATTTTGCGGGTGTATTTACAAAGGCTATCCATTTTTTCTGTGAAAATGATTTTTACTTGCGCATCGCAATTATCAGTTGCTGTAATATTTTGGGGCGGAGCGGGTACTCTATTGCAATCTACGGAAATATCGGCTGGAATATCTCCGATAACGGGCGGCGTGGTATCAGTGACATTTATTTTTTGAGAAATTATTGCGCTGTTTCCACAATCATCTGTCGCCGTCCAGGTGCGTGTTATGGTATATTTTATGGGGCACAATGCGACGCGATTAATAACATCTACACTGTCTATTTTAACTGAATTGCCTTTTTGATTAGCAGAAAATGCGAATAGTATAGGTTTACCACATTCTATGGTTTTATCTTGTGGTGAAAAAGTGAATTGCGGTTTAATATCGTCAATGAACCCGGCATCAATAGAATCAATATTACCAGACGCTAATAGCGTGAACACATCTGTTTTGCCTGTGGCATCGGCTTTACTATCGTTTATGCCATTACCCGCTCTTTTTGGCGAAAATTTTAATCCACGAGAACCAGTCGGCGCGCTAAAAATAGCCGTATATTTTCCGGATGTAACATTTGTAAAATGGTAATTGCCGTTGGCATCGGTGGCCGTGATTTGTGAAACATTTACGCCATTATCATCCGTACCTATTAAATTGACACGCACGCCTGCTAAACCTTTTTCGCCAGCATCTTGAATACCGTTTTTATTACAATCCAACCAAACATAGTTACCAATTGACAATTGACAATTTGAAATTGACAATTGAATAGGAGGATCAGAAATGACATCGCAATTCGTTAGGGTCGTCGGTGTAACAACCACGCGATATTGCGCCGTACTATTAACAACACCATTAAACGCAGCAGAAACTTCACCGACAATTTTTGTCCAGTTTTTACCATCTGTGCTGGTTTGCCATTGGTAGGTGTAAGCACTTTGCGCGGGTGCCACGTTTGCATTAATTGTAAATTTTGTACCGGCACACAAAGTCGAATTTCCACCAAAAATGGTGGTGGAAACGACGGGTGCCGGTATCGGTGTAACTTCAAGGGCGTTGGAGGCCGGCGTGGCACAGTTACCACAAATTATTTGTAAACGATAAAACGTTTTTTGCGTTAAATGATCGACGACAAAAGTATTTGACGTGCCGTTTGGCGTTACAGAATTCCAATTAAATCCGTTTAGACTAAATTGCCATTGATAAGCGCAATTACCTGTACCACCATGGATGCTGGATTCCAACAAAATACTGCTATTAATACACACTTGGTTTTCACCGCGTATGGTTACACTTGTTGCTTCGGGTGCAACCACCGAAAATGATTTTTGTGTGGCAGCGCAACCACTTGCATCACGCACTAAAATGGTGTAATCACCAGCAGCCAGCGAACCATTGGAGACGCTATTATGGCGCGCATCCACGATTGTAATTTGCGCGGGCTCCGCGAAATTGGCACTCTTTTCAGAAATAGAATAATTCACGCGACCATCGCTGCCACCAGCACACGCTAAGTTTACAATATTATCGGATGCAATTGTGGCAGAAATGTTTTCATTGACGAGCGAAAAAGTTGTTGCAGCAGTACAACCCGTTTGTGTATCGGTAACTGTTACGGTTGTTGTTACTGCGCTCAACCCGCTGTGGGTGTTGGTGCTTCCCCAAGTATAACTGTAATTTCCCGAACCACCCAAAGCATTAATACTCACCGATCCGTTATTCAGAGCGCAGGTGGGCTGTTTATTAATGGTGTAGCGCGCGC
>JAYVNP010000005.1:0-2444 GCA_043758385.1 Saprospiraceae bacterium
CCGAGAAATGCAGCAGGAATAGAAGCTAACAAAAACGGATAAGCTAATTGCCAACGAAAATAACCGGCGCGATAGTATTGAATAAATGCAATACTTGCGATAATTATGTTCAGCACTAACACAACAGGTTTATAATCTTTGGCGGCAATGTTAAAAAGAGTAAACACAGCTATATATCCACTCGCGCCTCCGTGTCCTACTGAAGCATACAAAAATGCTATAACACAAAGCATTAAAGCAATCAAATAAAATTGTTCAGGCATTTCGGATGAGGATATTATTTTTTTTGATTTTTCTTTAAATTATATGCCGCAAAGAAAATAAAATTTTTCCTAAAAAATTTTCAAAATTTTCAAAAAAAAATCCGATACCTTTTATAGTATCGGATTTTTTATCTTAATTAAAATAAAAAAATAATTTATTCAACGACTAGTTTTTGAGTGATTGAATGGTTATCATTACTCACGCGAACAAAATATAATCCGTGTGACAAATTGGAAACATCTAAATCATGTAAATTTTCGCCTTCTATAAATTCCGAAACAGTTTTGAAACATGGTTTGCCGGCAACATCAATAATTTCGATATTGTAAAAACCATTTTCAATACTTTTGAAATTTAAATTTACTTGACTTGTCGCCGGATTCGGAGAAAGCGTTAATTTATTTGCTTTACTTAAATCGTTTTCTTGAGGCGCGCCCGGTGCTTCCGCTTTTTGTAAATTCGTCGCACTTGAACTTATACCAAGTGCGTAACATTGTGTTGTTGAAAACGCTCCATTATAACCAACCACCTTAACGTAATAAGTTGCACCCACAGTCGGTGTATTATAAATAATACTTTCCGGAGTGGTGCCGCTGTTGTAAGAGTAATTAATTAATCGGTAAAGAGTACCGTTTGAACGTGCACTGTATAAATACAAATCGTAATCAGCCGGTAAATTGGTGAGTGTGATTTTTATTTTAGGTGCCGCAGTAGTTGTTGTAAATTTATAATAATCTATATCACTCGCACTTGCGATTTGCGAATTAGTGATTGTATTTACAGCAACTACCGTTGCTTGAGTAGATAAATCATTTGGTTCGTTGCTGTTGGAGCATGTAGAATACGTAAAAGTTGATGTCGCCGTATTATTCGCTTGATTAGGATCCACCACACCGTTTACTAAACCCAGCGTTGCCGTGAAAGTATGTTGAGCAGAAGAATAACCCGAAATATCGGCTAAATTAATATTCGTACTTGTTCCCGCTGCTAAACTTCCCGACCAATTATACACAACTGCCGCGCCCGCATCTGTTTTTGAAGAAATGACGGCGGTAGTAATTACATTATTGCCGGCATTAGTAAGTGTAACTATCGGCGTGACGCTTGCTGTTCCTACTGTACCCGTTGGCGAAACAATAGTAATGCCGCCATCGTTACCATTTAATATATTAATAGTCACTGCTGTCGAAATAGCAGAAACATTCAAATTATCATAGGCTTTTGCAGTAAGAGAATAAGTACCGACCGGAATATTAGTCCAATTAAATGAATAAGGTGCAGTAACTGAAGTGCCTAAAAGTGTTGCGCCGTTATAAAATTCTACTTTCGCAATTGTTCCATTTGCTTCACTTGCCGTTGCGGTAATATTGACAGTTGCCGGTGCGTTGAAATTTGTATTATTGGCAGGGCTTGTAATTGCAACACTCGGCGGATTATTAGAAGAATTAAGTGTACACTCCCAAATTCCGCGAGCATAAGTTGCAGCACGCAACTTGCCGGTCGGCGTAAAAATTTTCAAATCGCGCACTTGTACACCCGGCATGCCGTTAGTGAAAGGTTGCCACGTAGTCGTTCCGTTCGAAAGTAAATAAGCACCTAAATCCGTTCCGGCGTATAAATCGCCATTAGTTTGCGAGGCAAAACATTCAACCGGTACTTTCGGTAAGCCGGTACCTTTATTCACCCATGTGTTTCCGTTATCCGATGAACAATAAAAATTGTTTCCAATATAACTTGCCAGAGCGACATAAATTTTTGCAGAATTATTTATATCAAAATTAACGTTTAGAATGCCGGTATTCGCCGGTAACCCGGTTGTGATATCAGTCCAAGATGTACCGTCGTTGGTCGTAAGCATGACAGCATTTTTACTTGCCGCAACTATAATTTGATTATTTGCGTGTGCAACATCAATAGATACTAAAGTGCCCACTGTTGTGGCAAAATTACTTATGGCAGTCCAAGAAGAACCATTGTACTTATTTACGTTTGTTCCGCCGGCATATAGAACGGCTGCATTAACAGGATCGTGCAACCACGGCGATACCCAACCGCCACCCGGAACGGTATAAAATGAATTAAAGCTGTTGCCTTTGTCCGTTGATTTATAAAATGCGCCGTTATAAATAGAGCTGTACATATTATTGTCGTTGGTGCGGTCAATAAAGCAAATCATACCG
>JAYVNP010000006.1:0-22145 GCA_043758385.1 Saprospiraceae bacterium
GGCCAAGGTGAAGCGCGCTCTGCCATGCACCACCTGAACGAACGCGGATTAACGTCGCTTATTCCAACACTTAAACAACCTTTTTTAGGCATTTGCGTCGGAATGCAATTGCTTTGTAAACATTCAGAAGAAAACGATACGCCTTGTCTCGGTGTTTTCGATTTGTTGGTAAAAAAATTTCCTCAAACTGAAGGTGTAAAAGTGCCGCACGTGGGTTGGAATAAAACTTTTGCGAATAGTGCTGCGAAAGAATCGGAATTTTTTAAAGACCTGAGCGATGCAGATTACTATTATTATTTACACAGTTATTATTGCGCACTCGGATACGAAACAACGCTGAAATGTACGCATGGCGAATTATTTTCGGCAGGCGCACAGCGCGAAAATTTTTATGCTACACAATTTCACCCCGAAAAATCGAGCGATGCGGGTGAAAAATTATTGAAAGCGTTTTTAGCATTGTAAATACGCTTAAATATATTTACGACTTTACAAACCTAACTATTTGGCTAAAGTTTTTTAATTCTAATTTTATGATGTAAACGCCTGGCACCCAAGCATTTAAAGGGAGTTCAAAATTAAAATTTTTTTGCGCTGTTATTGTTTTAACCAATCGGCCAGTGATGTCATAAATTTGAAGACTTGTGGCCTCGTTATTTGTATCGGAAGAATTTAGGACAACATGAATAAAATCGCTGGCGAGCGATGGATAAACGCTCAAACCATTTTGCGCATCAAAACTTACAGATACCACAGACGAGTACGTAAAATTACCATCTAAATCTGTTTGCTTGAGTCGGTAATAATTCACGTTTGAAAACGGAGCAACGTCCGTATATTGATAGTCGCGTTCCGCACTTGTAGTACCTGCGCCTTTTATTTCTGTTAGCGCATAAAAGTTAGCATTTTCCGCAGCGTGTTCTACTTCAAAGTAAGCGTTATTTGTTTCAGAGGCAGTAATCCAATTTAACTGAACTGAATTTTGAATACGTTTTGCTTGAAAAGAAAGCAAATTTATGGGTAGCGGTGCTAAATAATTACAAGTATTACCAGCCGTCGGATTCGGATCTAAGAAATCAACGACTAAATCTTGCATCGGAAAATTATTAGTATTTGTCGTTGAAGTTATACCAACGCCCATAAAACCTTCACTATCTGTTGGTCCGTAATCGTTATTAAAACACGTGAACACGCCATGCCTATGTCCCCAACTCGAACCGGCATCAGAATAAATAAATGCATTCATGGCGTATTCAGCGATAAATTTAGTAACCGGGCTGCGACCATGAATATTTTCACCTTCTAATTCAGTACAATTCGGAAAAATAGCATCCATGCGCGTGAAGGGCGTACTGGCGCCGATATTGTGCGCAAAAGTATTCAGTTTAATTAAAGTATCACTCCACCGTTGAGCAACACTTTCAAGTTTTGGCGAAATAGCTTGCAATGGCAAAAGTCCTCTACTCACGCGTTCCGCATTAGTGATTAAGAATGTTTGTTGGTCGCTCGGTAATGACAGTAAATTATCCGGTAAAGAAATATTACCATAAGCTCCTGTCATTTTCATAAGGTTACCTTCTTCCCAACGTCTTGCTTCATTGAAATATGCACGAACATCAACGACTGTTGATGTGTTTTCATCTAAATTCACGGCGTGTACAAAATTGGCACTTGGGTCAGCAATTGTCACGCATTGCGCAACCGCAAAAAAAGAAAATAAAATTGTAAAACTGATAAGGAGGAGTATTTGCTTCATTGTGTGTGTTGTTTTAAGTTGAAGTATTAGACAAAGATAACGTAAATAACGATTTAGGGAAATTAAAAGTATTCAAAAACCATAAATTACATCGGCATTGGCAGGTTAAAAAAGGTTTAATTTCGGAGAAAACAGAAAACTTAAACGGCTTCTTAAACAGTCGACAATGCTTCTTCAATTTCAATTTCAATTTCATCATCAATTTCACCTTCTTCAATGCGCAAGTTTTCGACAATAAAATCTTGTCGCTCGGGTGTATTTTTTCCCATGTAGTAATCTAAAAGATTGTCAATATTCATATCATCCGACATAATGACGGGTTGAAGGCGAATATCTTTTCCGATAAAATCTTGAAACTCGTTAGGCGAAATTTCACCCAAACCTTTAAAGCGTGTGATTTCTGGTTTACCCCGCAGCGCGCGAATAGCCGCTTGTTTTTCAGCTTCGGAGTAACAATATTTTGTAATTTTTTTATCGCGCACCCGAAAAAGTGGGGTGTTCAGAATGTATAAATGTCCGTTACGGACTAAATCGGGGAAAAAATGCAAGAAAAAAGTGAGCAACAATAAACGTATATGCATGCCATCTACGTCAGCATCGGTAGAAATAACGACGCGATTATAACGCAAATACTCAATACCGTCTTCAATATTGAGTGCGTGTTGCAGTAAGTTAAGTTCTTCATTTTGGTACACAATTTTTTTACTCATGCCAAAACAGTTTAACGGTTTACCGCGCAAACTAAAAACAGCTTGTGTATCAACGTCGCGCGCTTTTGTTAAAGAACCACTCGCCGAATCGCCCTCGGTAATGAACACGGATGTTTGTTCGCGGCGTTCCTGATCGCCTGCTTTTTCGTTCAGGTGTAAGCGACAATCGCGAAGTTTTTTGTTATGAATATTTGCTTTTTTAGCGCGCTCGTTCGCCAATTTTTTTATACCCGCAATCTCTTTGCGCTCGCGCTCATTTTGTTCAATCCGACGTTTGAGTGCTTCTGCAACATTTTTATTTTTGTGGAGATAGTCGTCAAGTTGCTTTTTTATAAACTCACCGATGAACGACCGAATAGAGGCGCCGTCCGGCGAAATAGATTGCGAACCCAATTTTGTTTTTGTCTGAGATTCAAATATCGGCTCTTCCACCCGAATACTCAACGCTGCAATAATTGATGTGCGAATATCCTGAGCATCATACGTTTTTGCAAAAAATTTCCGCAATGTTTCAACAATCGCTTCTCTGAAAGCAATTAAGTGCGTACCACCTTGCGTTGTGTTCTGTCCGTTTACGAACGAATGATAATGTTCGCCGTAATGTTTGCCGTGCGTGAATGCAATTTCAATATCTTCACCACGTAAATGAATAACGGGATATTCCGTAGATTCTTCGCCAATTTTGCGCGTCAATAAATCTAAAAGTCCATTTTTTGACGTAAACGTTTTTCCATTGTACTGAATTTTTAAACCTGCATTGAGGTAAGCGTAATTCCACAGTTGCGATTCGACGAACTCGGCGCGAAATTTATAATTTTTAAAAACTTCCGCATCTGGTTTAAAGCGTATGAATGTACCGTTTTCTTCCGTTGTTTTAGCGAGCTTGTGGTCTTTCAACAAAACGCCTTTTTCAAATTCCGCAATTTTTGTTTCGCCTTCTCTGAATGATTGCACCTTAAAATAATCGGATAGCGCATTCGCTGCTTTTGTACCGACACCGTTTAAACCAACAGATTTTTTAAACGCTTTGGAATCGTACTTACCGCCCGTATTTATTTTCGACACGACATCTATCACTTTACCGAGTGGAATACCGCGACCAAAATCGCGCACCGTAACAGCGTCGTCGTGAATATTTATATCAATCGTTCTCCCATTTCCCATCACAAACTCATCAATCGAGTTGTCAATAATTTCTTTGATGAGCACATAAATACCATCATCGGGCGTACTGCCGTCGCCGAGTTTACCGATGTACATTCCAGGTCGCAAGCGTATGTGTTCTCTCCAATCGAGTGAGCGAATATTATCTTCGTCGTATTTAACGGGCGTCTGTTGCGGTGCAATATTTTCCATAAAATTATAAGGATTAATGATAAATTGTTAATGAAAAACACAAATTAATGATTGACGACTATCCTTTAAACATTAGTTAGAAAACTGTCTTAAATGATGGTCGAGGTGCAAAGGAATGAGATGCCCCCACTCTTTACCCGACATTTTACCAAATGCAATATGCGGGTGCCAATTACCTTTTACACCATGTAAGTGCGCTTGTTCAATATTATCCAAAAGTCTTTTTTTCTCTACGTCGAAATTACGTTCGTCTTTAACAACCAAACTGTTACTTGTTTTTGTTCCCATCGGAATTTTAGTCATAAACGGTAAAACGCGTCGTATAATATGTTTTGTAAAAAAAGTACCAACATCAGGTCGCGATGTTTTACCTAAAGCGGTCTCAATTTGAAGACTGCAATGCGCCATCATTTGTGCTGCCTCCATTCTGCCGAACAAGCGTTGTGAATTTGGTTGTAAACGCTCTACACGCTGGCGTATATTCACGTATTGGTTTTTGTCGAAAAAGTTGTACATAAATTTATTTTAAATTTTTTTTGTTGAATAAGCGCAAGCCAAATGTTTTGTAAATTTTCTATAAAATCGGTATCAATATTTAAAAAATTATTGAATGGAAGTTTTATAATTGTTTTTCTCGTTTGCCATTTCTATTAAAAAAATTATTAAAGACTCAAATTTACAAACTCAATCCGAAATTTATGCTACAAAATTAAAATAACTTTTTGTTTAAAACAATTTATTATTAAAATATAGGTGATTCTGCAATTTTTTTTAAAACCTTTTATTTTTTTTGTCAAGCACTAACTGCCCTACAATATAAAAACTATTCTAATTGTGCGGTGTTCTGTTAAAATTATTTTCTAAAAACTTGTTTAAACTTATTTCTTTCGGCTACAAATGGCTCATTTTTGATTAAAAGAAAAAGTGATAACAAGTTCTAATTTTGAGTTTTTATAAAAAAAAGAAGCGCGTTTGTATAAATTATGTTTTGGAGTGTAATTTTACTATTCTTTAAAAACACCTCAATTAAAATAAATTTGTAAATTTTAGTAACTTACACTTTTCACAAATTGTTCTTTAAAAATTAATTAAAAATTATGCACAAGGTTTTCATTTTTTCTGTTTTGATGTGTCTATCAAAATATGCTACAGCGCAAAGCGCACCACAACTCGGCAAAAACACAAATACGGAAATAATTTCTGTAATGAAATTAGAAGATAAAGCGCGTATTTTAGTCGGTATGGGAATGCGAATGCAGGGTGGTGCACCACCGGCAAACGCGGCAACACCTAAAAAAGATTCTACAGCCACACAAGGTCCGGTTGTGGGTTCTACAACCGGTAAAGTTTTAGGTGCTGCGGGTTCTACGGCAAATTTTCCGGAACTCGGCATTCCGAGTATTATTGTAGCGGACGGTCCGGCAGGTTTGCGCATTGAACCAAAACGCCCCAACGAAACGCGCACGTATTATGCCACAGCTTTCCCAATCGGAACACTTTTGGCTTCTACTTGGGATGTTGACTTAGTGCAAAAAGCAGGCGAAGCAATGGGTAATGAAGTGAAAGAATATGGTGTTGATGTCCTTTTAGGACCAGGTATGAATATTCACCGCAATCCGTTGGCTGGTAGAAATTTTGAGTATTACTCCGAAGACCCGTTGGTGACAGGAAAAATTGCGAGCGCGATGGTGCGCGGCATTCAATCGAACGGTGTTGGAACTTCCATTAAACACTTTGCTGCTAATAATTTTGAAACCAATCGCAATTTGGTGAACGAAAAGATAAGTACACGCACATTGCGCGAAATTTATTTGCGCGGATTTGAAATTTGCGTTAAAGAAGCCAACCCTTGGACGGTGATGAGTTCGTACAATAAAATTAATGGCGTTTATACAGCGCAAAGCAATGATTTACTCACCAAAATATTGCGCGATGATTGGAAATTTAAAGGCTTTGTAATGACCGATTGGTTCGGTGGCGATAACAGTGTGGAACAAATGAAAGCAGGTAACGAATTGATTATGCCTGGTACACCTGCGAGATTAAAAGAAATTATAGAAGCAGTTAAAGCGGGAACTTTAGATGAAAAAGTTTTGGACGTAAACGTCAATAATTTTTTAAACATCGTGAAAATGACACCGAGTTTTAAAGGTTATAAAAATTCTAATCTACCCGATTTAAAAGCGCACGGTGTTGTTGCGCGCAATATTGCTGCCGAAGGAATTATCCTTTTAAAAAATGATGCTAAAACTTTACCGCTCAAAAAAAATACTAAAATTACAGCATTCGGTACAGCTACTTACGATTTAATTTCGGGCGGAACAGGCAGCGGTGATGTGAACGAAGCGTACACAATTTCGATGATTGAAGGTTTGCAAAATGCGGGATTTGGTATAGATGAATCGGTTAAAGCCACTTACGACAATTATATTAAAACTGAAAAAGGTAAACAAACGCGTAAGCGTTCTTGGTTTGAAGCCGCGTATCAAGTGCCAGAAATGGCGATGGCAAAAGAAAATTTAGACCCAACAACTTCCGCTGATTACGCTTTAATTACTATTGGTCGCTCATCAGGCGAATCTAGAGATCGCAAACTCGATCCCGATTTTAATTTAACTCCAACAGAAAAGGATTTGATTACGAATGTATCAAATGCTTTTCATGCGAAGGGTAAAAAAGTTGTTGTTATTTTAAATATTGGTGGACCGATTGAAACAGCATCGTGGCGCAACGCGGTTGATGCCATAGTTTTGCCTTGGTTGCCAGGACAAGAAGCTGGAAACGCGATTGCCGATGTTTTGGTTGGTACTGTTAATCCATCTGGTAAATTAGCAACAACTTTTTCGGCTAAATATGAAGATGAACCTACGGCTAATAATATGGCAGGTGTAGAATTTGGTGATTCAATCAGTATAGGTTTTATGAAAGCGCGCCGCGCTGAATTAGAATATTCGGAAGGTATTTATGTGGGTTATCGCGGTTTCGACAAAAAAGATATTACACCCGCGTATGAATTTGGTTATGGGATGTCATATACCGATTTCAGTTACAGCGATTTAAAATTGAGTGCGTCTTCCTTTAAAGATAAATTAATTGCAACTGTAACTATAAAAAACACCGGCAATGTTGCAGGTAAAGAAGTTGTAGAACTTTATCTTTCTGCACCAGCAAAAACGATGGATAAACCAACAAAAGAACTCAAAGGATTTGCAAAAACAAAATTGCTACAACCAAACACTTCGCAAGTAATCAGTTTTGAAATTAATCCGCGCGATTTGGCTTCCTTCGATGAAAAATCTTCTTCTTTTGTAGCCGAAGCGGGTACTTATGAAGTGCGCATCGGTGCATCAAGTCGAAAAATTAGAGTGAGCGCTCCTTTTAATTTGCCTGCCACTTTAAAAGTTGAGACTGTTTCGCGCGCGATGGAATTGAAATAATTAAAAAAAAGGGGGAACTAACAAGAAAAAGGAATATAACTGTGAAAAATATTCCTTTTTCTTTTTTTCCTATTCCTTAACTCTGCGGAGAATGAGAGATTCGAACTCTCGGTACAGTTTTGCCGTACACACACTTTCCAGGCGTGCTCCTTAAACCACTCGGACAATTCTCCTTATTTTTTTCGTTGTTCGTAAGGATTCATTTTTGAACCCTCCAATGAACCACTATCACCGAAAATATCTTTCTTTAATAATAGCTTCGTGATGGAGTACATGACCTAAAATAAAATGCGATAAAGCATTTACTGTAAAAACCATACCCGTTTTATTTTTCCCGATGCGTTTCAAATCTTTGCGCGCAACAGTGCGTACCAATTCGATAGAACTTTTGCGCGTCGCCGAAAACTCTTTCATAATATCTTTGATATCGCGCACGTTGGCATTGGCTGCTACAACGTAATCATTTTCTTCAAAAGAAGAAAACGGTGTGCTATCGTGTCGAAGCGTGCGCAACAATCTATAACTTATTATACGTTCCGTATCGGCTAAATGCTGAATAATATCTTTCACAGTCCACTTACCTTCTTCGTATCGGTGATGAAGTTTTTCTTCGGTCAAAGAAAGGATATAGTTTTTTAGTTTTTTTTCTGAATCAATTAATCCTTTAATAATATTTTCACCCGAAGCCACAGCATAATTTATATAACTGGTAGCATAGAGTGGATATTCATCGGGTAAGGGTGCAGAAAATTTATTTATCATGCCATAAATTTTAAAACAATGCGCAAATATAAACTTTTTTAAACGGTTTCAAGTTCCGAAGTCGCTATTTTTACAGCGGTACTTGAATCAAAGTGCTTGCGTCCCCAATCGTCAATAGATGCAAGAATCGGTTTTAATGTTCTTCCTATTTCTGTAAGCGAATATTCTACTGTTGGTGGCACGGTTGCATACGCTTTGCGCTTTACAATTTTGTGCTTCTCTAAATCTTTTAATTCTTTAACCAACATACGCGGTGTAATACCCGATACACTGCGCTCTAATTCTTTGAAGCGCATAATTTTACCGTCTATGAGTTCGTGTAGAATCGGGAATTTCCATTTACCGCCTAAAATATCCATTGTTTGCATGAACGGACAGTACAAAATATTTTTTTGATTTTTTTTCATGATGTCAAGTAAAATGTATCAATAAATTCGCACACTCATATTCAAAACTAAATAAAATTTGTGGGAAGTTCAAAATTGTGCGAGAGAGTCTCCATCATTTTTTAAGAATTACCACTCGCTGTTGCTTTGCCAAAACCACCGCGCGTTATACTTCTGTTGCCGCTTCTTCTGAAAAAACCACCAAATAAACCGCGCGGCGTGTGTGGCTTATTTGTTACACTGCTTTTACCCGTAGTGTCGGCAGTATTTTTAGGAGTTTGCGGATAAATGTTATTGGTTTGCAAGTCAGTATTTTCATTGGCACCCATAACATTGTTGACAATGTTTTTATTGTTGCCGTAACCCAAATTTATAGAAATCGCGACCAAACTAATTGTTACAATTTTACTTTTTTTCATAATTTTTGATTGAGATTGTTTAAACTTCTTTTATTAAATGTGGCACAAACAAACTTAAATTACCCGTAATTTTTGTTTTACTTTCTCTTATTCCCATTCCTGCGGCTTCACCACCAATTATCCAACTTCCAATAATAGGATAGCAATCGTCGAACTTTTCTAAATCGTACAGTTTTTGATATACAAAACCTTCTTCGCCATACTCGCCTGAAGTTTCGGTTTCTAAAATACCATCTTTAAAAATAGAAACATTTTCACCTTCGCGCGAATAAATAGGTTTGACTACAAAATTACGCAATTCGTGTTCATTGTCGAAATAGCATGGTAAAAGATATTCGTTGTACGGAAATAGTTGCCATAAAACAGCCAAGATGGCTTTATTCGATAAAATTAATTTCCAAGCGGGTTCAATCCATCGGATTTTATTTTTAACTTCTCCAATATTTGCACCAAATTCTTCATCTATTAACCATTCCCAAGGATAAAGTTTGAAAATGTTTTTGATTTCCTCTTCTTCCAAATCCACAAAAACGCGGTTGTTTGCATCCCAACCTATATCCTGAATGTTTAAATATTTTGTTTTTAATCCTGCTTGTTGTGCTGTATCGCGCAAGTACTCAGTAGTTGTGAAATCTTCGATAGTATCAACAGAACAAAAATGCACAAGTTCTTTCTTAAAATAATTTTTACAAGATGCCCAATAAGCAATTAATTTTTCGTGCACCGAATTAAATTGATCGGCACTCGGATTTATTTCTTCTAACCACTTCCATTGAACCACTGCACATTCGTATAAAGCTGTTGGCGTATCGGCATTAAATTCTAACATTTTAGGTTGACCGATGCCGTTATATGCTAAATCGAAACGCCCATAAACACTCGGCTCGTTATTATACCACGATCGCTCAATGAGTGGCACTAATTTTTCATCAATGCGCACTGCCGCATAATATTTATTTTCGATTATAAATGCAACCGCTTTCAAACACATCGCGTAAAGTTCATTCGTTGCGCGCTCAATAATGTTTACTTCTTTCATCGAAAACGCGTAGTACGCCGTTTCATTCCAATACGCACCATCCAACGTGTGAAACTCAAAAGAAATTTCCTCTAATTTACGAATATAATCCGTTCGAGCAGGCATTGTTATACGTTTCATACATTGCGTTAAGTTGATAATTTGGTTGAGTTGATAGTTCAGCTAACAGAAAAACACACGATAAACCACTTTCAATTATTAACCAAACTCTCAATGACGTTTTTTGGATATTGCATAGTAACGCAATGCAGCGAACCATGTTGTTCAATCAGAACGCGACAATTAATTCCGATAACTTTTTTAAGTGTATAATGTTTTCTAAAAATTTCAAGCGCGATGTCATCTTCCGGAATATTATAAGTTGGCACTAAAACGGCTCCGTTGATGATTAAAAAATTAGCGTAAGTGGCGGGCAAACGATTACCCTCGGCATCGAAACACGCGCTACACATGGGCAATGCAACAAGTTTATACGGCGTATTGTATAAATCAGTTGCTCTTTTGAGTTGCGCCTCCATTTTTTTGAGTGCTTCGTAATGTTCATCCGTGTTGTCGTCGCACCTGACGTACATAATTGTTTTTGCATCGGCAAATCGCGCGAGTGTATCTATGTGGCTATCGGTATCGTCGCCTGCTAAATAACCGTGTGTCAACCAAATTATTTTTTGCGCACCTAAATATTTTTTGAGCAGCGCGGTAATTTTTTGTTTCGATAAATGCGCTTGCCTATTTTGCGAAAGCAAACAATCGGTGGTTGTTAAAAGCGTGTCGTTACCATCGGTTTCTAAACTACCACCCTCTAAAACAAACGAAATATTTTCGCGTGTTACATTTTGAGAATAAATATTTTTCTCAAAAAGTTTTTGTGTTATAAGGTTATCGTGATTCGCCGCAAATTTCATTCCCCAACCATTAAAAATAAAATCGAGAACGACGGGATTTTCGTCGTCGTAAACCGTAATGCCGCCGTGATCGCGCGCCCAAGTATCATTCGATGCGAGTGCAACAAAAACAATTTGTGCATAATGTTTTTTATTGATCAACGACTGTACGTACAATACATCGGAGCAAACAACCAAAACTTTCTCGAAGTGTGCGATGGTTTCAATAATATTTACAAAACATTTTTCCGCTTCGACTAACATACTCGCCCAATCTGAATTTTTGTGCGGAAAAGTTAATTGAACGGCACTTTGCGCAAACCATTCCGGTGGAAAATAGCGACGTTTCATTTTTTTTATTTTTTAGTTCTTTTAGCAAAAGTAGTTAGGTATCGTAATTGATCGTATTTTTTGTAAATCTTTAATCGCACTTATTAAAGATTTAGCTTCGTAATAACTCCCATTTTTCAATAAAATTAACGTAGTAAAATCAATTTACTGCTTTTATAGAAGCAAAAAAAGATTTTTGACGCGCTTACACGTTGTAAAGCGATTGATTAAAAAAAAACGATTTCAAATATAGACTTCTATATTTGTATCATTAATCAATAAAAAAATTAAAAGTTTATGAATAGCATCAATTTAGTTTCGGCAGATATTAATTTAACACCCGTAGTTCACGCTACTAACCTTTTAACTTCGAGTTTTAGTATCGTTGACACAAAACCGGGTTATTAACTAAGGCTTGATAAAAAACAATCGTTCACTATTTACCAACAACTATTGTTTTGTATATTCGTGCTTGAAATGGCAACGCCAGATTAAAAAATATTTTTGATATGGCGTTGCATCAATCAGAAAAAAAAATACCCACACAACGTTTCGATAACGTTGAAGTCGTTCGCGGTTTAGCGTCATTAGCCGTCGTGTTTTATCATTTTACTTATTTTTTGGGAAATAATAATCCGCTCAAGCAGTTTTTTAGCTACGGCTATTTAGGTGTTGATTGTTTTTTTGTTATCTCAGGTTTTGTATTACCACTCTCTTTTTTCCAAAAAAATTATTCGCTGCGCAATGCGCCAACTCAATTTTTAAAACGCGCTTGGCGTATCGAAATTCCATATTGGGCGTGCATTGCACTCATGGCATTAAAAGATGCTGGCGAACAATGGATAGTTGATGCAAAAAATTTTAAATTGCCCGATACTTACAGCACTAAAAGTTTATTAGTGCATGCTATTCATGCTAATAAATGGTTCGGCATGCCTTTCATCCGCGAAATATTTTGGACGCTTGCACTCGATTGGCAATTTTATTTATTCCTACTCATCGCTTTTGTATTAATTAAACAACGTGCTTGGTTTTTACGCTACCCGCTGTATGTAGCTTTAGCTGCAACGCGCTGGCTCGATACGCCAAATTGGGCGACCTATTATGTTTTTGCATTTTTAGCAGGCATTCTATTTTTTCATTACACCGTTAAATTTATTTCAGCGTATGAACTTTTGGGTTGCTGGTTGCTGCTGAGTTATTTTACAGACCAAAAAATGTGGTTAACGCATACACTCGCTATTTTTGGTACTTGTGCCATTTTGTTTTTGGTGCAGCGTGCCGCAAAACCTTTTCTATTTTTTGGAAAAATTTCTTATGCTTTGTATTTAACACACACTTTTAGTGGTTGGACTTTAGTGAGTAGTTATTTGAAATATCATCCCAACGCTTCCGAATGGGATAAAACATTTTATGTCCTGCTATCTGTTTTGGTGTGTATTCCGTTTGCGTATTTGTTTTATAAATACGTTGAAGAAACTGCGCAACGGTACTCTAAATTGATTTTTAAATAACTCAATGATTTAATTTTGAATTATCTCATGCAGAAGTCGAAAACCTCCAAACTAATACCATTAATCTCTACTGATTTATTCATCCTTAAAAATAAAATCCCCCTAAAAACTCCATATCTTGCATAAGGTATCTATTGACACACACATTACGTCACACACAACGCTATGTTTTAAAAAATAGCAATTGGAACTAATTTTACGCACCGCAATAAATCTACTCAATCATTCAATCGAAAAAGTCTATTAACCTTTTTTTTAAGTTGAACCTTAAATGAACTAACTTGCGACATAATTTTCTAATAACCTTAAAGTTAGTAAATATGAATAATTTAAGTGAAGCTAAGTCTGGTAATACCGCCGAAGCTAAATGTCCTTTTCCGCACGGACAAATGAAGCAAGTACCAAATATTGCTACCAATGGTACATCGAATAAAGATTGGTGGCCCAACCGTTTAAACTTAAGTGTCTTACGTCAACATTCAAACCTTTCTGATCCAATGGACAAAGGTTTCAACTATGCGGAAGCATTTAGAAAATTAGACTTACAAGCCGTTAAAAAAGATATTTTCGAATTAATGACGACCTCACAGGATTGGTGGCCCGCAGATTACGGTCATTACGGACCGTTTTTTATTCGCATGGCGTGGCACAGTGCAGGAACCTACCGAATTCAAGATGGTCGTGGTGGTTCAGGTTCTGGAAGTCAACGTTTTGCGCCACTCAACAGTTGGCCCGATAACACTAATTTAGATAAGGCGCGTTTTTTATTGTGGCCTATCAAACAAAAATATGGTAAGTCGCTTTCATGGGCAGACTTAATAATTTTAACGGGTAACTGCGCGTTGGAATCAATGGGTTTCAAAACGTTTGGTTTTGCAGGCGGTCGTGAAGATATTTTTGAAGTAGAGCAAGGTATAAATTGGGGAGCAGAAAAAGAGTGGATGGGCGATGAGCGTTACAGTGGCGATCGCGAATTAGCAAATCCATTGGCGGCGGTACAAATGGGTTTAATTTACGTCAATCCAGAAGGACCAAATGCCAATCCTGATCCGTTGGGTTCAGCGCGCGATATCAGAGAAACCTTTGCACGCATGGCAATGAACGATGAAGAAACGGTGGCATTAACGGCTGGTGGACATACTTTTGGTAAATCTCACGGCGCAGCAAGTGCCAGTCACGTAGGTCGCGAGCCTGAAGGTGCAAGCATAGAAGAAATGGGAATGGGATGGATAAATAGTTTTGGTTCGGGCAAAGGTAGCGATACTATTACAAGTGGCATAGAAGGTGCTTGGAAACCAAACCCAACCACTTGGGATAACGGTTATTTTGATACGCTTTTCCGATTTGATTGGAAATTAACAAAAAGTCCAGCAGGTGCACATCAATGGACGCCAACCGACGAGTTTGCAGCCACTTTAGTGGAAGATGCACACGACCCAAACATTCGCCACGCGCCGATAATGACAACTGCCGATATGGCGATGAAAATGGATCCGATTTATAATAAAATTTCAAGAAATTTTCAAGAAAACTTTGATCATTTTGCAGATTCGTTCGCACGCGCTTGGTTCAAACTCACGCACCGTGATATGGGACCGATTGTGCGTTATTTGGGTTCAGAAGTACCAAAAGAAGAATTGATTTGGCAAGATCCGATTCCTGCTGTAGCTTACGAATTGTCGGTTGAAGATATAGCAACTTTAAAAAGCAAAATTTTAGCGACAGGGCTGACTGTTTCGCAATTGGTTTCTACGGCATGGGCTTCGGCTTCAACGTTTCGTGGAACCGATAAACGCGGCGGTGCTAATGGTGCGCGCATCCGTTTTGCACCACAACGGCACTGGGAAGTGAATAATCCAACGCAATTAAAAACGGTTTTAACAACTTTGGAGGGTATCAAAAAAGATTTTGATACAACAGAAAAAGAAGTTTCTATGGCGGACTTAATCGTGTTAGGTGGTTGCGCAGCCATAGAAAAAGCAGCTAAAAATGCAGGACATGATATAGCAGTACCGTTTACACCCGGTAGAGGCGATGCTAAATTAGAACAGACTGATGCGGATTCGTTTGAAGCGTTAGAACCTAAAGCGGATGGATTTAGAAATTATAAAAATTCAAATTATAATGCAGTTACTGAAGAGATGCTTGTTGATAAAGCGCAACTTTTAAACTTGACTGCACCAGAAATGACGGTACTTTTAGGAGGTATGCGTGTATTAAAAACCAATTTCGATGGTTCAAGACGCGGAGTATTAACGCAATCGCCTGAAACATTGACTAATGATTTTTTTATAAATTTATTAGATTTGGGTACAACGTGGAAAGCAACGAACGAAACGGGCGAAGTTTTTGAAGGACGCAACCGCAAAACAGGTGATGTAGAATGGACAGCTACGCGCGCCGATCTTATTTTTGGCTCAAACTCTGAGTTGCGCGCTATTGCAGAAGTATATGCTTGTAATGATGCTAAAGAAAAATTTGTCAGAGATTTTGTTGCCGCTTGGAATAAAGTGATGAACTTAGACAGATTTGATTTGGCGAAGTAAGAGTTATTCGCACAGAGAATTTTCCCGCAAACTTCGTTGACTTTCGCAGATTAAACATATAAAATCTGAAAGAGTCAACGAAGTTTGCGGGATTTTTTTAAATATTAGTATTCCAATGAACGCGCAAGCAACCTAAATGTACGTACTTTTGTAGACTTTTTTCAAAACTCGATATGACACACGAAAATTTAGCAGAACTTAAAGATAAGTTACTGTTGTTAAGGAGGTATCTTTGACGTCGTTAATGCACAAAAAGAAATTGCCGATTTAAAAATAAAAACGGGCGATCCGTTATTTTGGAACGATGCTACGCGCGCGCAAACCACAATGAAAGCGATGCGACTACTTGAAAAGCGCGTGGAAGATTTTACCAAAATTCAAAACTTAGTGGATGATTGTGATTTAGAGTTTGAACTTTTTCACGAGGGCGATTCATCGGAAGAAAAAGTTGAAGAGGTTTACGAGCGCGCGATGGCGGTTGTCGAAGAAGTTGAATTTAAAGCCACACTCAATAAACCCGAAGACGTACTCGGTTGCATTTTAGAAATTAATGCGGGCGCAGGTGGCACCGAAGCGTGCGACTGGACAGCGATGCTTTATAGGATGTACGTGATGTGGGCAGAAAAAAATGGTTACAAACTCGTTGAACTTAATAGCGTTGAAGGCGATGCAGCAGGTTTACGTTCTATTGAAATTGAAGTGAATGGCGATTTTGCTTTTGGTATGCTAAAAGGCGAAAACGGAGTACATCGGTTGGTGCGCGTGAGCCCGTTTAATGCGCAAGGAAAGCGCATGACATCATTCTCTTCTGTTTTTGTGCATCCAATGGTGGATGATACGATTGAAATTATTGTTCGACCCGACGACTTAGATTGGGATGTTTTTAGAGCCAGTGGCGCCGGCGGTCAGCACGTTAATAAAACAGAATCTGCCGTGCGTTTGCGACATTTACCTTCGGGTATCGTTGTAGAGTGTCAGTCGCAGCGTTCCCAAATTCAGAACAGAGAGACGGCTATAAAAATGTTGAAATCGAAACTGTACGAGCGCGAATTACAACGCCAAGCTGCCGAGCGCGAAAAAATTGAAGCGGGTAAAACTAAAAACGAATGGGGAAGTCAGATTCGATCCTATGTTTTGGATGATAGGCGCGTTAAAGATCATCGCACAGGTTACCAAACTAATCAGACAGATGCCGTTTTAAACGGCGATATTGGCGAGTTTTTGAAAGCCTACTTGATGAATAAAGTGACGACGGCTTCCGAAGAAGTGGATGATTATTAGTGAACAACGCTAAATTTATTTTATTTGCCTTCGGCTTTAAGCGACTACGTATTATTTTTGTAAGAACATATCAAAACTACTTTATTTTAATCAGCATTGCGACATGAATTTAAAACCCGCGAAACTCGCTTTAGAAAAAATAATCTCGTTGTATAATGCGATGAGCACCGACGAAAAAAATATTTCGACTATTGAACGCGATTTGATGCTCAACTATATTCGGCAACTCTACGAAGTTTTTTTAGAAGGTGCCGTTATTTCAGCTATTAAAAACGAACCTTCGCCCGCACCTAAAATTAAAGAAAATGTTGTCCGTCAGAATAACGACGCAGAAAGCGAAATGCCCGACGTTTACGGCACACGCGATAGAGTTTTCGCATCATCAACACCAATAATTATCGAAAAAGAAATTGTAAAAACTGAAGCACAGCGTAAAGTAGAAGAACCAAAATATGAAGCACCACCACAGCCTGTTTATGTTGCGCCAGTGTATGTTGCGCCACTGGTCGAACAACCCAAACCGCAACCTAAACCCATTGAAGTGACGCGAACAGTAGCACCAAAAGTGAGTGCGAGTATCAGTGCGCTATTCGACGAAGTGAGTTCTAACGAACTTTCGGATAGACTTTCTAATCAACTAGTTGCCGATTTAACGCGCGGACTCGGATTGAATGATAAACTTTTGTACCAAAATAATTTATTCAGCAACAACAAAGCTGCTTTCGACGAAGTTTTGAAAGATATTAATGCCATGAGCAGTTTCGATTCGGCGCGCGCTTTTGTAACAGACATCGCCGACCGATACAGTTGGGATGCAACAGAAGAAAAGAAAAAAATTGCGCGCGATTTTATACGCTACATGCGTCGGCGATTTGTGTAGTGGTCGTTTTTAAAAAATTTTTCAAATATCTAAAAACAAAGCCGTTGGATCTTCAATGAGTTCTTTAATTTTTACCAAAAAAGTGACTGAGGTTGAACCATCAATGATGCGGTGATCGTAACTCAAAGCCAAGTACATCATCGGGCGAACAACAATTTGTCCATTAACAACAACAGCGCGATCTTTCGTAGCGTGCATACCAAGTATAGCCGATTGTGGTTCATTTATAATCGGCGTTGACATCAGTGAACCGAAAACACCGCCGTTTGTAATCGTAAACGTTCCGCCTTGCATCTCTTCAATGCTCAGTTTCCCGTTGCGTGCTTTTTCTGCAAGGGCTTTTAAATTCTTTTCAATATCGGCAAAACCGAGTGATTCGCAATTTTTAATCGGCGGAACAACCAAACCTGTGGGTGTTGAAATAGCGAACGAAATATCGGCATAATCGTGATAGACAACGTCTGTACCATCAATAAATGCGTTAACGTCTGGAAATTCTAAAAGTGCTTTAGCACATGCTTTGGCGAAAATAGACATAAAGCCCAATTTCACGCCGTATTTTTTGGTAAAACGCTCTTGGTATTTTTCGCGCAGCGCAATTGTTGCCGACATATCCACTTCGTTAAAAGTGGTGAGCATAGCAGTAGTATTTTTTGCAGAAACCAAACGCTTAGCAATCGTTTGGCGCATTCGACTCATTTTATGGCGCGTTTCGTTTCTACTGAAAGCTGTTAAAACTTTTGCTGGCGCAGATTTTATTTCGGGTGCTACTGTTGGCGCAACGGTTGGTTTAGGCATTTCAGTTTTTGGCGTTTCAACTTTTTGCGCCTCAACAATCGGCGCAGTTGGTGCTGACCATTTTTCTGATACAGATTTAAGCGCATCTTGCAACATTATTCTACCATCTTTACCCGTTCCAGAAATTTCAGTAGGTTTAATATTGCCCTCTGCTAAAACTTTTGCAGCTGCTGGAGATGGTGTACCTGTGGCATAAGTTATCGCGGAATTATTTGCAGCAACTGTTTCTGATTTAGCAGATTCAGCTTTTGCTGCGACGGGCGTTTCTGTTTTAGGTGCAGGCGCGCTTTCAACGGTAGCATCGGTATTAATGGTGGCTATTAAATCGCCTATTTTTAAATCCGTCCCTTCTTTGACGACGTGTTTTAAAATTCCCGCTACTTCAGCCGGTAGTTCAAGCGTCGCTTTATCCGATTCAAATTCACAAATGGCTTCATCAATTTTAACAACTGCTCCATCGGGTTTTAACCATTGCGAAAGCGTAACTTCGGTTACTGATTCCGCTACGGCGGGTACTTTTATTTCTATAACTGGCATAGGATATTTTTCTTAAAATATTAAAATTAAAAGTACCGCAACTCACTACACTGAAATTAAAAAAATAGTTTAGAGTTGCTATTAATGACTGCAAAATTCTTTTTATAAAATCACATTACCAAACTTACGCAGCATTAAATTTAAGTAAATACTAATTATCTTTGCTGATGCTTCAAACACTTACTACTGCGCGTTTATGGCTCGTACCAATTTCTAAAACAATTGCGCGCAAATTGACGGATTTAAACATCAAAAAATTATGCAGTGATTTAAAAATAAATGTTCTGGACAACGCTAATTATTTAAATTCACTCTCGGAATTAGGCGTTTACTTTTGGGCAATTGCCGACGATGCGCCTTGGTGTGCTTATTTATTTATTGATTCGGAAACAAAAATTGTAGTTGGTAATGGCGGATTTAAAGGCGCGCCAAAAAATAATACTTTAGAGATTGGCTACGAGGTGTATCATAAATTTTATAAAAAAGGTTTCGCCACCGAAGTCGTCGCAGGTTTATTGATATTAGCAGAATCAAAAAAAATAAAAACCATTATTGCTGAAACAGAAATTGAAAATAAAGCATCAATGCGCGTTTTAGAAAAAAATGGATTCTCGATGACAAAAAATTTTACAAACAAAGAGGGCGAATTAATGTGCGCTTTTGCGCGTAAGTTTGTTTAACTCAAAAAAAAATTATTAAAACAGTAAACGGTTTTCTTTTAAAAAATTATGATAGCTTTGTAAATCTTTGTTCACTTTATTGGAAAACCCAAAATTACAACACGCATTACGCTATGAATTTTTCTTCGCAACTTATTGAAGAAGCTGTAAACGCTTTTGCCTCTCTACCGGGTATTGGCAGAAAATCAGCTTTGCGCCACGTTTTGTTTTTAATTAAGCAACCAATAGATAAAGCAGAAAAAATTTCGTCTGCTTTACTCAATTTAAAGCTCAATTTAAAAACGTGTATTCAATGCTTCAACGTTTCGGATACAACGGTGTGTGCAATTTGTTCTAATCCGCGCAGAGATAAAAATTTAGTGATGGTAGTTGAAAGTATTCGAGACGTTATGGCGATTGAAAACACGTCGTTGTTTAATGGTTTGTATCACATTTTGGGTGGTGTTATTTCGCCAATGGAAGGCATTGGACCGAGCGATATAAATGCGAATGCGCTCATTCAGCGCGTTACTGATAGCGAAATAAAAGAAATAATCATGGCTATTTCACCAACGATTGAAGGTGAAACAACTATTTTTTATCTCTCGCGCCAACTTAAAGAGCTGCCTGTAAAAATTACGATTTTAGCGCGTGGTATCAGTTTTGGTAGTGATTTAGAATATACGGATGAAACAACGCTCGGTCGTTCTATTCAACAGCGCGTGGATTATAACGTGCAGAATTTGTAAATCAGCGCACTACCGTTACATTACCTGTAAACAGTTCCGTATCGCCATCGGTGTAAGCCACGTTTATTAAATACATATACACACCGTTAGATGCGTCTTTACCATCCCACTGCGCATCCAAAGAATAATAACCGATGTCTGACGCTTCGTACATCAGTCTTCCCCAACGATTATAAACTTTGACGCTCAAAATTTTAGCCACGTCATTACCGCTGTAAATTTGCCACGTATCGTTTACGCCATCGCCGTTGGGAGAAAAAATATTTGGGATATACGCGTTATGACATTTTTGATATTCAGCAATGAAGCTATCGAATGCAGTACCACAATTATTTTTACTCAGTACGGAATATAAACCCGGTTGTGTAATAACAAACGACGTTAAACTCGATCCATCTTGCCAAATGAAATTAGCATCATCGGCACTTACGGTTAATATTTTTTTCTTGCCATAACAGAGTGTTGCATTGCCGCCTAAACTAATCGTCGGTGGATTTATAATCCGTACTTTTATACTATCGGATGCGAGACAATAATTTTTATCCACGTTCACTTTATACAAACCTGTTTTATCAACTAAAAACGTAGAATCTTTTGAGCCATTTTGCCAAACAAAATTAGCACCCGGTATTTTCGGATTAAGAAGAAACGTCTGACCTGCACATAAAATAGTGTCGTTACCCAGTTTTAAAGTATATGGATTTCCGCCGACACGCACAGTAAGCGTGTCAACTGACTTATTTCCGCAGGTATCAATAATCTGAACCGTATATTTAGTTGTCTTGTCGGGTTTGGCAATCGGGTTAGGAATGGAAGCGTTGCTCAAACCCGTTGACGGCAACCAATTATATTTCACGCCACCGCTCGCACTGAGTTGAATTTGCCCGCCACGGCACAAAACGGTATCCGCAATTTTATCCAAGAGTGACGTGTATTTCAAACACATTTTTTGCTCGTTCGTTTTTCCACCTGTTGCAGCAGTAAATCCCCAATATACGTTTGGGTCGCCATTAAAAATATCAGTCACAAAATCTACGGTAGTAGATAGTAGCAACGTACATTCCCAATACACAGAAAACTTTTTATTCGGCGCATCCCAAGTAAAGCGCACATCGTGAAATTTACAATCTTTAAAAGTTATGTTGTTGCCACCAATTTTTACCGGCGCCGGACCAGCCAATGTATTTTGTGTATGTAAATGATTCATATCGCCGTCGCGCACAATTGCCACGTGGTCGTAAGAAGGATCGCCGAAATCAAAATTCTGATACGTATCAAACTCAACACCGATAGAAGGTTTTACGCCACCTAAACCAATACCTTGACCTGTTGAACCCGCACTTGTACTCAGCGGTTGTAAACCAAAAACTATCCCGTCGGCACCGTCCGATCGGCAACCTAAAAATATACTGAGGGTTAAGTCGAATGATTGCGAAAGGTCTAATTTTTTATCGTACCACACTGAACCCACTTGCGTGAGTTTATCGGGTGTGAGCGTCCAACAACGGTCGGAAGTTTTAAAAGCATTTTTATTAACTTGAAACTGCGCAGTTAAATTGTGGCAAAAAAAACAACTCAAGTTAAGGATTAACAGCGCGTGTTTATTACGAAAACTATTTTTGTTCATTAGTTCTTACAAATATGTTGCAAATTAGTAAATTCGATTAATAATTAAAAATTAAATTTAAAATTGCTGAACCCCTAACGCACAATATCAACATTCCCTTTGAATAATTCGTTATCACCGTTCGTGAAAGCAATTGTTACAAAGTAAGTGTAAGCACCGTCAGCACAATTATTTCCATCCCAAGTGGCTTCAGTAGAATAAAAAAGTACATTATTTGCTTCGTACACTAAACTTCCCCAACGATTAAAAATTTGTATTGAAATAATTTTAGCAGCATCATCACCACCATTAACTTGCCACATATCGTTGATGCCGTCGCCATTAGGCGAAAAAATATTCGGGATAAAAACTTTATGACATTGTTGGTACGTAACGTTTAAACTATCGGTAACAGCGGCGCAAATATTCTTGACAGTGACAAAATACTTACCCTCTTGTGTAATTACGAATGATGATAAATCGGAATCGTCTTGCCATT
>JAYVNP010000007.1:0-52955 GCA_043758385.1 Saprospiraceae bacterium
ATCTTCAAAATTTATTGCCCAACCGCTGTTCGCCATCCAATCTTTATTTTCAAAATCTAAAGGTGTAAATGGTAGCGACTGACCACCCCATGCAATCGAAGTTCCACCGATGGCGCGTTTTCTGCCGTCCATCGCGTTTTCAACAATTTTCGCCGTTTGCTCCACTTTATTCAACGCTTGTCGGTTTTCATCTTCTTCAAAATGCCCCGATTCGATAACAAGAACGCTTTTATTTTTTTCAGAAAGTTTAATGGCCAATAAAATTCCAGCAACGCCTGCACCAATAATTGTATAATCGAATGGAAAATTTTGTTCTGTTAACGGACTAACATTAAAATCTATAAAAGGCATATCTTGTTGTTCGGTGTTATTTTTTAATTTGCATAAGCCTGAGGAACAACTAAATTTGCTATTGCTTGTGCTAATTTATGAGATGGATTTTCCACTAAAAGATACGTGAGATAAGAAAGACCCAGAACCCCAACGATAAAAATCGGGTACGTAAAAACATTTAGAATCAAAAACGAAAGCAAAAATTTTATACAAAGTCCATGTACTAAATACAGCGAATAAGAAAACTTGCCGCCGTATTCTAAAGTTTTGAAAGGCGCATTATTTTGATAATACAAAATTTCTTTTTCAAGCCAAACCATTAAGAGTAATGCAAAAATATTAAGTGCTATAATATCGCTCACAAAACCATGAAATTTTAAAAACTCTAACACGACACTGATACAGAAAACACCAAACCTGTAGTTTAAAAGCTGACCAAAACTAACGGTTGTGTTTTTAATATTTTCAATCGTCAATCTTTCTGCTAATAAAACGCCGAGCAGCCACGCGGGTAAACCCATTACCCATGAGCGATAATTTCCTAATTGCCAATACGTTCCCCAATAACCTGCATCACGTTGAAAAACCAAAGATTTAATATCGTTTTGGCAAAAAACAAGCAGCATGATAACGTAAATAGCAAATGATATTTGAAATTTTAATCGCCAGGAGCCATTCATTTTTCTCAGAACCGGATAAATAGTGTAATAAATCAGTTCGCAATACAAACTCCAAATAGTGGCAATAACAAAATTATCATAAAAATAAGCGATTATTGAAACTACAATTAACGGAATACCGATACGCACCCAACGGCGAATAAGAAATTTTTTAACGTCGAGTTTTTTATTTTTAATTGGGTTGTGCACCACAAAACCAGAAATAATAAAAAAAGCAATTACTGCGGCTGGTCCGTTAAATAAATTAGCTAGAAAAACGCCTCCAAAATTTCCTAAAACAGTGTGCGTATTTTTTAAAGCTTGCGCATACGGATTTTGTAAATGGTGCAGAACAACAATTAACGCTAAAACAAATCTCAAACTATCAATTCCACTTATCCAACTTTTAGTATTAGTCATCGAACTATGAACTGTGAGCGGTAAGCTGCGCGTTTTGCGCCATTTTTGTTTCTGCATTATTAGAAAGTTCATCGGTACAACTCGACCAAGTGGATACAAATTTTAAAACTTGTTCGCGACTAAAAGTTGGATTTTCCCATTCGGTTACATTATTTTTTATATTCTGAGAATTGGTTGAAGTGAATATATTTATTCCCGACGCGTGTGTGTATTTCATAAAATCAATAATTAGTCGGTTAATATTTTTATCAAGTTTATCAGCCGATAGATCAATTTGTGTTTCTTTTTTAAGTTTTTGCACAAACCTTGGATTTTTTTTAGCGAATTTCTGGATGGTTTTTAAATCTTTAAAAATGCTAAACGCAATAGTTAAATGGTTTTCTGGGGATTTTGAACCGAGTTGCTCAATGTTGGGATTCAAAATGCTATTATCTGTTTGTATCACATCGTAAACAATATTTAAATTTTGAAAATCGTCTTTGATGAATTCAAAAAAAGAACCTAAACCAACATGGCGCACAACACCGGCATTAATTTTTTCTCCAAAGAATGAAATGAGTTCTTCCTTGTTTGCCGTAGCGACATCGAATTCATGCAGCAATAAAATATCAATGTAATCTGTTTTGAGTTTTATAAGCGATTCTGCGAGATGTTTTTTTGCAATCTCAGCAGTTAGTGATGGGCGATGAACGAATACATCCGTTCTTTTTGAAATCATTTTTTTTACAGCAGGCAACCGATTGACAATGTCTTTTGCCAATTTCATCATAAACTGTGAATGTGTCGGTAACGCTAAAGGGTCAATACCAATTTTAGTTGTGATTGTAACTTTATCGCGTTTGTTTTTTAAAAAATCACCTAAAATAATTTCTGACTCACCAAAACCATACATTCGTGCAGTATCAAAATGCGTAATTCCAGAATCTAAACACGTTTCTAAAGAGTATAAGGCTTCTTTACGACTGTAGTGATCGGTTAGTTTTGTACAACCAAAACCTAAAGCAGAAGTTGTTATGTCTTTAAAAATTGTTTTATCCATATTAGTTATCCGTTGCAGAGTATGCTAAAGTTAAAAACTTAATTGCTTAATCCATTTTTTTACGACTCCTGTATTTCTTTCAAACAAGAACCAAACAGCAGTGCTGTAAATAAGCAAAGCAATTATAATTATCGCAAATGAAGTTAGATTATCTAAATTCCAGTAATGCCTTTCGTTTGATACGAAACCGCATACTAACATTGCCGCCGGAACGTGCGTTAAATAAAGCGTGTATGAAATATTTGATAAGTAAGTGGCTATCGTTTTTAATACACGCGATTCCATCGAACATTCAGAAAGGAATATCACTAATATACTTGTTGCAAAACCTAAAATGTAATCATCTATCAGCGGTGGTAAAATACTTAATCGGGCAAGCGAAATAACGCCGAAAAATAAAATACTTACACCAAAAAGTAAAATGCGAGAAGGCAAAGCGCGAACCACAAATTTTATTTCGCTGAGGTAAAAAGCACCTGCACCCATCAACCAAATAAAAAAGTAGAGTGTAATTGAGCGTCCAACAAAAAATAAAATTCCAATTGCTGATGCTAAAAATACGAAGCGTTTTATTAGTGCATAATTTTTAACGAAGCTGAAATATAAAAGCGGGAAAAGCATGTAGTACCAAAACTCATTCGCCAAACTCCAAAGCGGTGCGTTTGAACCAAAAGTATAGGTTAATATGTTTTGAACAAAAAAAATATTTCCTAAAAAAGTTTCAAAAGTTAATTTACCAACAGGTGAGACGAAGGGTAAAGAAATAATTTTACCCGCATAACTTTCTAAGTGAGGCAGAAATTTTAATCCTAAACTATCGAAACAAAAACCTAAAACCAAAGTGGGTATTAAAACTGTTTCTAAACGAATAACTCGATTTGTAAAATAATCTTTAAATCGCCAACGCTTTTTGTCTATCGAATTTTGAATTGTTTTAGCAATAAAAAAACCGCTCAACACAAAAAATATGATAACTGCTTGATGCCCGAAACCTGTAAAAAAATAAAAAAATTGCGCCGATTTTGTCGGAATAATATTGGTGTATTCTACAAAATACAAAGTTCTGACGTGACCGATAAAAACGGCAAAAGCTGTGGTGCCGCGCAATAAATCGAGCCACAAAAGTTTATTAGCTTTTAGCTGTGCGCTTTTAGCTGCGAGCTGCAAAGGTTGAACGTCAGATGACGGCTGACGGCTGAAAGCTGAAAGCTCAACGCTCATAACTTACAGCTTTTTGCTCTTCTTCAATTAAGATATCGAGAACGCGCTTGAAAGTAAGTTCATATTTCCATCCTAAAATATCTTTTGCTTTTTTAGGATTGCCATAAATTTCATGAATTTCCGTCGGTCTGAAAAGATTGGCATTTATTTTAATTTTCTCAATCGGTACGCCCACCGTTTTGAAAACATAGTGCGCAATATCTTTTAAAGAAATACTTTCGCCCGAACAAATTAATAAACTTTGTGGCGTTGGCGTTTGCATCATTAAGTACATGACTTCAACATAACTCGGACTGAAACCAAAATCGCGATAAATGTCCAGATTCCCGAATTCGACATAATCTAATTTTCCAGCTTTAATTAATAAACAATTGGTGATGAGTTTTTTAATAAAAAAATTCTCGTTCCGTAAGTACGATTCATGATTAAATAAAATGCCACACGCAATGAACATATTGTAGCTATCGCGGTAATTGACACACGCCCAATGTGCGGCAGCTTTTGAAATGGCATACGGACTTTGCGGATAAAATTCAGTATCTTCCGTAATGGGTAATTTTTTTACTTTGCCAAACATTTCTGAACTACTGGCTTGGTAAAATTTTATTTTTTTATTCACGAGTTTAATCGCTTCCAACAAGTTCAGAACAGAAAGCGTATTGAATTGAAAAGTGCCAATAGGTTGCTGAAAAGATTCGTAAACAGAACTTTGCGCAGCCAAATTATAAATTTCGTCAGGTTGATGTTTTTCTATCATTTTTATTATGGAAGTAAAATCTAAAAGATTACACTCTTCCACCAAAACTTGAGATGCGATACCGAGATATGAAAGCCCTTTTAAGTTTAAATTTTTATAACTGCGCGTAACTCCTACCACCTTATAACCAAGGTTTAATAAAAGTTTACTTAAATACGCGCCATCTTGTCCGCTGATACCAGTTATTAAAGCTATTTTGTTCATTAAAATTTGCTCAATTAAAAACGATATTCAAAAAATTACGCGCTACATTTTTGGTGGAGTAATTTTCAATCCATTTGTATGTTCTTTCTTGCATTTTGCAATAATCCTCAATACTTAAATTTGAAATTTTAGTCAGCAAATCGTCCTTTGAAGAATATGTAATGCAATTTTGAGTATCCAAACCCAAAGGAGCGCAATTTTTATGTTTTAAATGTAAATTTTTAAAACACAACAGAGTTCCTTTTGCAGCATACTCATAATGCCTTAAACAATCCCAACCTCCTCTTTTGGTTGTTATTCCAAATTTTGAAATTTTTATGTTAGAATAATATTTTTCTTCATCAGTAAAAACGGGCGACCATTTTCCAACAATTGAAGTTTTGATAGCATCTGGAAATAGAGATTCGAGATCTCTATCGGTATTGTAGTTTACAAATTGTTCGGTTTTATTGCTTAGCTCAACAATTTCAATTATTTCTTCCGGAATAGACATTGTAATACTTTTTAGCATGGGTGTTTTTGAAAAAATAAAATTAATAAAATATTCTATTCTATCAAGTGGAAAACCATAAAGTTCCGAATTTGAAGAAAATTCTCTCTTAAAATAAAAAATTTTTCTGTAATTGCTTAAAATAAACTTTGCACTGGTGTTAATAAAATAATGCTTTCTATTCCTATACGGAAATAGAGCTGATGTATCGTCACCATCAACAATGCAAAGTTTTGGTTTTTCTCTGTTTCTATATTTTTTAAACAGGCTATTAAAAAATTCATAGTCATGGTTGATATCTGAAATAATAATTAAGTCAAAAGATTCAATATCTTTTTGCCAAATCGTCCGTTGACCTTTTGTTTCAACGGCATCAATTAATTTTCCGTAGAGCGTCAAGCCTTTTGAGCCCGTTCTGTATAAAGTTTCGGCAGTAGCATCCGTGTACATGTAGTCCATTCTTGGAATATCAACCACTTCGACACCCTCTAAATTTTTTAATCCATGAAATAAACCGTCGGAAACATAGTTCGGAATACTTTGGTTTTTAAATAAAATCTTCATGAAAAAACCTTTTGGACTAAAAGTTATTACATTATTGCCATGTACTGATTGGCAATCACTTCCCAGCGCAAATTCTTTTCGTACAAATCGCGCGCATTGCGCCCTAATTTTGAAGCCAACGCAGGTGAATCGAAACATGATTTAAGCGCGTCGAATAATTCTTTTGTGTTTCTAATGTCGGGTAAAAGAATATTATTACCATCTTTTAAAAGGTCGTTATTCATGTCGCCTTTTGTACCAACTACCGGAATTCCCAGCGATAATGCGCATGCCAGAGCCGTACTTTTATTCGACGTTCCACCTTCACCATCCGAATTAATGTCATCGGGCATAAAAAAAACATCACCTAAAAGCAAATGCTGATATACGTTGTCAGAAGACATTTTACCTGCGTAACGTATGTAGGGCTTACTTTCTAAAGTTTTGAAAGGCGTTGCATTTTTTCCGCAAATGAGCCATAAGAAATTGGGATATTCAATGGCTAATGCGTCGAATGCTTTTAAATAATTTGTCACATCTCTGTTACCAAACGTGCAAATAACTTTTGTCTGGGCATTGATTTGGTATTTGCTTTTTAATTTTAGTTTTGTGTCACTCGGTAATTCAATTGGTAAAATATTTGTTCCAATGGGTATGACAGAAACCCTATCCACCGATGACGATAAATAATTTTTATAGTAATCAATGCTCGTAACGTTTAAAGCAGAGCGTCTGGAAATTTTATCGGCAATTTGTTTTTGTATGAAAGAAGCAATTTTTGTTTTCAGCGCGTGTTCGGGTCTGATTTTAACTTCGTGAAAAAAAGTAAGAACAGACACGCCCAAATAATACACCTCTTTCGCAAGTGAACGATAAAACAAAATTGACGCAAACGGTAAACCTTTGCGTTGAAACCCGTGCGGAACATATTGCACCATCAGCCAATCGGGCTGAATAGATTTAATAAGTTTGAGTGTTAGTTGTACGCCCGCATAATTCCATTTTTTTATTATTGGATAAACTTTTATCTCGTTTTCTTCTATTGGAGTTTGATCGTCAAAACAAATAATAGAAACTTCTGCTCCACGTTTAATCATTTCATTTGCTAAATGATACGTGTAATCGCCGATGCCACAAATAGTCGGAACGTAATTACGGGTAAGAAAAGTTATTTTCACGATAGTTTTTAGTTGATAGTTGTTCGTTGATAGTTGTTCGTTGATAGTTGTTCGATGTGATTGTTTTTAAACGAACAACTATTAACAAATCGAAGATTCCTCGAAATCAAATAAAATAATGCAAGAGAGCTTTGGTTTTTACTAACCAACCGACGGGTTTTGTTGGTCGCGCTATGATTTGTTTTATCAAGCGTTTAACTTCTGACTTACTTTTATTTTTGTATTCATGTCGCAGAATGAAATAGTCGAAAACGTTTAAGTGTTTGTTTAAATGCACGCCGAGATATGGGAAAATATTTTTCATTTTTTGGTACATATCTGCTGCCTTAACTGTTCTTTGCAAAGGTTTGAGCGGTGTAAAAAAACTAACTTCATTCAATCGGAACACTGCACTAATATCTTTTAGTTTGAAGGCATAACCACCCATTTCGTTGAGTAACGATACATACATGGGTCTATCGCTCATCGGCATACCGACCAATTTATCTACCCAGTCGGATGATTCTGGATTTCTAAAAACCATAGTGCAAGTATGAAAAAAAGTTTCTTTGGCGAAATCTTCTATCCAGAATCGGTTGCTGCCTTTATCGGCGCAAATATCGATAAACTCATTTCGGTCTTCATAAAAATCTTTACGACCTGTGAAACAAATCGTCATATTTTCGTCGCTTTCGAGCGCATCAATTTGTTTTTGTAATTTTAAATCATCAATCCAATAATCATCGCTTTCTAAAGTAGCAATATATTTTCCCCGACATTGTTTAAACGTGCGTGCATGATTCATCATCATACCAACATTCACCGTATTTTCCAGAACGCGAATAATATCAGGATATTTTTGTGCGTAAGCCTTGCAAATAGCACCCGTTTTATCGGTGCTAACGTCATCGCCAATAACTATTTCAAAAGGGAAATTTGTTTTTTGCGCTAAAACACTCTCTAACGCTTGCTCTATGTATTGCTCTTGGTTAAAAGCAATCATTGAAACACTGACTAAAGGTTTAGTTTTTGAAAAATTGTTTACTGTCTGGGATGATGTAAGTGTTTGCTGCATAGTTTATTAATTTCAATTGAGATGTAGTTTGGCTTTTAATTCTGTAGTCCTTTTTATATTTTGCATTTGCTTTTTACTTTTAAATTTTTCTATCCGAAAACGCGCCCGAGTGCAGTTGCAAGTTTGAGATGCGTTTTCTTTAAAAATTTCTCGCGATTGCTATAAAGTTTGAGAGGCGTATCAATATAATCAAAAAAGATGCGATCGGTAGTTTTGGGTCGTTGACCTTTCTTAACAACATAATACAAAAAATTTTTTACCCAAGGTTTACTCGTGCCAATAGCGTGCGACATAATAAAACCGATACTGGCAAAATCCATAGCATTTCTATCTGCTACCGCGAGAGGAAAATCGGTTGAGTCTTTGGAAACATTCAGTGCATCCTGATCGGTTCTGTAAAACATATAATTGCGGTCGTTCAATCCAGAAACTTTATCGGAAACTTTTGTGATGTTGTGTAAATCTATTTTAATGGCGTTCAAATCTTGTAAAACTAAATCTTGAATGTGTCTCCATGCGGTCAGAAAGCCTTTATATTTTCTGTCTAAACCTATAAAACCACCGTTAACGTATTGGTCTGTATCGCGACGAACGGTTACGCCAAATTTTTTAAAGTATTCTACCCATTCATACCGCAACGGATTAGTGATTGAAATGGGTGAATTAACGTCTTCGCAAAGCATGATGCCAAAAGTTGACCATTTTTCGAAATAAGAAAAAGGACATTTCACTATTATATCGCAGTCTAAATAAATTATGCGTTCAGCTTCCGGTTCGTATTTATCTAAAATGTCGCAAATAAATTCTGGTTTTATCCAAGGTAAATAATCATTTTTGGCGAAATGTAAAAATTTAATTGAAAGGTTATCTGTAATCTGCATTATTTCAATCTCATTTTCTTTCGATGAAATTTTTGCCCAAGGCGGTAGTTCGCCTTTTATTCCTGCCCAAATTGTACCTTCAAAACCATTTGCATACAGCGAATTAATTAAAACAACTACCCCTTTATGATAATGACCTTCAAAGACGGTGCAAACTGCAGTTTTATTTTTGTTCATTCTATTAAGTTATTCATTTTGGTTTTTAGGAACACTTACCTTCGTAAAGCATTTCTTTGACATTTTTAGGCGAATTGTACATCAGTACGTCAATAATTGAAAGTCCAGCTTGAAATTGCGTTGCGTTTTGCGAATAAGGCTCTAAAGTTGGTTTTACGAAATTGAGTTTAATATTATGTGTATTAAAGATTTCTTTTTTTAGAAATTTTTGTCCTCCAACCGCATTCATATAAATTGTCGCACTTTCTGCTTCACAGATATTTATAATGCGCGGCTCTAATTTTAAATTCTGGTTATTATAAATGGTTGAAGAACTCCAAAAAAAACTATCAATGCCGACGTATTCTAAAACGGATTGAATACTTTTTATAGCTACGCTGCTAACGGATTTATTACTACAATCGAGAAATACATTTTCAATTAAAGGATAGACAGACTCAAAGTAATGCGTTTTTTTATACGCGTGTCGAATGGTTTCTAATAATTTAAAATGCCAGTTATTGGGTTTTTCTGAAACTAAAGTTGCGGCAATGTTTACGTTAGAACTTGAATTCTGAATCGGAATTGTAAAACGATAACTGCGCTTGTTCAATAGAATATTATTTCTATGAATCCAACCTTGCTTGATGAAACCCACATCGTCCAAAAAAATAAATTTATCAGCAGCGCAGACGAGTTGAAAATAACCCAAGTACGGAAAAATATACGGCTGCATGATAGCGCAAGATTTTGGCATTTACTTTTCATTTTTTCATTCCTTCACGCCTTCATTCTTTAATTCCTTCACGCCTTCATTCTTTCTTTTTTCACCTTTAGTATTTTGCGGTGGCAATAAAGAAATCAAGTTTTGGTCGCTGGGGCTTTTCTTACGAAATAAACTTTTTAGCTTAGCCCATTTGCTGCGATCTTCCTGATAATAATTGGAACGATAGTAACCGTAGTTGTACGAATTACCCAATTCGCTTTTTAAATCATTGAGAAGTACATTTATATTAAGCAGCTTATTTTCGGCTTTAACCTCGCTCAAAAATTTGAGATGCGATGTAGTTGTTCTGCCGTAGCGCAGCACCAAAAGCGTTTGATCAACAAATTCTTTGAGTAAAAAAGTATCGGCAACTAAACCAATCGGCGCACCATCAATGATTATGAAATCGTAATGCGCTTTGAGGTAATCGAACAAGTCTTTTATTCTGTCCGTCATCATGAGTTCCGAAGGATTTCGCGGCACTTCACCACAATCTATGAAATGAAAGTTCGGAAGTTTATCGTAAACACAGATGAGCGATTTTAAATTTTCTATATGTTCTGTCCCGTCTAAAAAACTTGAGATCCCTTTTAGGGGTTTTTGTCCGTCGAGATAAAATTGTAATTTAGGTTTGCGTAAATCTAAACCCACAGCAATGACGCGTTTACCCGTTAATGCCATAGTTAAAGCTAAATTTATGGCTACAAAAGTTTTACCATCGCCACTAATGGTTGATGAAATGAGTATAGCGCGACTTTTAGAATTCGGTGCAGTATTCTGCAAATTGCTGCGCACTAAACGAAAAGACTCGGCTAAAATAGAGCGACTATCGTTAATGATGATGCGGTTTGCTTTTCCGCGAACGTGTGGAATAAAACCGACAAATGGTACGTTGAGATATTTATCAATATCGGAGCGATGATGCACTTTATCATTGAATAAGTCTCTGAGGTATAAAAATAAAATGGGTATGCCGAGACCCATAAAAAGATAAAACAAAAGCATTTGAAGCGGCTTTGGCGAAACAATACCTTTATTAGCGGCTTTTTCGAGTAAAAAAGAGTGAGATACTTGCGCAGCAATGGCTAAAGCTGTCTCTTCTCTTTTTTGCAACAAAAATAAAAAAAGTGTTTGTTTAATGCCTTGTTCGCGCATAATTTGAGTGTATTCGCGCTCGTTGTTCGGCATTGCGTTCAACTGATTTTCCAACGGAATAATTTGCTGTCTGTATCTTTCCTTTTGCTCATTAACCTCTTGCTTGATGGTTTGAATACTCAGAAAAATATTTTCTTTGAGCGATTTAAGTTCTTCATCGAAAGTGTTTAATGCCGGGTTAGCACCCTCGGCAGATTCTAACATTTTTGCACGCTTCGTAATGAGTTCGTTGTATCGCCGAATAGCATCTAAAAGTGGGGCATTGTTTGAAATTTCTGTGCTGTAAGGTAAAGATTTATATTGGTTAAGTTTGGTCTCATCAATGATGCCTTCAATATTTTTAACAAAGCTCAAACGATTATCTAATTCGTTAACTTTTGCATCAACAACATTTGTTTTTTCAATATAGTTTTTCGCCATTTCCGGAATAGGAACCGCGAGCGAGCGATCCTGCTTAAAACCTTGTACATTTTTTTCAACGCTATAAAGTTCGGTGGTTACGTAATTCAGGCGCTGGTCTATAAATTGCAACGTTCTATGACCCGCATCATTTTTGCTTTCCATACTCGCAATGCCGTATTCACGCACCAAACGATTTATAACGGCAATGCCACGTTCCGGAATTTCGTCGGTTGTGTTAATATTGATGATGTTTGAACGTCCTGCTTGAGAAATATCTAATTTGGAACAATACTGACTTGCGACAGCGTAATTATCGGATACGACAATTGAAATCGGATTTTGATCAATCAATGTGCCCAAGTGTTTTAGAACTAATTCACGATTGTTGTAATTAAATGGCATTCCGTATTTAATGAGTTCGCGCTCCTTCGGACTTTTTATTAACGCAAATCGCGTGGAATCGTAATGCTGTACTTTAAGTTGAAAAGATTTACTCACGCCTTCTGTATTCCAATAAATAAGTTTTAGCGGACTGTTATTAAACAATTCATTCGTTTTAACGCGCCCTTCTTCTATGTACGCTATATTCAAACCTAACGAGTCAACAACGCGGTGCATCACTTCGGTAGAACCTAAAAGTCGAATTTTATCTTCCATATTACCCGCTTCTTTATCGAAACCAAACTGTTTCGAGATAGCTTCTTGCGATAAAGATTGCTTTTCAGTGTCTTCAATGAGTACTGAACCAGAAATTTTGTATTGGTTTTTAGCGTATCGGATGTTTAGAAAAAACAACGAAAGTCCAATAATCAAACCGAGGAGTAGTAAATACCAATGGTTGAGTAAAATAGAATAGTAATACAGAAAATCTTTTGATTCTCCTTTATGATGAATCGGTGAATTATTCAATGAATATTCCGAACCTTGTTGGCTGTTACCAATCATAATAGTTGATAGTTGATAGTTACTGTTAACAGTTGAAAGTTAACAGATTGAAGTTCTTAAAGACTATCAAGTGTCAACTATCAACTATCAACTAAATTATTTTCTTGAAATTACAATAAGCGTTAAAACAGAAATCACGAGCGAAAAAGCAGAAAGTGCTTTACCTGTTATATCAGAGACGCTATTAACTTTGGCTCTGTTCGGCTCAACATAAACAACATCGTTCTGCTGCAAATAATAAAAAGGTGATTGAAAAATATCGCCCGATTGTAAATTAATACGCGCAATTGTTCGTTTACCATTAATTTCACGAATGAGCAACACTTTTGAGCGATTAGAAAACGGTGTCATATCGCCCGCCATGCCAATTGCTTCAAAAATTGTTAATCGCTTATTGGTTAATCGAATAGTGCCAGGCTTTAAAACTTCTCCTAAAACGCTTACTTTTAAATTTAAGAAGCGAATATTAATGACGGGATCTTTCAAAAAAGCTTTAAGTTTCAAATTTAAAATATCTTTCACTTCATTCAAAGTTTTCTGACGAACCATTACGCGACCGATGTTTGGAAAATCAATAAATCCTTCTTTATCTACAAAATATCCCGACGTAAGTTCTGCAATATTATTTACACCTTGTAAAGCCGGCGCAATAGAAGCCAAACTATTTACATCAGGATTGAATGGTTTTGAAGCATCGGGATTATAGCTCGAAACCGTAATGGAAAGTAAATCTTCCGACTGCACTTGCATATCGGCATCGTTTGTAATGTTCTGTATAGTGTTAATATTTGGCGGTAAATTGTTTAAATAAAGTAGTTCTTTGTGAGATACACAGGCTGTTAGGTTTAAAGCTAAAGCAAAAGCGAAGTAGGAAATTTTTTTTAACATTGATTAAAGTTTGCAGTTTGAATGGGAGAGTAGCGCATTTCGTACTTCATAATTTTGAAGACGTGAGCACGGCATCTCTGGTTTTAAATACATTTTTATTCTGAAAAGGATAGTTATTAATTAAATGCTGACATTCTGGGGGCATATTTATTTTTAAAAAATCTATGTGTCTGCTATGATGCACATCCGAACCGATAAATTCAATCATCCGATTATTCAAGAGTAGCCAAGCGCAATCGCGCACCGTTTGTCCGTAATAACCTAAAATTGAAAGCAAATTGACTTGGAACGTGCAGCCGTAATCTTTCAATTTTTTATATTGTAGCAAATTGCCATTGTAATGTCTGTATCGTTCAGGATGCGCAATAACGGGCGTAAAACCTTTTGCTACCAATAAAGAAATAACTCTGTGTAAATTTAACGGTTCGCTAAAATGTGGCATTTCAACTAAAATATGATTTTGCGGTAGCGTTAAAAATTCTGAATTTGAAACGAGCATTTCTTCAAAAACGTCGTTAATCATATATTCAGCGGCGACAGTTATTTCAACGTCAATCGTTAGAGTATTTAATTCGTTTTTAAGTTGAATTAACCCGTCTAACACAGAGTTGATGGTGTTAGGGTATAATTCTGAGACGTGTGGCGTTGTAATTATTTTTTTAAATCCTAAATCGCGCAAATTTCTGACTAACTCAATTGCCGTTTTAACATCGGGCGCACCATCATCAATACCTGGAATAAGATGCGAATGAATATCAACTTCAATGGTTTGAAAAGGATAATAATATAATCCTATTTCGTGTGCTTTTTTTTTTGTAAAAAAAAATTCAAACATAGCTTCGCTGTTCTTGTGTTACAACCACAAGTTTTCTAAAATTTTGCCTCAATTATTTTGAAAATATTTTTGGGAATATAAAAAACAAGACAATAAGAACTGTATCTTATTTGCCTGATGTTTAATCACCAAACTGTTTAGGAAAATTGCGGTAGTTAAAACTGCGCAATTTTAAAAGGTTAGAATTGTCTTATTTTGTAATGATGTACCATTTGAGTTGAAATTAAAAGTTTGAAAAAAGTGTTTGATAAAATATAAATTGTAGAGAGCATACACGTTAGTGTGTTAACTCTATACTCATCGGACTTTCTAATATTGTAGGTAAAGTTGCAGTTTGAATCGGAAATTGAACAGATTTTTTTGCTTGATATTGAAACAACCTCAACACCCTATACATCACTTGGAATTGCTCTAATTTTGCGAGTGGTTTCATAAATACAGTAAAGAAGTAAGGTTCTAAAGCATTTTTTCGCCATGCTAAACTATCTTCTCTATTCGCTTCCCATCTATTTTTAAAAGTAGCATTACTCAATCCACCGATGCGCATTTTTAATGAAATGCCTTGCAAATAATAAGATGAAACGCCGTGTAGATACAGAAAACGCAACATCAATTCGTAATCGGCGGATTGTTTAAACGCCAAATCGAAGACGCCGAACTTTTCGTACACTTTTTTCTTAACAAAAAATGTAGGATGTGGTGGCATCCAACCGTAAAGAAATCTGCGATGTTTTATATGTCCAGCGTTCCAAACACGAACAATATTTTGTGTATCACCTTTAAAAAATTCTAAATCGCTGTATAACGAGTCAATATTTTTTCTTTTAAAAACTTGGGCAATGCGTTCAATAGCAAAATTATCCGAATAAATATCATCTGAATTTAAAAAACCAATAACTTCACCCGTAGCTACACGCAAACCTTTATTCATGGCATGATAAACACCGCCATCTTTTTCAGAAATAACTTTCTGTATGTGTGGAAATTCTTTAACGATAGACAAGGTACTATCTGTCGAGCCACCATCAATAACGATGTGTTCTATGTTAGGATACGTTTGTTGACTGATGCTATTAAGTGTATCTCTAATGGTTTTTTCGCTATTAAACGAAACAGTAATTATTGAAATGGAAATCATTTCATCATGTGGTGTCATAAGTTGTATAGGTGTATATATGTTTGTTTTTATTTAATAAGACAGTAAATCTTAACTAACAAAAAAGATCTGTAGTTATTAAAAGTATTCTCTTCTCTCGGTGTGAAATCTAATTTAGATTGTTGCAGTATTTGCTAATTTAGTTTGTCGTAGTATTTGCTAATTTAGTTTGTCGTAGTATTTGCTAATTTAGATTGTCGTAGTATTTGCTAATTTAGTTTGTCGTAGTATTTGCTAATTTTAGATTGTCGTAGTATTTGCTAATTTTAGATTGTCGTAGTATTTGCTAATTTTAGTTTGTCGTGCATCTGTTTTCAAAAAAAAGTATTAAAAATTGATTTTATAATTCTTTTAATTTTTTACAAAGATACAATCTTTTAATGCTTGTAAAATCCCCTAAAGTTAGTAATGTTTGTAAAAATCATTAACAAATACTTATTTTAAAAATAAATAGTTAAGAAAAGCCCCAAATTATTTTATTTATTTTGCTGAAATTAAAACGCAAAATATTCTTTTACAATGAGTTATGATTTTCCCTTAATTTTTTTTGGATTTGCTTGTTCAAAATATTTTAAAATAAATTTTTCATTCTGAATTTGACTTGTGCAAATGAAATTGAAACTTAATCTACAATTAATCTTACGTTTTGGAATTTAGATTAAATTTTGAGATTTATAACAAAATATTATTTTGTTTCCAGTTTTATTAACTTGTTAAACTTATTATTTGAAAAAATTTTTAAATGTTGCTCTATAAATTTTTAATTCGCCTGATTCTATAACTTTTAGCTTCTTAACATTCATTGTTTGTTTTACTTCCCTAATACTTTGCCAATTATCTGGTTTTCTGAAATCAACCCAAATGTGCGTGAATCAATTGAAACTGCTTTATTGTCGCCTTCTACGAAATAATAATTTTGTTTGAAGACGTAACTATTGGCTTCTTTATTATTAATGTAAATTTTGTTGAGAATTTTTCCTGCGGAGATATGCTCGCAATTTTCGATGAGTGGTTGATAGAAATCGAAATCGTGAAACAATAGATCAATTGTATCCCCTTTTTTAGGAATAACGTTTGGTGCCCAAGACAAAGGCGGATAAGCTGTCCAATGTTTAGTTTCTGTTTCAATTCTGTATTTTTGCCCTTTTTCAATGGCTTTCAAAATATTATTGACCTCGCTATTAGTCATTGATTGAATGCTGTCAACAAGTTTAAATGGAATTTCCTTTAAATCTTGGCAGACTTCTCCTGGCAATCCCGTAATCCGCTTCACAAAATTCTCATTGCCGTGCGTAAAACCAATAATATCGCCACGTTTGTAATTACTGAATTTAATTTTATTCAACCAAACTTTTGAACCTGTTTTAATAGTTGGTTCCATCGAATCGGTTGGTACGGTAAAAAGCTCAAAGGCAAAAAATTTTAGTGCAAAACCAAACCCAATCCCAAAAACAATGAGTAGTAAAAGATTTTTCATAATTCAATATTGAAAGACGCACTTAAATCCAAAAAGAAACTTTTAATTTTTTTCTTTTAAAATAAAAGACGCGCAAGCACGCAAAGATAATGAAATTTTCTTTGCGTACTTGCGCGTTTACTTTTTGAAATCAACTCAAAAATTAAAAGTAATAACTAAATATTGCTTTCAAAGTAAATGGTGTTCCAGGTGTGAAGTGTAATTCATTTGTAGAAGTTGTTTCTGCTTTTAAGCGCGATTCTGTTGCAAATTCTGCTTCATTCCATTTTACGTTTAATGCGTTTTCAACATTGAATCCCACGCGGTATTTAGGCGTTTTGTAAAATAAATTCAGATCCATGAGTGTATAACCAATAGCGTTAACCGAATTATCTTCAATCGCTGGACGATCATTCAGGTGGCGATAACGCACCGAACCTTCAATGCCCGACGGAAAATGAAAAGTTAATCCACCCGTTGAACTCAAAGATGGTGCGAGCGGAATAAAATAATTCTCAGGTAAAACGCTACCAAAAACTTTATCAACCAATCTGCCACGCGTGGCGTTGACGTCTAAATCTAAAAACAACCAAGGTGTAAGCGTTGAACGTACACCAACATCAATACCTAATCTGCGCGATGACCCGTTATTAACTGTTGTTGCATCGTCGCTGTTAAAAACCAATTCGTTTTCCAATTCCATTCCCCACAAAGCCGCAGAAACAATAGTATTTTTGAACGGATGCAACAACACGCCAATTTCACCGCCAAATAAATCGGGTAAGTGGTGGTTGCCAAAATCTTGAACTACTGCGCGTGCATCATTCGAGTGAAAACCGCGACCAAAATTTAAAAATAATCTGTCTTTTTCGTTCAAAGAGTACGTTAAATTAACTTTCGGTGCTACTTGAAACTGGTAATTGGTGTTTGAGTAATTTTGGTGCATCGAATCGGACGGAAGTAAATCCGCCACATCATAGTTCAAATAATTGAAACGTAATCCCACTTCCGCTCTGAATTTTGGTGAAATTTGATAAGCATCTTTCACATAAATATTTGTATTAGATTCTGTTACGTGACCTAAACCAACTTGGTCTAAGAATTGTCTTTTCGCCACATGGTCTAATTGGTTGTGAATATCGTCATAACGATAACCACCGCCGACTGAAAATTTATTATTACCTGCATTTAAACTATATTCTGAATTTACACCTGAAACGTAACGGTGATCTTGTTGATTAATTTCGTCGCCATTGATTGGATCATGCAAGAAAAAAGTAAAATCGGAGAACAAACTGAAATCATATTTCGAAGCGTAAGCTTGTAATTTAAACGATTGATTTTTATCGAAATAATTATAAGTTAAACTGGCGTTTTGGCGCGAAGTGTGTCCGCCTTCCGAATTATCTATACTACCAAATCTTTCGAGTGTTCCATCATCAATAGAGCGCTGTGGAATTTGACCGGACGCATCCCAACTTGAATTGAAATGCGTGAGCAAAAGCGAAAGCGACGAATGATCGGTTAATTCGAGTTTGGTTTTAGACATGATACTAAAACGTTTAAAGTTTTGCGACGCGTCGAAATAGCTTGGCGCAAAAATATCTTCAACGGCTATGTACGACGATATTTTATCGTTATTAATCGGCAATTGGTAATTAACCATTACGCGAGAATGCGAAAATGCCCGTTGTGTTGGCGCAGTTCCGACTTCAAATTGCACTGTATTTTTATCTAAACGATCTAAAGTTTTAAATTTTACGGCACCCGCAGTTGCAAAATCGCCGAGCTCCGCAAAGTACGGACCTTTATAAACTTCAATGTCTTTCACAGTTTCTGGAATGAGGAAGTGCATATCTAAGTATCCTTGTCCGTGACCGTGCGACGGCATATTAACTGGAATGCCATCTAAATAACCCGCGAAATCAGTTCCATGATCGCAATCGAAACCGCGAATAAAAATTTGTTCGGCTTTGCCACCGCCTGCGTGTTGCGCTGTGAATAAACCAGGTACATTGCGCAGCATATCTTGAGCGGAGTTTACAGGTCGCAACTGAAAATCAATCGCTTTTACAACACTCGATGTGGCAGCCGATGTTGCTCTATCCGTTTTGATGAGCACTTCAGGTAAATTCATAGCGTTGAACTTTAAGTAAATGCGCAAAGTTTTAACGGTATTGGCTTCAATAACGATGTTCACGCGTTGGGTGAGATAACCCATTTTTTCAACTACTACGGTATGCTTACCAATTTCTACGGCAGGAAAAATAAAATTTCCCGAACTGTCGCTCACAAGTTTTACATTGTCAATACTGATACTGACATCCTTTAAAGGCGTATTGGCTACATCATCGAACACTATACCCGATAATCCGCCTACTACAGTTGAGGCTAATAAACTTAATGTACTAAATAAAAAGAAAAGGCTTACTGCAAGTAGTTTCTTGAATTCCATGAATTGATTAATTTAATTGTTGTTGTTTAGGTACTTTTATAATCAATTACGATGTTTTACGAGCAACTGGTTTTTGATGCAAGTAATAATTCTGAAAAAAGGATTGCAAATTTTAATAAAACTAATTCTCTATCATCGTTCCAGTAATTTTTAAACTATCGTTGGCAAAAACAGGAAAACCCGAACTGATATCTGCTTTTTTAACCCAAGTTTGAGGTAACGATAAAGTAATTTTGCCATTCGTTATTGTAACAGTAGCCTGAACGGCCGGCGCGTCAGTAGCAGTTGAAAAATAAGTATTTGATAGCACATTAGGAGTGTTTGCAGTATTAAACGAAAAAGAAAAAATAACTACTTCATTACTGCCAACACCGGCACCTGTTACATAATTTTTAGAAATGGAATAGTTTCCATTAAATTTAGGATAGCTGCCAAACATTGCCCCCCAACCTTCACCTTGTGTCGCTGTATTTGTGAATGCAAGAGATGTCAGCGCAAATCCGTTAGAAGTATCGCGTTGACATAAATTTTGTTTATAAGTTTTTGTTCCTAACGTCCAGCCATCTGTCGGAATTGGCGTTACAGTAATTGTTGTATCTTTTTTACAACCCAAAACAAAAATAAGAGAGATAAAAGAAGCGAGAATCAAAATGGTTTTCATAGATACAGGAATTAATAAGTGTTGAAATAGAAAAAGATAACGCGAGGGTTAAAAACTTATTTTTACTTAACGCTTTTAATTGCGTCGCATTGGACAATACACTTTAACTTTTATTTAATTTTTATTTCTTGTACTTTCTGATAAAACAAAGTCTAAATTTGTATAAATCTCTTATTCTTCTTAGATGGAAGAAGTTTATGAGAAAAAATAAATTTTAAACATAAAGTTATTATGAAATTATTAGTGAAATTCAGTCTTCTATTAGTCTTATTTATTTCTGCACTCAGTATTTCAAGTTGTGGTGTAACTGCCGTTGTTTCTGCGCCAGCACCGCCGATTGCGGTTGTTCAACGCCAAACAGTAATTGAATATGTTGCCCCAGAATGGGCGCCACCAGTATATCATGGTGCACGCTACTATTATATGCCCGATATTGAAACCTATTACGATTTGCAAAACCGCGATTTTGTGTACCTCGACAACGGTCAGTGGCTGTTTGCAAACACTTTGCCGAGTGCTTATGCCGGTTACGAATTAAATAATGGTTTTTCCGTAACGCTTAACGCCAACGTTTATCAACCTTGGTTGCATCATCAATATTACGTTTCAAATTATCCGCGCTATTATTATCGCAATGTCTATGCTTCAGACGATTATAGATACGTACGTGGTTTTAATGAGAATGAAAGTAAACCCGTTTTTTACAGAGACGAAGAAAAAGCGCGCGTTGATGCTGCACGCGAACGCGAGCGACACAATAATGAAGAAAGAGGCAGACAGGTTTACGATGTTCACAAAAACGATAGACCTGCCGAACAACAACACTCGCAAGAAGTTAATAAGAATAGAAACGACAACAACAGTCGCGCTAACACAACCATTATAATTAACAACACAAGCTCGAATACTAACGGCAGTTCAAGCAATAATAGTAGTTCTAATAATGCAAACAATGCAAATAATGCCAAGGCAAATAATGCGGACCGTATGAAAAATACAAATATTACGCCTCCTCAGCGTAACAATGTTCAACCTTCTACTGCGCCGAATTATTCAAGACCGCCACAATCAACTCAGTATTACGGTAGAAATATTGGTCAGCCTGTAAAAGTTACGCCCAATATGCGCGCAGCTAAACCTGCACCGCAATCTGTGCCTGTAAAAGCCATGAAAGATGAAAGAATGCGCGGCAACGAAAAAAATTAAGGATTTTGGAAAAACTTTGTAAAAATTTTAACGAAGAAATTTAAAAGAATGCTTAATTTTGTTTTTCATTAATTTTTACATACTTACAACCAAAAATGATGTTACGTTGCTTTTTAATTTCCGTTCAATTATTTATAGCTGTACCAATTATTTTTTCACAAACTGCCGTAGAAAATAATACCTCCTCCGCACTCGAAACTATAATTGGTACAGAAATCCCGAGACCGAATACCGTTATCATTAAACGCGCTGAAGTTTTTCCACAATCCTGGCAAGGCGAATATTCTGGTACGCTCGTTATTTCAAAAGCGCAAGGTGTTGTTCAAGAAATTCCGATGCGCATGATTATTAAACCGACAGATTCGGCAAACATTGTAACCTGGAATATTATTTATGGCGCAGATTCTATAAAAGGTTTGCGGGGTTATGTTTTGCGCACCGTTGATTTTAAAAAAGGATTGTATATTCTGGATGAAAAAAATTCTATTGCTATGGAAAGTTATTTAATTGGCAATAAACTTTTCAATAATTATGCAGTTGAAGGTAATGCACTTTTAACAACTACCGAAAAAGTAGGCGATTCACTCATCTTTGAAATTATTTTTGGAAAAGAAGCACCTGTAAGTACATCGGGTGGTGAGAAAGTCAAAGCAGAAAATATTCCGTTGGTTAAAAGCTTTCCTGTGTTGTTGACTCAAAAAGCAATTTTGAAAAAATTATAGATGCTAATATGTGCTCGAAATTAGGTAAATCAAAAGTAGAATAAATTTTAAGCAAACTTAAAGCATCAGTTTTAAAAATCCAAAAAACACATAGCGATATATTGGAACTCAGTAACAATGCTTGTAATACACTGCTTCGTAAAACCGTTGAAATTGCATTCGTTAATTTTTGAGAGATCGCCCTATTGTTTAAAATCGAAAAAGCGTCCAATAGTTATGAAAAAGCTGAAAACAAAAAATTGGCTTCTTTATTACTATTACCACTCCGTTCAAAACAAGGAAAATAAAAATAATTGACTGAATAAATCAACTAATCAGATTCACTATAATTATGTAACTTTGTAAAAAATTACTAAAATCGTGAATTTCGTTAACGTAAAAAATGATATTGCCTTTCGTAAAATTTTTGGCAATGAGAAAAAAACGGAAATACTTATTTCGTTTCTGAATGCTATTATGCGTTTAGAAGGTGAGAACCGCATTAACGCTATCTCTATCATTAATCCGTTTCAATTGCCGATTTTGCCAAACATGAAAGCATCAATAATTGACGTTAAAGCCACCGATTTTAGAGGCAATACTTTTATTGTAGAAATGCAAGTAGCGAACGTATCTGGAATGGATAAACGTTTACTCTATCACACAAGCAAAGAATACAGTCAACAAATTGTAAGTGCGGATAAATATACCGAACTTAGTCCAGTTATTTTTATTGGTATTTTTAATTTTGATTTTACAGTTGGTTCAGAATATCTCTCTCACCACGCCATTTGCAATGTCGAAACCAAAGAGCGCGTCATTAAAGACATGAATTTCTATTTTATTGAATTAGAAAAGTTCAAGAGTAAGATAGAAGACTTAAAAACAATCACTGAAAAATGGATTTACTTTATTAAAGAGGCTGAAAATTTAGATATCATACCTGATAACTTAAACGATGATGGTTTAATCGGGGCTTATCAATATGCTAATAGAAATACATGGTCTTTGGCCGAACTGGATGCTTATAATTATATGGCTATGCGCGAACAAGATGAGCGTGGCAGAGTAACTTTTGCTTTAGATAAAGCAGACAAGTTGGTTAAAGAGGCTGAAAAAAAAGTGGACGAGGCTGAAAAAAAAGTGGACGAGGCTGAAAAAAAAGCATTAATTGAAAAAGCAGTTGCAGTCATTGCGCTTTATAAAAATGATGTTCCTATTCCTTTAATTGCAAACTCTTTTAAAATTACCGTTGAGGAGGTGGAGGAAATTATAAAAAATCGTTAAAAATTAAATGAAGTTACAGCCGTTATTAATTTTAGTTCATTATCCTTCACTGGTATTATGAAAACTAATTTTAGGAAACTGTTCTTGTACTGTTGTTAATATCCAAGCCGATTCGGCAAGAAAAACGGGTTCGCCGTGTTTATCGAATGCTAAATCGCGGTACCGACGTTCTTTAAATTCTTCGAGTGCTTTTTTATCAGTACTTTTTACCCAAAGTGCTTTATACAAATTAACAGGTTCGTAATCGCAACTGGCAGTATATTCATGTTTTAATCTGTATTGTATCACTTCAAATTGCAGAGCACCGACTGTTCCTACAATTTTTCTGCCGTTCACTTGTCGCGTGAATAATTGCGCAACACCTTCATCCATCAATTGCTCCAATCCTTTCTGAAATTGTTTGGTTTTTAATGGATCGGTATTATTGACGTATCGAAATTGTTCGGGCGAAAAACTCGGAATACCTTTGAAGTGCAATTTTTCACCTTCCGTCAGCGTATCACCAATTTTAAAATTTCCTGAATCGTATAAACCAACAATATCACCCGGAAATGCTTCGTCGACGACTTCTTTTTTAGCCGCCATAAACGATGTTGGATTTGAAAACTGCATCAATTTATTTTGCCGAACGTGCAGATATTTTGTTCCGCGCTCAAAAGTGCCGCTGCAAACGCGTACAAACGCAATACGGTCACGGTGTTTCGGATCCATATTCGCATGAATCTTAAATACAAAGCCTGAAAATTTAGCTTCTTCTGGAAAAATTTCGCGCTCTTCAGTAAAACGAGGGAGTGGCGACGGCGCAATATCGCAAAAGCAATTGAGCAATTCGTTAACTCCAAAATTATTAACCGCTGAACCAAAAAAAACGGGTTGTAATTTTCCCGCACGATACGCTTCAACATCGAACGGGTCGTAAATAGAATCAACCATTTCAATGTCGTTACGCAATTGCGCGGCAGCACGCTCATTAATTAAAACGTCCAGTTGGGGATCGTTTAAATTGTCAATGATAATAATTTCGTCGTCTTGTTTTCCGTGCGGGCGAAAAAGGACTAATTTTTTTTCGTACAAATTATAAACACCTTGAAAAGTCCCACCCATTCCGATAGGCCAACTCAAAGGGCGCACGCGTAAACCGAGTTTTAATTCAATTTCATCGAGAATATCGAATGGATCTTGTCCTTCGCGATCCATTTTATTGACAAAAATAATGATGGGCGTTTTGCGCATTTGCGAAACCGCAACCAATTTTTCTGTCTGACTTTCAACTCCTTTTGCAATATCAACAACCACAATTACTGAGTCAACGGCAGTAAGAGTACGATAAGTATCTTCTGCAAAATCTTGGTGACCTGGCGTATCGAGAATATTAATTTTTAAATCGCGATAATCGAACGCCATCACTGAAGTAGCTACTGAAATCCCACGCTGCTTTTCAATTTCCATGAAATCGGAAGTTGCATGGCGTTTTATTTTATTCGATTTTACCGCGCCTGCAATTTGTATGGCGCCACCAAAAAGTAAAAGTTTTTCTGTGAGCGTCGTTTTTCCTGCATCAGGGTGACTGATAATACCGAACGTTCGGCGGCGATGCAATTCTTCTGTGAAAGTCATATTAATAGCTTCGCCAATGATAAATTTTAGACAAATTTTGAACCATTCATCCTTAATGAATTAACCGAGTTGAATATGTTTAAACGCTGTTACGGTTAAACCTTTGCTGATACTGTTTAAATAAGCTGTTACTGTTAACGAACCATCTTTCACGTAATCTTGATTTAAGAGCGTGAAATCTTTATAGAAACGATTTAATTTACCCATCGCAATTTTTTCAACCATGGCTTCTGGTTTACCTTCTTGGCGCGCTTGATCTTTACCGATTTCAATTTCTTTATCAATAATTTCGCTCGAAACGCCGTCTTTATCAACTGCAACGGGTTTCATAGCAGCAACTTGCATCGCTACGTTTTTACCAGCTTCTATTTTATCAGGTCCTTCTTGGTTTAAACATACAATAACAGCTGCGCGATTACCCATGTGAATATATGGAATCACTTGACCTTCATCACCTGCTGTTTTAATAAATTGATAATCCACTAAATCAATTTTTTCACCCATAACGCCTGTCTGCTCGGCAACTTTTTCTCCAATAGTAATACCTTCTGTAGTGTGGAGTGCCAACAATGCCTCTTTGTTTTCAGGTAAATTTTTCAATGCAATCTCGCCGAACGATTGAGCAAGCGCGACAAATTTTTCAGTCTTCGCAACAAAATCTGTTTCGCAAGAAAGTTTAATCACTACACCGTTGTTGCGGTTATGTGAAGTAAGCGCCAAACAAACACCTTCTTTAGTTTCGCGATCGGCGCGTTTTACAGAAAGTTTTTGTCCGTTTTTACGCAAGAAATCAATAGCGCCTTCTATATCGCCATTCGAGTTTTCGAGTGCTTTTTTACAGTCCGACATACCAGCACCGGTCATGTCGCGTAATTTTTTGATGTCTTCGAGTACTACTGCCATGATATGGTTTAAATTAAATTTTTAAAATGATAATCTTTTTAAAAAAAGTAAAAATCTAAGTAAAATGAAAGTGCAAAATTCAAAAGGCAAAAACCAAATCTTTCTAAATGGTTTTTGCCTTTTGCAATTTGCCTTCTGCAATTTTAAATTTGCCTTTTGCAATTTGCCTTTTGATATATGCTTAGGCTTCTTTAGCGGGTGCTGATTTTTGTTTTTCGCGCTCTTCCAAACCTTCTCTGATAGCCGCAGTAACATACTGCGTAATTAAAGCGATTGATTTTGAAGAATCATCGTTACCAGGAATCGCAAAATCAACGCTGTTCGGATCGCAATTTGTATCAACCATGCCAAAAGTACGGATACCAAGACGTTTTGATTCTTTCAACGCAATGTGCTCATGTCCGATATCAACTATAAAAACTGCAGCAGCACGACCTGTTAAATTTGCTACACCACCTAATACTTTTTCAATCCTATCGCGTTCGCGCGTCATCATCATGCGTTCTTTCTTCGTGATGTTTGTTACGTTTTCGTCGTTCAGTAACGAATCTAAATTTTGCATTTTCTTAACCGATCGTTTTACCGTCGAAAAATTTGTCATCATTCCACCCAACCAACGCTCGGTTACAAACGGCATTGAAACGCTCATAGCAGCTTGTTTTACAATATCGCGTGCTTGTTTTTTAGTGGCGACAAACATAATTTTTCCACCGCGTAACGCTATTTGCTTTAACGCTAATGCCGCTTTTTCAGCATTTTCAATCGTGCGATTCAAATCTATTAAATGTATACCTTTATGTTCCGCAAAAATATACGGTTGCATTTTCGGATTCCATTTACGTTTCAAGTGACCAAAATGTGCACCTGCTTCGAGTAATTCTTTATTATTGAGCTTTTCCATGTGTGGAGAAAAACGAAAAAAAACGTGTGAAATAAATTTTTATAAAAAGTGCCTCCGACAATACTGCCAACATTGTAGCAATGCTGAAATTAACGCTTTGAGAACTGGAAACGCGCACGCGCTTTTGGGCGACCGTATTTTTTACGTTCAACCGCACGTGGATCGCGCATTAAGAATTTCTTAACCTTTAGTGGTTTTCTGAACTCTTCGTTCACTTGCACCAATGCGCGCGAAATTCCCATACGAACGGCTTCCGCCTGACCTTTAAAACCACCACCATGTACGTTTACTAAAATATCGTACGCAGATGCGACTTCAACGGTTGTTAACGGATCGACAACGGAATGCGTAACATGACCTACTGTGAAATATTCACGGTAATCTTTACCGTTCACAGTTATTTTGCCCTCACCTTTGCGTAAAAAAACGCGGGCTACGGCTGCTTTTCTTCTTCCTACGGTTACTATTTGTTCCATGAACTTTTTTTAGAACGCTATTTAAAAACGCGTACTGATGAATACGTGTTGAAAATTATTTTAAAGGTTTTGGCGTTTGCGCGGCGTGCGGATGCTCAGAACCTGCGTACAAATTCAATTTTTTGATTTGTGCGCGACCTAATTTTGTCTTAGGCAACATTCCACGAATAGCTTCTTCTAAAATAGAAGTAGGCTTTTTCGCCATTAAAGTTTTTGCCGCCACGTGTTTTTGTCCGCCTGGATATAATGAATAAGAAATGTATTCTTTCTGATCCATTTTTTTACCTGTGAAACGCACTTTCTCAGCGTTTACAACAATCACAAAATCGCCTGTGTCAATGTGCGTTGTGAAAGAAGGTTTATTTTTACCGCGTAGAACGGCAGCAATTTTGGTTGCAATACGACCTACTGTTTCGCCATCGGCATCAACAATATACCATTCACGACCTTTAACCGCTTCTTCGTTACTTACACTTCTTGTCTGTTGTGTCAACTTTACCATTGCTGAAAATATATTTTGCAGAGATTTTTATCTGCCTCTTTTAAATGCGGTGCAAAAGTAATGCTTCCGCAACTACTTTGCAAGCCTTGATGAAAAATATTTTTTAAGCATACGCTGCAACGCACTGATTTTCAGCGCAATTTTTGATAATCTTTTTTATTGAACCGCGCTAAGTGTTTAATTTTTAATATTTTGAAGAAAAATTTCGCTTCCTCAAACACCGCTCTCATTTTTAAAATAATTTTAAGATAAGTCCATTAATTCTACAAATAGCCTATTTTTGTAAAAATTTTCTGTTTTGATAATTGCCAATCCAATTTACGATGTCGTTTTTAAATATCTCTTAGAAGATATGGACATTGCGCGCGAGTTACTGAGCGTAATTTTAAATGAAGAAATTGTATCGCTTGAAGTTAAACCGCAAGAGCGAACGAGTGAAGTACCGTTCGATAAAATCCGTATTTTGAGATTCGATTTCAAGGCAGTTATAAAAACACGCGAAGGTGAATTAAAAAACGTTTTAATGGAATTGCAAAAAGCAAAGCAATCGTTTGAAATTGCGCGGTTTAGAAAATATTTAGCACAGAATTATGCTAGTGAAGAAACGCTTATGAACGAAAAAGGTGTTAGTGAAAAATGGATTTTACCGATAGTAACTATTTATTTTTTAGGTTTTAAGCTCGATAACGTTGAGAACGCCGCTTTTAAAATTAATCGCGAGTATGTTGATATCATCACGGGCGATACAATTCACAAAAAAGAAGATTTCGCTGAATTTTTAACACACGATTGCTATATCATTCAGTTGGCAGAACTTGAAAAAGAAAAGCGGAACAAACTCGAAGGTGTTTTGCAAATATTTAATCAGGATTATAGATTAGCAAACGAACATTTTTTAAATTTTGAAGACGACGATTCAGATGCTTTGATTAATAAAATGAAAAATAGATTATTGCGCGCAGCTGCTGATGACGAAATGCGGTACCAAATGGATTTTGAAGACGAATACGAACGCGTGACTATCAGAAATAGAAAAGCAGATGAAAAAAAAATTGCTTCACTCGAACTTGACTTAGAAACTGAACGCAAAAACGCAGAAACTGAACGCAAAAACGCAGAAACTGAACGCGAAAAAAACGAAGAACTACTTCGCAGAATCGCTGAATTAGAAAAACAAGTTAAAAAATAGGTTTTTCGATAATTCTAAAATTTTTGAACAGAAACTTTTTAAAAAAATAATTTGTCATTCAGAAAAAATAAAATTTCTGATTGTAAAATTTTGTGAAATGCTTCCCGATCAAAACCTTTCGGATCAGTTGAAGGCAGAAAATTTGGATTTTGCATCCCAACAGGAAACGGACTCAGAAAAGAAAAATGCCCTGCGTTATCAATTTTTCGGAATGTTATTTGAGATTTATTTTTAACGCCATTTAAAATAATATCGGCATTCCATTGCGGCGTTACCGTGTCGTGTTCGGCGGTATAAAGCAGAATAGGAATTTTAACGTTGCCTAAATTATTTTTAAACCAACCTGCACCAGGTGCCAATAAAATAATCGCTTTAATGCGCACATCGGGTGCGACTTCTACTTTTTGCCCTTCCAATGTGTACGGAACACCGTCAGCCAATGCCAATGCTGTGTAACCGCCCATAGAATGACCAATTACTGCAATTTTTTCGGATAAAATATGTTCGTTAAATCGCGAATCAAAAAGTATTGTATCAATCGTGAGGCTCATGTGTTTTGGTCTGAGTTGCAAGTTTTCAATAGTGTTTTCCAATGAATTATTATTGCGATTATTCCCGTAGTGTTCGAGCATTACGACAATATAACCGTGCTTTGCTAAATACAAACTTATTGTTCGATACAACAAATGCGAACCACCATTTCCGTGCGAAATAATAATCAACGGAAATTTACCATCCGAAATTTTTGCATCAACGCACACATCCATCATGTAAGGCCCGAAAGCTGTTGGTGTCGAAACTTCATTTGTTGGGTAATGTACCAAAACGGGGAATGAAATTCTTTGTGTTTCATCAAAGACTTGTAATTGTTTACTGCCAACAAAAATTTCTGAAACGTTCGTGTTCATTGTAAAATAAAGTGTTACCTTAGGTTTCTAAAGCACTTATTAAAATCAGGACACCGGCTAAAACGTGAGTAAGTCGTTCAATTTTTTCTTTGTTTGCTTGTAATCTTTTGTTAAATATTGCTGAATTTTTTTCTTCATTTCAAATTCTATGAAAATTGTACTTTTAATAAGCCTTGTAAAACTAAATAAATAATTTTTATTAGAGAAAACTATTTTTATTCTTGAGTGAAAATAATTTGAGTGAAAATAATGTACGATGGACTTCTTACTAAAATATAAAAATAAACACTCAAAAATTTTGGCAATCCAAAATAAAGGACTACTTTTATTGTTACCAATTAAGTTTAATAATTGGCAAACACATTTTTTCGCAAACTAAATTCTAAAATTAGTTATGCAACCAAACAAAGGGTTTATTAACCGATAACACTACGCCTTATTTTAGCCAAACCATTAACAACCGTTGATGGCCTTTAATTCATTTTCTCATCTTTAAATCCAATCGTATGCTGTACGACACACCGCAATTGCGCAACATTGTTCTTTTAGGTCATTCCGGTTCGGGTAAAACATCTTTCGCTGAATGTATGCTGTATGAAGCTAAAGCTATAATGCGACGAGGAAAAATTGCGGAAGGAACGACCGTCTCTGATTTCACTGCTTTAGAACAACTGCGCGGATACTCTATTTTTGCAAAACCTTTACACGCCGATTGGAAAAATACCAAATTGAATATTTTAGATACGCCGGGGGGCGACGATTTTGTTGGCGAATGGGTGTCGAGTTTAAAAGTTGCCGATACATCGGTGATGATGTTGAACGCAGCTGCAGGCGTAGAAGTCGGAACAGAACTGATGTGGGAATATATTCAAGAATACAATACGCCCACAATTTTTGTCATTAACCATTTAGATCAGCCAAAAGCTGATTACGAAACCACGTTAATGCAAGCACAAGCGCGCTTTGGAAAAAAAGTTTTAGCTGTGCAATATCCCACTTTAACAGGCGATGGATTTCACAACATCATTGATGTGTTACGTATGGTAATGTATAAATTCCATAAAAATGGTGGAAAACCAGAAAAATTTGGTATTCCTGCTTCTGAAATAATTAAAGCGCGCGCAATGCACCAAGTTTTGGTAGAAATTGCGGCGGAAAACGACGAAGAATTGATGTCTTTATTTTTTGATAACGAAACATTGACGGAAGAAGAACTCTCAAAAGGTTTACGTATCGCTATGGCTAACCAAAGTTTTTATCCCGTTTTTTGTGCATCAGCAGCATGGAATATGGGTAGCGGCAGAATAATGGGGTTTTTACATGATTTATGCCCTGCGCCGAATGAAAGACCTTCAACGAAATTAGTTGGTGGCGAAACTTTAGCGTGCGATTCAAAAGCGAATCCTGCCGTTTTTATTTTTAAAACGATGTCTGAACCAAATGTTGGTTTGGTTTCGTATTTTAAAGTGTGTAGTGGAACACTTAAAACAGGTGATGAACTCGTGAACGAGCAAACACAAAGTACCGAGCGATTTAGCCAATTATTCATAGCCAATGGTAAAATACGCGAAGCAGTAACTGAATTGCGCGCGGGCGATATTGGTGCGTGTTTAAAACTGAAAAATGCGCACACCAATAATACATTGCATTTGAAAGGACAACACGTAGCGATTGAACCAATACATTACCCTTCACCGCGATTGCGTGTAGCTGTTACAACACAATCGAAAAACGATGTCGAAAAATTAGCGCGCGCTTTACACAGCATACAGGAAGAAGATCCGACCGTTTTTGTTGAGCACGATATGGAATTGAAACAAACGATTTTATTCGCGCAAGGTCAACTGCATCTCGATACGCTAAAATATCGTATCGAAAAAGTTTTTGGCGTTGATGTGCAGTTCGAGAAAACAAAAATTCCGTACAGAGAAACCATTACACAAATGGTGAATCACAGTTATCGGCACAAAAAACAATCAGGTGGCGCAGGACAATTCGCAGAAGTCCATTTACGCATTGAACCGTATTTTGAAAATATGCCACATCCACAAGGACTAAACGTTCGAGCAACCGAAGAACACGTTTTGCCGTGGGGTGGAAAATTAGTTTTTAATAATTGCATCGTTGGTGGAGTAGTGGATGCGCGATTTATGTCAGCTATCTTGAAAGGCATTATGCAAAAAATGGTGGAAGGACCGCTAACAGGTAGTCATGTGCGCGATATACGTTGCAGTGTGTACGATGGAAAAATGCACGACGTTGATTCAAACGATATGGCTTTTCAAATAGCAGGTGCGCAATGTTTTAAAGAAGCCTTTCCAAAAGCAAGTCCGCAAATTCTCGAACCAATTTATGAACTCAATGTGCTTTGCACAGCAGAATATATGGGTGATGTCATCGGCGATTTACAAAATCGGCGTGCGATTATAATGGGAATGGATAGCGCAGGTTTATACCAAAAAATTTCAGCCCGCGTACCACTCGCAACGCTTAACGATTATTTTAAAACGCTTCGCGCTGTAACGCAAGGTCGCGCTAAATTTGACATGCACTTTTTAGAATACCAAATTGTCAGTACAGATGTGCAAACGCAATTGATTGAAGCGCATAAAAGAGAAGCAGCAGTTCATGAAATGGCGCATTAGAATATTTCCAATTTGCGATTTCGAAAGACAGCCTAAAATTATAAGAACTAAAAGGGTTGAGTTAACATTCAACCTTTTTAGTTTTATAATTTAAAGCTATCATTAAATTATATCCTCTTAATCCTTACTATACTCATTACAAATTACGTATTCTAAAACATGAAAATACTTATCAGGCAAGCAAAGCCCGAAGAAATTAATATTTTAATGGAATTTGAAAAAGAAATAATCGCAGTAGAAAGACCCTTTGATAGTACTTTGAAAGCAGGTGAAATTCATTATTACGATTTGCTTGAACTGATTGAGTCGGACACTGCAGAATTATTAGTTGCTGTTTTGGGCGATGAATTGGTTGGTTCGGGATATGCTAAAATTTTGATCGCAAAATCCTATCACAAACATTTGCAATATGCGTATTTGGGATTTATGTACGTGAAACCAGCATATCGTAGAAAAAGTGTAAATCAAAAAATTATGGATGGATTATTTCAATGGTCAAAAGTAAAAGGGCTTTCAGAAATAAGACTTGAAGTGTATAATGAAAATGAAGCAGCCAGAAAAGCTTATACTAAAGCTGGTTTTAAACCCAATTTATTGGAAATGCGGATAGAGATTTGAATAAATTAGTAAACGCTTAAAGGATTCAAATGTGTGAGCTATATTCCTGAAATTATTTATTGGGCATTTCTTTTCCTTGCAAGTAATACTTCTCGCGACGATTGTTCAACCGATTTTGGGTTTACCGACAGCAAGTTTTGCGGATAGATATGACAGAAATTTTCGCAACCCAATCGAAGTTTTACAACCTTACATTAATATTTTTTTCTCTTAAATATTGTTTCAAATCTTTTATCCTGACTTCTTTAAAATGAAAAATACTCGCCGCTAAAGCCGCTTCAACATTCGCTTCATTAAAAACATCTACAAAATGTTGTGCATTGCCGCCGCCACCAGATGCAATAACAGGTATGGGTAATTCCGACGTTAATTTGTGGAGTGCGGCGTTTGCAAATCCTGATTTTGTACCATCGTGATTCATTGACGTGAATAAAATTTCACCTGCACCACGCTTGGTTCCTTCAGTTGCCCAATCAAATAAATTCCAATCAGTTTCTGTGCGCCCACCACTCAAAAAAACTTTCCAAGAATTATTTATTTCACGGGCATCAATAGCTAATACAATACACTGTGCACCGTAGGCATCGGCAATTTGATTAATTAAATCTGGATTTCTAACCGCAGCAGAATTTATTGAAACTTTATCGGCACCTGCGTTGAGCAATCGCGCTACATCCGCTAAACTGCTGATGCCACCGCCCACAGTAAACGGAATATTTATGCGCTCTGCAATGCGCGTAACTAAATCGGTAAAAGTATTTCTACCTTCATGCGTAGCAGTGATGTCGAGAAAAACCAATTCATCCGCGCCTTCTGTACAATACCATTCAGCCAACGAAACAGCATCACCGGCATCGCGTAGGTTTTCAAAATTGATACCTTTCACAGTGCGCCCATCTTTAATATCCAAACAAGGAATAATTCTTTTTGCAAGCATAAGTTGGCTTTGGGTAATGCGCTTTGGGTAATGCGCTAAAAATTATTTTTTTCTTTTCGTCACGTAATCAATCAACTGTTCAAAAGCAGTGCGCACATCGCTTTCTGGAAATTCTTTTAAAATTTCAAAAGCATTACTGCAAAAATACTGCATTTTTTTTTCGGCAAATTCTAATCCACCGCTACTGCGCACAAAATCAATCACTTCTTTTACTTTTTCAGGTTTATGACTTTCGCGCCGAACAATATTAATCATTTTCGCACGCGTAGTTTTATCAGTGCTGTTTAAAGCGTGTATCAATGGCAGCGTCATTTTTTTTTCTTTGATGTCAATACCGAGCGGTTTACCCACATCATCAATACCGAAATCGAATAAATCGTCACGAATTTGAAACGCCATACCAACATTTTCGCCGAGCAATCTCATTTTTTCTATCAATATATTATCACTTGTTGATGACGCAGCACCCACGGAACACGCTGCTGCAATGAGCGAAGCTGTTTTTTGTTTAATAATTTGATAGTAAATTTCTTCATCAATATCGAGTTTGCGCGCTTTTTCAATTTGTAAAAGTTCGCCTTCTGCCATTTCTTTAACAGCATTCGACATAATTGTTAAAACAAGATAACCTTCATTTTTAAGTGCTAAAGAAAGACCTTGCGAAAGTAAATAATCGCCAACAAGTACCGCAATTTTATTTTTCCAGAGGGCATTGACACTAAAAAAACCGCGTCGTTCGTAACTTTCATCCACTACATCATCGTGTACGAGTGTTGCGGTGTGCAAAAGCTCCACTAAACTCGCCGCTACATAAGTCATATTATTTATTTCGCCACAAAGTCGCGCCGAAAGAAAAACAAAAACGGGGCGCATTTGCTTACCTTTACGCTGCACAATGTAGCCCGTAATTTTATCGAGCAATGGCACTGAACTCTTCATCGAATCTCGAAAATGTTTCTCGAAAATGTCCAGTTCGATTTCAATGGGTTTTCTAATATCGTTAAGTGTCATAAAAAAAGCTATCAGCTATCAGCTATGAGCTATGAGCTTTAAAATAAAATTACGTGTTCAAGGCTCAAAGTTAAAATTTATTCGGTAAAACCTTCCGAAATGAAACAACTAAAGTGCTATATTTGCTCAAACTAATCGTATTTTATTTTAAAATTGATTTAAAAACTTTAAATACAGTACATGACTGCTAAATTATTAGAAGGCAAACGCGGCGTCGTTTTCGGCGCATTGAACGAACAATCCATCGCTTGGCACATTGCAGAAAAATGTGTAGCACATGGCGCAAGCATAACGCTAACGAATGCACCGGCGATGGTGCGAATGGGTGATACTAAAATTTTGGCTGAAAAACTCAATGTGCCGTTAATTGGTGCAGATGCAACGAACGTAGAAGATTTAGATAATTTATTCGCAAAAAGTGTAGAGCATTTGGGTGGTAAATTAGATTTTGTGATGCACTCTATTGGTATGTCTGTCAATACGCGCAAAGGTAAAAATTATACTGATTTGAATTATGATTGGATGAAACAGACGATTGATATTTCGGCTATTTCGTTTCATAAGATGTTGCAGGTTTTATACAAACAGGATGCGATGAACGATTGGGGTTCGATTGTAGCATTAACGTATATGGCAGCGCAACGCACTTTTCCGGATTACAGCGAAATGGCGGATACAAAAGCAATGCTTGAATCGTTTGCGCGCAGCTTTGGGTATCATTTTGGCGAAAAAAATAAAGTGCGCGTGAATACAATTTCGCAATCGCCGACGTGGACAACGGCGGGTGCAGGTGTGAAAGGTTTTAAAGAATTTTTCGATTACGCCGATAAAATGTCGCCATTAGGCAACGCGAGCGCAGAAGCGTGTGCCGATTATGCCATTACTTTATTCAGCGATTTAACGCGCTACGTAACCATGCAAAATCTTTTTCACGACGGCGGATTTTCATCAATGGGAATGAACCCAAAATTGTTAGCTTAAGTAAAACGGATAATTTTACGCGAAACATGAAACATTGTCGCCGAGCGATGTTTCATGTTTTATGCGCTCATAAGGCGTTCGATGCGTTCTTGTAAATCGTCGGGATTAAATGGTTTTAAAACAAAATCGTTAAAACCTTGCGCCAAATATGTATCGCGTTTAGACATAAATGCGTGTGCAGACATTGCCCAAATGGGCGTTTTTAAATCGCGCAAATTTTTTCTAATAAATGCTGTAGCTTCCGTACCGTCTAAAACAGGCATTTGTATATCCATTAAAATAAGATTATACACTGCGCCCGATGTTAAAATATTAATACAGACTTGTCCGTTCTCGGCAATATCAACTTCGATGTGAGGGAATAATTTTTGCAGAATTTTTTTAGCAACGATTTGATTCATTTTATGATCTTCGACCAATAAAACTTTAAAGGACACGGGCGAAAGTGTATTGGTTTTAGAAGCGAGTATTTTTTCTTCTTTGTATAAATTTTTCGCTTCGTTTGCATCGGCTATATCAAATTGTAATTCAACAAAAACGGTTGTGCCTTTACCTAAAACACTTTCAGCCCAAACTTTTCCATTTTGTTGCTCCACCATATTTTTTACGATGGCTAAACCTAAACCTGTACCTTCAAAAAGTCGTTCTTTGGTGGTGACGCGCACAAACGAATCGAAAATAGCATTTACTTTATCGGCAGGAATACCGATACCCGTATCTTGAATGGCAAATTTTACTTTTACAGAAGTTTCACCAACCAAAACAGTTTGTGTACTGATGCGCACCAAACCAACATCCGTAAATTTTACGGCGTTACCAACAATATTGAAAAGAATTTGATTCAGACGCAGTTTATCGCCTTTAACGATTGTCGGTAAATTTTCGTCAATCGAAAGTTGAAACTCCAACGATTTTTCATTGCGTTTATATTGAACGACGTTTATGACATTGTACAGGAGAGTATGAATATTAAAAGCCGCATTATCGAATTGTAGTACACTATTCTGAAGCGTTGAAAAATCGAGAACATCGTTAATAATGCCGAGTAAAATTTCGCTCGCATTATTAATTGAACGGACAAATTCGGTTTGTTCGGCATTGAGCGATGTTTTAGAAAGCAAATGCGCCATGCCAAAAATAGCATTCATCGGCGTGCGCATTTCATGACTGATATTGGCGATGAATTGCTCTTTTATTTTAGAGGATTCTTCCGCGAGTGCGCGCGCTTTTTGCGCATCGCTTAGCGAAGCCAAAACTTTTTTGCGCTCTAACGTAAAGTTTAATGTTTTTGCCAAAAGCTCCGCATCGAAATTGCCTTTCATTAAAAAATCCTGCGCACCAATCCGAACGGCTTCTAAACCAACTTCGCGCCGCGCCAAACCCGTCAGCACAATAACATTGGCTTCCGGAAAAGCCGCAATAAATTTTTCGAGCGTCGAAATACCTTGCGAATCGGGCAGAGAGAGATCGAGCAGAATAACATCGAAAGGTTGTTTTTGCATCAACGCCAAACCTTCCTTTAATGTATCAATTTCAGTAATGGCATTGTATAGAAATCCTGTTTGTGTCAGGTATGATTTTACCAAATACACATCGGCAGCATTATCCTCAATGAGAAGAATTGAAATTGTCATTTTAATTAACCCTTAAAATCATGCCGAAGGAATAAAAGAAAATTCAAGTTTGCCTTCCGCATCCGGAATGAGGCAACATAAATCGGCTGCGCGCGCTTTGTAAAGTTGCCTGAAATTATCGAGTGCATCGGCATTAACGATATTTTTGGTATGCAGTTCTTCGAGTGTTGTTGCGCGAAAAAACCAACCGCCTTCATTGTTCGCAGACGTAAATAGTGGTATGCCGAGTTCAATATCGTTGCGCGATACAATGATGATGGGATAATTCGAGATATTTTCATTCCGGATAGTATCGGCTGCTTCTGTTAAGCTGTTGCGCATTTTTTTTAGCACTTTTTCTAATTCGCTGTATTCTTTTTTTGTTCTAAAATCCATTTTGGAGGGATAATTGGTAAATTTAGTTTTTTGTTTAAGCTATTTATTGTGTAGCGTTATTGATGAAAGCGCGGTGTCTTTAGCAACAATTTTCTTTTTTGTTTTCGGAATTTCTGAATAACCTTTACCACCCAACCAACGTTTTAGCGCGTTTTTTACAGTGGTAGTTGTTTTTTCAGGAATTTCTAAGGGCGAAACCCAAATACATTCTGAAAACTTTTCAACTTCAACAATGCGCGGCGCATTCTTCCAATTTTTTGCAGAAAAAAAGAAGACAATTTCGGTGCTGCCTTTTAATTTATTAAAAACAATATGCGCTAATTGCAAATCTTTTTTCTTGATAATAATATCAATTTCTTCTTTGCATTCGCGAATCAGTGCTTCTTTGGCAAATTCTATAGCCTCAATTTTTCCACCGGGTAAAGTGAAACCGTCACCATTGATTTTAGTTTGAGCCAGCATTAAAATTTTATCGGCATCTTCTAAAATGAGTCGTGTTGTCAGCGTTGTTCTTCTTCTATTTTGAGTGGGCATTTACATTGTATTACTTCAACGCTTTTTTTAAAACACAAATTTAATCAACATTGTTATTTTTTTCGATTAAAAATAAAATGAGTTTAAAGTCTTTTTAAAATTTGATCTGTGAACTTTCCTCAAAGCTCAAAGCTCAAAGCTATTTCATAAAATGGTGCGCTGTAAACGTTTCTGCGACTGCGTAATAAATCGTTATAAAACTGATAATTGAAATTGAAGTGTAGTTTGGTAAATATTTTATACGCTGTACCTAAACCCAGTGTCGTAAATTCTGTATCTTGTCCGTTCAGAAACGATGCGGAGTTAGAACTTTTTCCAATTTGGTTTTGCGTTGTCAATCGCACATTCGTCCAAAATTTTTTCGTAAACTTATAACCCACTTCTAAACCATAATTGAATTGATTACTATAACCACTTGTTCGTTCAATAAATTTACTATTTATAGAAATCCAACCCGGTAAATTGCCAAGCGCAGAAGAAACATCAAGTGTTCCCCAAAAATGAAAATCGGGATATCCTGTCGGTAAATTTTTTCGATCAAAAAATCCTGAAGAATTAATTTTTTGACTGACGGCGTAATTTGTTTGATTCGCAAAAGGTAATTCCGCCCCAACAGAAAAAGAAATTACTGGAAATTTTTTTAGCACCGCAAATTTTAATTCTATCTGAGGATTACCAATGCCGTTTGCAACCGAGTAACTCTCAAAATTCTGTGTTTTAAAAAATGGAAAATTTAAAATAGCATTGATGTTGTTTGTAAATCCGTATTCGGAGTAAAAATTTAAACGCTGTTGCGTAAAATTATGAGCGTTCGGAATTAAATCGCCGTTTGTTGCAAAGTATGTATTCCCCGTAGAATATGTGTAACCTAATTTAGAGTAAAAACCATGCACTTTGCGTGTCCATCCGCTTTGTGCAAATGTTGTTTTATGCACCATATAAAATATCGCGAGCAGTAATAATTTCTTCATTATTTTTTCTTGAAACTTTATAGCTTTACAGCACACAAATTATTTTTGGGTCGCGCGTTTTTCGTATTCTAAAGCATGTGGCAAATCGCCAAGTTGTCGGTAAGCAACGCTGATGTTCATTAAATCTGAAGTGGAGTTGCGAATTTGTAACGCGCGTTGCAAACTTTCGATACATTTCTGCGGCATTTTGTTTAGTCCATACGCTGTGCCGAGCGAAGAAAATGTTTCAGCGTCATTCGGATTTAATTTTGAAGACTCCGTCAATAGCTCAATAGCTTGCGTTAAATTATTTTGCTGACCAACAGCTCTGCCTTTATTTTGTAAAACCAAAGCTAAATTTGAACGCAAATCTTTTGAATTCGGATATAATTGCAAACCTGCGCGATACATAAAAATAGCGGAATCTAAATTGTTTAAATAAGAATACGCGTTGCCTTGCAATAAATATGGATTAGAAAATTGCGGATGAATTTCGAGGGCGCGTTTCAGATGCGGAATTGCTTCGTTCAACATAGCACGACGCGTAGGTTCGTCTTTTACATTTTTGGCGGAATCTATTAAAGCACCACCAACAGAACATTGCAACTTGGCAGAATTTACTGAAACAGCAATATCGGTTGTGAAGAGCGTAAAATTATCGCGCCAAGCAAAATTTCTGAAAAAAGTTTTAACCGAAAAACCTAAAACTAATACTCCTGCAACAGCATAAAAAATGGTTTTATTTTTAGATGAAATATACAACGCTAAAGTATAAGCAACAGCTACGCAAAACGCCACAGACGGTATGAAAATAAAACGCTCCGCCATAAAAGTACCCACAGGAAAAACGATATTGCTCACAATAAATAACGTAGAGATATAAAAAAATGCGCAGTACGCCCATAAATTGCGTTTACGCCAACCTAAAATTACTATGCTTACAAGCGCAATATAAAATATAAGCGAAAGCAAAACTGATACATCGCTCCAGTTTTTTGCACTGATATGCTTCGGATAATAATCGTGTGTGAGCGGATTCGGAAAAATTAAAAGTGCAATATATTTACCGAGCGTAAACATAATTGTTGCCGATTTTTCTGCAAACGGCATAGCCACGTATTGCGTGCCATTCAAAACCAAAAACGGATTATTCATTAATTCTTTTTGCTCGCTGCCAAACTGATTGCCAATGGCATTTGTGCGCAGCAATAAAAAAATTACCGCTGCACCAAAAAACGGTGCGCTGCTGAGAGCAAATTTTTTAAAATCGAAATTATAAAAAAAATAGAGCGTTACGGGTGCTAAAACAACAAACGTAATCGCATTTTCTTTGGATAAAACTGCGCATAAAAAAGAAAATCCTGCACCGAGTAAATAAATAATTTTGGGAGTTTCAGAGTATTTAAGCGTGAGCCAAACGGCATATAAACTGAGGATCAAAGCTAAAATTTCGTCGCGCCCTTTAATATTTGCGACGGCTTCGGTGTGTACGGGATGAACCACAAAAATCAGCGCAGCCAAGAAAGCAACATCAAGATAATTTATTTTAGGCGCAACAGTCTGCATCAATGCCCAATTTCGGAGTAATTTTTTTAATAAATTAAAGAGTAGCACACCCGTGAGTGCAAACAATAAAATATTTACTAAATGACCTACAAACGGATTGGCACCAAAAAATTGATACTCTAATGCAAACGTGAGCAGCGAAAACGGACGATAACGACCACCCGCAACGAGATTTTCTTTTCCCGCTTCTTTAAAAAATCCGTAAAAAGTATCGTAATTTAAAATGCCACCAAAACCTGGAATACCTTGCGTAGTAAACATATTATCGGTAATAACAATTGAGTCATCCTGACAATAATCGTTGCCGAGTGTGTTTGCATAAATTATAAACGCCACTGCTGCAATAATATAAACATACCAACGCGCAAAACCTTGCGGTTTTTGTACAGCACCTGTTACGCTAATTTCTTTTTTAATTTTAGGAGAAGAAGGAACTGCCAGAGTAACAGTATTTTTTTTCGCTATTTTTTTTTGTGTATCGCTCGAAGTATTAGCCGTTTTATTTTTTGCCATCGGTAGAGTTTTAAACCAAATATCCGTAAAACTTTAGTTTTTTATTTGCATTTTAGAAGAACCAAAAACGTTCTTATTTACGTTAGTTAAATGGGAGTTGTTTAGATTTTCTATTTTGCATTGAAGATATTATACTTTTGTATCGTAAACGCTAAAATTTCAGAGATATAGTTGGGCTACATTGAAGAAATTTTCGTGTTTATAATTTAAGAAGACTTATTTTCTGGTAAAATATAAAGTTTAAACAACTTCATTGTTTAGGTCGTAAAATTACAATCTATTAAATAGAATGATGTAATTTTGTATTATTCAGTATTGCAAAAAATAAAAAATACTTATTTTCTATGAAAAAATCAATAGAATTGTTCACCCTCGTTTTAGTTTTAACTACCACTGCTGTTCAAGCACAATACACACCAGCGCCACAATATCAACCAGCACCGCAATATTTGCCGCAGCGCTCTTCGGGCTTCAGATTTTACGATGTTCGCTTCGGCGTATTTTTAAGTCCGAGTTGGAGTTGGATGACGAGCGACAATAAAAATATTAATCGCGTTGGTTCTGAATTAGGCATAAAAATTGGATTGATTGCCGAGCAACGCATATCGGAAGCGTATTCGTTTTCAACGGGTTTAAATATAACTTACAATCAAGGTGGAACACTACAAGTTAATTTGCCGAACCATTTATGGTCGAATGCGAATGGACAGTTTTATCCAACACCGAGCGATACACTAATTTACCAATCGGGTTCTAAATTTAAGTACACGATGTCTTATTTTGAAATTCCCTTTGGTATCAAATTGCGCACACCCGAAAACGGCGATCATATTCGCTATTTCGCCGAGCCGCATTTGGCTTTTGGTATTAAAACAAGTTCAACAGGTTCAACCGTTGGTTTAGGTTATGCTGGCGTGTACGATCAAGAAAAAATTCCCATTTTCACCGAAGTCAACTCTTTCGATTTTTCGTTCGGTATCGGTGCAGGTGCCGAATTTATTGTTACTAACAACACCGCGTTTATTGTAGGTTTGTATTATCAGAGTGGTTTGATAGATGTTACAGAAAATAACAGCGGTTCAATTTATAATCCGGATGGCACAGGTAAACGTTTAGAAAATTCTAATACCTCTAATAATTCTTTGTCTCTTCGTTTGGGTGTTATGTTTTAGAGAACAATTTAATGTTTATCTGTTTCAAAAAAAAGGTCAGAATCGAAATCGGTTCTGACCTTTTTTCTGAGCGATTTAACAGAGCCGCTGAGTTTTTTTGCACGCACGCGTCGCTCAATAGCACCGCGAGATGGTGTAGTTTCTATACGCGGCGCATCAATCACTAAAGCGTCGGTTAATATGCGGAACATCTTTTTTTCCGCTGCCGATTTATTACCAACTTGCGTACGCTCGGTTTGATTAACGACGGCTAAAAATCCGTCTAAATTAATTTTGTTAAAGAGTCGCATTTTAATCAATGCCTTTTCAGCTAAATCGAACGCGGTAGATTCACCTAAATGAAAAAATAATTCCACCTTGCTTTCTACTTTATTTACGTTTTGCCCACCTTTACCACCGCTGCGAGCGGTGCGATACTGAAACTCTTTTTTTAATTGTTCGGTATTCATATTATTCGAGTGTGAAGTAAACAAAAACAAAATTTCTTAGCTTTTAGTTCTTTCAAATGTTATTGTTTTGAAAATATTGGATTGTGCTTTGCTATAAAGTATGTTATTAGATTACTTTTGGAAATATTTTTGAGTATGAACATATTTCCACCCTTAATTTTATTGGCATGAGACAAATTTTACTTTTTTCTTTCCTATCCATTTTGTTAAGTTTAGACTTTAATATTAATGCACAAAACTGTGGCGCAAACGGTATCGGTTTTAATTCTCAATCCGATGTTGATAGTTTTCCAATTAAAAATCCGAACTGCACGCACATTTTAGGCGGATTGGCAATTGTTGGAAGAGATATAAAAAATCTGAACGGTTTAAGTGCCGTCACTGCTATTGATGGCGATGTGTACATCGGCGATTACAAACCCGATGGTGGGCAATATATTTCGTCGGGATTGAACTCTCTGAAAGGTTTTGACGCACTCAAAACTATTAGAGGCGGATTATTTATTTCCGATAATGATTCAATCACGAGTTTGGCGGGTTTAACCGCGCTCACATCCGTTGGCGGATTAACTATTTTCAACAATAAAGCCTTAAAATCTTTTGCGAGTTTAAACGCACTCAGTGCCATTCAAGGAAATGTTTCTATCAGTAAAAACGCTTCGCTAACCAATTTAAATGGTTTAACGACATTAAAATCGGTCTCTGGTGGATTTAATATTGAATACAATGCTGTTTTATCCGCTTTCCCTGAATTAAAATCGCTCACTTCTGTTGGTCAGAATGTGCGCATTACGAATGATACTGCACTCACGCTCATCGGTTTTGATTCCTTAAAAACAATTGGTGGCGGTGTCGTCATTTCCGATAATCCAATCATTCAAAATTTAAACGGACTGAATGCACTCAAAATCGTTAATTCATTTTTTATTGTTACCAATAATAATGCGCTTAAAATTTTAGACGGAGCAAATAAAATAGCAAGTATCGGTGCCGACGTTTACTTCCAAAATAATAATGTTCTTTCAAGTTTGAAAGGTTTAGATTCATTAAGTTTTATTGGTGGTAGTCTCACGCTTTCTAATAATAATGCCCTCACCAGTATATCTTCTCTGAATGTACTTAATCATCTCGGCGGTTCGCTCAATATTACAAACTGTTCAGCGCTCACAAAACTTAATGCTTTCGGATCGATTAAATCTATTGGTGTTGATCTGAATATTACTTCGGATAGCGTTTTAACCAACATTTCTGAATTAAACGCCATCAACGCTGTTGGTAGAGATGTTATTATCAGTTCAAATCCATTGCTCACAAATATCAGTGGTTTAGGTTCTTTGAATTTAATTTTGCGAAATTTAAGTATTAAAGATAACGCTACGCTTAAAAACTTATCGGGATTGAATGCTATAAAAAATATTGCTGGTGCACTCGAAGTTTCGCGCAATGCTGCTTTAACTAATTTATCTGGTTTGGATTCGCTCAAATCGGTTTACGGAAATGTAACTATCGCATCAAATAAAAATTTGCAAAACCTAATAGGTTTAAACGCGCTCGATACAGTAAATTCTGGATTAAATATTACGTCGAACAACAACTTAGAAAACTTGGCAGGTTTGTATGCTCTCAAAAAAGTAACGGGTAATATTGTAGTTTCGAGTAACGGCATATCGAGTTTGAATGGGTTGAATACGCTTAATTCTATTGATGGTTTTATGGAAATTTCTTATAATCCGAATTTAGTAAGTTTAGCAGCTTTGTATGAACTTAAAAATATCAACGGAAGCGTTGACGTTCAGAACAATGATATTTTATTTAGCTTAACGGGTTTAGATAGTGTCAAATCTTCTTCCATTAAAGGAATGACTATTACAAATCAGCCTAAACTTTATGACTGCGCCGTTAAAAGTGTTTGCGATTACCTAAAAACGAATCCTAATCTCGCAGCAATTACGCAAAACTCTAAGGGTTGCAACACGCGGGTTGAGATTCAGGCAGCGTGTTATGCACTCACTCCTACAATTGATCCTTACGATTTTAAAATTTCGCTTGCACCCAATCCTGCCAACGATATTATTTTAGTGAACGGATTAACAGAAAAAAACAATTACTATATCTCAAATATTCAAGGGCAAATTTTGCAAAATGGCGTTATAAAACGGGGCGAACCTATAAATATTTCGACTTTGTCGGCTGGTTTATATTTTTTGCGAATTCAATCGCACGCAGCTAAATTTGTAAAAGAATAGCGCTCCGTTGCAATTTTGTTCGGTTAAGCCCTGACGTTCGGAAAACTTTAAAAGTTTTCCGAACGTTCTTTAATACTTATCATTGAAGTTGTTTTTTAGAAGAAACGAATTAACAAACTATCAACAAAAACTATGACCGTCATCGAAAAATTAAAATCCATTTATCGGTTCGTATCGCCTAAATTTCAGAGCATTCACCTCGAATACAAAGTAAAAGTCAAACCGCGTTATGGTCACGGATTACCTCCTCATCATTTATTGAATGCTATTATCGAAAAAAATAGAGCGGTTTATGCAGAAAATTTGAAATCTTTTTTAAATTATGCAGCTCAGATAAGAATCATTCAAGATCATACCGTCGAAAGAAACGAAAATAATCCAACATGGAACAACGGACATTTACCGGGTTTAGATATTGTAGGTATTTACGGAATGATTGCGCAATTCAAACCCAAAAATTATATTGAAATCGGTTCTGGTAATTCAACTAAAGTCGCGCGCAAAGCCATTCGAGAGCAGAATTTAATAACGCAAATAACTTCTATTGATCCGTTTCCGAGAGCTAATATAGATCATTTAGCCGACCGCGTGATACGAAAACCTTTAGAAGATTTATCCGATTTAAATTTCATTATTAAAGAACTCGACGAAAACGATATTTTATTTATTGATAATTCGCATCGTAGTTTTGCCAATTCTGACGTTACTGTTTGTTTTTTAGAGCTATTACCTTATTTGAAAAAAGGTGTTATTGTACACGTACACGACGTTTATTTACCTTACGATTACCCACAATTTATGTGCGACAGATTTTATAACGAGCAATATATGTTAGCGGCTTTTGTTTTAGCCAATGCAGAAAAATACAGCACAATTCTTCCTAACTATTTTATTTCTGAAGACCCATCTCTCCGAAAAATTATTGCACCTATTTTTGAAAACGTGAGCACTCCAAATATTGAACGCCACGGCGGTTCGTTTTGGTTGCGTATAAACAACTAAAATTCCAAAGGGTGTTTATATAAAAATACGAATTTTTTAAATCAATAAATTATGCAAGAATCAGTAATAATTGTGTAAGGCTAAATTCAGTAAAATTATAGATTTTTGCATTAAATTAATGCTTACTAATTTTTTTAAACATTTATTCTATTTACTCCTAAACACAAATACTGTGCAAACAAATTCCGCTTCTGTGCCCAAAATTTTTTTACTTTTTTGCTTCATGGCTTCTCTATTTTCGTGCAATAACTCAACAGCACCAAAAACAGCCGAAAAAATGGCAAACGATAGTATTGTAAAAGAAAACAAACAAGTAACTCTAAAACCTGCGATGCCTGCGCCTGATTGGGGAAAATCAATCAAACCCGAGATGCAAGTTGTCATTGAAAAACTTATTTCTTTAAACGGTAAACCCATCGAGACTTTAACCGCTAAAGAAGCGCGTATGCAGCCAACACCCGCAGATGCAGTTGTTGCAGTAATGCACGATTACAATATGACGATGCCACCTGCATTATGCGATACAATGGGAAAAGATATTCCTGTAACTAATGGCACAACGCACGTGCGTATCTACACACCTAAACAAGGTTCAGCACCGTTTCCGATTATTGTGTATTATCATGGTGGCGGTTGGGTTATTGCCGATATTAATGTTTATGGCAGCAGTGCTCAAGGTTTGTGCGAACAAGTCGGAGCTATTGTAGTTTCAGTTGAATATCCGAAAGCTCCTGAACATAAATTTCCGGCGGCACACACTGTAAGTTTTGATGCTTATAAATGGGTTCTAAAAAATGCAAGTTCTTTTAATGCTGATACATCGAGAATTGCATTAGTCGGTGAAAGTGCAGGCGGAAATTTAGCAGCAAATGTGAGTATTATGGCGCGCGATAAAAAAATAAAAATGCCATTATATGAAGTGTTAGTCTATCCAGTAGCTAATAACGACATGATGGACCAGAGCTATGTAAATTATGGTGCCGCAAAACCACTCAATAAACCTATGATGGAATGGTTTGTAAAAAACACGTTGAGTTCAATGTCGCAAAGTGCCGATCCAAGAATTAGTTTGGTAAAAGCTAATTTATCAGGTTTACCTAAAACATTAATTATCGGTGCAGAAATTGATCCGTTACAATCAGAAGGTAAACTATTGAGCGATAAATTGAAGGCAGCTAAAGTAGATACTGATTACGAACTATATACAGGTGTAACGCACGAATTTTTTGGCATGGGCGCCGTAGTGCCACAAGCTAAAGACGCAATGATGCTGGCTACAAAAAAATTGAGATCGGCGTTTGGTATGTAATTATGGAAGAAGCTGTTTAAAATTTTATGAGTGACAGTCCATCATACCTTAATTTCAATAAATCTGTTTATGCCTGGAAGCCCGATATTAATTATCGGGAACATCCGGAGTTGTATCGCGTGGGTAAAGGTGAACAAGGCGTTTTAATTTGCGAACCATATAAAAGAGAAATTGGTATCAATTGGCGATTTAAAACTAAAGCACTTGCAGAAATCAGTGCCGAAAAGATTTTTCAACAATTTTTAATGTATTTGAAAGACGATGATTTTGTCGGTGCAGATATGGCGCGTAAATACCTGCAAATGGGATTTACGCGCGCACGTCGCTATGCCAACTATAAAGGCGGAAAAAAATATGATGCCGGTAACGATTATCATTTGTTAGAACGCGGCACCGGCGAACAAGAAAAAGCAGAAGCAGCTCAAGTTTTTTTTAATCAATGGAAAATTGCTGAAGCCAACGAACAGTATGAGGGCTTAAAAAGTAAATGGAAATGCGAATTGGGATAAAAATTTAAAACACTTGTTACTGTCTCAAACCTGCCAACGCATTTATAGTAAGTGCAATAATAATTGTATTGAAAATAAAAGAAATTATACTGTGCATTAAAACATATCGTCTGATAACTTTAGAACTTATTGTTACATCCGATACTTGGAATGTCATACCGATTACAAAAGAAAAATAGGCAAAATCAATATAGTCCGGTTCCTGTTCTCCCGGAAAATCAACGCCTCCAACTTTATCACCTTTAGCTAACTTTTTGCTGTAATGATACAAACGTGCGTAATGTATAGTAAATATTGTATTCAACAGTACCCAAGAAAGCAAAATAGGTGAGAGCAAAATTAAGGTGTGTAAAATTTTATTATCAGAGGTATCGTTTTTTTCTGTCATTAAAGTTAAAGCACCTACAATACTTAAAACTATTGCTACAATGACAATTGCGAAAATAGTTTCCAAATTTTCGTCCTGACTTTCAACAATGTCGCACAACTCATTTTGCTTTGTTGTAGAAAAAAGTATCCAACTTAAAATTATCATGGGTAAACAAAAAGCATCCCAACTCACAATAATTCTGTTAGTTGGATTAAATTGTAAAATAGTTAATAAACCAAAAACAAATATTGCAAATGCAGCAGAAATTAATAATTTTTTAATTCCTATAATGCGTACAATCCAACGCTCAGCTATAATTTCTCTCATAATATTTTTTTAATTGTGTGGGCTGACATACATTTATTAAACAAAATTAATTGACTTAAATTACTTCCCTATACAAAAATTCCTAAAAATAGAATCCAATAAATCGTCTGTATTCACAGTGCCTGTAATTTCACCCAGATGAAATAGTGCTTGACGAATATCTAAAGCGATAAAATCGGTAGCGGTATTATTGCTTAATCCGATGAGCGCAGCATTGAGTGCAGTGTTGGTACTGTGCAACGCTTGGTAATGACGCGCATTAGAAACAACAATATTTTCAGCACTGAGTTTTTGATGAATAGTTTGGTTGTACAGGGCGTTTTTAAAATCGGTGAGCGCAGCTGAACCATGCGCATTATTTTTGGCAGAAAGAATGGTGTAAAGTATTTTTTTTGAATGCAGCGCGTCGGTAATTATTTTTAAATGAATTTGTTCTTCGGACGTAGTTATTAAATCGAATTTATTGAGCAGAACGTGTGCTTGTGTTTTTGAATTTTGTAAAACGCCCAGCGATTGTAAATCGTTTTCAATATCATTAATATTCAGCGTTAACGCATCGGCGACGTAAATAATTAGAGAGGCAGTTCCCGCTTTTTCAAACGTTTTTTTTATACCGAGTGCTTCAATTTTATCCGTCGCTTCGCGAATTCCTGCGGTATCAATCAATCGGAAAATTACACCATTAATGACGAGTTCTTCTTCGATTGTATCGCGTGTAGTGCCTGGAATTTCACTGACAATAGCACGCTCTTCATTTAAAAGTGCATTGAGTAACGTAGATTTTCCGGCATTCGGTCTGCCGGCAATAACCGTTACAACGCCTTGTTTCAAAACATTACCGAGTTTAAAACTTGCTTCAAGTTGTAAAACTTCGCGCTGTGTTTTCTGAAGCAGCGCGCGCAATTCACCGCGATTAGCAAACTCTACATCTTCTTCCGAAAAATCAAGTTCGAGTTCTAACAGCGAAGCAAAACGAATGAGTTGTTCACGCAAATTTTTTAAATTGTTTGAATAGCCTCCGCGCATTTGTTGCAACGCTAAAGTATGGCTCGCTTCACTCTGAGCCGAAATTAAATCAGCCACAGCTTCCGCTTGCGAAAGATCCATTTTGCCGTTTAAAAACGCGCGCAACGTAAACTCACCGGGTTTTGCCAAGCACGCACCAAATTGAAATGCCAATTCGATAATGCGCTGCGCAATATACGGCGCACCATGACAACTAATTTCTACAATATTTTCTGAAGTATAAGAGTTTGGCGCAACAAAAACTGTCGCCACAACTTCGTCAATCACAATGCCTTCGAGCGATTTTATAATTCCAAAATGCGCCGTGTGCGATTTTTGTGTAGCGAGCGGGTTTTTTCCCACAAAAAATTTATCGGCAATTTTGAGTGCTTCGTCGCCGCTCAATCGAACAACGGCAATAGCGCCAACCCCTGGCGCGGTTGAAAGGGCAACAATGGTTTCGTTCATTCGATTAATCTTCGGAAATCTTAAAACTAAACGTTTCCATAATGGGGTTGGCGAGTAATTTTTCGCAAGCTGATTGAATAAGCGAATGCGCATGTTTGGCATCGTCCGCCGAAATTTCGACGCTAATGTGTTTACCGATACGCACATCGTCCATGCCATGCAAATCCAAATTTTTTATATTCAGCGTCACTGCTTTACCTTGTGGATCTAATAATTCGCGGCGCGGCATCACGTCAATTTCAGCAATAAACTTTTTCATGAAAATAATTTTTTAAAAAGACAAACAAAATTACATCTTTTTTCCGACGCGGTAAAATACTGGAAAACTTATTTGGTTTAAACTTTCACCCCAAATATTTTTAAGAGACTTTTCGATTAATTCGATAGGATTATAATTATTTTTATTTTTAAAATGCTGAACTGCTGACCACGAATTTAAATAACCTATAAAACTTTCAAAATTTATATCGAAGTGCATTTGCGTTTCAGCAATTTTAATTTCATCGAATGGAAAAGGAATAGTTGTATAATGCTGTTCAATGTATCTGCGTTCTGAATCCCAATAAGAGCCAATCGTTTGCGCGTAAAAATTATTTACAACCCCATCAATTTCGGCGTTGACGGAATGAATACCATATCCCACCAATGCAATGATGCCATCTTGTTTTAAAAACGTATTGGCATTGGTGTAAAATTTTTCAAAATTAAACCAATGTACTGCTTGCGCCACGACAATTAAATTGAGTGAATTTTTATCAAAATGTGCGTTTTCAGCGCTTGATAGACTGTAAACAATATTTTCAGATTGAATTGCATTGTCAATTTGTTTTTGACTGATGTCGGTCGCAAAAACTTTTTTAAAAGACTGCGCCAAAATAACAGCCGCTTGCCCATTGCCTGTTGCGCAATCCCAAACAGTATTTTTTTCTATGCACAAATCAATAATAGGTTTAAATATATTTTCTGTGTAGCGCGGTCTGAACTGTGCATACACTGCTGCTTGCTTTGAAAAATTATCTTTCATATCAACAATATTTAAAATTATTGCAAAAAAAGTAATGGTTAGCTTAGTAAACTGAAATACAATCTAAATTTAAAACCTAATGTGTGAACTTTACAAATTAAAAAAGAAATTGTGTAACGCAATAATTTAGTAGAACCTATAAATTTGCGCAAAAATAACAAGTAATGACAAATACGAAAATTAAAAAAACGAAAATTAATTTTTAAAGTCGCATGATGAATGATATATCCACATACCAAATTTAAAAACACATTTTTCAATTTACAAATTGGTTTGCTACTAAATCTTACATATTTGAATGTGTAAAATTTTATCAAATTTTTCTTGTTTAAAAAAAATTTGATAAAAAAAATGTGTTGTCAAAATTACTTTTTGTTCAATGTAAAAAGATAAACAAAACACACCTGATTCCCGAGTCCCTGATTCCCGAATCCCTGATTCCCGAGTTTTAAGATTATTGTTTAGAGCCAATATGTTAATTATGTAAGTTAAATAAATAATTTTATAAAGTTTTAGTAATTATTGAGTTAATATTGTACTGCAAAAAACATTCTTCACTTTAAACTTTCTGTTATGTCAAACAAACTACTATCATTAATCACTGCACTATTTCTTTTTTCTTTTCCTTTCCAAACTATTTGTCAATCAGGTTATGTTTTATTTACAGCATCCGGTGCGATAAATAATGTTGGTAATACAGTTGTCACGGGCGACATAGGCACGAATGCGGGTGCTTTTAACGGATTTCCTCCAGGAGTTGTTTTTGGTACATCGCACGTAGCGGATCCTTCCGCTAACCAAGCGGCGATTGATGTTTCAGCGGCTTATGGAAATTTAAGTGCGCAAAATTGTGCAATGTTTTTGCCAGTCGGATTAGGAAATGGACAAGTCATTACACCCAATGTTTACTGCTTGGGCGGCGCATCAACCATTGACGGCGATTTAACTTTCGACGCGAAAGGTAATCCGAATGCCGTTTTTATTGTTAAAATCAATGGCGCTTTAGCAAGTTCAACCAACGCAAGAGTTTTACTTGTTAACGGCGCAACTTGTACGAACGTCATTTTTCAAGTTAATGGTGCCGTTTCTTTAGGCGCGAATTCCGTCTTCAAAGGAACAATTATTGCTTCTGGTGCATTGAGTTTTTTATCGGGGGCATCGCTTACAGGTAAAGCTTTTACAACTGCCGGTGCTATAAATTTAAATATCAATAGTGTAGTTATGGGAGTTCAACCTGTTACTCCTGTTGCTAGAGCGAATGGATCAACTGCTATTTGTGCAGGCAGTAGTATTATTCTTTCGGGCAATGATAATGGTGGCACTTGGAGTACAGGCGAAATAACACCAACAATAATAGTTTCAACTGCCGGCGATTATTATATCACTAACAGCACTTCTTGTGGTACAATAATTTCTAACCACATAATAATTACTGTTAAATCGCTTCCTATTGTTACATCGGTTGCTACACCCACAACGTGCGGAAAAAATACTGGTTCAATTTTAGTGATAACTAACGCGACTAATCCGATATTCACTTGGAATGTTGCTGGTGTAGTTGGTTCTAATCCGCAAAATTTACCGTCTGGTAATTATACCGTAACTGTGGCAGATGGTTTAACAGGTTGTATGGCTATGACAAGTGCCATAATTGGTAACTCGAGTAATATTACGGCAACGATTTTAGCTACGCCCACAACTTGTGGAAAAAATAATGGTTCAATTTTAGTAACAACCAACGCGGCAAATCCGATATTCACTTGGAATGTTGCTGGTGTAGTTGGTTCTAATCCGCAAAATTTACCATCTGGTAATTATACCGTAACTGTGGCAGATGGTTTAACAGGTTGTATGGTTACAGCTGGTGTAACGATTTTAAATTCAAATGGAATTACTGCAACTGCTACACCAACGCCGACAACGTGCGGAAAAAATACTGGTTCAATTTTAGTGACAACCAACGCAA
>JAYVNP010000008.1:0-2416 GCA_043758385.1 Saprospiraceae bacterium
TTTTCCAGCATAAGAAGCAGCACAAAGATCAGGCACTAAAGTACCGCAAGCAGCAGCAGCTGTAGCTGGAGCCGGTGTCATTTGATCCATACGCGAAGCAAATATTTGTTGGATACCGCAGTTATCGTGACTGCCGCTGTTTAAAGCTGAAGCCGGTATGCGAACCGAACCATCAGAACCGATTGATGCGCGTGTATTTTGAATACAGACTGGTTCGGGTAATACGTTATCAACAACGTTAACATTAACAGTCAATCTCGATGTCAAACCACTACAAGGATCCGTAGCTGTAAAAACAACAGTTGTAACACCGAAAGGCAAACCGAAAGCAGATACTGAATAATTTGCACCGCTACCTGTTACTGCAAAACGGCTGTCGTTTGAAGTAATAACTGCAAAACCACCGCATGTAGGTTTAGCAATAGTAAATTTGAAAGAAACGTCACCTGAACAACCATAAACGCTACCTTTAGGTGTCGTAGTTATAACACCACCTTCTGAATTAGGAGTAACGAAGTTAGCTGTACGAGGGAATGCTGTACATTGTAAATTAGCAGGCAAAACTTGAATATTGCCCCACAAATCTCTGTAACAAAGTTGGCTTGCAACCGGAATATAATCGCTGAACGACATTGTAACTGCCGGAGGCGTAGTATTCGTTACATTAATTACTTGAGTCAATAAATAAGATTGTCCGCAAGCGAACAATTTCCAAGTACGCATAATCATGTAGCTACCCGGACAAATGTCCATACGCAAATCAGTGTAAGTTGTATTGATACAAGAACCATTAGCCGTTTTTAACGTATCAGTACCAAAATATGGAAAAGCTGATTTGTTAGGTGCTCTGAAACCCGCAGCATATAAAGCGGCAGGAGAAAAATCAGTTGTAGTACAAGATACTGTTAAAGAATCAACTACATAAGCACCCGGATTTGGAGGCAATACTGAAATTATTTGAGTACATGGCAAACTAACATTACCAAAGTGGTCAGTTACTGTAAAAGTACGAGCAATTTGGAAGTTACCCGCACAAACAGTACCTGTGACAACATCTGTGTAATTTTCGTCTCTTAACTGAGCATTAGCAAGCGTTAAAGTACAATCGGTAAAAGTACCGTTAGCAGCTCCCGGAGCTAATGTTTGTGCACCGGCGCCGCCTCTTGCCACAATAATACCGAAATCACCCGTGAATTGCGGTGTAGTCGGCGTGCTGCAAGTAATTCTAACGTTAGTAGGGCAAACGATAAGCGGTGGTGTTTTGTCTTCCACTGTTACGTTTGTCCAACATTTAGCAGTTGCAGTTGCATAAGTTGCACCTGTAAATAATACGGCTTGAAGACCATTACGCGTTACGTCCGTACCAACGAAAGTAGCTGTAAGGTCAACTGCACCACCGCGAAGAATTGCAACAGTACCTGTTTGATTAGAAGCAGCAATATCTGCTGCCGTTACTACATAAGTACACGTAGCACTGCTTAACTGAACATTAATGGAGCCTTTACATGCAAGTGTCTGAGCGTCTGAAACAGAAGCTGTTCCGGCTACAAACAAACATACAAGCATGAACGCTGACATCAGTCCATTAAAACTGAGGTAGAAATTCGTCCTCTTCATGAGATTTGAATTAAAATAAATTAAAAAATAAAGGTTTAAAAACGTGTAAGTTAAATGCAACAATATCTTGAAAAAATAAAATTTTTAACAGAAAGCCAAGGTGTGCGCATACCTCCGACATTGTATCAAAAATATTATTTTTGAATGCTCGTAAAAAACAGGATTCGTTTTATAGATATCTAAAACTAACTTTAAGTAAACCTTAAAATTGGCACACTTATCGTGAAAACATCACAACAAGATTAAGATACAATTCTGAATCGTAAATAAATTGAACTGGAAAACAGAGAAGCCCGATTGAAAAGAATACTTAAATTTAAAAGCGTTGTTTGATTAATATGCGTTCATGGGCTGCTACTGCGTACTTTTTTTGATTGATTTCTACACTATGCGGTGTCGAATTTATCCATGTAATATCCGGTTTAAATTTCCTGATTAAGATTATTGACACAAATATATGTCACTAATAATTACTGTGCAACACTTCGTTAACAAAATTCAATCTTTTTTTTTTATAATCCATTAAATTACCTTTTTTAGGTTACGTTAAAAAAGAAAAATGGAGCTTTCGCAGAGGAACTGAGAATAGATACTTGTTTTTTCGGATTAATTATTTCGTAAAATTGCATGCTTAGGTGTAATTATTTTCTCTGTATGTATATTAAATTCAAAAAGTAACGTCCGGTAAAGATTCTTTTATAAATCGTTGCACGATTACCTTTCATTCCTGTCATATTCCAAAAACAAAGCCAATTTTATCTCATTGAAAAAAAAATAAAAAATATTCCTCGAATTAGCG
>JAYVNP010000009.1:0-117152 GCA_043758385.1 Saprospiraceae bacterium
AATCTTCAAAATAAAAGACCGATGTGAATTTCAACCACAGTTAAGAAAAAATAAAAATTTAACTTAAACAATCCAAACGGATTTATCATTACGTAGATGTATTCAGTTCTTACTTTATTAATTAAACATTTTTACAATGAAAAATTTAGGATTAGTTTTAATGGCAGCGTTCTTAACGGTGTCAATGTATGCACAAAGCTCAATGAGCGGAACAGTAATGGTTGGTGGCGCAGCAATGTACCCAACAAAAAACATTATCGAAAACGCTGTAAATTCAAAAGATCACACAACTTTAGTGGCAGCTGTTAAAGCAGCTGGTTTGGTCGAAACACTTTCTGGCGCAGGTCCGTTTACGGTTTTTGCACCAACAAATGCTGCATTCAATAAATTGCCTGCTGGAACAGTAGAAACTTTAGTAAAGCCGGAAAACAAAGCGACGCTTACAACAATTTTAACGTACCACGTTGTGTCTGGTAAAGTTTCTTCGCGCGACCTTACGAAAATGATTAAAGACGGTAAAGGTTCAGCAACTTTAACAACAGTTCAGGGCGGAACATTGAAAGCCACTTTTCACGGCAGACACGGTATCATGTTGACGGATGCTAAAGGCGGAACATCAATGATTACCATCAAAAACGTTAACCAAAGCAATGGTGTGATTCACGTTATTGACACGGTTTTAATGCCCCAATAAGATTTTTGTTTAGACGATTAATGTGATTGATAAAAATGGCTTCAGAGCATTCGCTTTGAAGCTATTTTTGTTTTAGGCTATAATTGAGCACTTGATTTGTTGATCGAATGTTAAATTTTTTATTTTTCTAATTTAATTCTATTGCTTCATTTAACTTTAGGCGTATATTGAAGTCACAACTTAGAAAACGCATTCTAAAACTTTTATTCAACCATTTCTTTCATTTAAACTCCTTAATGTATGCGCTCTGAAGAAGCCTTACCAACAATGCCACTGTTAGGAATTACACCTTATACTGGTACGTTCGGCAGAGATGAACTGATTCATTTACTCAAACGAACTTTGTTTGGTGTGAAGAAAGATGATATTGATGCTTTCACAGGTAAAACACTTGCAGAAGTTGTTAGCACTTTACTAGTCCAACCAACGACTGAACCTATACCGCCGATAAATAATTACGGCACAACTGCCAACACCGATGACCGCATTGCGCCAGGTGCCGTTTGGGCTTACGATACGGAAAACGGAACCTACAACGGTGCACGTATAAATTCGCTTCGTGCTTGGTGGATTGGTAACATGGTAAATCAAACCCAGAGTATTCATGAAAAAATGGTTTTGTTTTGGCACAATCATTTTGCTACGCGCGCACTCGACACCTCTGCTTTGTATATGTACAATCATGTTGTTATGTTACGCCGTAACGCACTTGGCAATTTTAAAACTTTCGTCAAAGAAGTTACGCTCGATCCGAATATGCTTCGTTATTTAAACGGGTATAAAAATGTAAAATCTGCGCCCGATGAAAACTACGGTCGCGAGGTGCAAGAACTTTTTACGCAAGGCAAAGGACCTAATTCGCTTTACACAGAAACTGACGTAAAAACTGCTGCAAAATTATTAACAGGTTGGGGTGTGCGACAAGCAACTTTCAAACTTAATCCGAACGATGCAACGGAAGTACCAAAAAATCGCTGGGAATCTTATTTTACGTTAAACAATCACGATATAACTGATAAAACTTTTTCGGCGTATTACAATAATACGGTTATTAAAGGAACTTCTACAGCCGCCGCACCCGATACAGAAATTACTGCTTTTGTCAATATGCTTTTAGCGACGGATGAATCGGCTAAATATGTTGTACGCCGCTTGTACCGTTTTTTCGTGTATTATGTTATTGATGCTACAATTGAAACAGAAGTGATTGCACCATTGGCTGCAATTTTTCGTCAGACTTATGATATCAAACCTGTTTTGAGTGCGCTTTTCAACAGCCAACATTTTTTTGATATGGTTAACAGAGACGCGCTTATTAAAAGTCCTATTGATCATTTGGTTGGTATGGTGCGCGAGTTTAATACCGCTTTCCCAACTTCAACGGATTACGTTCAGCAATATCAGGGTTGGTATCAGCTTGTTGCTAATGGTAACGGTGCCGATAGTCAAGGTCAAGCATTGGCAGATCCTCCAAATGTTGCGGGTTGGCAAGCTTACTATCAAGAACCAACTTTCCATGAGTTCTGGATTAATACCGATTCATTGCCTAAGCGTTTGCGTTTCGCCGATCAGTTTTTTACTACCACAGGATTTAACTTAGGTAATAATAAAAAGATTTACGCCGATGTATTAACTTTCACTGATCAATTTGGTCAAGATGCTTACGATCCAAATTTACTCGTTACCCGATCATTGGAAATAATGTATCGCATACCAGTCGGTGATACGTTCAAAGCGTATTTAAAAACAACAATTTTATTAAATGGTCAGGCTTCCGATCACTATTGGACGGATGCTTGGACGGCGTATAAAACTACGCCGAGTGCCGTAAATGCTAATATTGTCGTCACGCGTTTAACAAAATTATTTAAATTTTTGGCGGATCGCCCAGAGTATCAATTAGCTTAAACATTCATTCATAAAAAATATTTTTTCAAGATGAAAAGAAGAAATTTTATAAAACATTCTGCTGCGGGTATTGTAATACCGAGCACCATACAAGGAATGAGTGTTAAGTCATTAGGTCTTTCTGGCTTGATGTCACAACTCTTAAATCCTTACACGGAAACCGATAAAGTTTTAGTCATTGTGCGTTTAGCTGGTGGCAATGATGGATTAAATACGGTCATTCCTTTAGATCAATACGATGCACTAACTGCTAACCGCAGTAATATTTTGATTCCGGCAGCGCAAGTTTTAAAACTTAACGGTAATACCGTTACAGGTTTAAATCCTGCTTTAACGGGTGTTCAGACGCTTTACAACGAAGGAAAAATTAAAATCGTTCAGAGTGTGAGTTACCCAAACCAAAGTTTTTCACATTTCAGAGCCACCGATATTTTAATGACGGGTGCAGACTCCGATAAAGTTTTAACATCGGGTTGGGTAGGTCGTTATTTAACGAACGAATATCCGAATTTTCCAACAGGTTTTCCAAACACAACGATGCCCGATCCGCTCGGCATTGAGACGAATGATATTTCCGTAACGTTTGAAGGTTTGAGTACTTTAATGGGAATTACTGTCTCTGATCCATCGAATCCGTATTCGTTTTTAACGGACGGTGGAATAAACATGGGAACTGGTAAAGCGGGAACAGAACTAAAATTTTTGCAACAAGTCGCTGTTCAATCTGATACTTATGGAAAAGTTGTTAAAGCGGCTTTCGATAAATCTTTGAGCACGGCTGTAACTTATCCGAACACCACGCTGGGCTCAGAACTTTCGCGTGTTTCGCGTTTTATTAAAGGTGGATTGAAAACGCGCGTTTATTTTGTAACCGTTGGCGGCAGTTTCGATACGCATGCTATACAAGTTGATCCGACAGACCATACTAAAGGTAATCAAGCAAATCGTTTAGGTGAATTAAACGATGCGTTACTTACGTTTCAACGCGATTTAGAAAAATCTGGCGTTGCAGATCGCGTATTGACAATGACATTCTCAGAATTTGGTCGTCGAATTCAATCGAACGCATCGGGTGGAACAGATCATGGTGCTGCATATCCGATGTTTATAATGGGTACAAAATTAAATGGTGGTGTACTCGGCACAAATGTTCAAGTGCCAACCGGTGCTAATGTAAATAATAATATTCCGATGCAATACGATTTCCGTTCAGTGTATGGAACTATTATGCGCGATTGGTTTTGTACGCCCGATGCTCAAGTTAAAACAATTTTGCTCAATACGTATCAGTATTTACCCATTATTTCGCCAAATGCGTGTACTACAACAACTGCCACACACGATGCAAATCAAGCTGCAGGCTTAAATTTAATTTCGGCATATCCTAATCCGTTCGATTTTGCAACAACTATAAGTTTTACAACGTATGGTGGACACACACTCGTTCAGGTGATTGATGCTGAAGGTCAAATTATTGCAGTACCCGTTGACGGACAATATGTTGCAGGCGATTACCGCGTTTATTTCAACGGCGGATATTTACCGAACGGTTTATACTATGTTCGTTTACAGAACGAGTCTATCCAACAAGTAAAATCTATTGTGAAAGTTCAGTAAGATTATTTTTGGAGTAAGATTATTTTTGGAGTAAGAAGACACAAACCGCGTTCCAGTAAAAAAGGTGCGCGGTTTTTTTTTGCTTAATACTAAAATTTAAGGTTTACACTTATACGCTTTTTTTGTTTTACTAGTCCTCAAAACAAGCGATAGAAGTAATTTAATATTTTTGTGTAATTTGCACCTTAAATACTTTAAACTTTCGCGCAAAATGTTTAACAGAAAAATTTTCATACATTTTAATCTTTTTATTTGTTTGGCTTTTACCATAAAAGCGCAGACTAAAGAGGAGCTTACAAAAATTAGTAACTTTCATCAAACGCATCGGTATGAATTACTGCAAGAATATTTCTCTTTTTTAAGTATCCCAAACACAGGTAATGACCCGGAACAATTGCGACAAAATGCGCAATTCATCTTGAAAATGATGGAGAAGCGTGGTATTCAAGGTAAACTTTTAGAAGCCGATAATTCTATACCTGCGGTGTATGGCGAAATTATAAACCCGAAAGCGACAACTACTATTATTTTTTATGCACATTACGACGGTCAACCTGTTACGCCGAAAAATTGGTCGGCAGGTTTAGAACCTTTTAAACCGCAATTAGTAACAGATAGATTGGATAAAGGCGGAAAGTTCATAGAATTTCCGAAAGAAAACGAAGTAATCAATAACGATTGGCGCATTTATGCGCGCGCTGCTGCTGACGATAAAGCCGGCGTATTCGGAATTTTAAATGCTTTTTATGCTATAAAGCTATCTGGACTGCAACCTAACATAAATATAAAATTCTTTTTTGAAGGTGAAGAAGAAGCTGGCTCACCAAATTTAGGAAAAATATTAGAAAAGCATAAAAATCTACTCTCATCCGATTTGTGGGTGATTTCTGACGGTCCTATCCACGCATCAGGAAGAAAGCAAATCGTTTTTGGTGTACGTGGAGATGTGAATATGAATTTAACAGTTTATGGAGCGAAACGACCTTTGCACAGTGGAAATTACGGGAATTGGGCACCAAATCCAGCTTTAAAATTGGTTCAACTGCTAGCAAGCATGAAAGATGACAAAGGCAAAGTACTTGTTGATGGTTTTTATGACGATGTCACGCCGTTGAGTGCGCGTGAAAAAGACGCTATTAAACTCATTCCCGATCCTTCCCTGATGATGCAACGCGAATTGGTATTTGCGCAAACAGAAAATCCTAACCGCAGTTTTTATGAGTCTATCGCTTCGCTTCCCACGCTCAATATTAACGGAATGATGAGTGCTAATGTAGGTAAATTAGCTGCTAATGTGATTCCAACAACTGCAATGGCTACTTTAGATTTGCGCTTGGTTAAAGGCAACGATGCGGAACGACAAATACAAAAAGTGATTAATCACATCAAAAAGCAAGGGTTTTTTGTTACTACAACCGAACCTACCGATGAAGAGCGCGCTAAATATCCAAATATCATTATGGTTACAAATGGTTCTGGTTATAACGCACAACGCACTTCTATGGATTTACCTTTGGCACAGCGCATCGTGAAAGCAGTTCAACTGACGAGCTCTGAACAATTGGTTTTATTGCCATCGGCAGGTGGAAGTTTACCGCTTTTTTTGTTTGAAACAATCTTAAAATCACCGCCTATTACTGTACCCGTTGTTAATTACGATAATAATCAGCACGCCGAAAACGAAAATTTAAAAATTGGGTGTATTTATGAATCTATTGAAACAATGGCGGCGATAATGCTTATGCGAGAATAGGTGTCGGGTATTATAAAACTGGAAAGTCCGAAGTACGCAGAAATTATTTAACCGCTATTTAAAATACTTATAAGACTATAAAAAAATAAATTATGACGATGATAGAAGAATTTAACGATTACCGCGAGCGCATGAATGCGCGTATTTTAGCCGAAGACAACAAAGTCATCAAACGATTTTGGAGTTTAGACAACCAAACGTATGTTGATGGTGCTTTGGATAAACGCACGAAAGAACTTTTAGGATTGGTAGCTTCTATGGTTTTGCGATGCGACGATTGTATTAAATACCACCTCGGAAAATGCCACGAACTCGGCGTAACAAAAGCTGAAATTTGGGATGTGTTTGCAGTTGCTAATTTAGTCGGTGGTTCTATTTGCATTCCGCATACACGTCGCGCCGTAGAGTATTGGGAAGAATTAGAAAAATTATAGGCTTTTAAAAACATTTTGTTTTTATTGTTTGAAAAAACGTTTATTTTCTTTAATTTTGTTGTTCTAATTTTCAAGATTAATACAACATACAACGACGTGCTGAAAACTGTGGATGCCGATAATAATTATGTAAACGAGTTTAATTGGGTAGAGGCACTGTCAAAATCTTTTACAGAGGTATATAATTTTGCGTCAGTGCGCAATTTAGAAATGGCTTTAGACGAACGTTTTTGGTTATTTAAATCGGAAATGCGCGAGCAATTACTAAAGCGAAACAAAACGGACAAACGCGCTTACTTAAAAGAACTGTGTTCCGAATTTGAAAAACTTGAAAACGATTTTAAAGAAAGTTTAGCCAACAGTATAAGCGATCCGACCGAATTGCAAAAAATGCAACTCTTTTTTTTAAAAATTTCCAATACTTATTTGATTGAACAGTGCGATCGTTACGTGTCGAAAGATGTAGAACTACACAAGCATAAAGACTTGGATGTGGATGGGTCTGTCACAAATTTTGGTTTTTTAGAAACTAAATACCACGTGCAACTATTACGCGATTTTTATACGGCTGTTCAAGATGAATTGTACTGCTTCGATAGCGTTCTCACTTCGCCCGATGTTTTTGTTTTTATTCTTACACACACAAATCTGTCTGAACTTTCGAGCGATTTCGGAATTCATTTCGCTTGCGATTCTGTTTGCGCTGCACATTGCCTTCGCGCAATCAAGCCTTGGTTTTCTAATTTAAGTTTCGTCAACATCGAGCGTTCTCGCCGATTTTACACTGCCACCGAAACTATTTTCACTGCCAATTATATCAGTAACTTACTCACTAAAGATTTTAAATTGCGCACAACACTGGAAAAAATTGTTGCTGACTTATGAATCTTTTTTAAAAATTTATAATAAAAACCTCGTCCCTAAATTAGAGACGAGGTTTTTTATAGTATTGAACTTATTTATTTGCTACCACCACCTGCACCACCATCTTTACTCTTCGCACGCGATGCTTTTTGCATTGCGTTTTCACCGCCGTTTGCATTGCGTTTAAAAATTTCAAAACGCGTAGCTTGCGGCTTATTCGGGAAATAATTATTGCTCACATCAACGTCGCACGTTTCAAGATATGGATCGAGCACGACTTGCTTTAATTCTTTTTGCGATTTAAAAACTTTCGTCACAGTTTTTTTACCCATTCGCCAAATTTCGGCAGGAATATTTTTATATTCCGACGTGCCATCGGTGTATTGCAATTCGCAAATAATCGGCGAGAGTAATTCGCCTTTCATCGTAAACGACACTTCGTAATAATTCGCTGGCTCATCGTAAAATTTTTTCTCTTCCGGGCTCAAGCTTTTGATATACTTTTGCTGCTCCTCTTTATCAATAGTGGTGACGGCATATTGCATATCATTCGAGTAAAAATCTTTCAGACTTGGATCGCGCTCATCCATCGTTTGGGCAATATCTTTTTTATTACGCATACCCGTAATTGATTTTGGTAGTGCATTGTCTTTATCTTTTTGCGCCGCCATTTCAGCCGTCGGATCTTTCGGACTAACTTTTAAGGCGCGAACATTACTGATAGCAATATCAACATTGTCGGTAGTGTAAAACCAACCACGCCAAAACCAGTCGAGATCAACGCCTGATGCGTCTTCCATCGTTCTGAAAAAATCGGCAGGCATTGGGTGTTTAAACATCCAACGATTGGCGTACGTTTTAAAAGCAAAATCGAACAGTTCTCGACCCATAACCGTTTCGCGCAAAATATTAAGTGCTGTTGCTGGTTTACCGTACGCATTATTACCGAATTGGCGCAACGATTCTGAATTAGTCATAATAGGCTCTAAAGTTGATTTGTCGCTTTTCATATAATCAACCAAATTTGCTGGCGGTCCGCGACGACTTGGATAATCGCGTTCATATTCTTGTTGCGCTAAAAATTCTAAAAAAGAGTTTAAACCTTCATCCATCCAAGTCCATTGACGCTCGTCGCTATTTACAATCATTGGGAAATAATTGTGTCCTACTTCATGTATAATAACGCCAATCATTCCGTATTTTGTTCTATCGCTGTAAGTGCCATCTTTTTCGGGTCTGCCACCGTTAAAACAAATCATTGGATATTCCATGCCGATTTGATCGGTGTGAACAGAAATCGCAATAGGGTAAGGATAAGGAAACGTATGACTTGAATACGAGCGCAACGTATGCGCTACAACTTTTGTCGAGTATTTTTCCCACAATGGATTACCTTCTTTCGGATAATACGACATCGCAATTGGCGTTGTACCGTTGCTTTGTTTCACACCCATAGCATCCCAAATAAATTTACGCGAACTACAAAACGCAACATCGCGCACGTTTTCTGCTTTAAAAATCCAGGTCTTACGCGCTATTGATTTAGTTTTTTCGGCTTCGCGCGCTTCTGCTTCAGTTACAATAATTACAGGCGTTGTGTATTCTGTTTTGGCGCGATTGAATCGGTCAATCTGTGCAGCCGTTAAAACTTCTTTCGGATTTTGTAAAACACCAGACGAGCCAACAATGTGATCGGCAGGAACAGTTAAGCGCACTTCGTAATTCCCGAAAGATAAAGTAAACTCACCAGCACCTAAAAATTGTTTATTTTGCCAACCTGTTACATCGCTATACACACACATTCTCGGGTAATGCTGCGCAACGGTGTACAAATAGTTTTTATCTTCAGGAAAATATTCCCAGCCGGAACGACCCGCTCCGGCTGTTGCCAAGCGATCAATGATGTGAAAATGCCATTTTACTTTCAGAGTTAATTTTTCAGCATGAAGCAAATTTTTTGGTAAATCTACGCGCATCATCGTTTCATTGATTGTAAACGGCAACGCAGCATTATTTGCATCGCGCACGTATTCGACTGTGTACCCATAATCGGTATTAATATTAATACTGTTGAGTTGGCGCAGTGTCATTTTATCGCTGAACGAACTTTCCCGCGTTTTAATGGCGATACCATCTTTCTGAAAAGTATTTTGATCGAGTTGCAACCAAACATAACTCAACGGATCAGGTGAGTTATTGGTATAAGTGATTGTTTCCGTTCCGTTCAGAACTTGCGTGTCGTCGTTCAAATCTAAATCCATTAAGTAATCGGCTTGTTGCTGCCAATACGATTTACCTGGCGCGCCACTTGCAGTGCGTTGCTCGTTCGGTGTCGGTAAAATTTCTTCCAATTGTCGGAATTTATCTTGAAAATCCTTCGATGGTTCTTTGTCTTGTGCTTTAGTTTGAATTGAAAAACTCAAACAGCAAACTAAAAGCATGACGTTTTTAATTGAAAAATAGAGCGATAAATGTTTTTTCATTTTAAAAAAATTAATTGATACTAAATAGGTTGATAATTATTAGCGAAATAAAAAGGAAAAATATTTTTGTTCTACGTGGAACAATTAAACGTAACAGCGTTTTTAAGTTTGGAAAAATCAAAAATTCTAATTTTAGTTTTAGTTTAAAAATTATCCAACAGAAAACTTTTAAACAGTTTAAAATCTGGGACTAAAGCTACCGCAATTTTTTCTTTCTGCAAAATATTTTGCAACGATTCTGGAATAATTATTTTAGATTTTATAATGCGCACCACGTCGTCATAAAATTTTGCGGCGTGTGCTGTTCCCAAAATTATTCCCGTTGCATCAGTCTTCGTTTCGGATACAAATTTTTGCCACGCCAAATAACCAACGGCTGCGTGTGGCTCTAAAACATAATTGTATTTGTCCATCGCTTCGCGCATTGCTACTTCTGTTTCAGCATCAGTGAAAGTATAAGAAGCGATATTATTTTTAACTTTATGCCACGAAGATCCATTCAAAAAATCAATACGCGCAAAGTTTGAAGGATTACCCACATCCATTGCGTTTGAAATAGTTCGGATGGAAGGTTTTGGCTTGAATTCTCCGGTTTGAATATATTTCGCGAAAATATCGTTTGCATTAACTGCAGCAATAAATTTATGAACAGGTAGTCCTAATTTTTGAGCGAACAATCCCGCTGTAATATTTCCAAAATTTCCAGATGGCACAACAAAAACAATATCTGTTTTGCCTTGTAATTTGAGTTGTTTGTAAGCCTCGAAATAATAAAAACTTTGTGGAATTAATCGTGCAATATTAATAGAGTTAGCTGAACTTAAATTAATGCGCGTGCGCAATTCTGAATCTAAAAACGCTTGCTTAACCAATGCTTGGCAATCGTCGAAAGTACCATCAATTTCTAATGCCGTAATATTTTCACTGAGTGTTGTTAATTGTTTTTCCTGAATATCGCTCACTTTTCCTTTCGGATATAAAATAACAACTTTAACGCCAGATGTTTTATAAAATCCAGTTGCAACCGCGCCACCAGTATCGCCTGAAGTAGCTACTAAAACAGTAATTTCTTTTTTTTCTTTCAGAAGAAAATGACTCATGCACTGCGCCATGAAGCGCGCACCAAAATCTTTAAACGCTAGACTTGGCCCGTGAAACAATTCAAGTATTTGTGTTGATTCGTTCAGAGGAACAAGTGGCGCAGGAAAATTTATAGAATTTTTAATGATGGAAACTAAATCAGCATCATCAATAGAATTGGTTAAAATATTTTTTGCGACATTGTATGCGATTTCAGGCAACGTCATTGTTTCAATGACATTAAAGAATGATTTCGGCAATTTATTAAATCGCAAAGGCATATACAAACCATTATCATCTGGCAACCCTTTGAACAATGCCGTTTTAAAATCTACTTTTTCTTTTTTATTTTTCGTCGAATAAAAAAACATCTCAATAAAAATTTAAAGTTTAAAATTAATTTGTTCCACGTGGAACTTTATTAATAGTTAATGGTTGTCCGTTAAAAAACAATTGCACCTTCGTTATTTATCGGAGAAATATAAACGTCATGTTTGATGCGGGTATCGGTATAAATTTTACGAAATGCCTCAGCTACATTTTCAGCAATAAAACTATTTTGACTAAGCGCAAAAACAGAAGGACCTGAACCCGAAATACTACAACCCAAAACGTTTAAAGCTTCTGCGGCTGCTTTGAGTTCATAAAAACTTGGAATAGCAGGTGCGCGTTGAGGTTCAATAATAATATCAACGAGCGAACGACGAATGAGATCGAAATCGGAATTAAACATACCGATAATAAACGCGCCGAGATTCGCACTTTGCTGTACAGAATTTTTTAACGACACTTCTTTACTCAATGCTGCGCGTGATTCGCGCGTTAAAATTTCTACGTGCGGATAAACGACCGTTGCAAACATTCCACGCGGCGCATGAATACGGTGAACATCACTTGTTTTTGAATCACGTACCAAAGTAAATCCACCAAGAAGTGACGGCGCAACATTGTCAGCATGAATAGCACCACTCGCTATGCTTTCGCCAAGTATTGCAAAAGGCAGTAGTTCGCGTTTAGTAAGCGGCCGTTTCAATAATTCATTCACAGCCATAACGCCACAAACTGCACTTGCTGCACTCGAACCTAAACCTGAACCGAATGGCATTTTTTTATGAATCTCGATTTCAATACCGCGTTCCGATTCGCCAATATGTTCTAAATATTTCAAAATTGCGTAACCCGCTGTATTTTTTTCGGGTGCAAAAGGCAATGTACCACCCGTAATGCGCGTTATCTTTAGTCCTTTGTGCGCGTCGGTAAATCGCGCGATAATTTCATCGCCAGGTTTTTCTAAAGCAAACCCGAGAATATCGAAACCACAAGCAACATTCGCCACCGAAGCTGGTGCGAACGCTTTTATACCGTGCGAAAGTTTAGTATTGATACGAACATCAGGCATAGGGGATGTTGAAGACATGATAGTAAGGTGAAAATTTAAAACGCGCAAAGGTAATAAAAAATAGCGAGCTAAGGTGCAATTCTACCCCCCGATAAATTGCACCCGCCCGCATGAAGAGCAACGAATGCTCTAATCTTAAAAATCTTATAGTATCTTTGTTTTACTGATGGTATAAGTCTAAAACCGTGCCATCTTAATAACAGAATGGTGCAAACAATTTCTTAAAAAACAAAAACCTTGCTATGGCAATTCAGACGTTTAATTTCAGAAGTAGTGGTTCAAACCCAAACCCAAGTCCGTTTAATTCATTATTCGCATTCATTTTTGGTGTAGTTGTGTTGGTTGTTTTCGGGTATCTTTTCTTTCAACTAATTTCCTTGTTGTACAAATTTGGTGTTATATTTCTTGTAATTGCTTTGGTTGTGAATTATAAAGTAGTGTTGGCATATTTAACGAGCATTGTTGATGCTTTTAAAACAAGTGTTTTAGGTGGACTTATGCATATTGGCTATCTCGTAATTTTTTATCCATTCGTTTTTATTTGGTTGATACTTCAAGGCGTTTTTACAAAAAAAGTGGAGGAATTAAGAAACCAAGTTAATAATCAATATGGTTCAAATAATCAAACCGGAGCGCAAAACACTTTAACTGATGCGGAAGGTTACACACCGTACGAAGAATTGAAAAGCGAGATAAATAAAACGAAGGATAAGTTGTAGAAAATAAAGTTAATTGAAAGTTTAATTGAAAGTTATAATTGTCTCGCTTTCAAACTAAGGTAAGCATTAATAGTTTGTGCCGATAAATCTTCGGGTGCAATAAACGCACATTTGATGCCTGAGAGGCGTAATTTTTCTTCAATGCGCTGCTGTTTATTCAGGTGTTTCTGAACCATTGTGTTCAAAAAAATACCTTTTGTATCCACTACCCTTTGTTTCGATACGGCTTCTATTTCTGTATCTTTAAAACAAATTACTAACAGAACGTGGTGTTTATTTATGTTTCGCAAAACGGGCAGTGCGCGCTCCAACATATTTTCAGTCTGGAAATTGGTGAAGAACAAAAGCAAACTACGCGTTCTAATAATGCGCTGCAATCCGCGAAATAAAACATTATAATCGGATGCTTCTTCGCCAGGCTTTTCTTTATAAAGTGCTAATAAAATATTCCTGAGGTACGTAGTTTGTCCGCGCGCAGCAAGCGTTGTCCCGAGATTCGCCGAAAAAGTAATTAATCCCGCTTTATCTTCTTTCAATAAAACAATATTACTGACGGCAAGGGTTGCATTGAGCGCGTAATCGAAAAGAGAAATCCCGTTAAACGTTGCGCGCATGGTGCCGCTTTTATCAATAATGCAATATACGGATTGCGCGCGCTCATCTTCAAACATATTAACCTGTAACTCGTTCGATCGGCTCGATGCTTTCCAATTAATGTCGCGAAAATTATCGCCTGCAACGTAAGGTTTTATTTGCTCAAACTCGTAGCTACTGCCTAAACGAAACATTTTGCGCGAACCTGCATCGCGATTTTGCCGCCTGAAAACGCGTAATCTGTGTTGTTGCATTTGCATAATGGATGGAAACGTCATCGCTTTACTTTTTAAATCAATTATAATGCGGCGTTGCAAAAAACCAATTGGCGAGGCGATGTACACGTTAAGTGCACCGAATAAATATTCGCCGCGCGTCGTTGGTCGAACGGAATAAGTAAGTTCTTTGCTTTCGTGGGCGTTGAGTTTTAATTTTAAAAAAAAATCGCGTACTTGTAATTGCGTCGGGAGTTCATCAATAATAATTAATCGGAGCGGTTGCGATTTCGTATTTTCTATTTGGAGTGTTATGTTATTTTCGTCGCCGAGTGAGAGCAGGCGCGCAAATTTTCGCTGGGCTAAAATCGGATGTCTGAATCGAAATAAATATGCAAGGTCGAATAAAATAATTCCGAAACACAAAAACAAAAACAAATCCGCTACTATAAAAATTTTGGTATTTCCAAACGCTATGATATACATTAGTGCTGCCGTAATAAACAGCGCGTAAAATCGCGTAGTGAGAAAAATAGACTTCATAACAGTGAATAAGGAACAAGTAATTAAAAATAGAGAATTTAGAGAAACCGAAATCCGTAAAAATAAATAAAATAAATAAAATAAATAAAAACTTTAACCCTATTCGTTGTTACTTATTCCTTATTCCCTAATTCTGTGGCAGCGTAAAACAAAACGTTGCACCTTTGTCTTCTTCACTTTCAACCCAAATTTTACCGCCAAATTGGCGCACAATTTTTTGGGAAATTGAAAGACCGATACCTGTGCCAGCGTATTTATCGCGCGAATGTAAACGTTGAAAAATAACGAATATTCGCTCGCGGTGTTCAACGTTAATACCTACACCATTATCTTTTATTTTAAACAGAAATCCGTTTTCAAAAGTTTCTGATGAGATATGAATTTTAGGAATTTCTTGTGAAGATTTAAACTTTATAGCATTACTCAACAAGTTCTGAAACAATTGCACATACAGCGAAGCACTCACGCGAACAGTTGGTAAATCCGACATCGTAATTTCTGCGTGCGATTCGTCAATAGCAATACGCAAATTACTTATCGCCATGTTGACAATACTTTCTACCGAAACCGTTTCGGTTTCTATGTTCGTTCTGCCGATAATAGCATATTGCAACAACGCGTCGAGCAACGCACTCATGCGCGTAACGCCTTCATTGATAAATTTAAAATGCGTTAGGGCTTCTGTGCTAAAAATTTTACTCTGTTCCTTAAATAAAATTTGTGTGAAGGAACCAATCATGCGCAGCGGTTCTTTTAAATCGTGCGCTGTGATGTAGGCAAATTGCTGTAACTCGGCGTTGACTTCGCGGAGTTGTTCGTTCTGTTGCGTAATCTGACTCGTTTTTTCCAACAAAATACTCTGATAATTATTTTCGCGCGTGAGTTCTTCAATCTTGCGCTGTTTATCGTTGAGCGCATATCTAATTTCAAAATCAAGCGCGTGCATCTCGCGTTGTTTTTTCAAATAGCGTTCTTGTCTTTCGGCATAAAGCGTTTGCGCTTTAAAGGCTTGTTTAAATTCTTTGCGTTCCGAATATGCACGCGCTATAATAGAAAATCCGCGCAATTCAGAATAGTCATCGTTTACGCGACGCGCTATAGCTACACCTTGCTTCGAAAGTATTATAGATTCGGCAATATTATTTTTCAGCAAAGCCAATTCCGCCATGTTTAAAAAGTGTATAGAACGACCTTGCGTATTGGGCAATTGAATGAGCGGCGAATGTGCAGCATCATCAGCAAATCTTTGCGCGTCTACTGTATTTTTTTTCTGAAGTTCTGTGCGCGCTAATAAAATATTCGAGAGCGTTAAATATTCTGTTGCGTTAGCAGATACTGCAAGATGTTGTGCGGTTAATAAATGTTCGAGCGCATTTTCAAAATTTTCAGTGGCAGTGTTTAAATTTCCGATGTTAATGTGCAGAACAACGAGCGTTAAATCGTCTAAAGTAATTGAGTAGTCGCGCACAACCGAATTGTAGCGATCTAAAGCTGCTGCATAATTAAACAAATTAGCGTAAACGTTACCAATATTTATCAGTATGCGCGCCGTATATTCATTCGTGTGTTGTAATTTACTTTTTTCAAGTGCTTCCAACAAAAGCGGCATGGATTCTTTGTAATCGGATTGAATGCCTAAAATAACGGCTGACGTAAGCAGCGCATCCATCTCAATTTCAATATTGCCGCTGTTTCGAGCTAATTCTAAATATTCTTTATGGTGCATTGTCACGCGCGCGTACATTTGGTTTTTGATAGCAATTTGCATATAGGCGTGCAAAACTTCTAATCGAGTATCATCGGTAACAAATTTTGAATGCGCGCATTTCGACCAAAGCTGCGAAATGCGGGCGATATTTTGCTCAACAGAATTATTTTTTTCTGTGCTTTTGAATTGTTCTAATTCGTTTTTAAAATGTAAAATGGGTTGAGCCATAAAATTTCAAACTGTTATGTTTTTCGTTAAGTTTAAACAACTCCAATAATAATTTCTATAAGACTTTTCAGAAATTGCGCATTCTTTTGACAAACCTTTGTTTCTTTGCAATGAAATTATTTTAATGAATCACCGCATTTAAATACAAATTTAACAGAAAATCTTAAATAAGAACAAAATAGTAAAAAATTATGATTCAGCGCGTACAGACTTTATTTTTATTGGGTGCGATTGCATTTTTAGGTTTTTTGGAAACAAAAAAATTTCCGTTTGCATCATTACTTCACGGTTTAACACCCAACGATGCGCACCACACCGAATACAACGATAGTGTTTATACCATCTCAGATAATTCAATTTTAATGTTTTTGAGTGCGTTTATTTTAACTATTTTAATTGGGAGTATTTTTTTATTTAAAAATAGAAAACGCCAAGTTGCTTTAGTCACTTTAGCAAATATTTTTTTAGGATTATTTACGCTTGGCGCAGCGTATTTACCCAAAGCTGCTGCTTCGCATTTAATGAATGAAACAAACGGCGCAACACCAGAAATTCAAACTAACCCGATACCGTATGCTTTTTTAATTTTAGCTTTGGCATTGAGTGGCTTAGCCATTTTTTATATTAGAAAAGATGAAAAATTAGTGCGCTCGGCGGATAGATTGCGATAAATTGCTTTAATGTAAAAAATGTCGAATACCCGTCATCACCATTGCAATATTGTTTTCGTTACAATAATCAATCGAAGCCTGATCTTTCACCGATCCACCTGGTTGAATAACGGAAGTAATGCCTGCTTTATGTGCAATTTCTACGCAATCCGGAAAAGGAAAAAACGCTTCAGATGCCATTGCGGAACCTGTAATATCTAAATTCAAATGTTCTGCTTTTTCTATTGCCTGTTTGAGCGCATCTACGCGCGACGTTTGCCCACAACCCATCGTTATCAATTGTCTGTTTTTAACAATCGCAATTCCATTCGATTTCAAATGTTTGACGCAAATATTAGCATACAGCAAATCGGCAATTTGCGTTTCGGTTGGTCGAACGTGTGTAACAAATTTAAAATCGGCAGCCGTTTCTGTGCGCATATCAGCATCTTGCTGAATCACACCGTTCAACAAAGTTTTAAATGCTTTGGGTTGTTGCGTCCAATCTTTAATGCGCAATAAAATACGTTGCTCTTTCTTTTTTAAAATCGCGAGTGCTTCGTCGCTAAAACTTGGCGCAATCAAAACTTCGTAAAAAAGTTTATTGATATCGCGCGCAGTAATTTCATCAACCGCAGTATTACAAATTAAAATCCCACCAAAAGCCGAAATTGGATCGGAAGCTAATGCTGCCGTCCAAGCAGCGTGCAATGTTTTTTTAGTCGCAACGCCACAGGCGTTAGTATGTTTTAAAATGGCAAAAGTCGGTTCGTCTTTCAAAAATTCACGCATCAAGCGCACTGCGCCATCCACATCCACCAAATTATTATAACTTAATGCGCGTCCGTTCAGCACGTCAAACATTTCTGTTAACTCGCCAAAAAAAACACCTTGCTGGTGCGGATTTTCACCATAACGCAAAACTTCACTTTTTTGGAGCGATTGTTTGAAAACAGGCGCGTCCGTTATTGTTTCTGTGTTCATATAAAACCAATTATGAATCGCCGTATCATAATGACTTGTCACATTAAAAGCGCGCAACGCTAATTGTTTTCTATCGTTCAGTTCAGTGTAGCCGTTATTTTCTTTTAGGATTGTCAAAAAATTAATGTACGCATTTCTATCGGGTACAACAACAACGTCTTGAAAATTTTTAGCGGCGGCTCGAATAAGTGATATGCCACCGATATCAATTTTCTCAATAATATCTTCTGAATTTTTTGTTGACGCGACAGTTTCTTCAAACGGATAGAGATCGACGATGACTAAATCAATCTCAGGAATATCGTATTTTTCTAATTGCGCTGCATGATTTTCTTCGCGACGCGCCAAAATACCACCAAAAATTTTTGGATGCAGCGTTTTCACACGTCCGTCTAAAATACTTGGGTAAGTTGTGAGCGTTTCAACGGCTTCAACTGGTACTTGCATATCTTCAATAAAAGCCTGTGTACCACCGGTAGAATATATTTTTACTTTAAGTCTGTGCAATTCTGTAATAATCGGTGCTAAACCTTCTTTCGAGTAAACTGAAATGAGGGCAGATTTTATCTTCTTTTTATACATGAGTGGTTGAAAATTTGTGGGTGCAAATCTAACACATCTCTACAAATTAAATTTAGAAGATACTGCTTAATTTAACGCTCAGGTTTAAATTACAAATACAGTTTTTTACTAAAAAAAATATCGGTAGGTGTACTTGCCTCCCATTCGCCAAGAGCTTTTTAAAAATAAATTTTACATGTGTTCATAAATAAAAAGATTTAATAATCTTTCGCACTTTAAATTTGAGTTCGACTTAGTCCTAAATAAAATTATATATCTTCTCGTTCTATCGGACACGTCATACAGTGCGAGCCACCGCGCGCGCGCGAAAGTTCATTAGATGGCAGTGTGATAATCGTGTTTTCTAAAGATTCTGTTTGAATTTTACCAAGTTTGACATCTTCCAAGAATTTCCGAGCGGGTACAATATCATAACCGTAATCTTTAAAAGCTAATTCAGTTCGTGGGTTTCTATCGTAGGTGAGTGCAACGCCAGGTTTAAGCGTTACTAAATTGCAACCATCTGTCCATTGTTCGCGCTCCTGATACGGCGATTCACCGTCGCCGCTTAATATAAATTTCATTTTCGGATTAATTTCACTTCGAATAAAATCTTTAACCGAAGGATAAAAAGTATTCGTTCCGTTCGCCCGATGAACTTCTACATTCGAGCTTAATCCATCAACAACAATTGGCTTAAAGGCAGTAATATGATTCTGGTTAATGTGCGTAAAAATAGTATCAATGTGCATGAACGAACGCTCTTGCGGAATATTAATTTGCACCACATTTTTAACAACACCGCGTTCAAAAAGTGTTTCTGCCAGTGCGCGGATTGTATAAGCATTTGTACGTTCCGACCGACCAATTAATAAATAATCTTTATTAATAATCATGCAATCTCCGCCTTCAATACTTATATTCTCGCCGCGTTTCGATGGTGGAAATTGTTCAACACGATTTAGGTTGATAATTTTGCCTGCATCGCGCGCAGCACCAAAAATGGGATGCGCTAAAAAAATAAATCGCGCTAGAAAATTTTCTCTGAAGCGTGCTTGTTTCGCCGCTTTCAGAATTAAAATATGGTCATTCACGGTTACAGAAATATCGCGCGTAAATATAAAATTCGGAATAGGATCGAACAAAATATGATTGTCGCGTTCTAAATAACCCGTAATAAGTGTATCCGCTAAATCTTCATTGCTCAATTGCGCGAGCAGTTTAGCGTAACTCGGTGGTAACTCCTCATAATCTATGATTTTTTCAATCATCTCTTCTTTCGTATCCGATGCAGTATCGAGTGCTTCCACTAAAAGCTGCCGCGTTTCTAACACGTTTTCATTACCTAAAAAAGCGCGCAACACGTCTGTAAAAATATCGTGTTCGGCTTGCATTTGCGGTAAATGTACAATATCGTCGAAAAGTAATTCTTCTGCGCGACGCGGCGAAATGCGCGCAATGCCTTCATCAGGTCTGTGAACTATAACGCGCTTAAGTTTTCCGATCTCGGATGATACCTGAATTTTTCCCTCACTCATAAAAATTATTTTGGCAAATTTGCGCAAAGTTTGTTAAATCATCTTCTATTAAGCGATAAAAATAAATAAAAGTTTCCACTGTTTTTATAGATTTAAATTTGAAGAACAAGTTCAGACTTAGCAGTTTAACCAAAAAGTATTATTACATTATTTTCCTACCAAGAAGTTTGCAAAATTAATTATCCTGTGGTGCCGAAGTGCCCATGATTGTAGCCTTCCATTTATTTGATTTCAACAATTAATCGTTCTTTGATGATTAGACTGTAAGCGAAGGGATGCGCGGCGAGGTTGCAATTGTATAGACGCATTGAATGCGTCTTTTTTTTCATTCCAGTTTTTTGTTTTCTTTTTGGGGGGACAAAAAATTTTCACCTGTTACAATACTTCTCCCTATTTTGGCTTCTAATTCTTTTCTGGCATTTTTGGCAACTGCACCACCTTTTTTACTCGCCACTGCATTTTGTTGTAATCCTTTGGCATTTTCAGTCTCGGCTATTTGTCGCGTACTTAACTCGGCTAAGGCCGTAAAAATAAGTTCGGCTTCGCTCATGTGATCTCTCAGATTTTGAGATTTCAAGCCTTTCAAATCTTTATGCTTTTTTACAGTTAACCCCGTCCACTCTTGATGAATAATGTTGGTAAGTGCTGCAAATTCTTCACCTTTTTTCACGCCACTTTCTTGCCAGTAATCGGTTAATTTGTTTCGGGTTTCTTACTCGGTCATGCGCTGTTGAATCCACTTTTCGCCACGCCCCATTTTTTGCCAGTTTTCTCTTGCTCTGTCTATACTTTGGCTTGGGTCGTTTATTTCTTGCAGACGTTCATAACCTACTTTTGCCAACCATTGTTTAAAAGGTTCTGCTTTGGGTGAAGGGATAGATTGGATGAGGCGAAGCAAAGTTTCAGTATCTGCTACATCAGTATCTCTCATTTTACCGTCTTCGGCTTGCATTTTCAACCGTACGATTTTTTCGTACGCTTCACTTGCTTCGTTTGTTAACTTCTTTTTTAAATCGCTCCAATAACGTTTGGGAATAGAACTGCCTGTGAGTATTTCGATTACATCAATTACCGAAAAATACCATATTTCAGTATCAGTATCGTAGTGGCTACGCACCTTTTTTTCTTCAAATAATTTTATGTTGCTCATTTCTTAAATTATAGTTTCAAGTGCAAAAATATTGACTGATAAAATTAAAGTTTAAAAATTGATTAAGCGAATAAAAAGTAGGATTTTTTCTCAGTCTATGAGCATACATTTTTTAAATATTTGTTGCACTATAATTCAAATTTCGTTTTCTAATCTGGCAGTCTTTTTTCCATGTTACTCATTTTAAAAGGCGAGATATTTTTTTTGTTATTCATAAAACTACCTGAGTAGTTACATAAATTGTAACGCAATTAATAATTTTTGGTTTTAGGCTATTTACTCGGAGGCATAGCTGGACGCACCTCTACTTTACTCGGTAAAGTTCGTGCAGGCATTTTAATCAAGTCGTGCACAATTTGGCCAATATCTTCCGGCTGAATTTTCCAAGCATCGCGCTCATTTGGTGTGTGGTTATTAAAATAGGTGGCAACAGAACCTGGCATAATTGTACTTACTTTTATACCATCTTTTCTCAAATCCAACATAATGGCTTGAGTGAACCCGACTAAACCAAACTTACTCGCATTGTATGCCGAAGCTGTCTCAAAAAAATTAGCACCTGCAAGACTTGCGATAGAAATAAAATAGCCTTTTGTTGCTTTAAGTGCTTCTAACGAAGCTTTGATGCTGTAAAAAACACCCGTCAAATTGATATCAATTGTCTCATTCCATTCATCAACCGAAAGCGATTGAATAGGTGCAAAATGACCAACGCCAGCATTGGCAATAAAATAATCTAATCTACCCCAAGCGGAAATAACTTGCGCAACGGCACTTTGCTGGGAAGAAAAATTGCGCACGTCCGATACAATACCGATGGCATAACCTTCTCTAATTTTATTTAAATCCGCAACGGCAAGTTCCGCACTTTCTATTGTGCGACTTGTAATAGCAACTTTAATATTATTTTTGATTAAAACTTCGGCTACGCCATAACCAATACCTTTCGAACCGCCTGTGATGAGTGCAACTTTTGTCATTTTAAATTTTTTTAATTGAATTATCTATTATGTTTTAACGATTTACATCCGCCGAAAAATCTACATCGCCCGTTTTTACTCCAATGAAATCGAATGTATTTGTTGAAGCACTAAAATTAAAACTATAAATAGTTGGAACAGTTAAATTAGCAGGGAATGCCGGATTTGTTTTAAATGAAACAGGAATAAACCGCCACGGTGCAACCGAAAAATCGGAAGTTATGCCGAGAATAAGTCTGCGAATTTGAAGTAAATCTGCTGCATCTACATCAAGTGAATTATCTACATCGCCCGCGAATAATTGAATCGGATCGGTAAAAGGCGCAATACCGAGAATGTGCCGACGTACTAAAAGCAAATCTGCGGCATCAACGCCGTTATCGGAAGCATCGGGTTTTTCAAATCGCACCGAAACATCTGTGGCTAATGGCACAGATTTAAACGAAAAAATACCGTTCGCGTCTGTTAGAGCTGTATCGTTATTAATCCAAACTTTTACATTGTGCATCGGCGTACCATTTGCACTTAAAATATGACCCGTAATTTTTGGATTATTGAGTGCAGTATTATCCTCACCATCAAAAATGGAGGGATTTAAATTTATTGGATCGAGCCAATCTTTCAACCGTGTTGAAGGTGTTGCACCAGCATTCCAAGCGCGCGAAAATCTACCACCAATCGCATCGGTTGCTTTGCATGTATCGGTTGTGCTTAAATTTGCGCCGTGTAATTGCGCAAAAATGTGTCTATTTTCATCGAAAATCGGTGCGCCACTCGAACCAGGTTCTAAAATACCAACTGACATCGGACAAGTTATATGCGATTGCGGCGGCGTAACCACATTATTAGCCCAATTAGTAGAAATATAAATTATTTGAGCGGCTTGTGTGCCACTCGTAATTTTTTTTATGTCACCCTGCGGATGATGAATGAGCGTTGCTTTTTGCGGAAGCGTGGTAGTATCGCGCGTCCATCCACAGAAATAAGGCGCAGCCGACGCAGCGATTTTACTACTCAGTTCTAAAAGCTGGAAATCATTGTCTCGCCCACCAGCGCGCAAAGTACAACCCGTAATTAATCCTGAAATGGGTTCGGAACTTGGGTTTGTGCAGGTAGGCGATTCGTAATTAAAAAAAAATCCCCACAAATCGTATTCGGGCGTGTAACCATCCGAACAATGATATGCACTCAAAACATAGGGTGTTGCATCGTGTTTAGTATTATTAACAAGTGCGCCACTGCACCAAAGCACGCCTTCTTTCACCACAACGCGAATACGAACCACGCCTTGCTTTTGAACTTGCCAATCGGTACCTTGCGGACAATTAATATTTATTTCGCACGGTTTAGAACTTCCAAAACTTAACGCACTTAAAGCGTTCGGTCCGTAAGCGTGCCAAACGGTTGAAATTATAAAAGGAGATGTTTCTGTATTTATTTTTTCTGACGTAGAAAATTCAACTACGGCTTCTCCACCTTTAACAAAACCGATAAATAATTTACGCGCCGCAGTTAAATCTTTTTGCGTAAACGAACCTAATAAATTTTTCATCGAAGGATCGTACACAAAAATTGTTTCACTTTCTTTTAGGTTCACAGATTCTAAAGTAAATGCTAAACCGATAGCATTTGCGGATGTAAGCGTAACTTGCCAAACATTTTTTCCATCAGGAGCAATTTGCCATGCACCAGAATTGAGCGTTGAATAATTTGTTTCAGAAGGCACCGCATATCGGAGTTTACCAATTTCGCCTTTGTCTTCTTCGTTAATTTTTTGCCAATTGGGTTGAGGTGTTGGTATTTTAGGAATTTTAATAGAGATATTTTCAGCTAATACGCCCAAAGGATGCGCGGAATTATCGCGCTTAAAAGTATTCTGAGATGTTGCAATTTCAGAACATAGTAAAATAACAAAAAACGTAAAACAGTAAACAACTTTCGCGGTTTTTGAGTCATTGAACATGGGAAGTATTTTAAAAGCGATTTTGAAATATAAAAGTAGTCCGTAATTGCTTTCGTGTCAACAGTTAATAGCTATTTAAGCAAAAATTATGACAAATAAATTCTTTTGATAGCGTTTTCAAAAGATGTAATCAAAATAGCTCATTAATTTTTTAGTGTAGGTAATTTCACTGCCATTTTAAAAAACTGCGTAAACTCTTCTATGGCTTTAGCTTTCAAATTTTCAGGTAATTTTTCTTCAGCTGAGTGATCGGGCTAAATGATCAAACGATAAATTATTTTTGTTGCTCAAATGGAGTAATTAAGTTCTTTAATTCCATGCAAGTATAAAATCTTCATAATTTGTATAAGAGTTATCGCTGCCCAGTCATTTTTAAATAAATGGCGAAACTGGTTGAAAAACCGATGAGCGAAGAACCGCCCGAGGAAAGAAATGGTAATGGAATACCGATGACGGGTAAAAGCCCCATCGTCATACCAATATTTATAAAAAAATGGAAGAACAGAATACCGGCTAAACCATAACCATACGAGCGTACAAAAACAGATCGTTGGTTCTCTGCTGTTTGAATAATGCGTATTAAAAATAATAAGTAAATAACTACCACGCCAAAAACGCCGATAAATCCTTGCTCTTCTCCGACGGTGCAAAAAATAAAATCGCTGTGCTGTTCAGGTACATAATTCAAGCGCGTCATATTACCTTCTAAAAAACCTTTTCCTTGAAATCCGCCTGAACCAATTGCAAGTTTTGATTGCATAATATTGTATGTCTGCGACGATTTGGTGCGTTCGGGTCGCAACCACGCATCAATTAAAGTTTTTTGGTGACTGCTGAACAGATGTTCGAAGGCAAAGTTTGTTGCAAAAAAAATTGGAATGGCAATCAGTAACGCTCCAAGAATTAAAATAACGGAGCGTAATTTACCCCGCTGACTGAGTATAATCAATAAAACAATATTACAAATTACTGCACCTGCTAAAGCCGACTTCGACCAACCCGAATAAAAATAATAAGCACACAGCGGCGCAGCTACAATTAAAAAAATGAGAAAATAGTTTCGGAAATATTTAAAACTTAAAACACAAGCAAATGCTGTTATAAAAAGCGACCACAAAGAAAGTTCGAGTGGCGGAACAACTAAACCGATTACAAATAAAAAAGCTGCAGATAAACCGAGAACATAAGGTAGTGGCGATAAACCTTCGCGAAACAGTAAAATACCAAACGAAAAGAACACAAGCATTGAACCTGCATCGGGTTGAAGTGATACTAAAGTCATCGGTAAAAGCAAAATACCAAGTATTGATAGAATAGAGCGCGTTTCCTTGAGCGAGTTTTCGGGTGCAGAAATAAAACTTGAGAGTGCGAGAAGCGTACCGATTTTTGCAATCTCAACAGGTTGAAAAGATAACCCACCGATAATAAACCAAGCCTTTGCGCCATTAACCGATTTGCCGAAAATTAGAACTAAAACCAAAAGCAAAATTCCAATACCGTAAACAGCATACGAAAATATGCGCCAAAATTGCGAATCAACAGAAAAAACCAATAAGGCTATAACCGATGAAATTAAAATAAAAATTGTCTGTTTACCAACTGGCGTTTTAAACAGAAAATCCGAAAAGTCGGTATTATATCCTTGCTTATAACCCACAGAATAAATCATCAACCAACCTATAGCAATGAGACTTAGAAACAACGCAATCAAAATATAATCGTAACTATTTGTTCTTTCCGCCGAAGAGTTATTGCGAATGCTCATAATAAAAAACTATGCGCCTTGAGCTGTGAGCTATAAGCTATGAGCATAAGCCTAACCGGAAAGCTCATAGAACGAGACTCATAGCTCAAGCTAAAATTGTGTTATTTCTATGTTTTTAATCTTATCGGGCACAACATAAGCATCGGGATAATCTTTTTTTATCACTTGTAGATATCGCATTGCTTCGCTGCGCGTTGCAAAAGCACCAATACGCAAACGATAATAAGGTTTTGCCTGAACCCATAGATTAAACGTTGAGGGATATTTTGAAACAAAAGTGCTTTGACCATTTTCTACGGAACGTCTATCGGTTGAAGCCATAATTTGAAGCCTGAAGCCATCGAGAATTTGAACGGGCACGTTAGCGTTGTTGCCGTTTGGCATTGTAGCGCCGTTATTAATAATAGCGGTTGGCGTAGTAGCACCGCCAACATAAACATTCATCATTTTAGTAATTTGCGGATCTTCAACAATAACAATGTTTTGTGCTGTTGCATCAGAAATAGAAAAAAATAAAAAAGCAAAAACAATTTGGATAGGTTTCATAATGCCAATTTTTTTACAAAAGTAATAGTAGTTAGAGATTTTCTCAATATCGTGTCTAAATTAAATAATTGGTTAATAAATTTTAGCAAAATTCTTTCTTTTCCTCTAAATTTGCTAATTATTCACAATAAATTTAAATTTTGGTAAATTTAAGAAACATTTTCAACAAGAAATAAAATTTTTATGGAAACACCCGTTTTAGAGAACAAAAAATTAGATACTTCAAAAGTTTCATCGAAAGCTGACAAATATCAACATCACGATTATTACTTAATTGACGATTTACTTACCGATGAACACAAATTAGTGCGCGATGCTGTGCGCGATTGGGTAAAAAAAGAAGTAAGTCCCATCATCGAAGACTATGCACAGCGCGCAGCTTGCCCAACACATTTATTTAAAGGTTTAGGTGAAATCGGTGCTTTTGGTCCGACGATACCTGCAAAATACGGTGGAGCAGGTTTGGATGAAATTTCTTACGGAATCATCATGCAAGAACTCGAACGTGGCGATTCGGGTTTACGCTCAATGGCATCGGTGCAAGGTTCGCTTGTTATGTATCCGATTTATAAATACGGGAGCGAAGCACAAAAAAATTATTATCTTCCAAAATTAGCAGCCGGCAGTATGATTGGTTGTTTTGGTCTGACTGAACCCGATCACGGTTCAAATCCGAGCGGTATGGCGACGCACGTGAAAGACGATGGTGACCACTATATTTTAAACGGTGCAAAACTTTGGATAACTAATTCACCGATTGCCGATATTGCCGTTGTTTGGGCAAAACGCGAAGATGGTAGGATTATCGGTGTGATTGTTGAACGCGGCATGAAAGGATTTACGACACCCGAAATTCACGGTAAATGGAGTTTGCGCGCGAGCATTACTGGCGAATTAGTTTTTGAAGACGTACGTGTGCCAAAAGCAAATGTTTTACCACACATTGAAGGTTTGAAAGGTCCGCTCTCGTGTCTATCGAAAGCGCGTTACGGCATTGCCTGGGGAGCAATTGGTGCTGCTTTAGATTGTTACGATTCTGCTCTGCGGTATTCCAAAGAGCGCATTCAGTTTGGCAAACCGATTGGACAGTTTCAACTCACGCAAAAAAAATTAGCCGAAATGATTACCGAAATAACCAAAGCACAACTACTTGCTTGGCGATTGGGAACACTTGCTAATCAAGGCAAAGCGACAGCTGCGCAAATTTCGATGGCAAAACGCAATAATGTTGAAATAGCATTAAACATAGCACGCGAAGCGCGCCAAATTCACGGCGGTATGGGCATTATAGGAGAATATCCAATCATGCGCCATATCATGAATTTGGAATCGGTTATTACTTACGAAGGCACGCACGATATTCATTTATTGATAACAGGCATGGATGTGACTGGGTTGAATGCGTTTGGGTAAGTAGATATTAGTTGCGTAAATTTTTATTTATTGCATTAACTTTGCTGCAATAAATCATAACTTCAATCATTAATTTTAAAATTTTTAGTTTTCAACATTCTGAATAATTCTTTTATCCTTATTTCGTTAAAATTTTTTAAAATAATGATTAACGTGTTCGGCACATGAAAAAGAATTTGAAAATCGGTATCGTTCAGCAAACTTGTGGCGAAAGTAAGCATTTTAATATGGATAAAAGTGCAGCAGGTATTAATGCTTGCGCGATAGATGGTGCTGAATTAGTTATATTGCAAGAATTGCATTGCACCCCCTACTTTTGCCAAAGCGAAAACCCAGACGTTTTTGATTTAGCGGAAACTATTCCGGGCGCTTCAACCGATTATTTTAGCGCCGTAGCAAAAAAAAATAATACTGTTTTAGTAACGTCGCTATTTGAAAAACGCGCACCAGGTTTATATCACAACACAGCTGTAGTTTTTGAACGCGACGGAAGCATAGCAGGTGTTTATAGAAAAATGCACATTCCGGACGATCCCGCCTATTACGAAAAATTTTATTTCACTCCTGGCGATTTAGGCTTCAAACCCATACAAACAAGTGTTGGTAAACTTGGCGTTTTAGTTTGTTGGGATCAATGGTATCCAGAAGCGGCGAGATTGATGGCATTGCGTGGCGCAGAAATTTTAATTTATCCGACGGCTATTGGCTGGGAATCAACGGATAGTTTGGAAGAAAAAATGCGACAACACGCTGCATGGGAAACAATTCAGCGCAGCCATGCCATTGCAAATGGTTTGCACGTTGTGTCGGTGAACAGAACAGGTTTTGAAAAAGATACCACAGGTATAACACATGGAATTGAATTTTGGGGACAAAGTTTTGTGGCAGGTCCGCAGGGAGAAATAATTTTTCGTGCGACTTCGACGCAAGAAGAGGCGCAAACAGTTAATATAGATACGTCGCGTACAGAAACCGTTAGAAGGATGTGGCCATTTTTGCGCGATAGAAGAATTGACTTTTATTCGGACATTACTAAACGGTTTATTGACGATTTAAGTTAATTTATCAAAAATTTTGGTATCTGGTAATAGATTTGGTATAAAAAAAAACTTTATGGATATGCCAACAAAAATTGAATGCCTATATTTGCAAAACTTTGAGCATACTAAAATTTTTTATTTAAAAATACCCAATTGTTTACCTTTTTTTCAGCTAAGAAGAAAAATATTATTGATACAACGTTAAGTGTTCTTGGCGTTGATATGCACTCTCATGTGCTACCTGGAATTGATGATGGCGCAAAAAATTTAGAAGAGTCCATTGAACGCATCCAAAATCTATACGATCTCGGTTTTTTTAAAATCATCACAACGCCACATACTTATAAAGAATTTTATCCAAACACATCGGCAATAATTACAGAGCGATTAAGTTATCTAAATTCTGAATTAGAAAGACGCGGCATAAAACCAATTTCGGCGGCTTCAGAATATTTTATGGATGAACACTTTGAAACATTGCTGAATAACAAAGATCTACTCACACTCGACGGCAAACACGTTTTAGTTGAAATGTCGTTTTATGGTGCGCCACCTAAACTCAATCAATATATTTTCGAGATGCAAACAAAAGGTTACATACCTGTTTTGGCACATCCCGAACGTTATTCTTTTTACGAAGGTAACTTAAAAAAATATGCAGAGCTAAAAGAATTGGGTTGTTTATTTCAGATGAATTTGCTTTCTTATACAGGCTATTACAGTCCGGAAGTTCAAGACGATGCTAAAAAATTAGTAAAAGCGGGCATGATAGATTTGTTAGGAACTGATATGCACCATGCACGCCATGCTAAAACATTAGAACATGAACTTAAAACCAACAACGATTTAAAAAAACTTCTCGAAAAAGACTTTAAAAATACTCAACTCTTCGCAACTACAACATCTGTACGTGCGGAAGCATAAAATTTACAAACACCATGCGTTATTTATTACTCTTATTGGTAAGTACAATTTTCATTCATTCATGCATACCTTATAAAGACACTGTTGGCTTTACAGGCATCCACGATATTAAAATTGATACAGCTCAACTGATAACTAATCGTCACGATATTTTAATTCAGCCCGATAATTTATTAAATATTCAAGTTCAGAGTCTCGACCCTGATATTAATAAAGCATTTAATGCCTCTGAAACGAGTCCGCAAGTATTTTCAAACCCTCAAAATGTAGAAAATTTTGTCGGTTATTACGTAGATAGCGAAGGCAATATAGACTTTCCGATTGTAGGTAAAATTAAAGTGAGTGGGTTAACGATAACACAAGCTAAAAATTTAGTGACAGAAAAAACAAGTACTTATTTAAAAGGCGCAGCCATAAACATTCGCTTTTTAAATTTAAAAGTAACTGTGCTCGGCGAAGTTAAAAAACCAGGAGTTGTTAAGTTTTCTAATAAACGCATAACGGTATTAGAAGCGATTGGTGAAGCGGGTGATTTTACGGATTATGCAAAACGCGATACCATTTTAATCATCAGAGAAATAGGCGACAGAAGAACAACTGAGCGGTTAAACTTGCAGGATAAAGCTTTTCTGACATCGCCATACTATTATTTGGAGCAAAACGATGTAATTTACATTGAACCAACAAAACACAAAGCACTATCCATAAAAGATAAATCGGATAAAGTAATTCCAGTGGCATCAATCATCATATCGTCAATTATAAGTTTAATAACGCTAATAATTTATTCGCGAAAGTAAACATTCGACAGACGTAATCGAATATTTAATTTATCAACAAACAACCATTCTACTAAATTTTCAATTTAGAAAAATAAAATGATAGAAACAGAAGAGAATAATAATAGTATCGATTTTAGAAGCCTACTTATTCGGTTTGTTTACAACTGGTATTGGTTCATCATTTCTATTGGCTTTGCGCTCGGGGCAGGTTTTTTTTATTTGCGTTATGCCGACGAAAGTTATAAAGTAAAATCTACGATTCTCATACAAGATGAGAAAAAAAATAAACTCTCTCAAGAAGCGTTAGTACAATCGCTCGAAAAATTTACGGATGTGGGTGGGCAGGAAGGTGGAAATGCTTTAGAAGATGAAATTCAGGTTTTAAAATCTCCTTCATTAATGCGACGTGTGATTGATTCGATGAAAATGAATATCGAATATTACAGTATTGGTCGTATAAAGACGGGTGAAATTTATGAGGAAAATGCACTGACGCTTGTTCCTTTGTTTTCAGTTGATTCGCTCTCGAAAACAATAACTATAAATTTTAAATTAGATCCAAATCAGCAAGATTTTACAATTACTACTGCTAACGGTAAGGATAGTTTAAAATGCCAATTCGGCTCGCCTTTTCAAATTTCAAATAGTATTGCGCCATCACAGATTGAAAAGTATAATTTTATTCTGCAAAAGAGCAAGAATTTAGATGCTGGCACATATCAGATAAAAGTGAAAAACCCTGAAGGATTGGCGAATAAATTTGTCATTGAAAACCTGACGATCAATAAAGTTCAAAAGTCGAATGCATTGAGCATAGCAATTGTAAACAGCAACGTTAAGCGCGCTTTAGATATAAATTATTGGTTGGTACACGAATACAACAGTAAAAACTTAGAAGATAAAAACAAAGCGGGCAATCAAACTTTAAAATTTATTGAAGACCGAGTGAATTATATATCTGGCGAACTTGATAATGTGGAAGGTAAAGTGGAAGGCTTTAAAAAAGGACAAAAACTAGCATTACAACTGCCGATGCAAGCGCAAAATTATGTTCAAAGAGCTAATGCAACGGATAGCGAATTACAACTTTTAGATTTTAAAGCAAATTTTATATCAAACTTTAAAAATTATCTCGTTGATGATAATAATAAATTAAAATCTATTCCAATTAGTGGTGATTTAGGCAGCACCAACATAAGTATCGTTGAGCTCATAAAAAAATATAATGAAAAACTTTCAGAGAGAGATGAAAAACTTAGGTTTGCTACTCCCGATAATCCGTTAATTTCCAAATACGATAGAGAACTCAAGGCTATTCGTGAAAATTTGATATTAAGTACCAATACCGCTCAAAACGATTTACAGTATAATATCAATAAAATAAAACAAGACGCTAAACCACTGGAAAAACAAATTAATGCTTTGCCTGAGAATGAGCGTAAGATGTTGCAAATTGAACGACAACAACAATTAAAGCAAACCATTTATGTTTTTTTACTCCAAAAGCGCGAAGAAACAGCACTTTCTATTGCAGCTAAAACCAATAACGCGCAGTTTTTGGGAAGACCTATTTTAGAAGGAAAAGTATTTCCGAAGAAAAGTCAAGTACTTATTTTGCTATCGCTCTTGGGATTTCTTTTACCGGCAGGAGTTTTTACGGTGCTACATTTGTTGGATAATAAACTGCGCAATAGCAAAGATTTAACAAGCAGAACCAATACGCCTTTTTTAGGTACGCTGGCTTTTACGAAAGATGAAACGGCAATCGTCGTAAACGAAAAAAGTCGCTCCGCAATTTCCGAAATGTTCCGTCACCTCCGCACAAACTTACAATTCATAGCCACGGGTCAGAAGAATAATCAAGTCATACTCGTTACGTCGCCCGAAAGTGGAGATGGTAAAACATTTGTAACCATTAATATTGCAGCTACCTTTTCCCTTTCTAACAAAAAAGTAATTGTTTTAGGTCTCGATTTCAGACGACCTAAACTCAGCACGTATCTCAACAAGAAGAAAGACGGAACGGGCATAACGAGTTATTTGCTCGGTCAATCCGAATTGCCTAATCTCATTCAAAAAACATCGTTACCCAATTTATTTTATATTGATTGCGGACCGATCCCGCCGAATCCATCCGAGTTAATGATGTCCGATCAGTTACGCATCATGATTAATACACTCAAACAAGATTTTGATTATATTATCCTCGATAGTGCGCCTTTTGCGTTAGTGACCGACTCGTTTTTGCTAAAAGATGTAGCAGATTCTACCTTAGTTGTCACGCGTTTCAAGAAAACATCTTTCCAATTGGTAGAACTATTAGATGAAGTTTTCCGAGAAAAGCGTTTGCCGCAAATGGGTGTAGTTTTAAATGGTGTTGAGTCCGTTCGCGGATATGGTTATAACTACGGTTACGGATATGGCTACGGTTATGGCTACGGTGCAGATGAAGCAGAATAGTTTTGGTTTCTATACATAATGTTTTTGGATGGAAGTTTATTAATCAGAGTTATTGGCTTTAGTAATTTGGTGTGTTTCAGAATAATTTATCAGAATTATAAAATTTACTGATTCACTACCGTACACTTTTTTCTAAAAAAGCTCTTTGACATTTTTATATTTTAATAAAAAACTCACTCCTTTTTTAAAATAGGGTTTAAATTAGCTAACCGTCCCTATCTGTTTTTCTTTTTCAAATTGAACGATCAGTTTTCTAATTATTCATTTGGCATAAGCGTGTTGGATTTGTTTCAGTTTAAAGTATTATCCAAAAATGTTACTGCCTCACAAAATGAAATTTTATTTTGGCAGGAGCTAATGTACCATCGTCCTCATTGCCTTTCGTTGTCATAACATCCAGGTGAGTACCGTTACAACTAAAAATGTAAGTCTGTTTAGTCGGTAGGTCTAAATCGAATATTATTTCATCGTACTTTTGTTCTACTTCGCCAAGAAAATCAGTATCAATGTAATAAGTTTTAAATTTTGGAATGCCTGTTACAGTTCCATCATCATTAAAAGTTACTTTTTTTGGCGCACCATTATCAACTTTCAAAGAATAATTGCCCGAAATAATTTTTTTATTGACCATATACTGAAATGCCGACGATGGATCAATATTTTTTTCGTTTCCTTTAACTTTTACAAAATTTTGAGATTCTAAAACGTGATTATCGTTCGCTATGCGAATTAATTGAAGCGAAGAGTCGCTACTTGAAACACCTAATTCATAAAAACTATTTTTATCATCTAAGCCATCCGATAAACTTGTTTTTAATTGCGTCGGCAATTGTCCGGCTGTAAAATATGTCGTGAAAGTCAAACCCTCATGATTGTTATAACTTGCATCAACGCGAATACTATCGACACTAGCTGCCTCATTCATTGTCATGGCGCATACACCTTTTAATAATCGCGCAGATTTAAGCGGCGAAAAAGTTTGACCCAAATCTCGAATATATTGATCCAAAACCCAAGAACCTTTCAACCAAGGATTATAAGTTTTTGACAAATTAGGCGTTTGAACTACCGTTGCGGCGTTTGATTTTGATTTTTCGTTCACACAACCCGATAAACCCAAAAAAGTCAGGAAAAATAAAATTAGAACTCTCATTTTAAAATAAATTTATTGATTTTAAGATTTAGATTTGAGACAAATTTAGGAAAAAATTTGGCAACTGGTTTATTATTTTTTTCAAACTTGATTCATGTTCGATTACATTATTATTGGTGCAGGCTCTGCGGGTTGTGTTTTAGCAAATCGGCTTTCTGAGGATAAAAACAATTCTGTTTTGCTCATTGAAGCGGGCGGAAAAGATAAAAAACTTGAAATTCATGTGCCCGCAGGTTATGGCAAACTCAATTACAGCAACGTTGATTGGGGTTATTACACCGAACCTCAAGAACACGTCAACAATCGAAAAATGTATCAACCGCGTGGAAAAACGCTGGGCGGAAGTAGTTCGACAAATGCAATGGCATATATTCGCGGTCATAAATTAGATTACGACCGTTGGCAAACATTGGGCGCAAAAGGTTGGAATTACGCAGCGTGTTTACCTTATTTTAAAAAATCGGAACACAATGAACAATTGCAAGATGAATTTCATGGCAATTCAGGCGAACTAAACGTCACTTTTGCTCAAAAATTTAAAACCCCTTTAGCAGACGCATTCGTTGAAGGGTGTGCAGAAAATAAAATTCCTAAAATTATTGACGTGAATGGTGCTGAGCAATTCGGCGCAGCAATGTTTCAATACACCATAAAAAATGGTGAGCGACACAGTGCAGCGAAAGCGTTTTTAAAACCCATATTCGATAGAAAAAATTTAATCGTTAAAACAAAAACATTGGTTCAGCGCATTTTGATAGAAAACGATATTGCCATAGGTGTTGAAATTTTGATGAATGAAAAATTAGAACAAATTAAAGCGCGCAAAGAAATTATTTTATGCGCGGGTGCGTTTGGCTCTCCACAAATTTTAATGCTTTCTGGCATTGGCGAGGGTGCAGAACTTTCTAAACTCGGCATTGCTTTAAAAAAAGAATTAATGGGTGTCGGAAGAAATTTACACGACCATTTATTTTATGGAATTTCTGCGCTATCGAAATGGAAAGGCACGCTCAATAATGTGAATTTACCTTTCAATCAATTCCGACATACTTTAGCGTGGTTATTTCAACGCAAAGGTCCGTTAACAACAAGCCCTTTAGAGGCAGTAGCATTTTTTAAAACGGACGAAAATTTAGCTCAACCCGATTTACAATTGCATTTTGCACCCGCGCACATTGGTAACGATACTAATTTAGCGGATGGTGCCGATTTTTATAATCCGAAAACCTATCCGAAAACAGATGGATTTACGATTCTACCAAGTCTCATTCAACCCAAAAGTCGTGGTTATGTGGCGTTGCAATCTAAAAACCCAAACGATGCGCCAATTATTCAACCTAATTATTTATCGCATCCAGATGATTTAAAAATTTTGGTTAAAGGATACTACAAAGTCAAATCCATTATTGAATCGAAAGCGTTTAAACCATTTACCAATGGTGTGAATTTTCCGGGAAAAATTTCGAGCGAGGCGGATATTGAGTCGCACATAAAAAAAGTTGTAGAAAGTATTTATCATCCCGTCGGAACGTGCAAAATGGGAACCGACGCAATGAGCGTTGTTGATTCCGAATTGTGCGTTCACGGCATAAAAAATTTACGCGTTGCCGATGCCAGTGTTATGCCACAAATTATTTCAGGCAATACCAACGCACCAACCATTATGATTGCCGAGCGCGCAGCAGATTTTATTTTGAGCGCGCAGCATTAAGTTTAAATCATTTGCTTTGCAGGAGAAACTTTTAAAGTTTTCCAAATATTTTTTAAGAAAAAAATACTTTCAATTAATTTTTTACCAACACTTAAGAAGAAAAAATTGCAAACCACGATTACTGCGCACTTAATGCGCGACGAAAAATTAGCAGCCATCATACCCCATATTGATTTGCACCTTATTGACGTGCATAACGACATCTATTTAGATTTATTAGACTCGATTGTTTCGCAGCAACTTTCGGTTAAAGTCGCAGGCATTATTTTTCAAAGGTTTTTACAAATTTTTCCTGATGCCAATCCTTCCCCTGAAAATATTTTATTTAAAGACAAAGAAACGCTCCGCGCTTGTGGATTAAGTTATCAGAAAGTGGGTTACATCCAAAATATTGCGCAATACTGGATAGATGATAACGCCGCTGAATTACCTTGGTTAACCATGACCGATGATGATATTATTGAAACACTCTCTAAAATTAAAGGCGTCGGTAAATGGACAGTTCAAATGATTTTAATATTTCGTCTGGGCAGAACCGACGTTTTTCCTGTTGATGATCTCGGTGTTCGTCAAGGTATGATAGGATTGTATTGTTTAGAATCGAAAGGCAAAGTTCTCATTGCAGAAATGACAGCAATTGCTGAAAGTTGGAAACCGTACCGTTCAACGGCGTGTCGCTATGTTTGGCGTTGGAAAGATTCGCAAAAAATGAAAGAATGAAGGAATGTTTATTTTATTCCTTAAATCCTTCATTTTCTTTTACTCAAACCTTTTTCGTACGGCTTCTGCGTGCGCAAATAAGCTTTCAGCTTCCGCCATAGTAATAACTGTTTGTGCAATATTTTTTAAACCTTGATCGGTTAAATGCTGAAAGGTTATTTTTTTTGTAAAACTTTCAACTGAAACGCCACTGTAAGCGCGCGCAAAACCTTGTGTCGGCAATGTGTGGTTTGTACCTGAGGCGTAATCACCTACGGATTCTGGCGAAAAATGACCGATGAAAACAGAACCTGCATTAATAATTTTTTCTGCAACAGTTGTTGCGTTATCGGTCTGAATAATAAGATGTTCTGGTGCATACGCATTTGAAACGGCTACTGCTGTATTTAAATCGTTTGCGATAACTGTTACTGAGTTCTCTAAGGCTTTAGCGGCAATATGTCCGCGCGGAAGAGATACAATTTGTTCGTTCAGTGCTTCAAATACAGCATTAACGGTTTCAGCATTTGTGCAAACCAAAACGACTTGACTATCCACTCCGTGTTCTGCTTGCGCTAATAAATCGGCAGCAATAAACTTTGGATGTGCCGAGCCGTCTGCAATAATTAAAACTTCACTTGGTCCTGCGGGCATATCAATGGCAACGCCTTGCATCTGGATTATTTGCTTTGCAACAGTTACGTACGGATTGCCTGGTCCGAAAATTTTATATACAGCCTTAACAGACTCCGTTCCGAATGCCATCGCACCAATAGCTTGCGTACCACCTAAAGTTACAATTTTTTTTATCCCGCACTTTTGCGCCGCATACTGAATTGCAGAATGAATTTTTCCTTCTTTGTTCGGTGGCGTACAGAGTACAATTTCGGAACAACCTGCAATGCGTGCCGGAATTGCCAACATTAATACAGTAGAAAAAAGTGGAGCTGTTCCGCCTGGAATATACAAACCAACGCGTTCTATCGCCAACGATTTGCGATAGCAGACAATACCTTTCATGGTTTCAACGGGCGTTTCTTCGCGCACTTGTGCATTGTGAAACTCAAAAATATTGCGGTAAGCTCTATCAATTGCCGTTTTGAGTGTGGGTTCTAAATCAATTTCGCTGGGTATTTCAAAAATTAAACTTTCGAGCGCAATACCATCAAACTGTAAAGTATATTTTTTTAAAGCAGCATCGCCATTGATTTTTATGTCAGCTAAAATAGGTTCAACGGTGCTTCTAAGCGTACTAACATCATTAGCAGGGCGTTGTAATTGTTCGGCAATAGCCTTAACGGCGTTTAAATCTGGACAATATAAAAGTTTCATAGAAATAAATAAACTTTGAGAACGAGCTTTTTACAATGAGCACCTTTTTGCACGCAAGGCTAAAACTTACAGCTCGTTATTAAATTCTAAACAATCAATTTTTCAATCGGCACAACCAAAATTCCTTCGGCACCTGCTGCCTTTACATCAGCAATAACATCCCAAAATTTATCTTCGCTTAAAACAGTGTGCATGGCAGACCAACCTTTAAGTGCTAACGGGACAACGGTTGGACTTTTCATACCTGGCAAGATAGCTGCAATTTTTTCAATGGCATCATTAGGAACATTCATCACGATGTACTTACTCTTTTTCGCCAACATTGCTGACTCTAACCTAAACACAATTTTATCGAGTAAAGTTTGCGATGCTGGACTCAAATTTTTATGCGCAATCAGCACCGCCTCTGATGTCATAACGGTTTCAACTTCTTTCAAACCGTTACTTAAAAGTGTACTACCCGAACTCACGATGTCAAAAATCGCATCGGCTAAACCAATATTAGGCGCAATTTCCACAGAGCCGCTGATGAAATGAACTTCCGCTTTTACGCCGTGTTCAGTCAAATAATTCTCTAAAATTTTCGGATAGGATGTAGCAATTTTTTTTCCTTCAAAATACTTAACACCTGTATAATTTATACCACGCGGAATTGCCAAACAAATTCGGCATTTACCAAAACCCAATTTTTTAATATAATTGACTTGCGCACCGCTTTCAATAATCATGTTTTCACCCACAATTCCGAGTTCAATCGTTCCGTCCGACACGTACATCGGTATATCGTCGTCGCGTAAATACAAAATATCAATCGGAAAATTTGCAGCAGAAGCGACGAGCGCGGCCGTTTTTCCATTTTTTATGTCAATGCCGCAATCCGCTAAAATTTCAATTGAACGGTCGCTTAATCTACCCGATTTTTGGATAGCTATACGTACACGATTTTCCATAATTTATTTTTTTAAAAAGAAAGGGCACAAATATGTGCCCTGCAAACGCTTACGCGTAAAATTCTTTTTTGATAAAAGTTTAAGGCACTTCAACACAATTAACTGTTTTGAAACAATGTATTGTAAAATGTGAAGCGCAATGAAACATAATAAATTTTTAACTTTATTCTAAATTTTGTGGTCGAGGGCGGAATTGAACCGTCGACACAAGGATTTTCAGTCCTTTGCTCTACCAACTGAGCTACTCGACCTTAAAAGTAAAATCGTATTTCTACGGTTGAACCTACTTTTCGCAAAAGCGATGCAAAAGTAATAACTATTCGCAAGTTTCCAAAAGTGATTTAAAAAAAAGCAATTTAATTTATTACCTTTCTTAAAATAGTTTTTAATTATTGGCTTCATGGCTGGCAAATACAGAATTTAAGCTGAGATTACAAGAAATTTTTCAAACCTTTTCTTTTTTCAATTTAAGTGCTTCAAATTCTTTGAGTTGTTTTTTGGTCGCCAATCCTTTCCAACTGAGTTCTAAAATTTCAGTCAATAAATCTTTGTTATAATTGTGCACCCACATACAAATAGAAGGATAATTTTTGTAATGATCCGGCAAATGAAAAATTTCCGGATGCGAATCTAAATATTTATCGCGTAACTCAAAACTGAGTTTGATGGGAATAAATTCGCCGTTATCGTGCAACCGACACATAAATTTACCATTTACTTTTATAGAAGGTGTATTTTCGTGAGAAACACTTTCTTCTGCGCCCAGAAAAGTAAGCGCAATATTTTTTATTGGCTCAAAGTCGGAGTAGTTGAAGAGTGCTGTTTCAGGTTTCATTTTTTATTTCGAGTAATAATCGCATTTATTTAAAAACTTTAAAATAAAATTAAGTCTTTTTTATTTTTCTTCAAAATTATTTCTTCTTCCCTTTCACCGCAACTTTATCTTCACCATTCTTTAAATTCTCATCCTTCTTTAAATTCTCATCCTTCTTTAAATTTGCCGCCAATTCAATGCGCAAAAAACGCGCAGTGTGGCTAATCTCATTTTTTGCTACTTCTTCTGGCGTACCTTGCGCAATAATTTGTCCGCCACGCGTACCACCTTCTAAACCCATATCTAAAACATGGTCTGCTACTTTTATGATATCGAGATTATGTTCAATGATAACTACTGTATTGCCTTTATCAACCAATTTATTTATCACTTCGAGTAGTTGGCGAATATCCTGAAAGTGCAATCCGGTGGTGGGCTCATCCAGAATATACATCGTGTTGCCAGTATCTTTGCGCGCCAATTCTTCAGCAAGTTTCACGCGCTGCGCTTCACCACCCGATAAAGTTGTTGCACGCTGACCGAGCGTGATATAACCTAAACCAACATCCTGCAAAGTTTTGATGCGGCGCAAAATATTTGGTACGTTTTCAAAAAATACGACCGCTTCATCAACGCTCATGTTGAGCACATCGTTAATAGATTTGCCTTTGTATAAAATTTCGAGTGTTTCTCGATTGTATCTTCTACCATGACACGTTTCACAATCAACTTCTACATCGGGTAAGAAATTCATTTCAATCACGCGTTTACCACCGCCTTCACAGGTTTCGCAACGTCCGCCTTTCACATTAAAAGAAAAACGTCCCGCTTTATAACCGCGAATTTTAGCTTCGGGAACGCTTGAAAAAATAGTTCTGATGTCAGAAAAAACACCCGTGTAGGTTGCAGGATTGGAACGCGGCGTTCTACCAATCGGACTTTGATCCACTTCAATCACTTTATCGAGATGTTCAATACCTTCAAACTTTTCGTACGATAAAGGTTTCTTAACTGAATTGAAAAAGTATTGGCGTAAAATAGGATAGAGCGTTTCATTTATTAAAGACGACTTGCCCGAACCACTCACGCCTGAAACTACAATGAGTGTTCCGAGCGGTAATTCAACAGTAACATTTTTTAAATTATGACCTGTCGAATTTATAAGTTTTATAGATTTTCCGTTGCCTTTGCGCCTAACGTTAGGTGTTTCAATTTGTTGAATGTTCGCTAAATATTCCGCAGTAACGGTTTTATTTCCCATAAAAACGGCGGGTGTTCCCTGATTGGTAATATTACCTCCGAGTTTTCCTGCCCCAGGTCCCATGTCAATTAAATAATCGGACGCAAGCATGATGTCTTTATCATGCTCGACAACAATGACCGAGTTACCAATATCGCGCAGTCTGCGCAAAGCTTCTATCAATCGTTCGTTATCGCGTTGGTGCAAACCAATACTGGGCTCATCCAAAATATACGTTATGCCTGTAAGTTGCGAACTAATTTGTGTCGCCAAACGAATGCGCTGCGATTCACCACCCGAAAGTGAACCCGCAGGACGATTTAAAACCAAATAATCGAGACCAACATTGTTTAGAAACTGAATCCGCATTCTAATTTCTTTCAAAATGCCCTTTGCAATAGCTGTTTGTCGCTGGGTCAGGTGTTGCTCGACGGTATCGAACCATAAAGCCAATTCTTCCATATCCATATTGGCAAGTTCGCCAATATTTTTGTCGTACATTTTATAGCATAGTGATTCTTTACGAAGTCTCAAACCATTACACTCCGGGCATTCAATAACTGTCATGAAGTTTTCGACCCAAGCAATTATTTTTTCCGAAGTACTTTCTTCAAACCAACGCTTGAGCATAGTAAATAAACCCGTTGACGCTAAATCATAAATCAGCATATCGCTTTGCGGAACAGACGTTGGCAAATGGATTGATTTTTTATCGCCACCGTTGTAAATAAGTTGTAGTGCTGCTTCTGGAATATCTTTTATCGGCGTTGCAAACGAAAAATTATATTTCTTTGCAATCTGCCGCAGTTGCGCGAAAAGCGAATTATCGCGCGGCTCACCAAACGGAACGATACCACCTTCGTTGATTGTTTTAGTATCGTCAGGTACAACTTTTTGCGTATCTACTTCGGCTACATGACCTAAACCTTTACAGTGCGGACAATAACCCTTCGGAGAATTGAACGAAAAAGTATTGGGCGATGGTTCTTCATAACTCACGCCACTTTCAGTATCCATTAAATTTTTAGAGAACGTTCGCAACGCTTCAATCGGCGTAGTGTCTGATTCCGATTCAATATTTTGCAAAACTAAAACATTTACGATGCCGTTACCGACACGCAGTGCTGTTTTGAGTGATTCTGTCACGCGATCAATTCTATCGGCGTTGACTAAAAAACGATCAATCGCGATATCAATATCGTGTGTTTTAAATCGGTCGAGTTGTAAATTCGGAATTAAATCAACGAGAGTACCATCAATCAAAGCTTTAGTGTAACCTTGTTTACGCGTACTTTCTAAAAGTTCGCGGTAGTGCCCTTTGCGCGAACGAATCAGCGGTGACAGTAGCATAATTTTTTTATCCGTGTAGTCGGCAAAAATGCGCTCGCGAATTTGCTCCTCCGAATATTTCACCATCGTTTTACCCGTCACGTAACTGTAAGCAATGCCAGCACGCGCGTACAACAAGCGCATGAAATCATAAATTTCAGTTATCGTACCAACCGTAGAGCGTGGATTGCGCCCCACCGTTTTTTGTTCAATAGAAATAACGGGACTTAAACCTGTGATTTGTTCCACATCGGGTCGCTCCATGTTGCCAATAAACTGCCGCGCATACGCCGAAAAAGTTTCCATGTATCGGCGCTGACCTTCAGCATAAATAGTATCGAACGCCAAAGAAGATTTGCCACTTCCTGAAATACCCGTCATTACTACCAATTGGTGTCGCGGAATTTTTATGTCTATATTTTTGAGGTTGTGCACGCGTGCGCCAATCACTTCAATAAATTCTTGTTCTACCACAGTCAGGTGTTGAGTGAAAAGTGAAAGAAGATAAGCATTAAGTCTTAAATATGATCACTTAATGCCAATCGTTTATCACTTAATAAAGTACAATCGGCAAAATTAAAAAAAGTTGCACGAAGTTGTGTGAATAGAGCAAAGAAAATATGAATATGCTCATTTGTATTCGGATTAGAAAACTTTAAACCACTATTATTACTAACAAAAACAAAGGGAAAAAACATGCCACACAAAATAATTTTAAATTCAAGCAGAAAAATTCAAACTATTTTTTATTTTTTTTTATTTTTGACCCATCATAAAATATACTATCAAACAATTTAATCTATTAATGGGAAAGCAGAGAAAACCTAAAACACCACCCAAAAACAAAAAAGAAAAAACTGAAAAACGAGAAGGGAACGCCTTCGATAAAATTTTTAAGGAGAATAGCGAAAAATCTTTCTTGCTTTTGGCGGAAGAACGTTTGGGATTAAAATTCAAATCATGCCGACAATTAAAGCACAAGTTGCAAACAACTTTAGAGCGCGAGATGGATTTCTTTTACGAAGTTATCACAGAAGATGGTTATAAGTTCATATTGCACATTGAATATGAAACGGGCGAAAATCCAGAAATGATTTATCGCGTGTTAGAGTATCACGCAATAGCGATGCGGAAATATAAACTTCCTATCAAGCACGTTGTCATTTATTTGGGCGAATTACCATATAGAATGCAAACTCGGTTAAATTCTGATTTAGTATTCGATTCATTCGAACTCATTGAAATAAACAGTTTAGATCCTAACATTTTATTAAGCTCACAAGTGCCAGAAATTGTATTATTAACCATTGCCGCAAAATACCCACCCGAAGAAATTGAAAATATTTTGAGAAGTATTCAAAAAAAGATAGTATCTTTGGGTAAGAATATTGGAGAAGTTTCAAAATATCTAAATCAATTATTTATACTTTCACGCTTGAGAAACGTGCAAGATGCAGCATTTAAAATTTTACAAGAAATGACAACATTAGGATACGATATCAAATCTGACGTTCTTTACAAATTAGGAGTTAAAGAAGAAGCTGAAAAAGTGGCTGAAAAAGTGGCTGAAAAAGAACTACAAGAAAAATATTTTTTTGTACGAAACGCTCTTGTTAAAACAAAACTTGATATGGCTACAATCGCTGATTTGGCTGGTGTTTTAGTCGAATTTGTTGAAAAAGTAAAAAAAGAGATTGGCGTTAGAAAATAGAAAATTAAGTGGCTACGCAGTTGTTTAAATTTTATATTACAAAACGAAAATCATGGCGCGCGAAAAAAAAGAATTAAGTCAGAATTTTGCCACAATTGCGCTGCACCTTTTCGGGATGAACATCAAAATTATTGCAGTAACTGTGGTCAAGAAAACCACACACACAAATTACCTTTAGGTCATTTTTTGATGGAACTCATCGAATCAATGACGCACTTTGATACCAAGTTTTTACAAACTTTTACCGATTTGGCATGGCGACCAGGTTTGGTCATCAAAAACTACAATGCCGATAAACGCGCACGTTATTTTCCACCGGTCAGAATTTATTTTTTTACGAGTGCCATCTGTTTTTTAATTCTTTCACTTTCCTTTCACGATAAATTAGAAACAGCCTCTGAAAAATTAAGCGATAACTTAAAGCATAATGTTAAAGACACAACGGGTGCCATTAGAATACAAATTAATAGTAGCGATACTGACTCTTCGATGTACAAGAAATTAGCAGAAATGCCGAACTTGACGTATAATAAATTAGACAGCGTTTACACAGCAAACCATAAAAAAAATAACTGGCTCGATAATCACATTCTCTTTACATTAATTAAATTGCGCAATGGCGAACTGTCGTTAGTAGAACTTTTTCATCGGTTTGTAAAATATTTTTCCTATGCGTTGTTTATTTTAATGCCATTGTTTGCTGGGTTTCTCAAATTATTTTACCGAAAACGCAATTACTATTATTCTGAGTTTTTAGTTTTTTCTATATACTTTCACACGTTTATTTTTGGTGTTCTCGGCATTTATGTTTTGCTTGAAAAGTTATTAGATTTTAAAAGTACTTTACTCACTGTAGTTCTACTGATTGCTGTACCAATTTATTTAGCCTTATCGCTCAAACGTGTTTTTAACGATAAAACGATTAAAACAATTCTTAAAACCTTGTCACTTACATTAGTGTACTTTTTTTGTCTGCTAATCATTTTTACCCTATTGATTTTGGTAAGTTTTGTGTAATTTTCAGAATTAATAATTTTTTTCTGAATCATTCATCTGTTTTGCTAAAGTTTTGTAATTTTATGGTGTCGTTTAATAGCAACACATAAAAATACATACTACGAACAAAACACTATGTTAGTAAAAACATTCGGCGGAGCCGTTCAAGGCATTGATGCTAAAATTATTACAGTTGAAGTGAGTGCCGGTGGTGCACCGATTGATGACAAAAAAAATTTCTATTTCCTCGTTGGTTTACCCGATAATGCTGTGCGCGAAAGTTGGCAACGCATTGAAGCAGCATTAAAAAATACGCGATTGCGCCTCGATCGTGTAAAGTTAGTCGTAAACTTAGCACCTGCCGATATTAAAAAAGAAGGATCTGCTTACGATTTACCGATTGCACTCGGTATTTATGCCGCCTCGAATAATATTTTTTATGAGAACATTGAGGAATATATCATAATGGGTGAATTAGGTTTGGATGGCACCGTTCGACCGATTAAAGGCGCATTGCCTATTGCAATTGAAGCGCGCCGCGAAAAATTTAAAGGCATAATTCTACCCAAAGAAAACGCGCGCGAAGCAGCCATTGTAAGCGACTTAATTGTTTATGGCATCGAAAATATAACAGAAGCCATTGCCTTTTTTGATGGTAAGGCTGAATTGGAACGAACCATAGTAGATACACGACAAGAGTTTGCGCAGCAAAATAATTTTTACGACGTTGACTTTTCGGATGTGCGCGGACAAGAAAATATTAAACGCGCACTCGAACTCGCGGCTGCCGGCGGACACAATGCTATTTTAATTGGTCCGCCCGGTGCAGGTAAAACTATGTTGGCGCGTCGCTTGCCAACAATTTTACCACCTATGAGTCTACACGAATCGCTCGAAACAACAAAAATTCACAGCGTCACAGGTTTACTTTCCACAAACAGTTCTTTAGTAAGTACGCGTCCGTTTCGTTCGCCACACCACACTATTAGCGATGTCGCATTGGTCGGTGGTGGCACCAATGCGACGCCCGGCGAAATTTCGTTAGCGCACAACGGCGTTTTATTTTTAGATGAGTTGCCAGAGTTTAAACGCAGTGTATTGGAAGTTTTACGACAACCGATGGAAGAGCGGCGTATTATAATTTCGCGCGCAAAAGCAACGGTAGAATATCCGGCGAGTTTTATTTTACTCGCCTCTATGAATCCGTGTCCGTGCGGATTTCATAATCATCCAGAAAAAGAATGTGTCTGCGGTCCAACAGTTGTCAAAAAATATTTGAGCAAAATTTCGGGTCCGTTACTCGATAGAATTGATTTGCACGTTGAAGTTGTACCTGTTAAACTCGATGAGTTGACATCCGAAAATTCAACTGCCGAGCGCAGCATTGATATTGCAGCGCGCGTTGTGCGCGCGCGGAGCATTCAAGCAGAACGTTTTAAAGATATTCCCGGACTTTATGCCAATGCGCAAATGAGTAGTAAAATGGTACGCAAAGTGTGCGTACTCGATAACGAAAGCATTTCAAAATTAAAAATTGCGATGGACAAGCAACAACTTTCGGCACGCGCATACGATAGAATTTTAAAAGTGGCGCGCACCATTGCCGATATGGAAAACAGCGAAAACATTCTACTGAATCATTTAGCCGAAGCGATACAGTTCAGGAGTTTAGATAGAGAGAACTGGGCGTCGTAAATTAAAGTTCGAGCAGCGGCGGTAAAACGCCTTCAAAAGTGAGCAGTGCCTTTTTGCGCGCCAATCCACCGGCATAGCCCGTGAGTGAACCATCGGCACCAATAACGCGATGACATGGAATAACAATACCGAAAAAATTTGCACCCGTTGAAGCTGCGACGGCGCGTACCTTTTTCATATCTCCCATTGAAACAGCAATACTACCATAACTCACCGTTTTACCAAACGGAATTTCGTTAATGCGTTTCCAAACTTGTTGCTGAAACGGCGTTCCACCATCGAAAATAAGGGGCAAATTAAACACCGTACGCTCCCAATTGAAATATTCTTCGAGTTGCTGAACGGCTAACTCAATATGTGCATTACTATTAACGCGCTGCATTTTTTCTTCTAAAGAATTTATAGCCAACAAACCCACGTCACTCGCCAGAATTTCAATTAATCCGATAGGCGACGCAAAGTAATCGCAATAAGGCGCAGCGTAATTTGGGCGGTTAGCACGTTTGTAAGGTTCAGTAATCATAAAGCGCGTTCTTTTTTCATGATGTTGCTCACTTGGTTATCTATCGGGTCTACACTTTCCGAAAGTTTTTGAACGATATTTTTATAGTCGGCATCGTTCCGATTTTGCGACATTTTTTTCTTCGCCTCTAAACTTTCTATTGCCAATTTAAAACCAACAATGCCGCGCAATTCTCGATTAAACATTCTATCGCTCATCGTTTCTACGGTTCGCGCATTGTCTCTTCCGTTTTCAAAAATTTGTGTGAGTTGCGTTACCGACGCGTTTAATTCGTCATCGGTTAGCTTTTGTAAATTTCCATACGCATGAACGCTCACATAATTCCAAGTCGAAACATTTTCATCGGCGTACCAACTCGAAGAAATATAACTGTGCGCACCAGAAAAAATAACGAGTGCCTGTTTTCCTTTATCAATTGCGTCAATTACTGGATTTCCTTTCGCGACATGACCGTGAAGTATCGGTACCGAATCGAGGTGTTGATACAGAACTGGAATATGCACCGCGTGAATTTTACCAACATCATCCGTAACACAAACAGTTGCAAAACTATTTTCTTGAATGAAATCCAAAACTTCTACATCGTTTTGCCACAAATTAATTTTTGGTACGTACATAAAAAAAAGTTTAAAAATGTAAGAATGAAAACTTCATTGAAAAAATATTTTCAAATCAACATTGCAAAGGTGATATATTTTGAAATATTTTTTTAGTGAAGTTTTTAACTTTTAAACTTTTTCCACAAGGCTAAATTATTAATTAATAAATTTAATTTAAAAGGAAATTATTAAAGACTATTATTAGCGGTGTTAACAAGTGGATAAGCGTGGAATAATTATTTATGCACAAACTTTGAGTACGTTTTCGATGTGTTATTAACAAGTAAAAATTTTAAAAACACATTGATATTTAAACGGTTGTAGCGTAATTCACAATTATTTGAGTTATAAACACGTTCCACGAAAAGCGAAGTAGCAGTTGTTAACATGTGCAGAAAAATGTTACAAGTAGTTTATTTTCTTTTTGAAGCATTGAACTTTAAACACTCATCCACATTTTAAATTAGAAGAAAAGCAGAATGTGCGTAACAATTTTTTTATCGCCAAATTTTGCACATAATTATACACATAATATTCAGTTAACATTGCAGTTATCCACATGAGAGTAGTTGTTCAGCGCGTTGCATCAGCTCAAGTTTATATTGATACATTTTTAAAAAGCGAAATTGATAATGGTTTACTTATTTTTTTAGGCATTGAAGATGCTGATTTAGAGAGTGATGCCGATTACTTGAGTCAAAAAATTTCTACGCTGCGCATTTTTTCTGATGCGAATGGACTGATGAATTTTTCTGTGCGCGACATTAACGGTAGTATTTTAGTCGTCAGTCAATTTACTTTATTCGCCGATACTAAAAAAGGAAATCGCCCATCGTTCATTCGTGCTGCACGACCCGAAAAAGCGATTCCGGTGTACAATTATTTTGTGGAAAAAATAAAATCGGTGAGTAATTGTTCTGTTCAAACGGGTGAATTTGGTGCTGATATGAAAGTACATTTAGTTAATGACGGACCAGTAACGATAATTATAGATTCGGTGAAATAGTATTCAAAGGTTTTTAAAAATACAACTCGTTTACAAAAGTTTTAAAATTATTTTTAATGAAAATTTTATGCTACAACCTCAACGGCATTCGCTCTGCGATGTCGAAAGGATTGATTGATTTTTTGAAGACTGATACATTCGATGTTGTTTGTGTGCAAGAAACTAAAGCGCACATAGAACAAGTGGATGTCGCAGCTTTTGAAGCATTAGGTTATCATCATCATTTTGTTTCAGCTGAAAAAAAAGGGTATTCAGGTGTTGCGACGTTTTCTAAACAAAAACCAACGTTTGTTCAATACGGTATGGGTGTGCCAGAATTTGATTTTGAAGGGCGCGTTTTGCGAACTGATTTTAATGATTTAACACTTCTGAATATTTATTTTCCTTCGGGCACTTCGGGTGAGGAGCGACAAGCAGTAAAGTATAAATTCTTGGATGCTATATATATGCACGTCGAAAATATTTTAAAAGAACGACCAAACACTATCGTAGTCGGTGATTATAATATTGCGCATACCGAACTCGATATTCATAACGCCAAGAGTAATGAAAAAAGTAGTGGTTTTTTACCCGATGAGCGTGCATGGATGTCGCGTTGGTTGACCGATTTAAATTTTGCTGATGCATTCAGACACAAAAATCCAGAACTTCGACAGTATTCGTGGTGGTCAACACGGTTTAATTCGCGCGCACAAAACAAAGGTTGGCGTATAGATTATCAATCAGTCAGTGCTACTTTAAAAGATAATATTGTGAGTTGCGTTCAACTGAATGATATTGTTCATTCCGACCATTGCCCAGTGTTATTAGAAATTAAATTTGTTTGATTAAATTCGTGTTATTAAAATTAAAAAATAATTAAGAATGTTTTGTGTAATTAATTTTGAAATTTTTACCGACGTTTGATAAACTGTTACATACTCGATAGCTTAAATCATCGAATGTGTAATAGTCTTAGGGCTTTATCCAACAGGCTTTTAATGTTTTCCAAAGTCGTTACATAATATTAAGGTAAGGAGAATAGATTTGTAAATAAAAATTATAAAGCCCCTTTTTTACTTTCGCCTTTTGCTTTTTAACCTATGCTAAAACTTTCAATTTCGAATTATAGACAAACAGAAATACAGTGGGTTTGTAACGTTATATTTTCTGAAATGCTTGGAGTCGAAATAGAATTTCAAACATCGAACGAAAAAGACTTTATTCTAAGCGATGGCGCAAAATCTTTAAGCGTAGCTAATATTTTTTTGTCTGAAACGCAAGAAAATTGGTTGACTTCAGAATCGCTACCCAACCAAAATTTACAAATTTGGAAACCAAAAAATTTTCCTGATTTTCCCGATTTTTTAACGGATGCCACGCTGCCGATTCTTTTTGGCACTTCTCATTTTTATTTAACAGAAAACAAAATAGAATTAGGTTTAGATGTTTTCGGAACTGCTTTTTTTATGCTCTCGCGTTACGAAGAATTGGTTATTACCGAGCGTGATAAGTTTAATCGTTTTCCAGCGTCTGCTTCGTTAGCCTTCAAAGAAAATTTTATTTTACGACCTATTGTTGATGAGTATGTAGAAATTTTGTGGCAGTGCATTAAAAAATTATTTCCAACCATTAAGCGACAACACAGAAAAGGTAAAGTTCTTGTCACTTGCGATGTTGACGCACCGTACGACGTTGGTTTAAAAAATCCCAAATTTTTGTTTAGAGAATTAATGGAAGATATTTTTAAACGCGGAAATTTTAAAATAGCCACGTTGCGTTGCATCAATATTTTTGCCCGCTGTTTCGGAAATTTTACTTTCGACCCCAATAATACTTTCGATTGGTACATGGATGTTTGCGAAAAAAACGGATTGATAGCTGCGTTTTATTTTATTTGCGCTAATACGGCAGGTAAAATAGACGGTTGCTACAATTTAGAAGAGCTAGAAGTACAAACTTTATTAAAAAAAATAAATGCTCGCGGACACGAAATTGGAATGCACGCCAGTTTTAATACTTTCGATAATGCAAAGCAACTTCAAACAGAACGCGAAAAACTTTTAGCAACTTGCGCTAATTTAGGAATTGTTCAAAAAATTTTGGGAAACAGACAACACTTTTTGCGCTTCGATGTGCAACAAACACCGCAATATTTAGAGCATGCAGGATTTCAATACGATGCAACGGGTGGATTCGCAGATTGCATTGGTTTTAGATTTGGTACGGCGCACACGTTTTCGATGTGGGATTGGCAAACTCATCAAGCGATGCAACTTCAGCAAAAACCATTAATTGCCATGGAAGTAAGCGTGTTTAATTACATGAAGTGCGATCATTCGGATGAAACGCTTCAGAAATTAGTAACGCTGAAAAATAATGCTTTGCGTTACGGCGGCAATTTTACGCTGCTTTGGCACAACGATAAGTTTTTGAACCGAAAGGATAAATCATTTTTTGAAAAACTTATTTCTTTTTCGGTTTAGTTTCTTTTTCTTTCAGTGCTTCCTGCGTTAAAACGTCGTAAGTTCCCATACGCTCATATTTTTTAACGCGCTCATTCACTAAAACTTCGGTAGGTAAGAGCACCAATTCATCTAAAGATTTTATGAGCCACATTTTTAAAGTGTGCGCTGTTTCTTCGGGTGCCGTTTGTGCGCCTGCCAACGGTTCCGGAATAATACCGTCTATCAAACCAAAGGAATACATATTTTCGGCTGTGAGTTTCAAAACTTCGGCAGCACGCTCTTTGTATTCCCAAGTATGCCATAAAATAGAGGAGCAACTCTCGGGTGAGATAACAGAATACCACGTATTTTCGAGCATAAAAACGCGATCACCCAGCGCAATCCCAATGGCTCCGCCCGATGCACCTTCACCAATAACAACAGCCACGAGCGGCGTTTTGAGTTGCGCCATCTCGAATAAATTGCGCGCAATCGCCTCTGCTTGTCCACGTTCTTCTGCTTCAATACCCGGATTAGCACCAGGCGTATCCACTAAACAAATAACAGGATAACCAAAACGCTCTGCTAATTTCATTAAGCGCAATGCTTTTCTATAACCTTCCGGGTTTGCCATTCCGAAATTTCGATATTGTCGCATTTTGGTATTGCTTCCTTTCTGATGACCGAGAATAACCACTGTTCGACCAGCCAATTGCGCAATGCCACCGACAATTGCTTTATCGTCGGCAAAAGTTCTATCGCCGTGCAGCTCGATAAAATTATCGCACATCGTTTCAATATAATACAGCGTGTAAGGTCGTTCCGGATGTCGGCTCAATTGCACTTTATCCCAACCTGAAAGATTGGAGTAAATCTCTTTAATTTTATCTTTTATTTTACGCTCCAACTCTTCACGCATCGGCGTTATATCCACATCGCCTTGCTCGCCAATTTGCATCACTTTATCTAATTGCTGATAAAGCGTCTCTAAAGGTTTTTCAAAATCTAAAAAAGTCATACTAAATAATTGAAACTTCGCGTGTTTTGAAAATAAGTCGTCAAAAATAAGTCGCAGAAATGGTTTGCAGTGCATCGAAAAAAAAATAATGTCTTTTTTATAAAAAAGTTTGCCGTTTTAATACAAACGGATTACTTTTGCGCCACTAAATTAGTTTAGTTGTTTTGGAATGGTAGTTCAGTTGGTTAGAATACGTGCCTGTCACGCACGGGGTCGCGGGTTCGAGTCCCGTCCGTTCCGCAAAAGGTTGTCACTATGGCAACCTTTTTTGTTTTATGAACGTACCGCAAACATTAAGTTACTGGGAGCGCGCATCTTTTTTTGCTCCTTTCGATTTTGTAATTATTGGCTCAGGCATTGTTGGCTTAAATACGGCACTTTGCTTGCGCGAAAAAAATAAAAAAGCGCGCATTGCTGTTGTGGAGCGTGGTGTTTTGCCTTCGGGTGGAAGCACGCGCAATGCAGGTTTTGCGTGTTTTGGAAGTGTCGGCGAACTACTCGACGATTTAAAAACACACACCGAAACAGAACTTCTCGAACTCATTACATTCAGATACGAAGGTTTATTAAAGTTGCGCGAAAGAGTCGGTGATAAAGCCTTGCAATACGATGCGCGCGGTGGAAACGAAATTTTTAAATCGGGTGAAGGGATTTTTTACGAAGAATGTGTAGCTGCCATCCCGTATTTCAATACGCTTTTAGAAAAAAACTTGAAACTCAATTCTGTTTTTTCACAGAAAAATGCACCGAAAAATTTTAAAAATTGTTTGCCCCAGCAAATCCATAACGCAGCCGAAGGACAAATTAATACGGGTGTGATGATGCTGGCACTTTTAAAAATAGCGCATCAAAAAAATATTTCCATCTTCAACGGATTAGAGATTGTACATTTAGAAACCACATCTGATTCGATTAAACTCCATTCGGCGCAAGGTTGGCATTTTGAAAGCCAAAAAGTATGCGTTACAACCAATGCGTTTACAAAATCGCTTTTGCCTGAATTAGACATCGAACCAGCGCGCAATCAAGTTTTAGTAACTACGCCGATTAAAAATTTAGGATTTAAAGGTTGCTTTCACTATGATAAAGGTTATTTTTATTTCCGAAACGTTGGCAATCGCGTTTTAATCGGTGGTGGCAGACATTTATTCAGAGACCAAGAAAACACAGATCAGTTCGGCACAACCGAAAACATTCGCGCTGTTCTTGAAAATTTATTGCAGGAGGTTGTTCTGCCTCATGAAAAAAATATAGGAATTACGGATGTTTGGTCAGGTATTTTAGGTTTAGGTTCAGAAAAAAAGCCCATTCTAAAAAAAATAAACGACCGTATTTTTGTAGGCGTGCGTATGGGCGGAATGGGTGTAGCTATTGGCAGCGCAGTAGGCGAAAAATTAGCGATTTTGAGTAGCGATAATTAATTCACCCCAACATTATAGCTGTTAACAATCCTATCTTTATAAACAGGCAAGAGCAACTTTAATTTATCAATCGTGTTGCGCAAATGTACATTCGAGTATCCGCCGGATGCGTTTTTATGTCCGCCACCGTTGAAGTGGTCGCGACAAAATTCTTGCACGCTGAAATCGCCTTTTGAGCGCAGCGAAAGTTTAACTATCGTCGGTTGTTCGGTTATAAAACACGCTAAATGAATATCGCGAATCATCATTACGTTATTAACGATGCCTTCGGTATCGCCGCGTTGAATATCAAAAATTTCGTAATCTTTTTTTGTAAGCCACACTATTCCTGTTTTAAATTCAGGTAAAATTTCCATACGGTTGGCTAAAACATGACCGAGCAAGCGTAGATTTTTTTCTTCTAAGCTGTTAAAAATCAAGTCTTGAACAAACGTATCGCGCGCGCCCAATTCTAAAAGTGACGCAACAGTGCGAAATAATTTGGGCGATGTCGAAAATTTGAACGAGCCGGTGTCCGTCACGATACCTGTGTAAATGCAATCGGCAATGGTAGGTGTTATGACTTGTTTTCCTTCAACAGAAATTATAAATTCGTAAACAAGTTCGCACGTTGAGGAGGCTGTAACATCCGAAAGCATGTAGTTTACGAAATTATCGGGTTCGCGATGATGATCAATCATTATTTTTCGCTGACGTTTTAACGTTTTAATGAACTCACCCATTTTATCAATGCGATCAAGCGAGTTATAATCGAGCACAAAAATTATATCGGAAAGAAACAGCAAGCTGTTACAGGCATCGGTTTGAGTATCAAAAATAAAAATTTTTTCAACTTGTGGCATCCATTCAAAACTGACGGGATACAACGATGGAAAAACAATACTAACGGAATGTCCTTTACTTTGTAAAAAATGATATAGCGCTAATGATGCGCCAATAGCGTCTCCGTCCGGATTACGATGCGATGTGATGACTATTTTTTGCGGCGTATCAAGCGCGAGTTTTACCTGATCAAGCGTCATAACTTAATTAAAATGGCGAGCAACTCAATTGAGTTGAAGATTAAAAAACAAAAATAAAGAAAATATACTTGTTTTCCAACTCAATGCCTTTTTTGGATAAATTAATTTACAAGTTTTATTTAGTCAACTATAAATTGTAGAATACCCAGTAATTTGGGAAGTCCATTTAAATAATAACGTTTTGTATCTACGAAGATAGAATTTCCCTCTAATCTAATTATAAATAATGATTGAGTGAAAATTTAAAGTAGGCTTTAGCTAAAGTTTGGAATCAATATCATTGCCAAGTTCCTTTTTTATTTAATTTGAGTTAGCAAAATCATTTAATTAATCTTATTTTTGCGAAAAATTCAAAACCTATAAAATTCTTTACCAATGAATCGTACGTTCACGATGATTAAACCCGATGCTGTTGAAGATGGACACATCGGTGCTATTTTACACCACATTAACGCGGCTGGTTTTAAAATTAAGGCACTTAAATACACAAAAATTTCGCCAGAAAAAGCGGGTGAATTTTATGCTGTTCATGCAGCGCGCCCATTTTATGGCGAATTAGTGGAGTTTATGTCGCGCGGACCGATTGTTGCAGCTATTTTAGAAAAAGATAATGCCGTTGCCGATTTTAGAGCGCAAATTGGTGCTACCAATCCTGCGAACGCCGAAGTAGGTACAATTCGCCAAAAATTTGCAAAAAGTATTGGTGAAAATGCAGTTCACGGTTCTGATTCTGATGAAAATGCAGCAATTGAAAGTGCTTTTTTCTTTTCGCAATTTGAAGTATTTTAATCGAGGTTTCAGATATGAACCCTTACTATTTGCAACTTGAGAGTAAGATTGTTGCAGGTGATAGGCACGAAATAGTAAGGGTTCATTTTTGAAATCTTTAAATTTAGGTATGACACCCGAAGAAGCACTCAAAAAATATTGGAATTTTTCTGCTTTTCGCGGTGTTCAGCGCGAAGCTATTCAATCTGCTTTAGACGGACGCGATACATTAGCATTACTACCAACAGGTGGTGGAAAAAGTTTGTGCTACCAAATTCCTGCGGTATGTAGCGAAGGCGTTTGTATAGTTATAACGCCTTTAATTGCACTTATGCTTGACCAAGTGCAGAATTTAAAACAACTCGGACTTTCTGCGCAAGCCATTCATACGGGTATGTTTTCGCGCGATATTGATCGCTTTTTAGACAATGCCGTTTATGGCGCGACAAAATTTTTGTTTCTTTCGCCCGAAAGATTACAAACTGATATCGTTCAGGCGCGTTTACACCGAATGCCCATTTGTTTTTTCGTGATTGATGAAGCACATTGCATCAGTCAGTGGGGTTACGATTTCAGACCGGCTTATCTGAACATTCATATTTTGCGCGAACTCGCGCCGAAAATTCCTTTCATTGCACTCACTGCCACAGCAACTCCCGAAGTCGCGGACGATATTTGTGAAAAACTGCAATTCGGTAAAGATGCCGGGCGATTTGTTCAAAGTTTTGTGCGACCGAATTTGAGTTATATTGTTCGACACACAGAAGATAAACTTAAAAAACTTGAAGATATTCTTTCTAAAACGCATGGTTCGAGTATCGTTTATGTGCGCAACCGTCGTCGCGCACAAGAAATTGCAGCGCACCTTCAAACATTAAAATTCGATGCCGATTATTATACAGCAGGTTTAAACATGGATGAACGCAGCGAAAGACAATCGCGTTGGACGCAAAACCGATTAGATACCATTGTGGCAACAAACGCTTTTGGTATGGGAATCGACAAATCGGACGTGCGTACCGTTGTACATTACGATGTTCCAGACGCATTAGAAAGTTATTATCAAGAAGCAGGTCGCGCAGGGCGCGATGGAAAAATATCGTACGCAGTTGTATTGTATCAAGAAGCAGATGGCGAAAATTTGAAACGCAACGTCGCTTTAAATTTTCCGGAAATAAAAGAAATTAGAACATTTTACGACAATGTTGGTGCGTATTTGCAAATTCCTTACAACGAAGGTGAAGCTGAAACATTCGATTTCGATATCAATATTTTTGCCGATAAATTCGGAATAAATGTACTTTCGGCACTGACGATGCTAAAAATTATTGAGCAAGATGGTTGGTGGTCTTTTTCGGATGCGTTTTTTTTGCCCTCAAATATTCGCTTAGCCGTTTCGCGCACAAGTTTGAACGATTTTGAAATGAAAAATAGAAGTCATGAGCATATTCTGAAAGGTATAATGCGCTTTTTGCCAGGTGTTGCGCGCGAACCTGTACCTTTTTCGGAATTTGCATTAGCGAAGTTTTTGAACAGACCTTTAGAAGAAGTGATTGATACGCTAAACTATTTTCACAAAGAAGGTTATGTAGATTATATGCCGCGCCGAGATATGCCTCAGCTTTTTTATTTGCGCGCTCGAACCACTAAAACCAATTTTGATATTGATTTGAACGCTTACGCTTTGCGCAAAAAAAAAGCACAAACGCGCGTGAATGGCATTATTGATTATGTGACAATGCCCGTTTGTCGCACTTTACAACTCGTCAATTATCTCGGAGAAAAAAATAATACGCCTTGCGGTAAGTGCGATGTGTGTGTTGCGAATAGAAAAAAAGGCGAAACACAAAATATTGTTTCTCTGCTGAGTTTACAAAAAAAGATTCTAAAGCTCCTCGAATTAGAACCGCATACTCTGAGTGATATCGTCAAATCGTTTTCTAATGAACAACAAACCGCAGTGATTGAGGCACTCTCTTTTCTTCTCGATGAAAAATTGTGTTTCAAACAGAATGAGTTTTTTACGTTGAATAAGAGATGAAAAAAAAAATAATTTGCACCGTCACCACCGATCTTAACTCAGATCGGCGGATGATACGTATTTGCACATCACTTTCAGAAAATAATTACGATGTGCAATTGGTTGGCAGAGTGCAAAAAAAATCGTCCGTAATTATTCCTCAAAAATTTGCGCAATACAGATTTAAACTGTGGTTCCATGAGGGCAAATTATTTTACCTAAACTACAATGTGCGATTATTTTTTTGGTTACTATTTCAAAAATTTGATGCACTGTATGCCGTAGATTTAGATACATTGGGTGCTTGTACTTTAGCAATTTCTGTAAGAAAAACTTTTACTAAACAAAAACCCAAACTTATTTTTGATGCGCACGAACTTTACACCGATACACCCGAAGTATTTAATCGCCCATTCATTCGCAAAATTTGGTTAGCGGTTGAAAAATTTGGCGTTCCGAAAACAGATGTTAGATTTACGGTTAGTGCAACAATTGCAGAAGAATTATTTAATCGTTACGGAAAAAAATTTGACGTGGTGCGTAACGCGCAGCCTTTAACTTCTTCAAAAAATAATGTGGAAGATTTAAAAGAACGCTTCGAAAGAAAAACTTTAGTCTATGTTGGTAATTTAAATATTGGTCGTGGATTAGAAACGGCGATTGAAGCCTTGCCTTTTTTACAAGAATATAATCTTGTAATTATCGGCGATGGCGTTTTAATGGAGACTTTAAAAACTTTAGTTTTAAAACTAAATGTTGCGCAGCGCGCAATTTTTTACGGGCATAAAAATCCAGATGATATTCCGGAAATTTTACAACGCGCTACGTTTGGTTTGCACATTTCGGAAAACATAGGGCGTAGTTATGAACTTTCGCTGGCGAATAAATTTTTTGATTATATCCACGCAGGTTTACCCATTATTTTTACAGAGTTTATAGAATATAAAACTATCAATACCGAGTTTAATATTGGTGTGATGATTGCAAAAACAGATGTACAACAATTGGTTAAAGCAATTCTCAATTTTGGAAATAATTTTGAAGCATGGAAAATATTGGTTCAAAATTGTGTAAAGGCGCGAGAAGTTTTGAATTGGGAATGTGAGGAGAAAACGTTTATCGGAAGAATCGCAGAGTTCGCTGGGAAATAAATAAAATGAAAATCGAATCTCATAATTTAAAACTTTATATCTTAGCACCCAAAACGATAAAATATGCAACGAAGAATTTGTATTATCATTTTAATTCTTAGCCTTACGCAACTTAAAATGTTCGCGCAAACCAATATTGCGCAAGAACGTTGGGTGGATTCGGTGTATAATTTTATGCCCGATACCGCGCGGATTGCGCAATTGATGATTATTCGCGCGCATTCTAATTTGGGCGCTGACCATATTGCTAAAGTTGAAGATCAAATTAAACACTATCAAGTCGGCGGGTTGTGCTTTTTTCAAGGCACACCTGAAAAACAGGCGGAACTTACGAATCGCTATCAAGCACTGTCGAAAGTGCCACTTTTTGTGAGCATGGATGCGGAATGGGGTTTAAGTATGCGATTGAAAGAAACTGCCATAGGGTGGCCTAAACAAATGATGCTCGGTGCTATTCAAGATAATTCTTTAATTTATAAATTTGGCGCTGCCATTGCCAAAGAATGTAAACGCATTGGCGTTCAAATTAATTTTGCACCCGATGCGGATGTAAATAATAATCCTAAAAACCCTGTTATCAATGAGCGATCTTTTGGAGAAGATAAATTGAATGTGGCGACAAAAGCATTTATGTACATGAAGGGTATGCAGGATAATGGTGTCATGGCGTGCGCTAAACACTTTCCTGGACATGGCGATACAGATGTAGATAGTCATTTGGATTTACCCGTTATTTCTTACGATACTACGCGATTGAACAATATAGAACTCATGCCGTTTCGTGTGTTGAGCCAGTTTGGAATAGGTTCAATGATGGTGGCGCATTTAGAAATTCCAGCCATAGATAATCGCATTAATACACCGATGACTATTTCGCGCTCGGCTGTGCACGATTTATTGCGTGTTAAACTCGGTTATAAGGGATTAATTTTTACGGATGGTCTTGAAATGAAAGGTCTGGCTAAATATTACACGTCGGCTGAATCGTCGGCGCGCTGCATTCAAGCAGGTAACGATATGCTTTGCTTGCCGGAAGATGTACCGGGTTCGATTGCAAAAATTTTAGATTGGATGAAATCGGGTGAAATTGACAGCAACCAAGTGAAAGCGAGTGTTAAGCGTATTTTGCGCGCCAAGTATCAATACGGTTTAACTAAAACGCCGAGTATTGATATGTTTAATTTACGCGACGACATTAATGGTATTGAAAGTAAAACGCTCAAGCGCCAACTCATTAAAAATGCACTAACTGTTGTGCGCTCAACCGAAAAATTAATCCCTTTTAAAACATATCAACCCGATAGTATTGCAACGCTTAGTTTTGGTGCCGATAGTTGGACACCTTTTCAGTATATGCTCAACAATTACGGTTTGTTCAATCAATTAAACGCATCAAAAAATTTAGACTCCATCAAAAAATCTTTTTTAGTTGATTATTTAATAAAGAAAAAGATTGTCATTATTTCACTGCACGATATGAAACCAAACGCGAAAGATGATTTTGGTTTAACGCCGCTCGAAATTAATTTAGTGAATGAAGTTGCACAAAAAACGAAAGTTGTTTTGGTAGTGTTTGGCAATCCGTACGCGCTCAAAAGTTTTGACGGCGTACAAAATGTTTTAGAATGTTACAATGAAGATAAAACGACACAAGAACTCGCTGCCGAAGGTTTGTTCGGACTGTTTGAATTTAAAGGAAAACTACCCGTTACTGCCAGCGATAAAGCACAGCGCGGCATGGGTTTAAACACTACGCGCGTAAAAAATATTTTAGATTGGAACACCGACATACCAGAAATGGCGGGTATTAATAGTAAAATTTTGAATAAAATTGATTCGGTTGTCGAAGATTTAATGTATCAGCACGCTGCGCCGGGTTGTCAAGTCCTTGTCGCAAAAGATGGACAAGTAGTGTACAATAAAGCTTTTGGCGATTACACGTACTTAAAAAATTTTCATCCTGTCGAGTTATCCAATATGTACGATTTAGCATCCATCACTAAGTGCATGGCGACGACAGTGAGTTTAATGAAACTTTATGAAGAAGGAAAATTTTCACTCACATCTAAATACGACGATTATTTACCTTTTATACAACGGTCGAACAAAGCCAATTTATTGATGAAAGATGTGTTAGTGCATCAAGCCGGATTATTGGCATGGATTCCATTTTATAAAGAAACGATGGATTCTGTGAAAGATGAAGGTGCTTGGCAAAAATATCCTTCGCCGAAATATTATTTAGCTGAACCCAAAGAAAATTATACGGTGCGGGTGGCTAAAAATTTATGGATGCGCGAAGATTACAGAGATACTCTGAAAATGCGGATAGTAAAATCGAATTTGCGCGAAAATAGAAATTATGTGTATTCCGATTTAGGATTAATTTTACTGACCGATGTTGTGAAAAGTATAACCGGCAAAACGCTTGATGTATATGCACACGATAATTTTTACGCCCCCCTTAATATGAATCATACGCTGTTCAATCCGTTGACGCGTTATTCTGAATCGGATTGCGCGCCGACTGATCGAGATAATTATTTCAGAATGCAACAAACGCAAGGTTACGTACACGACATGGCTGCGGCAATGCTCGGCGGTGTTTCTGGTCATGCCGGTTTGTTTTCCAATACTTCCGATTTAGTAATTATTTCGCAAATGCTTTTGAATGAAGGCACTTACGGTGGCGTACAATATTTTAAACCTGAAACAGTAAAGTATTTCACGCAGCGACGCGAAGGCTCAACACGACGTGGTTATGGTTGGGATATGAAAGATTTAAATCCCGCACACACGCCCAATATGTCAACTTCGGCAAGCAACGAAACGTATGGGCATACTGGTTTTACAGGTAATGCACTCTACATTGACCCAACGAATAAATTGATTTATATTTTCCTCTCTAATCGCACGTATCCCGAGATGGATAATAATATTCTGACCGAAAAAGGCTATCGCTCTAAAATTCAAACGCTGATTTACGATGCGATTGTAAAATAATACGGGTAATAATTTTGTAAATCTAATATTAAAACGTAATTTGAATAAACCAATTAAGTCGAGTTTCATATACCTTCATATACATTTTGCAGTTTAGTTTTAAGGTTATTCAGTTTTAAAAAAATACGCCTATAAATTGTTACAGTTCATTGTGTGCTTTATTTATTATTGCAAAAATGTACCATTATTTGTAGATGTATAGTAATGCAATCATTCTTGCATTATCCATTTTAGAAATCATCAAAAAGAACCTCAATGTCAAAATTTATTTTACACAAAGCCAATACACGCTTTCATGCCGATCACGGTTGGCTTAATTCCTATCACACTTTTAGTTTTGCCAGTTACTATGATCCAGAGCGAATGAATTTTGGCGCGCTCCGTGTTTTAAACGATGACACCGTTGCAGGTGGTCGCGGATTTAGTACGCATCCACACGATAATATGGAAATTATTTCCATTCCGCTCGAAGGCGATTTAGAACACAAGGATAATATGGGAACGCTCGCAGTTATAAAACAAGGCGATATTCAATCCATGACAGCCGGAACAGGCATTCAGCACAGCGAAAAAAATAAAAATTCTGATGTCGCTGTTAAGTTTTTACAAATTTGGGTAGTACCCAATAAAAGAAACGTTGCGCCTAAGTACAATCAAATTACGACAGACTTAAACGCGCATAAAAATAATTTTCAACAAATAGTTTCGCCGGTTGGCGAAAACGTTGGTGTTCAAATTCAGCAAAACGCTTGGTTTAATTTGGGTAAATTTGATAATAATATTACAACCGATTATGAGGTTCATTCTGCGCAAAATGGTGTTTATGCTTTTATCATTTCGGGAAGTGCCGAAATAAATGGAACAAAACTTGAGCAACGCGACGGACTCGGTATTTGGGAAACGGATAAATTTAAAATAAAAACCCAAACAGACAATACAGAAATTCTTCTGATGGAAGTACCGATGTAGTTAATAGTAGTTCGATAATAGTTGTTCCTTGTTCCTAATTAATTTATACTTTGTATTTTTGTGCTTTAAATAAAATTACTTTTCATGTCGCACACAAAAACTGCCGAAACGAACTACCCTATTCTCGATCTCATTGCGAAACGCTGGAGTCCGCGCGCTTTTTCAAATCAAGATATTACAGACGAAACGTTGAACACTATTTTAGAAGCGACTTCTTGGTCGTTCAGTGCCAATAACGAGCAACCTTGGCGCTACATTGTTGCCAAACGAGGCACAGAAACATTTCAAAACATTTCTGAATTATTTACACCAGGTAATAAAACGTGGGCACCAAATGCCGCCGCGTTAATGATTAGTATAATAAAAACAACTTTTGAAAGAGATAATTCTGTAAATAAAGCCGCTATGCACGATGTCGGAGCTGCTAATGCACATTTAGCATTAGAAGCACGTGCACACAACGTTTTTACACATTTCATCGGAGGATTCGATAAAAATAAAACCAAAGAAGTTTTTAATTTACCCGAAGGTTTTGAACCGATTGCGTGTATTGCTTTAGGTTATCTCGGCAGCCCAGAGCAACTTAATGAAATTTTAAAAACGCGTGAAGAACAGCCCCGCGAGCGCAGACCGCTTTCTGAGTTTGTTTTAAATTATAGTGATAAATAAATCAATAGCAAAGTCTTTTATTTTGAAAGCACACTCAATAAAAATGCCACGTTACATTTTGCAACGAGGCTTTTTTATTTTTTATCAATCATCCCTTCGTGATTTACCCAGCTTTTTTCAACCACAACTGGAGTTAAAAAGCGCGTTTAAAACTAAAACCGTAATTTTTTAAAATATTTTCTGTTTGCGCGGCGTTTCTGCCAAAACATAAGATATAACCGCCACCTCCTGCGCCACAAAGTTTAAGTTTAAACGTATCCGATTTTAAACCGATGAGCCAAAAATTTAAAACATTATCTGGAATAAGTGCTCTTAACTCAATGAATTGATGCACGCTTAAATGGGCTATTGCTGACCAAACTTTTTCGGCATCGTTTAAAAGCCAATTTTGAATCGCGCTATCAACACACGGCATATACTCAGAACAAATAAAATGATTGAAATCAGCGTTTTTATTTTTTTCTAAAAAAATATCAATATACTTTTTCGCACTGCGCGGAATGTGTGTATCAATTATGAAAACGGGCAGTGGTGCTACGAAATCATCAAGCAGAGTTAATTCCTCTTTTTTTATGCGCACTGCTTTGTTTGTATAAATCACTAACGGATCAATGCCGGAACTCGTTCCGTGAAAATAACTTTCGAGAAGTGCTAAAACTTTTTTAAGCACGTTTACACTTTCTATATTTTCAGTTTTGTAGGTATCGAAAACAGCAGCCGTAACCGCACCACTGCTACCTACCCCGTAGCCTTGTGCAATATCCGATTCAAAAAACCAACCATCTCTAACATCATTCTCAAATTTTTTCGTATCGAAAGGTAAATAACATTTTAAAGCTTGCGCAGAAATAAATTCTGAAAATGCGAGCAAATGTTGGTCAATAACTTCTTTGTAATTCAGTAATGCCCCGTTTTTTTTCCATCGCCCAGAAAGAATATTCAACGGCACTGCCAACGCATCGCCATTTAATTGCACCGAGTGTTCGCCAAACAGTAAAAGTTTAGCAGCGTACTGTTTTTTATTTTCGGACGCGCTTAACGCATTCAACATTTAACTAAAATTTTCACAAAGGTAAAACAATAATTGTTAGTGGTTGAGGGTTAATATATAAGACCCAATCCTTCCGAAATTATCGCCCCAAAATTTTAAAACCGTACAAACTTTAAAACACAAAAATAATTTATTGCGCGTAGTTCTACTTGTTTTAATTCATTAACAATACTTTCGTTTTCGGGCGCGAGTACCAATCCGAGTAGCAAATATGAAGCGTATCCTTTTTTTTCTCTTCCTTAGTGTGGTTTCTAATCAATTTTTATCGGCTCAATGTATCGAAGGCGACTGCGAAGATAACAGCGGTGTTTTCCAATTCGACAACGGCAATAAATACATCGGTAAATTCAAGCACGGCGTAATGAATGGCAAAGGCGTAATGCATTACGCCAACGGCAACCAATTCAACGGCGATTGGATTAATGGTTTTCGCGACGGTACAGGAATGTTTATTTTTTCAAACGGCAACCAATACAACGGATCATTTAAAAAAGGTAAATTTTCAGGGTTAGGTTCAATGACGTTTCAAAGTGGTAATAAATACGTCGGTAATTGGGAAAACGATCAGCCCAACGGTTCTGGTAAATTTGTTTTTACGAACAATGAACGATACGAAGGTAATTTTAAAAATGGAAAATTTGAAGGGAAAGGATCATTTTATTATAAAAATGGCGAAAACTATTCGGGTGAATGGACGAACAATGCTCGCAACGGCAGCGGCAAATTAATTGCCTCGAACGGGAAAATTACGGAAGGCGAATGGTCAAACGGTGTTTTAATGGAGCAAGCAAACAGTTCAAATTCCAATTCCAACGTGCATCCAAACTCAAATGCTGCAAGTAACGAATCCAATTTGCAAAATTGTAATTCCAGCTATTGTAAAGAAGGTCTTGGTGTTTTCACGTATGCCGATGGTACGCGTTGGGAAGGTGAATTTAAAGATGGTATTCCGGAAGGTGCAGGCACTTGTTATTATGCAGACGGCACAAAATATGTCGGTAGATTTGAAAAACACGCACCGCATGGCGAAGGAATCATGTACTATAAAGACGGCAGATTGACGGCGGCAATTTGGGAATACGGCAGACCGATTGGCGAATTGCCGTCGAACAGTAAAGTTGACCAAACAGCTGTTAAAATTGATGAAAATCCAGAAGTAAAAATTTGGGCAGTAGTTGTGGGTGTGGGCAGATATACAACTATGCCTGTTCTAAAATATTCTAAAGATGACGCGTATCAATACTATGCGTTTTTAAAAAGTCCTGAAGGTGGCGCATTACCCGATAACCAAGTTAAAATTTTAGTGGATGAAGATGCCACGCGCGTCAACATTTTACAAACCATGCGTCAAACATTGCTTCAAGCAGATGCTAACGATGTGATTATTTTTTATTTTTCCGGACACGGTTTGGATGGTGCATTTTTACCACAAGAGTTTGATGGCGTGGCGAATAAATTATATCACCACGAGATAAAAGAAATTTTAGATCAAAGTCACGCGAAACATAAAATTTGCATCGCTGATGCGTGCAACAGTGGTTCTTTAATGGCGATGAAAGGCGCGAATTACGACCAAACGTTGAAAAATTATTACAAAGCATTTGACGATACAAAAGGAGGATTGGCTTTGTTTATGTCGAGCAAACGCGAAGAATATTCTTTAGAAGATCAAGGGATGCGCTCTGGTATTTTTAGTCATTATTTGATTCGTGGACTGAAAGGCGATGCCGATTCTGACGGGGATAAAGTGGTAACGATGCGTGAACTCTACGATTTTGTTTATAAAAACGTACGCACTTACACTTCTAACGCGCAAACACCGAGTATTAGCGGTTCGTTCGATTGGCGTATGCCTGTGGCGAGTGTGCGCTAAATTTTAGTTTTTATTCTTTGTGAATTGTTGATCCATTATTTTCTTTGTGCTGAAAATAAACACCGAAATTTCTCAGCACAAATAATATAATGGATCAAAGTTTCATATATCGGAGATTTCATAAAAGGCATGATAATTTTAGAAAAATTACTTTTTACTTTTTTTATCAGAAATCCCTTATTGAATATATTTAACTCACTGGGTAGTTACAAAAATTTTAAATTAAAAAACTATGGCACTTCAACTTGGCGCACTTGCTCCCGATTTTACTTTATTTTCCGACGAAAGAAAATCTGTATCGCTGTCGCAATTTCGCGGACACAACGTTATTCTTAATTTTTTTCCTGCGGCATTCACGGGTGTTTGCACTGCGCAACTTTGCGATGCCCGCGATAATATGGCGGCGTACAACAGTGTTGGCGCAGTTGTTCTCGGCATTTCAACCGATACTGTTTTTGCTTTAACGAAATTTAAAGAGTTGAATAATTACCAATTTTCTCTACTTTCCGATTACGATAAAAAGGTGATTGAAGCCTACGATGTGGTAATTCCGCAATTTATTCTCGGTATGACAAACATCTCGAAACGCGGTGTTTTTTTAATTGACAAAGAAGGTATTTTAAAATACAGTGAAGTCACTGCTTCTCCAGCCGATATGCCCAATTTAGCAAAATTGAGAGAGACTTTAGCTGAACTTAAATAAAGGTTTTATCAAACAAAATTACTCAGAATTAAAACACCTGCCAAACCAACCAGCGAAATAATGGTTTCCATAACAGACCAAGATAGAAAAGTTTGTTTGAGCGAGAGGTGAAAAAATTCTTTAAAAATCCAAAAACCTGAATCGTTTATATGCGAACCAAAAACACTACCCGAACCGACAGCTAAAACCATCAATTCGGGTGAGACGACCCCTGATAAAACCAAGGGTGAAACAATTCCTGCTGCTGTTATGCCAGAAACGGTTGCAGAGCCAATGGTTACGCGCAATAAAGCCGTAACTAACCAACCAAAAAATAGCGGTGGTAAATTTAATTTTCCACTCAATGAAGCAATATACGTTGCTGTGCCACTATCTTGCAATACTTGTTTTAGCACACCACCCGACGTAATGATTAGAATAATCATGGCAATACTCGCAACGGCAGTTGTTACCCAAGTCATTTGTTCATCTATCGTCACGCCTTGCCGAATACCAAAAAAATAAAGTGCTACTAAAACGCTCAGTAATAAGGCAATCGTTGAATCGCCGATAAAAAGAAAAAATTGTTTTAGCGCACTGCCTTCAATTAAAAAATTATCTGCTATAATTGAACAGGCTATTAATATAACAGGTAAAAGCGCAATAATGAAACTTAACGCGACGTTTGGAAGTTTTTTATTTTGTATGGGTGGTTCTGTATTCGAGAGTTTTGAATCTATTTTCATCGCCAGAAGAAACCGACCAAACAACGGACCCGCAATAACGACAGCAGGAATGGCAATTGTAATGCCATACAATAAAACTTTACCAGTATTAGCTCTAAAAGCGTTTATTAAAACAACCGGACCGGGATGTGGCGGTAAAAAACAATGCGTTGTGCTGAGTGATGCCGCCATCGGAATAGCAAGATACAATAGCGGTAAGTCCGTTTTTCGAGAAAGAATAAAAACCAAAGGCACGAGTATAACAAAACCGGCATTGTAATACAGTGGAATACCGATGAGGAAACCGGTTAGCATAATTGCCCATTGAATATTTTTTAAGCCCACTTTTTTAATCAGTGTAGATGAAATTTGATCTATCGCGCCACTCACTTCCAATATTTTTCCGAGAATAGAGCCCAAACAAATTATCAGCACCAAACCGCCAAGTGTACTACCCACACCTTTTTCTATAGATTTGAGAAGCAATGCCGGCGACATTCCAAAACTTAAACCCGCTAAAATAGCTACAACAAGCAATGAAAGAAATGGACTCACTTTTTTAGCTGTTAAAAAAACCTGCGCAGCGATGGCTAAAAAAATGATTAGAAAAGTCATTTTATTTTATTTGAAAATTGGTTTAATAGTTAACTTATATTGTGCAAAGAGGAGCAGCGCACTACAAACAAAATTTGTTCCCTATTCATCGATGGCTAAACCTAAATGGTCGTGATACCATTCGCGCAAAACTCTTGGGTTTTTGCATTTAAAAAATATGCCACCCACACCTGTAACTCTTCCTGTTTTAGTTTGTTTAAATTTTTTTTCAGAAATTAATGATTTAACTGCAAAGCCAAAACTAAACGATAGGGCAATTGCGATAAACAAAATTGAATTTTTTTTCACGGCTCTTTTAATTTTAAACAAGTTCTGAAATAAAAATGCTTGCTAAAGTACATCGGTGTTTTTATTTCGTAACAATTAGCATAAATTAAATTACCAATTTGAAAAATTTTTTTATCTTTGAGGCGTTCAGAACATATAAAAATTGTTTTGACTTTAGAAACGCTATTTTTTAAACCAAATTCGTTGTGTATGTCTCACAATAAATTACACCGTTCTTTTGCCGCAGTTATCATCGCGAGTATCTGTTTGCTGAGTTCGTGTTCCCTATTCAAGTCAAGTTCTGCTTCGCAAAAAAGAGTACCGAGTAGTTATGAAATAAAAGCTACCAACAGCTATCAACAAGCTATGCTCGATTATGTCAATCGTTTTAAAGAAATTGCTATGCGCGAACAAACGCGCGTCGGCATTCCATCGAGTGTTACTTTAGCGCAAGGTTTACTCGAATCGAACGCAGGGAGAAGCGATTTAGCACAGAAAGGAAATAATCATTTTGGCATAAAATGTCATGCCGATTGGCAAGGACAAACGTATTATTTGTTGGACGACGACAAAGATCCTGTGACGGGAGAATTGGTAAAATCGTGTTTTAGAGTATATAATAATCCGGAAGAGAGCTATATCGCACACTCTGAATTTCTGCATGACCCCAAAAAAGTACAACGTTATGGTTCGCTATTTCAATTTTCGCCTACCGATTACGAAAATTGGTCGCAAGGTTTGGTGCGTGCCGGTTATGCTACCGACCCAACGTATGGCGATAGATTGATAAAAATTATTGAAGACTACCAATTGCACGATTACGATTTAAAAACGCCGAGTGGTTTTCCGAACGGTTCGACCGTTGCGAGTAACGGTACTTACAATCAAAACTATCCGAACGGCGTTTCACCAAGTTATCCGAACGGAAATACTTCAAACTATCCGAACGGTACAACGGGTGTTAACACCAATGGTTATAATCCGAATTATCCGAGTAATTCGGGCGTGAATACAAGCGGTAGTATGTCGAATTTACCGGCAATGGGTTCATTAAACAATGTTAAATATGTTCGCGCTTATGGCGGATTAACGTTGGAGCAACTTGCTGCGCGGAATGATGTGCGGTTAGCCAGTTTGATTGAATACAATGATAATAATTTGAATCCATCTGTGCCATTGCCTGAAGGTACTGTAGTTTATACACAACGCAAACGTTCTTATTTTAGTGGTGACGAATCGTTTGCGCGCGTAAAACAATGTCAAACCATGTTCGATATTTCACAACTATATGGTGTAACACTGGATAAATTATACAGCAGAAATAAAATGACACCTGGCGATCAACCCATGGTCGGTGAAAAAATATTTTTGCGTCGGGGTTGGTTTGAAAAAATTGATAAGCCGCAATTGCGCGATACAACGGGTGAATGGTATAAATGTCATCCTACAAACAGCAATTATCCAAACACGAATGTCGCGAACAGACCAACAACCAATAACAGCGATGGTTTAAACTTTGATATTTCACCTAAAGATCCATCGAACCCGCAAAACACAACGGGTTATGTGGTGCCACAACCCAACGGTTCAAACGTGAGTATTTCTAACGACAATCAGCCTAATTATAATACGCCACCGGCTTATCCGAATAATAATTCGTCTTATCCGAGCAGTACGCCAACAAATACGTATCCCAATAATAATTCGTCTTATCCGAGCAGTACGCCAACAAACACGTATCCCAATAATAATTCGTCTTATCCAAGTTCAAACGGTACGGTGACTTATCCAAATACAAATTCTGCACCAGTAGGCACAATCGTTTACGATAATCCGAACAGTGCGCCAACAAATAACGGTTCGAGTTATCCAAATACTACATATCCGAATAATAATTCAAATTATCCGAGTTCAAACGGTACGGTGGCTTATCCGAATACAAATTCTGCCAATACTTATCCGAATAATTCTTACCCGAATAATTCTTATCCGAGTACAACAACCAGACCTTCTAATTCGACAACTAAACCGACCTATCCTGCCACTCGACCAACGTCTGCGCCAATTCGCCCTAACATTCCGACACCTGTAACAACCAACGCATCAACGCACGTTGTACAAGTAGGCGAAACATTGTGGCGTATTTCTAAAATGTTTAGTGTTTCGGTTGATCAACTTAAGGCTTTGAATGGTTTACCCGATAATAATATTCGTATCGGACAAACTTTAAGGATTAAATAGCAAATAGCAATTGCGTAAATAAAAAAGTTTAAAATAAAAGCTCGAACATAATTCGGGCTTTTATTTTTTAAACTGTTAATCTACGTTTATTTATTATTTTAAAACTAATTGCCTATTTATTTCGTAAATTTGTTTGAATACCGTTAGAAGGTATTTCCTAAAAAAGATTAAATTTAAAGGCAATAAAAAAAATTTTTAATTTTAAAGCAACGCAACTAAAATTTTAGGCATCTTAATTGATAACACTATAATGTTACGTTGTATATCCTGTTTTGTGTTAAAAAAATTATAATTTTAAAAAATTATTTGGATGTTTGCGCGTGGCTGACTAATTTTATTTCATTCAATTAAAAATCGAACGACTTTGAAAAAAAAACTACTTTTATTTTATTTTTTGTTTGTAACATTTGGTTTTGTAACAGCGCAAAACTCGACTGAACGCAAAGGCGGATCGGATCAGATAAATGTTTATCCTAACCCTGCATCCGATTTTATATCGGTTAATAATGACGACAACGTTAAAACGATTGTTGTTTATAATATTGTTGGTAGAAAAATCAAACAATTTGAGATTGAACATATTGGTGCGCAATACGATATTCGCGATTTACCCGACGGCTTATATTCCGTTCATTTGGTTGGAAAAAATAATAAAGTACTCAGTACGCAACGCTTAACGGTTCGTTAAAAACTAAAATTTACTGAGTGTGTTTTAAATATTTACTGCATTCTCGAAAATAAACTAAATGCCGTCGGTAACAACTGACGGCATTTAGTTTTATAGAACTCAACTCACTACCTTATTTTTGGTTTCCAAACAAAATAGATGAAAAATAAAAAATTAGACCAAACTTTTTATGGCAATAACGATGTGTTGGACGTGGCAAAGCAACTTTTAGGTAAAGTTTTAGTATCAGAATATGAGGGTATTATTTGTTCGGGTGTAATTGTTGAAACGGAAGCGTATAGAACACCTGATGATATGTCGAATCATGCTGTGCGGTTTGCCCACACGAAACGCGGTCGCGATATGGTTGCAAAACCAGGTACAGCGTATGTGTATTATTGTCGCCGACATCCGCTCTTTAATGTGTGTGTGAGCGATGAAAAAAGCGGAAACTGTGTATTAATTCGAGCAATTGAACCATTATCGGGAATGGAGTTGATGCAGTTACGACGCGAAAAAATTACCAATGCGCGCCAACTCACGAACGGACCCGGTAAATTTACGCGTGCTTTAGGTATTACGGTTGAAAAAACGCATCACTTGGATTTATGCGCTGAAGATTCGCCCGTTTATATTTACGACGATGCCGAACGTGAGATTACTGTAGAAACTTCGCGCCGAATTCGTGTGGAAGGTGCGGGTAGAATAGCTGATGAACGACTGTGGCGTTTTTTTGTAAGAGAAAATAAATTTGTGAGTGAGCTAAATTATAAATGGAAAAACTGGGACAATTTAGTTGAAAGTTGATAGTTACTCGTTGTTAGTACGAACAACGATAATTTTCGTACACCATTCTTATTCAAAAATTATAGCGATTGTTTGATACAGTTCAAAGTCAAAAATTACAGCGATTGTACGAAAAGTATCGCTGTTGGTTGTGCGAACAGTACATTATTCTTATACTATTCGGGCTGTTGGTGCAGAATATGCAAACAGTATATGCGATTAACGACACTGTTTGCACGATACTGTTAGTAAAAACAACGAACAACGAACAACGAACGACGAACAACACACAACCCAATGCGATAGATATAATTCTTTCTAAGCGCGCAGCCATTGCGATAAGTGCAACGCGTATGTATTCCGATTCGACATACACAGCTCCGACCGAGACAAAATTTAACGAAGGCGATTTGTTTGAGATTATAAGTGAGACAACCGCCGAACACAGCGACAACACGCAAAATCAAACGTTCAAATGGTTTAGAATTAAAACAATGAACGGCGAAGTCGGTTGGGTTTTTGGCGATAACGTCGCTGCCATCGTGCCGGAATATTTAACCGATGCGCCGTTGCGATCGGTCTATAAACGCAATGCGCATTTCGATAACGGATTTGAAAATGCAGTCATTTGGGTAGCTTCGACGGATGGACATGATGATGGATTTAAAACGCAAGCGCGACTTAACCCAGCATATAGAGAATTTTATTTGGTTGTTACTAACGTGCAAGGTAGGAGTGTGAGCGTTAATTATGCCAACGTCAGCGAAACAAGTAAACGCGACGTGCTCAGTTTTTTTTTGAAAGATGTGACAGCCAACGGAACGGATGAATTGATTTTTGAAACGCAAAATTTTTCGACCAATAACACCAATAAACAGCGACTTGTAGAAATTTATAGTTTTAAGCCTGATGGATTAACAAAAATATTTGAAGCGCGCACCGATTTGCAAACGGCAAATAAAGAAACATCGCCGAGCATTAGTCAGTTTATTGATATTGATTCGACGAGTATTCGGTTGAGCTATATTGATTTTGTAAACTGCACCAATTACAGTGCCGCCAATTATAAAACAGATATTAAAACGCGCACGCAAGAGCAGTGCATGGAATATGTGACAAGTACTTTAGAATGGAACAAACGCACGCGAAGTTTTGGCACATTATATCCGCTTTCGCGCGCACGCGTCAACGGACAAATCAAATTGAATACTTATTTACTCAGCACACCCCAAGAAAACGCATCGAAATTGTTGTATTTGCTCGCGCCGAAAAAAGTATCGGTCATCAAAGTTTTTAACGAAGTGGTAGTTAAAAAAAATGGCGAAAAACAATTGCAGTGCTATTTTTATGTCGTCACGGAAAATAATCAGTACGGTTATATTTTAGCAAATGCGATTACTATTTTAGATGCTGAGCACGCAACGCTACTCAATTCCTATTTTTCTAATCCACCGCTCAATATTTCTGATTTTAGACCCAAAGAAAGTTTTTTAAACGTTAAAAATTAAAATGAAAACCCAATGTGCACCATGCCTTGCGAATTTATTTTGTCTGCCCTTCAGAAATGTTTTGACTGATTGGTAGTTGCACGTTTGCACCGACATTAAAATTTATATTTTAACGCATTTAGTAGTTCAACCCTATTTTTTATTTGACGCTTTTATTTAACCCAACTTGTGCAACTCTTTATTTAATTTCATCCAATCTTTTTAAATTGTCGCTCGGCACTCTATCAATCAGTAAATAAATCGGATCAATACCGGCTTCATCTGGCAATTCATTGACGATGAAAGTAAAATTGTTTTTCTTCTGCGTCATTTTAACGCGCTGCCGATACAAAACTTTTGCAACACCATCTTTCGGTGTTTTTGAGAGAGCGCCAATTTCGATATAATCGTTCACAGGTACTTCGGTTTCCTTTCCGCGTTCATCCGCTTTAAACTTCTGACTTTCTGTACTGATTTTAATTTCGTATTGGGTGTCGGATAATTTTTTATACGTTGCAGCCGTTGTTCGATTACTAAATAACGTGATGTCCTCGAACAAATCTTTGATGATGTATTGAAAACTATCGGGTATGTTTTTCTTAAACTCAGCCAACAAATCTAAACTCGTCGGGAACGGCGGATTTTTATACCTAAATTTTTCTAAAAAAGTTCGGAGCGAAAGATTGACTTTGTCTTCACCAATCATTTCTTTTAAATAATACATCACAGACGAACCTTTGCGGTAATGAATATAACCTTGCGATGCTTCAACGCGCTCTAAAGGTTGCTCTTTCAATCGCTCCGTGCCGCGACTACGCAAATAATTATCTGTATCGTATTTTAGAAATTTACGCAACATGGATGCGCTTTGCGCTATGCGCTCTGAGCTTTGAACTGCATTCCGCGCGCGGGGCTCATTGCTCAAAGCTATTGGCTCAAGGCTAATTTTTTCCATCACCATCATCGCAGAATACTGCGCCAAGGTTTCGGATAGTAACGTTCCGCCTTGCATATTTGCGCCTACAACTTGGTGCGCCCAATATTGGTGTGCCATTTCGTGAGCAACTACAAATGTCACTTCATCAATATCATTCGGGTGGGTTAAATCGGCAATAAAACCTATGGATTCCGAATACGGCATTGTGCCTGGAAAAGATTGTGCGAACGAAGCATACCGCGGAAATTCAATGATGCGACACTGTTTGTGGTAGTACGGGCCAAAATTTGCGGTGTAATATGTCAGCGATTTTTCCATCGCATTCAGCATACGCTCGACGTTGTAGTAATGTTCTTTTTGGTAATATACTTCCAAATCAATGCCGTTAAATTTTCGGCGCGCTACTTCGTACTTCGCAGAAATAAACGAATAAAAATTGAGCGAAGCGTGATCTAATTTATAGTTATAGTAGTGACGACCGTTTTCTTTCCAATCTTTAACAAGCGAACCGGGTGCAATCGCAATCTGGTCATCAGATGTGCTAATAGTTGTTTCAACATTCGTCCAAGAATCTAATTCGCCGAGATACGTTTTCATTAAACTCGCGCTATCGTTCGGGTTTAATTTGGGCATCAATTCAGGTTCGCCGAGACCATGTTCTTTGCGTTTGTTCCGATCTCTCAATTCTTGATCAGGTTGATAACCCAACAAGGGCGAAATTTCAGCGTTATTAAAAAACGTGCCGTTCTGAACTACTTTTGTGAAACTGACTTCATTCTCAAATCCTTTTGGTGTGTAAGTTGTCTCGAAATGTGTCGTCAAACTATCACCTACCGCTAAAGGCGTATTGAGTTTGTAAATATAAAAACCATGCACTTTATCGGCTAAAATAGTTGTAATGTTATCAATTTTAAATTGATATTGTAATCTTCCATCTGGCATAGTTACATACAATGTATCTATGGGGTTGCGTTTATTATTTTTCAGAAAAATGTCGCCTTTCGCGATAAGTTTTCTTTCGGCAGGAAAAATATCAATGGTATATTTTACGGATGATGGGCTTGGTAGTACGGCATCTTTATATTTTTTGTACAATTTTTCGTAATCAACTTGCAAGTTTTCTTGTTCCTTATCACTTTTGTAGGTGTTTAAGACTTTGGTGTTGTAAAAAACCCAACCTGCACACGCTGCCCAAACGGCAAACAATCCGAAGGCGATGCCGCGCGATTGATTAAAATTTGTCGAAAAAGTTTTTATTCTATTTCTGAAGTTTGATTCTTTGCCGCGCACCCAAAAAGCAACCGTTACAAATGCCAGCATCCCACAAAATAAAAACCAATACATACCAAAATTAAAAACCGATGAAACAAAAGGCGTAAATTTTGCCAACGCAGAATACGTTGCGCTTGGTAATGAACCAAAAGCAACCATATTTGAGCTAATGTGCAAAGCAGACCATAAAAAACCATTGAGAATTACGAAAACGATACAAGCAAAAAAACCGATGTATTTGTTGTTCACCAACACATGAATAAGCATATAAGCGGCTAACAGATACAACATGGTCGGAAAATCAATGAAAAAGATGCGTTCAACATACACGTTAATCTCGTAGTGCGTGTAGCCTTTTATGGTTTGGCTTAAAATACCCATCAGCATTACAAGCACGAGCATAATAAAAACCATTGAAGCCAAAGCTAAATATTTGGCGGCGTAATTCGTCCAAGTTTTCGTTGGTAGCGTATCGTAAATTTCATCCACTTTAGCGTCTCGCTCTTTCCAAATCAAAATACCTGCAAAGTAGGTCATCATTGAATAGAGTAAAAAATAGAAAGAACCTGCAATAGTATCCGTAATTTTATACGTTACCGGATATGTTGAAAGTCCGTAACTGTCGTTCGAGAAAAAAAGGCTGGGTAATAAATTCAGCAAACCGATGAAAGACAGCAAAATAAACGGCGTACTCCTGACGATGCCGATTAAATTGGTTTTGTATTGACTGAAAAGTTGGCTTCTGACGAGTGCTGAATTATTGGCTATGGGAGATATTTTTATAGTTGCAAATGCGGCAGTAGGCAATAAAATTTTATTTTCTGCAACTCGATTCGCTAATATTTTACCGCTTTTTTTAATTTTTGATGATTTTTCTGAAAAAGAAAATTTAAAATAACCGATACCGAGAACAATTAAACCTACAGCTATCCATATAAGTCGGTTAAAAAGTAATAAACCTTGTAAACTTAAAATTTGCGTATTTTTTTCTTCCACCGTCCAATATTTCATGGTTATTCCCGAAGCACGAATACCAAACGGATCAATCAAAGCAGCGATATTTTCGTTTTTAATATCTCTCACCAAAGAAGCTGTTGCTAAGTAAGCTACTAATAAAGTAACTGTTGCAACATAACTATACAGCGTGCTACGCGTGAGTGACGAAATAGTGTAAATAATAGAGCCTACGAAAAGCGTATTCGGAACAATAAAAATGAGATAACCGCTCAAATGTGCTAACCAATAGGTCGGACCGAAACGTTCGGCATCTTGCCAACCAAATGTTACGCCGCAAGCTGAACCGATGAGAATACCGAGCGATACGCCGATTAGAGGAATCAACGCAGCTAAAATACCGCCTGCCCAATGACCAAAAAAATATCCTGCCTTGTTCAATGGTTTTGAAAAAACGATTTGTTGCGTATTATTTTCAAAATCGCGAATGGCAGCACTATTCATAAACGCTGTGGTTAAAAGCATTGTCAGAATAGACATAATGGTATAAAACTGAATAATCACAAACGGCGCATTTTTATGAACATTGCCAACGCTGCCACCAATCTGTACGCTATCGCTGGCAGTAGCACCAAAAACTAAGAGCGTGAAAATTAATAAAAAGATATAGAGCATTGGCGTGCGCAACCAATTCTTAATTTCAAATTTGAAGAAAGTAGTAAACATGATGATAGTTGATAATTATTCGTTGATAGTTATTCGCTAATAGTTGTTGATTGATAGTTGTTGGTACTATCAAACGTCAACTGTAAGTTAAGCAAGGATTTTCGCAAAAAAAACGTCTTCCAAATTTACTTCCGTCGGAACAAACCCTTCGGGTTGTGTTTCGGAATAAATATGAATGACGGGCTTACCCGAAACCAATTTGCTGGAAATAATTTTATAATTATTTTGGAAGAAATCTAATTCCGATTTGTTAATCGAACGCTCCCAAATTTTACCTATTAAACCGTGCAACGCCTCGTCGGGCGAACCCGAAAATAAAAGCTTTCCGTTGTTTATTATCGCCATATTTTCGCAGAGTTCTTTCACATCCTGCACAATGTGCGTCGAAAGAATAACAATGACGTGTTCGCCAATTTCGGAAAGTAAACTGTAAAAACGATTCCGCTCACCTGGATCTAATCCTGCCGTCGGTTCATCTACAATAATCAATTTCGGATTACCAATCAGTGCCTGTGCAATGCCAAAGCGTTGTCGCATTCCGCCCGAATAACTACTTACCGCTTTTTTTCTGTGCTCATATAAATTTACGCGATGCAGTAGTGATTCTACCAAAAGTTTTCGCTCCTTAGTATTCGTCACTCCTTTTAAAGTAGCCAAATGATCGAGCATTTCAACGGCAGATATACGCGGATAAATGCCGAACTCTTGAGGCAAATAACCGAGTACGCGACGCAGCGCATCTTTATCGTGTAAAACATCTATTGTACCTAACATCGCTGTGCCCGAATCGGCATCTTGCAAAGCTGCGAGCGTACGCATCAATGTTGATTTGCCGGCACCATTCGGTCCTAATAATCCGAACATACCTGTTGGAATTGTAAGCGTTACATCGTCTAATGCTTTTACGCCGTTAGCATACGTTTTTGAAAGGTTGTTGATTTTAAGTTCCATAACTGCAAAGTGGTTTAATTAATTCTATTCGCTTCAATGAAGATAATACTCAAATGTATAAACGTCAATATGCTGGTAAAAAAAAATTCGACCAAAGTATTCATTTTTGGGATAAACGGATGAATAAATATAAAATAAAGGGATGAAGAAATATAAAATAAAGGGATGAAGAATGAAAGAATGGAGAAGGAAGGAATTTTTTGTAAAGATTGTTTTTTTTAAACTTTTTGTGAAATTACTTGAAATACCGTTTCAATTGTTATCTTCGTATTTAAAAAGCAGATTAACCGTAAAAAAGGATAGGATTGACGAACGAAGAATTTGTACACGAGCTTTACCTCAAACAACTTCAAATTAATAGGTTGTTAGATATCACCGTAGCAATAAACAACGATATTGCTGCCGATGAGTTATTGCAACTTTACAAAACGCTTATTTGCCGCGAGTTGGGTGTAAAAAAAATGCTTTTGTTTTTACCACAGGGCGGCGATTGGCGATGTGCTGTTCATGCTGGAATTCCGGAAGACGAATTGGATAAAATTCCGACGACGCATCTTTCGGGTTATTTTTTGCAATTAGGTAATGACATTAAAAAAATTGATCCGACGAACGATATTTTTAAGCACTTCACCTTCTTCAACTTTTTTGTTCCGGTTAAACATAAAGATGTTGCAATTGCTTATGCTTTTTTCGGACCGAACAACACAGACGATTTCGGCAAAATTCAACTTATTTTAGCCATAACAAACATCGTTGCAGTTTCTATTGAAAACAAACGCCTCCTCATTGAACAAATTAAAGAAGCGCGTTTCGATCATGAACTTTCTCTCGCAGAAGAAATTCAACAAAATTTAGTACCCACAAATTTACCGCAATTTAAAAATTTAGAATTTTCGGCAGTTTATAAACCGCATTACGCCGTAGGGGGTGATTATTACGATGTCATAGCGCTTTCTGAAAACCGGACGCTTTTGTGCGTTGCCGATATTTCTGGTAAAGGATTTTCAGCAGCTATGATTATGAGTAATGTGCAGGCAACGCTCCATGCCATCGTTCAATACGTCGAAAACATCAGTGATTACATCGTCTTACTCAACAAAGCTTTGTGGCGTTTAATGCACTCCGATAGATACCTTACACTATTTATTGCAGAAATTGATACCGATAAACAAATTATCCGCTATATCAACTCTGGCCATGTGCCACCACTTTTTATACAGAACAACACCGTAACACATCTTACTGAAGGCACAACAATAATCGGTTACTTCGAAGATTTGAGCGACATCAGCGTCGGTGAAATTCGTATTTCGGAGGGTAGTATGCTTTTAATTTATACAGATGGTTTAACTGATGTTAAAAATCAGAGCGGAGATCTGATTTCAGAAGAATATTTAATTGAATTTGCACGAAATAATAATAACATCGAAGCATCCGCGTTTAATAAACAATTGATGCTCGAGGTTGAAGATTTTAAAAAGGGTTTAGATTTTCCAGACGATATAACCGTTCTGACGTGTAAGTTTCTATAGTTTTTTATAAAACCGAATCGTAATTATCTAAGCTTAAGTTTTTGTTTGACGACCTCTTCGTTTATGCGTTAAAAACAATTTTAAAGTCATACGAAATGTATAAACTCTAAATGAATTCGCTAAGCAAACATTTTAAAAATTTTTACAAATTATTTTTCACTCAATTATTTAAATGGACGAATTTTTTACACTCAATGATCTTTCTGCTTTAATTTACAATGAGTTTCAACCTTCGGAGGCTGCTGCTTTTGAGCGTCACATTGCACGCTCGCAACAACTGACCGAAGAGTACAAAATGTGTAAAGTAGCTTTCAACACACTCAATAAAACAGCATTTGAACCTTTAGAGCGTTCTGTAAATGCGATCTTAGATTACAGCCGATTTACACATACATCGGTTGTAGGTTATTAAAATTTAAAAGTCAGAAATATTAAACGGCGTAATAGAATAAATTACGCCGTTTTTATTTTTTGAATTATATTAGTGCAAAATTTCAAACTTTTGCAATGAAAAAAATAATTTTACTTTTCACACACTCTTTTTTCTTAAACAGTTGCTACGATACTAAAATTCAAAAAGAGGCACAACAAACCACAAATACAAACAACAGTACTGCACAAATAATAAAAGTAGGAGGCGATAAAGATTCGCACGGTTGTATTGCTTCGGCGGGTTATGAGTGGTCAGCTATCAGAGATGAATGTATCCGCATTTTTGAAAAAGGTATTCGCCTGAATGCTAAAGGTGCTGGCTTAGATACTACTTTTTCCGCTTTTGCCGTTTTTAGTGCCAAAACAGACAGTACTCAAGCAGAATTATTTTTAGTGGGCGTGAAAAATACAGTCATCTTAAATCGCGTAGGCGATGAAAAATTAAGCGTTTGGAAAAATAAAGACTACACATTAACTTCTATTAAAGGCATTTATAATCTTAAAGACGCAAAAAAGACTTTGCTCTACCAGAGTAGATAAAAGACTTGAACCAAAAAATTTCGCAAAACAATCGAACTCAAATTTAAACAAAAAAGTAGTATGCGCACTGCCAGTAACTCCGTTTTTTCAATTCTGTTAGCTGTTATTTTTTTCATTTCGTGCGAAAACACAGTGCCTAAAAACGGTGCGGTGGCAGAAAATAAATCCGCCGTTTCTGCGCCACCGGATAGTATAGCTATCGCAGATGTGCTTCACAATTTTTATACTTGGTACGATGCCAACAGTATTCGTTTGGGTAAAACATATAATTTTACTGTTGAAGGCGGTGCGCGCACCACACTCGATGAAAAACAATTGCAATTATTTTTTACCGACATTAAAAAATCGGGCTTTGTGAGCGATGAATTAATTGCTGACGAAACCAAATTCTATCAGGCTTGCGCTAAAATTTGGCAAACCGAAGATAAAGATGAGATCAATACAGGTTTAGAATCCGATCGCTTTTTGTGCGCCCAAGATTATATTGCACCTTATGACACGGGCACTGTTACATCTATTATCAATGGCAACCGTGCGCAAACTACATTAACACTAACAGGAAGTATGCCTGGCGAGACTAATGCGTTTACATACGAGATGAAAAAAGAAAACGGCAAATGGCTTTTAGCAAAATTAGGTTGCGATATGGGCGTGAAGTATTAACGTGCTATTACAACTGCTGCAACGCTACCCATTTTTTATAATCGCCACTGGATTTAAGCAACTCGTTGTGCGTGCCGCGTTCAATAATTTCACCGTTGCTGAGCACTAAAATTTCATCTGCTTGCTGAATAGTGGATAGGCGATGCGCAATAATGAGTGCTGTTCTGCCAATGAGCAATTGCGCGAGCGTAGCTTGAATAATTTTTTCGCTCTCGCTATCAAGTGCAGAGGTAGCTTCATCGAAAATAAGAATTTGAGGCGATTTATACAGTGCGCGCGCAATCGTAAGGCGCTGTCGCTGTCCTCCGCTCAGTTTTGTACCTCTGTCGCCAATATTGGTATCAAATTTTTGTGGTAGATTTTCAATAAATTCGGTCGTGTAAGCTGCATCGGCAGCGTTTCGCAAATGCTGATTATCGGGTGGTGCGCCAAAAATAATATTGTTCGCTACAGTATCATTAAAAAGTAGAGATTCTTGCGTAACTATGCCAAATAAATTCCGCAGCGCAGCAATTTTTATTTTTTTTATATTCACGCCATCGAAAGAAATTTTACCATCGCTCACGTCGTGAAAACGCAAAAGTAAATCGGCAATAGTGCTTTTACCTGCACCCGAAGAACCGACGAGCGCAATCGTTTTTCCTTTTGGAATATCGAAACTTATATTTTTTAGAACTTGATTTTCGGAATTCGAAGAATAAGCAAAGCTCACGTTTTCAAAACTAATTTTATTTTTCAGGGCAGAAAAAATTTGTGCATCGGGTGCATCCAAAATGGTTTCGGGCGCATCCAAAATATAATCCACGCGATTCAACGCCGCTGTGCCTTTCTGTAAATGAAAATAGGCTTGCGAAAAAGTTTTAGCCGGATCAATGATGCTGTAAAAAGCATACAGAAATGCGATAAATTGCGACGGCGACATTGCACCTGCACTAACTTGTTTATAACCGTACCACACCAAAATGCAAACGATACTCACGCCTAAAAATTCTGTAAGTGGCGAAGACGCGTCGCGTCTTCGCATCGCGCGATTCATGGCTTTTCGATACCCGTTGTTTTCTTCATTAAATTTTTTTAAGAAATAACCGTCGGCATTAAATCCTTTAATGACGCGCAAACCGCCAAGTGTTTCTTCCAGAACAGACACCATATTACTCAATCGCATTTGTGTAATGTGCGATTGTTTTTTCAAAACGCGACCGATTGTACCGATGAGCGCGCCCGTAAAAATCATCAGAACGAAAACAAAAAGTGTTAACCACGGCGATTGCCAAATCATAATCACGAGTGCACCCATTACCATGAGCGGTTCGCGCACAATAGCTTCAATGACGCTTAAAATACTCCATTCTATTTCGGTGACATCGTTTAAAATACGACTCATTAAATCGCCTTTTTTTTCTTCACTGAAATAACCAAGCGGTAATCGTAACGTTTTAGCATACAGTGCCGAACGTATATCGGCAACAATACCGTTTCTGACGGGTGCCATACAGCATTGTGCTAAATATTTGAATAAATTTTTTAAGAAGAATGAAGACGCTAATAAAGTACAAACCGTTATAAGTGCGCGCTCTTCTCCATACTGCGTTTGTAAATACCAAAGTTGATGGGCGAGAAAATCTTTCAGATAGACAACCGAGTATATGTTACCGTGCGGCAACGGCGGTTCGGTAGTTGTTTTTTTTTGCAATAAAATATCTAAGAACGGAATTAGTAACGGAATACTCACTAAAGAAAATACAACATATAAAATGTTGCACAAAACATTAAGCGTTACAAGATTCAGATATTTTCTGACGTATTTGAGAATGCGGAAAAAAGCGTACAAAATTTATTAAATCAAGGAATGAAAAATGGAAGCAGCAAATTTTTCCTTTATTTTGAATAAGCCAACTCGATTCTAATTTTTTCTACAAACGTAACTAGTACATTTGCTAATTCCGAAATTTGAGCATTATTAAAATCCGTTTTTAAAATAAGATTTTTAACAAAGCGATAATTATCCTCTTGCCCTTTTTTTTCAGTCCCAATTTCAATTCCTTGCTCAATTCCTTGCTCAATTCCTTGCTTTACAAGTATGTGTTCACTAAAATCAAATGTGACAGGCATTTCTCCTAAAATTTTAGATGTTAATAAATCTAAATTGCGACGTAAACCCGAAAGTACCATCAGTTGACTAAAATACTTTGAGCGTTCCGTTTCATTTTTACACAAATTTAATAACTTATTTCTAATTAAACGTAAAATACTTTCAGCTTTTTCTTTCGGATAATTTGAAAGCACTGCTAAAAGAACTTCTTCCGGAATTTGAGAGCTTAAAAGTTTTTTAGTATTGAGCAAACGCAACTCAATTTTTTTAAAGGCGAAAGAAAAATTCTCAAACTTGAGTTGCATTTTCATTTTAGAGGGTGATTCACCTAAATAAACGACAACGTGTTTAATAGGCAATTTATGTCGCCGTAAAGTCATACCGTTGTATTCAATCAGGCGGTAGATCATATCTGGATTGTCACCGCTTTCAACTTCAATGTGTAATATAAATTTTTCACCACTTTCAGATTCTATAAGATACAAAAAATCCATTTCGCGCTCAATAGTGATCTGCATTTTTTCGTTTAGTGGTGTGGCTGATTTAAATTTTAAACCAAATACAGTGCGCATTAGAGGAAAAAATAGCGGTTCAATGTTTTCTTTGAAGACTTTATCGAAAACGTTTGCTTCTTTTCTAAACAGCCTTTTTTTATTTTTTAGCGTTGTTGATTTTTGCTTTACCATTTAATTAAAATTTGTTTTTCGCAGTATGGAACTTGAATTTAAATAATATGCTAAAGTCTATACTTTTAAACTGTTCATCGGCTTTATGACATATTTTTTTTCAACAAAAATAAAAAACCTCATAGAGAGCCATAAAATTGCAACAATGTGGTGCTTTTAGGCATTTATAAAGATATTGTTACTAAAGATATTGCTATTAAAAAATCTTGCAGTGAATTCAAAACAAAACCCCGAGGTAATGGAGTGGCAAGAAGCCAAACAAAAATTTTTACAGGCGTGGGGTACACTTGGTACAGAATGGGGGATTAACCGCACGATGGCGCAAATTCATGCATTGTTACTGATTTCACCGAACGATTTAACTGCTGAAGAAATAATGACGGAACTCAATATTTCGCGCGGCAACGTGAATATGAATTTACGTGCGCTCATGGATTGGGGTTTAGCGCATAAAAAATTGCGCGCTGGCGATAGAAAAGAATATTTTGCTGGCGAAAAAGATATTTGGAAAGTAGTTAAACAAATTATTGTCAATCGAAAAAAGCGCGAACTTGAGCCAATGCTCAAACTTTTGGACGAGATTAGTAACGTGAGAGAAGATTGTGCTGATTCTGAAGCACTCGTAAAAGCTGTTTCGGATATTAAATCTATGAGTTCCAAAGCGGACGCTACTTTAGAAATGCTCCTCAAGGCTGATTCTAATTGGTTTTTTAGTAAGTTTCTAAATATAATGAAGTAAATTTGCTTTAAATCGCCGAGGTTATAATTATTTTTAGGAGCTAATTTGCGCGATTTAATTTGAAAACGTGAAAAGAAAATCACAACTCATAGAATGTGTACCAAATTTTTCGGAAGGGCGCAATCCGAAAATTATTGATGCTATTGTTACAGCTATAAAATCCATCCGTGGCGTAAAGGTATTCCATGTAGATATGGGTTTTGATGTACACCGAACAGTAATAACTTTTATAGGAAAACCAGAAAATGTTTGCAAAGCAGCATTCAGAGCAATACAAACCGCGAGCAAATTAATTGATATGCGCTTACATACGGGTATTCATCCGCGTATTGGTTCAACGGATGTTTGCCCGCTTGTGCCTATTAAAGATATTAGTTTAGAAGAAACGGCAGAGTATGCGCGCCAATTAGCGCACCGCGTTGGCGAAGAACTAAAAATTCCCGTTTATTGCTACGAAGCCGCTGCAACTACCGATAGTAGAAAAAATTTAGCCGATATTCGCAAACTTCAATACGAAGGTTTAGCCCAAATGTTGACTGACCCGAAATGGCAACCCGATTTTTACCCATATTTTAACGCACAAAGTGGTGCGACAATTATTGGTGCTCGACCTTTACTGATTGCGTTTAATGTCAATTTAAATACCACCGATGTGCGTATTGCTAAAAAATTAGCAACTTTGGTACGCCAAAAACCCTCTAAAGAAAATCCTGAAGGTGGATTTAAAGCCGTAAAAGCGATTGGCTGGTATGTAGAAGAATATAATTGCGCCCAAGTTTCTATAAATTTTGTGGATGCTACAAAAACATCGGTTGTAACGGTATATAATTTTTTAAAAGATGCTGCCCGAAATTTAGGTTTTGAAATAACAGGTTCAGAACTTATTGGATTAATTTCAGAATTACAATTGCTCATCGCTGCCAATCAAAATCAGTCCGCGCCGGAAAAAAATAAAATAGATCAATTGAATATCGGTGCAGAACTTTTGGGTTTAAATGCACTCGAACCGTTCGATACAAGTAAGCGCGTTATTGAGTTATTAATAAAAAGCGGCTTCCATCAACCGAAGTTGAGGAAGCCGCAGGATCGCTTTCTGAGCTTAGAAGGATAAAATCTTACAGGGTTTCAATTAAAAAAACTCGATGCCCGCTAAGTCAGCTTGAGTTGCTAAACCCATTTCAACCAAACCTTTTGCTAGAGTTTTTAGCTCAGTGTAACCCGTTTTCAACAAAGTGAGGTCGTCGTTAACAGCCGCTGCTTTAGTTGTTGTAACGGTAGCTTCGCCGTTAAAATCGTCGAAAGCGGTGTTGTACGAACCAATGACTGTTTGTAGTGCCGTCGCTTTGTCTTTCAAAGCCTGTGGTGAATCGGTTTTTGCGATGATTGCCGCTGCCGAATCGGATGCCTTCTGTACAACCGTCGGTTTAGTTACAGCTTTTAATGCTCTTGCGTGAGTGCTCATTAATTTGAATTTTTGTGGTTAAAAATATTATTTGCTTGCTCCGAGCTCGTGCGCACAAGTTTCGGAATAATTAAAATCGTATTGTACACTGCGACTTAATTATGATACAAATATAAACAAATTGTTTTAAAATTGACAAGAACCCCAGCTTTATTTTAAAATATAAAAACATAACGCATAGGATTTTACACGCTTTTAATTGCCACAACAGATATTTTATTCTTAACTTGGTATTAGGATTATGATTTTTTTTCTGAAAGCAGCAAAAAAACATAAGCACTTTAAAAAAGAACCAAAACCGCGAAAATGATTAGACTAAAAACCCTACTTTTAAGAAATTTCATGAGTATAAGATTTTATTTTAAACCAATTTTATTTTGACGAAGAATTCTCACAAAACTTGCAAATTTTTCTATTTTAAATTTTTACTCCTTTAATATACGTGCTTTAAAAGCCTTAACTTCATCGGTGCTTTCGCCAGCTTTTTTAGTTAACTCCATAGCAATATTTGCAGCTTTCAGCGCAGCCGATTTATCTTTCAGTTTGTTATAAAGTTGTGCAACTAAAAATTGGTGGTAAGAAATTTTTTCTAATCGCGTGGCGCGTTTAGCCCATTTCAACGCTTTTTTTAAAAATGTTTTATCATCTATTTGTTCTAAAAATGTGTTTGCAGTTTCTGCCAGTTCGCCTGCATTATTATCATACTTTTTAAAATAATTTACGGCAGCTTGTGCGTAAGCATTTCTGTCGCCTTTCATTCTATAATAAATCAATCGGTAATTGCGCTCGGTGCTGTCTAATTTGCGTTTATCGTCATTCACTAATGCCAAAAGAGAATCGGCGCGATTAAGCGTCGGTAAGTTTTTTTTATCAAAAAGTTGCTCTTCGATCAAATTTTTGCGTTTTAATTCAATCGCTTCGAGCGAAACACGGCGTTCAAAAATGGTTTTATTTTTTGAAAGGAGCTTAAAAAAAGTATCGTTGGGTGTTTCAACAAATTTAAAAATGAAATCGAGAGTTTCATTATTATTTTTCCAATTCGGTTGAGATTTTAGATATAGTTTTGCAATTTCAGCGCGTTTAACATCTTGCACATCTGCTAACTGAAGCGCATAATTTTTTAAGAAATCTGGACTTCGCTCTCCGTTTTCAAATTTACGACCCCAAGCTAATAAACCTTCGTCCGCGTTTAACGCAACCGAAGCAAGACCTAAAAATTTATCGGCATCTTGATAACCTAAACCTTTATGCACTAATTCACCTTCCGAATTAACAAATAAAAAAGAGGGGAAAGCAGCTACCTTATAGCGTTGCGCAACAATTTGTCCGTCTCCATGCTCCATATCGAGTTTAAGATTTACGAAATTTTCATTCATAAAACCTAAAACTTTCTCATCCGTAAAAACCGATTTATCCATCAGTTTGCATGGTCCGCACCAAGTTGTGTAAGCATCAATAAAAACGAGTTTATTTTTTTCGGCTGCTTGAATCATAGCCGCGCGAAAATCTTCGCGAATAAATGCGATACTTTTTAAAGAGTCAACATTTTGTGCAACAATCGTTTTTAAACTAACTATTGAAATGAGTATTAAAAAAGAGAAACTTTTAAGTTTATTAACCCAACCGAGTGTCATAAGTTTTTATCTTTTAAATACGTCATTTTTTTCAAATAGTTGGCTGTTGTTGATGCGCTAAAAATTCCATAACGTCGTGTGTAGTAAGCGATTTCGGGCGTTCGAGCGGAAAACCAAGTGCGCGCGACCAACACAACGCGGCTAAAACACCGAGCGCGCGCGAAACGCCGAACAGCACGGTATAAAAACCATATTCCGTCATGCCGTAATGCACTAATAATGCGCCTGAATGGGCATCTACATTGGGCCAAGGATTTTTTATTTTTCCCAAACTTTGTAAAACGGGTGGTACAACCCGGAAAATTTGCCAAACTATTTTAACCATCTCGTCATCGGCACAATGCGCTTCGCCAAACGATTTTTGCGCCATAAATCTCGGATCGGGTTGACGCAAAACAGCATGACCATAACCTGGAACAACGCGTCCTTCGCTCAAAGTTTTCTTAACATACTCTACAACTTGTTCATCTGTCGGAGTTTTTGTTCCTAACTGCGCCACCATTTCGTAAATCCATTTAATTACTTCCTGATTTGCCAAACCGTGTAACGGTCCTGCTAATGAATTTAATGCCGCTGCAAAAGATAAATACGCATCGGATAATGTTGAACCCACCAAATGCGACGTATGTGCAGAAGCATTGCCGCCTTCATGATCGGCATGAATTGTCATGTATAAACGCATCAAGTTTTTAAAATCGGAATTTTCATAACCCAGCATGTGCGCAAAGTTCGATGCCCAATCTAATCTGTCATCCGGTTCAATAGCAGCTGCATTTTTAAATTTTCTTCTATAAATATACGCGGCAATCGGCGTTATGCAAGCAATTAAATTCATCACATCTTCGTAAGTTGCATCCCAATATTCACTCTTAGGCATACCTTCTTCATAACGTTTGGCAAAAACACTTTTAGTTTGTAAAGCCATTACACCAATATTAAACATCGTCATGGCGTGTGTTTCAATGGGCAGCGAATTTAAAGTTGCATATACATTAGCAGGTACGTCTCGGCGTTTTTCCCATTCATTCGTCACCCAAAGCACTTCTTCGTTCGTCGGAATTTCACCTGTCAGCATTAACCAAAATAAACCTTCAGGTAATGGCTCATTACCTCTACCTTGTGGTAATTTTTCTCTCAGTTCAGGAATAGAAAAACCTCTGAAACGAATACCCTCTTGCGCATCGAGCAGAGACGTTTCGTAAATCATGCTTTTAATATCGCGCATGCCGCCGAAAGCCTGTCCGATAGTTACTTCGTCAAGTACAACGTTACTATGCTCTTTAAGCATAGTTTTTATTTCTGCTGATTGGGCAGTGAATTTTTCTTTGAATTTCTGTTTAAGTGGATCCATAATGCTGGCTAAATTTTATGTTAGTTTGAAGTTTTCTGGTGGTAAGTTTTAGCTTGCTTTAGCCAAATACAAATCGGTATTAGTATGTTTCGCTTTTTTACTTTCTCTAAATACTTAATTTAGCAATTTTTAAAGATGTAACTATTAAGATACAAAAGTAGGGAATAGGCATTTAATTTACGAATACATCGCAAAATTATTGTACTAATTTTGTTTTCGAGTAAGCCAATCGGAATTAAAAAAGGCAAAATGGAAGCTAAACCAAATGAGTTTATGTGCTTTTAAAAATTTTCAGTGGAATTGTAAGTACAACTTGTTTATGAAACAAATTAATTGGTGTGTAAAAAATGGGATTGGTTTCTATAATCCATAAAAAAAAACTACTCCGCTAACTGTGCAATTAACGCGAGTAGTTTTTTTAAATGCTTTAGAAATGAACCCAAAGTTAATCGTTAAAAACTTCAACCTCATGCGTCTTAACCACTAAATCGGTAAACTTACCACGAAAACGTGTCGCCTTAACAATGTGGTTATCTATCCAATGATAATTTCCGCCGCGCGGTTTACCAAATAAAATGCCATGGTACTTAAACCCATGCTTATTTAACCACAACTCGGTGTATGCACGGTGCTCCTCTGTGCGCGAGGTGAAAAAAGTTATGATATGACCTTGCTCATACCAAGCATTTAAAATATGCAGTGCATCCGTGTAAGGCAAAACCGTTAGCATACGCTCAGGCTCTTCGTTCGGAACATCGTCGCAAACAGTGCCATCAATATCAATTAAATAATTTTTCACGCCATGCGCTAAAATTGGACTTAACGCTTCTCCTTTTTCGTTAAAAAGCTCTTTGAGCGCGTGGCCAGATGCAACTTTATCCATTTAAAATCTAAATTAATTTTAAAATCTATTTTACTTTATAGAAAAACGCAAAATTACGTCAGTTGCTGCACATCGTACTTTATTTTTTAAAGAAATTAAAAACTTGTTGAAATTAAAAAAGAAATTATCTACTTTTGTGTCATAAATTTTTGAGTCCATCAAAAATTACCGAGCCAGAGTGGTGGAATGGTAGACGCGCTGGATTCAAAATCCTGTGAGGGCGACCTCGTGAGGGTTCGAGTCCCTCCTCCGGCACAAGCGTTTGAGCGAAAGTTCAAACGCTTTTTTTATTTGTGAAATTTGTTGGTTTAGGCGATAAATTCTGTCTGCAATATACAATCATAAACTGCAAATCCGAATGAGGTTCAAAACGAAAATATGTTTTAAGATGCCAAGGATTCACGTATTTAATGCGCTAAGTTAATGTATTGATAGTTGTTAGTAGAATCTTTGAAATTAAAATAATGCCTGTCTAATTTAGCGTAAGGCACTATATCCCAAATTGAAAAGAAAGATTTAGACTCGTTGAGCATCCATCGCCTCGAATTTAAACTATCAACCACACAAATTGAGCGCGTTGAATCCGGAGAATGTAAAGCAGATACGTAAAGACTTTCGTAGGCAAAAGCCCAGGTGTTTAAAATTTTTTCCTTGTCGATATCTTTTGCTTCAACCATAAATTTAGTTCCATTTTTATTTTTAGTCAGGTCTAAAATGGAAGAAATATATTCCAACCGATTGGTGTAGAAATTATGCGTTTTATAAATCTGAAACAGCCGTATCGCAACAACTAAAATGAGAGCTGTCAAGATCAGATTTTGGCTTTTTAAATTAATCGAATAAGCTGGAATAACATCGAATATCACAGGGATTATCAAAAAAAGGCTTGCAGGTAAATATTGACTTTCTACATGGAACCAGTTTCCACTTTCGTTGTAAGACATCATCACCAATAGACAATATCCAGTCATAAAACTCAGTATTAAAGTGATTTTTCTGTATGCTTTAACCCTCAAATAGTGAAAGCAAATAATTAGAATAGAGGCAGGTAATAGCCAGAAATCATTAAATAGATGTTTGATAAAAGCTTGCCAGCCTGGTTGTTCACCTAGATGAGATAAAAATGGCAAAACCCTGGAAAAATTAAATCGGGCAGATGCTTGATGATCATATTTTTCTTCGAGGAACACAACGCGAAGAATTGTAAAAAACACCAAAAGAGCCATACTCAAGTAAATAGTTTTCGAGAATTGTTTAGAGTTACCTTTTTCAAATAGAAAAAACAAAGCTGTGAATAGAAACGGGAATGGAACTAAAGGGTGAAAAAATGCAAGGGTAAAAACGAAAATTGCTATTAAAGCGTAATTGAAAATAGTTAAAGTTGCCTTTTCTTTGTAGTAACACAAATACGCCCAAAAAACACAATTGAAAGCCATGGCTTGAATCAATTCATTTTGAGCCCAGTAAAAAGTATTGTTTACAAAAAAAATGCAAAACAACGGTACAACTAATGCCCATTTTTCTTGCTTTAATGTGTTTTTGCAAATGAAAAAACATATTACGTGCACTGCTACGAAGCTAACAGATTGCAATAAGATAAGGTTTTTCAAGTTTAGATGTAGCATAATGCCTAAACTGATTACAAGTCTGGGAAAAAATGACCCGAATCTAAACCATTCGAATATTTTATTAGGTTGCTTAATGACTTCAAAACTTTGAAAGCACGCATCCAAACAGAGCATACGTTCTTTAAAGAATACTAAAGAAAAAATCAATAAGGCACATAAGACAACCATTGCAAAGTACATTACTGATCTCATATTTTCGGAAACAAATAATTAATAAAAATAATTCTAATTCAGATGCTAAAGTTATCGTTAAAGATTTCTTTCTCGAAAATTTAAACGTCGTTTTTGAAAGATTAGCCTCTGAAAATAAGTATAAAATTATTTTTTGATTTCTAAGATGATTTTGAAAACGCAAATGATTTTGAAAACGCAAATGATTTTGAAAACGCGAATGATTTTGAAAACGCAAATGATTCTGAAAACGCAAATGATTTTGCAAACGCAAATGAATTTGCAAATGAAAAAATATTTGTAGCAGCTTAATTGAAACTAAAGTTCAATAATGGCACACGGACCAACATTCAGCTTTACCTAAATAACTATAAATATTTTTAATTTTACCAAGAATTGTGATTTATAATAAATTTCATACCTTTAGTCAACCATTAGATCCAATAAATGTATGAAAATAAAAAATCACCTCCTCGTTTATTTTATTTGTCTGATACCGTATTGTTCTTTATCGGCACAAAAAATAACCATTAGTGGTTGGGTAGAAGATTCGACGTCGAGTGAAAAACTTGTTTCAGCATCCGTTTTTGATGCAACTTCAAAACTCGGTACAACAACAAATGCTTCTGGTTTTTTTAGTTTAACTGTTCCTGCTAAAAGCGTTAATCTCACCGTTTCTTTTGTCGGTTACGAATCGCTGAGTTTTTCAAAAAAAATTAAACGCGATACCATTGTAACGTTTCAGCTCAGTCCGAAAAGTGCGTTGCGCGAAGTGGAGATAAATTCTAAACGCAAAGACCATATCGAAAATCGGACTCAAATGAGTCAAGTCGCATTGCCGATTGAGCAAATAAAAAAAATTCCGACGCTCATTGGCGAAGTAGATATTTTAAAAGCATTGCAATTCACGCCAGGTGTAAAAGTTGGCAGCGAAGGCAGTACAGGTTTGTATGTGCGCGGTGGTAGTAACGATCAAAATTTGGTTCTACTCGATGGCGTTCCTGTTTATAACGCAGCGCACGTGGGTGGTTATTTTTCTGTTTTTAATGGCGATGCTATAAAAAATGTACGACTCACAACGGGCGGATTTCCGGCGCGCTTTGGCGGCAGACTTTCTTCTGTCGTCGAAATTGATATGAAAGAAGGCAATATGAAAACGTTTCATGCTGAAGGCGGTGTCGGCATTCTAAGTTCGCGGATTTTGCTGGAAGGTCCGATTGTTTCTGATAAAGTATCATTTATGTTTGCTGCGCGCAGGTCGTATGCTGATATTTATTTAAAACCTATTCGCGCGCGAAAAGCTGCCAATGCAACCGAAGAGTTAGTTGATTACGCACTGTATTTTTACGACTTGAACGCTAAAGTAAATTATAAAATTAACGATAGAAACCAAGTTTATGCGAGTTACTATCAGGGTTTGGATAAATATAACGACGGTGTGAAGCAACTGAATTACGAATATCCTTTTAATTATTCCATAAACGATAAACAAATTTCGTGGGGTAATTCTACGGCTTCGCTGCGTTGGAATTCGCTACTTTCCAATAAACTTTTTATGAACGCAACGCTTTCGCGCAGCACCTACTTTTTTCAAGAAAATAATATTAATGAGCAACAATTGGTGATAAAATTCAAGCCTTACGATTTAGCCACAGCGAGCAACGTACTGTATAACTCGAACGTAAAAGATTACGCTGCTAAACTTGATTTCGATTACGTGCCGAATACTAAAAATCATTTTAGGTTTGGCGTTGGCGCAACATTTCATAATTTTTCGCCAGGCAATTACGCCACGCACGATGTTTTTCTTTCAACACCCTACGATTTAAAAATTGATCCTATTTTAGGATCTAAAGATTCGCTGCTCGGTAATCCAAAAATTTCTGCCGTTGAGCCTTTTGCTTACATCGAAGATGAAATCAGTATTGATAAATTTACGGTTAATTTGGGTTTGCACGCTACCGCTTTTTTTGTGCAAAACAGTAATTATCCTTCGCTTCAACCGCGATTGAGCCTATTGTATAAATTGCCGAACGAAGCAGCATTGAAAGCATCGTTTACAACTATGGCCCAATATGTGCATCTGCTTACAAACGATGGTTTGGGTTTTCCTACAGATTTATGGGTGACAAGTACGGATAGAATAAAACCGCAACAATCATGGCAAGCAGCACTCGGTTATGCGCAAACGTTGAAAGATAATTACAGTTTCAGTGCGGAAGTTTATTATAAACGCATGAATAATGTGCTTTCCTATAAAGAAGGCGCGACTTTTTTAGATAAACTCGATGTTACTCCTTGGGAAGATAAAGTTACTCAAGGCATCGGCGAAGCGTACGGCGCAGAATTTTTTTTGCGTAAACTTTCTGGAAAAACGACGGGCTGGATAAGTTATACGCTCGCTTGGAACAATCGGCAATTTACCGATATCAACAACGGCAATTGGTTTCCTTTTCGATACGATCGTCGGCACGAACTATCCATCGTCGTAAATCATCAATTGAGCAAGCGGTGGAGTTTTTCAGCCAATTTTATTTTACAATCGAGTAATCCTGTTACGCCACCTGTGAGTGTTTTTCGCTACCCAATTGTCAATCCGAGTTTAAATTATTACGAAACTTTCTATACCGAAATTGTTTACGGCGATCGCAATAGTTTTCGACCCGCTATTTCTCACAGATTAGATGTTGGTTTCGATTATACCATAAAGCTCAAAAAATGGGAGAGTAAAATCAGCATCGGTGCATACAACGTGTATAATCATGCGAATGCTTACTACTACGATATTTCTGTGACGAACCCAAATCCAAATCAAACTGCGACAGCAACACAACCGATAAAATACAGTTTGCGCGAAATTGCAGGGATTCCATTTATTCCTTCGTTGAGTTATAATTTTAAGTTTTGATCAGAATTTATAGAATTTAATAATTTTCAGAAACTAAACTTTATTAAAAATGCTTCGATATTATTTTAAAATAAAAAATCAATATTTTGCCGTTTGCCATATACGATTTGCCTTTTGTGCTTTGCCTTTTGCACTTTGCCTTTTGCTTTTTAGTGCTTGCAATTATGTGTACGATAAACCAATAGATATACCCGTATCAACAGAAAATAAACTGGTTCTTCAAGCCGATTTTTTGAGCGACAAACCCAACGGCAATATCGTTTTTGTGACAAAAACAAATGCAGCAGGGCAGTTCATTCAGTTCGACTCGGCAAAAAGCAATGTGCCGTTTACTTCTTTTAATGCCGATTCGGTTCCTGGTGCGCGCGTTTTTTTATTTAAAGATGATGTGTTGGTGTCCGAAATTTATCACCAAACTAAAGATGCGAATGGTATTTTTACGACGCAAGGTTTACAGCCTTTTGTGCAAAATTCCAATTATAAGATTCGTGTGACAGCACCGAATTATACAAGCGTTGAAGCGACGCAAACTGTTCCAAACTATGTGCCGCTCAAAAGTTATAAATTTAATTTTGGTGGCATCACTAGTAATGGCGGTGTGCCATTGAGTGAAATTCAACTAAATTTTGACGATCCCACTGATGAAAATTATTATGCTATTGTTGGTACGACTTGTGACCCTTTCTGCAACCAAACATTTGATGCTTCTTTTCAACAAATTGATGCCACTGCTACAAGCTCAAAATTATTGAGTGATAAATTTTTTAACGGCAATAATTATACTTGGCGCGTTGGAACTATTGAAGGTGAAGTTTTAGGAGTAACGCGAATATCCCTCAGTTTAACTTTTTCAACGGTCAATAAGGCTTTTGTTGATTATCAAAAAAGCACAGCCAATGTCGTTAAAGCAGCAGGAAGCCCTTATGTCGAACCATTTACGCCCCTCACAAACATTGTCAATGGCTACGGTTTTTTTAATTTGAGAGGAAAAACATCCAGAGTATTTTTCGAGTTGAAATAAAAAATGTGAGCGGGCTAATGGCAATTACTGCTGAATTCTAATTTCAAATGTAGCACTTTTGGTGTGCAGTATAGGGTAGTTTAATTTTTAAGAAATGCTTGATGAGATGCAAGACAAATTGTTGCGTCAAATTTTTTAGTCAGGTAATCAGGTTTGTTATTCTGATTTGGCAATTGAGTTTTATAAAAAATACAGCACTGAATTGCTCGAGTTTGTAAGTAACAAAAAATAAAATGAAAATACTTAGACGTTTCCGCTTTAGTAACTCTGAAAAAATAAATTGTTAAAATTAGGCACATTTGTTGCATTTTATAGATACCACAACTACACAACAATGTACCGAATAACGAGCATATTTATTTTTTGTGCAATTTTTTGCGCAAGTTGTAGAATTAACCAGACGGAAGTTTTGTTTTCTACGCCTAAGTTTTCGCCACCTAAGCGATTAGCTTTTACTCAACTTTCGGGTGATGTTTCAACGCATAAACGTTTCGATAAAACAAATGCGTATTACATTAAAGCAATGCAGTACGCGCTAAAATCGTATAAGCTTGATTCGTTACAATATATTGATTGTTGTCTAGACTTTAACAATCAAGAAAGCCCAGAAATTAAAAGTATTTGCAGCAATAGCCAAGTAGACGGCGTTTTAGTAGCGCAACTCAAATTTGAAACGCTTAAAAGTTGTAAAAAAAATAAAATTCCGGATTCTGAATTTGATACTGAGGTTGAAATAAAACTTTACGGTAGTGATGGCAAATTAAAAATGCACACGCTGCACAACACCATTAAAATGCAATCGTACAAACAACCACCGCAGCCGATTTTAGCAATTAAAGATGGCGTGAGTAATGCTGTTATAAAATTAGCCAACGGAATAAATTTGGAAAAAAATCCGTAGAATTAGAATTAGAGAGTGTTTAAATTTAGATGTTACGTTCAGGTTTTTATCCGAATATCCAAGGCATCGCGTACACCATTGCCGAGCAAATTAAAGGCAAGTACCATAATAACAATTGCGCCAGCGGGTGCCAAAGCTAAAAAAACTTTTCCGGAAATTGCAAAACCATAATTTTCATTCAGCATCGTTCCCCAACTTGGCGTAGGCGGTTGAATACCGAAACCGAGAAAACTTAAACCCGATTCGATTAAAATAGCTGACGCAAAATTGGATGCTGCTAAAACCATAACAGGTCCGAGTATATTCGGCAAAATATGTTTTACAATAATCCGTGCACTGCTGAATCCCATACTGCGCGCAGTTTCAATATAAGGAATATTGCGCAACGCAAGCACTTGTCCGCGTACCAATCGCGCGACATCAACCCACATGGTTAAACCAACTGCCAAAAAAATGATGCCGATGCCACGACCAAAAACTAAAATGATAGCAAAAACCAAAAGGATTGTTGGTATTGACCAAACAACGTTAATGACGAGCGTAATAATTGAATCCGTAGTGCCGCCAAAGTAACCTGCCAACGCGCCTAAAAAAATGCCAAGCGTTAAGGATATAATAACAGCAATGAGACCAACAAATAGCGACACACGCACACCTAAAATGAGACGACTAAAAATATCTCTGCCAAAATTATCTGTTCCGAATAAAAAAGTTTTTTGAATTTGCACGGCACTTAAACGGGAAAGAACTTCGCTGCGCGCAACGTGCGTTAAAATATTATTGGTGTTGTAAAAATTAAATCCATCTCCCGAAATGAGGATAGAATCATTTTTAGAAGATATTTTTTGCGCCACTTCCAACACATGAAAGCGTTGCGGTTTTCCTTTTAAAAAAATATTAGTCGTTGGGTTAATGCCGCCAAATTTTGAAACATAAACAGAATCGTTTTGAATTTTAAAATCAACAATTGGTATGTAACTGAAAGCATTTTGCGCACCCAAAAAAATTTTTGAAACCCACGACGTTGCTTCAATGTTCTGTCGTTTCGGAATTTTAAGCAGCGTTACTTTAAATCCAGGGTTCTGTAAAGCAATTAGTGGCGATTGCTCATTCGCATCAGGCGAAGAATCGGGTGCCAGGCAATAACCAAAAATGGCAATAAAAATGGAAAGTGCAATAATAATGACACTCAATAATGCGGATTTCTTTTTTAAAATTTTAGAAAATAAACTTTTCTCTTCCATTTATTTTGTAGTTTTGTCTGAATCACCACAACAAAAATATATGAAGAGTCACACAATTGAATACGAAGGTAAAAAAATTTCGTATAAAGTTCGCGGGACAGGCGCACCCATTTTTTTATTACACGGTTATTGCGTTGATAGCTCTATTTGGGATGAGTTTGTGCCTGAACTTTCAAAGTTTAAAATTATTCGTCCCGATTTTTCAGGTTTCGGCGGCAGCGAACTTGTTGAGAATTATTCCATAGAAGCCTTAGCGCGCACCATAAAAGCGATTGTAGATGATCAGAAAATTGAAAAATGTATTTTTGTCGGTCATTCAATGGGTGGTTATGTGGCTTTGTCTTTTGCTGAATTATTTCCAGAAATTGTACAAGGTTTGTGTTTGTTTCATTCGCATTGCTTTGCGGATTCTGAAGAAAAAAAGATTGAGCGGCAACGCAGCATAGAGTTTATTAATAAAAATGGGCATTTTGTTTATGTCAAACAACTTATCCCAAATTTATTCGCCGATTTATTTACCTCCAGTAATAATTTTTTGATGAACAGCCTTATTTATAAAGCATCGAGCTATTCGCCTAAAAGTTTAATTTGCGCTTTGCAAGCTATGAAAGAAAGAAAAAATTACGAAAGCGTACTGGCGCAATTAAAATCGCCGGTGTGTTTAATTATTGGAAAAATTGACAAGCGCTTACCATTTGAAGTGAGCGAAAAAATGTTGCTTTTAAATCCTATCACTGACGTACACATTTTACCAAAAGTTGCGCACATGGGTATGTTTACTGCGCGCGAATACGTGGCGCGCGCCATCACACAATTTACTGAGTTGTGTAAAATAAATTTGATGTCATAAAACAAAAAAAAAGAGACGCTCTCATTGAACGCCTCTTTTTTTTAAACCTGTTTTGCTACAATTTAGTAATAACGATTAGCAGATGCTTTTTTTCGACTCATGCTTTCGCGATTTGTGCCATAAACAAAAATTGATAACAAACTTACACACATTAAAAGGATGATCATGGTTGCGGGTTTTAGTGAACAAAAATTGTTGTAATATCGAAGTACTTTACAAATATATTCGTTATTTACGAGAAAAGCAACTCTACGGTTTGTAAATGGCGAAAATAAAAACAAATGGCAAAGAGCAAAAGGCAATGTGCAAAGAGCAAAATGAAAACGCAAATGGTTTAAAATCCACGGCGTAAACGCGCAACAGGTATATTGAGTTGCTCCCTATATTTAGCTACGGTTCGGCGCGCAATATTATAGCTTTTATTTTTGAGCAATTCTTTTAATTTTTCATCGGAAAGTGGTTTGCGCTTATTTTCTGAAGTGATGATATCTGTCAGAATTTTTTTCACTTCTAAAGTCGAAACTTCGTCGCCTTCATCAGTTTGCAGCGATTCAGAGAAAAAACTCTTCAATAATTTAATGCCGAACTCGGTTTGTACGTATTTGCTATTCGCTACGCGCGATACGGTTGAAATATCTAAACCCGTCATGTCGGCAATATCTTTTAAAATCATTGGTCGCAAATGTTGCTCGTCACCCGTTTCAAAAAATTCTTGCTGATATTGCATAATGGCGTACATAGTGCGATACATGGTTTGTTCGCGCTGACGGATGGCATCAATAAACCATTTCGCCGATTCAATTTTATTTTTTATAAAAGCAATCGCATCTTTCTTCTTTCTATCCACATCGCCACCCGGAGCCGCGTTTCTATACGATTTAAGCATATCCTTATAATGCTCACTGATGCGCAAGTCTGGAATATTTCTACTATCTACAACCAATTCGAGTCTGCCGTCGTGCATGGCAATTTCAAAATCGGGAATAATGTAATGACTTGAATTGTCGCGTGAGGAAACATAACCCGTTGCCGGTTTCGGATTTAAACGCACAATTTCTTCAATTGCATCGCGCAACATTTCTTCATCAATATCGAGTTGGCGTTGAATTTTTGGAAAATGGCGTTTGGTAAATTCAATAAAATTTGTAGAGATTATACGCAGCGCAACTTGGAAAACTTTTGCGGTAGGCGCATCCATTTTCTCGTTTTTAATTTTGTATTTAATCTGAAGAATCAAACACTCTTGCAAATTGCGCGCACCAATGCCCGGCGGATCGAACTGTTGAATTTTTGTAAGCATTTCAGATATTTCTGTTTCGCTCACCATCATGTTTTGCGCCATCATAATGTCATCAACAATTTCAAAAGTATCTCTGCGCAAATAACCATCATCTTCAATAGAGCCAATAATGTGTTTGGCAATCATTATCTGGCGTTCTGAAAGTTCGTTCAGTAAACCTAACTGCTCTTCTAAATATTCGGTAAAGCTATTTATTACCGCCATCGGATAGGTTTTATCCTCTTCATTATTTCCGTTTTCGCCTGGCGTATAATACAACGAAGGATCGTCTTCCATGTAGGGCTCTAAATAATCGTCAAGTTCGTAATTTTCGGTTGGCAATTTTTCTTCTTCATCTCTAAATTCATCGGGTTCTACTTCATCACCGAATGCCGCATCTACTTCAGGGCTTTCCTCTTTTTCGGTTTGGCTTTCTCCCGAAAAATCGTCATCTTCGTCTCCTTGTACTAAAGTCGGATTGATCTCCATTTCTTCCAAAATACGTTCATTGATACTCAATGTTGGCACTTGAAAAAGTTTCATTAACTGAATATGGTGTGGTGAAAGCCGATGCGAAGTGTTTAACGAAGTTGTAGTTTTTTGACCCATGAGAGTTTTAAATAGTTATGTTATGAGAAATTAGAGATAGTACTTTGCAAACAACAATTGTTTATTATTTTAATGTATTCGATTTTTTTTTTTAAAAGTTGCGAAAAAATAAATTAAATTAAAAAACACATTGTTCAGCATACTTGCGATGGTGTCAATTTAATTTTATAAATTTTTGCTTTAAAAGACTAATAGTTTTATAATCAATAAAATAGGTGACAAAATAATTTTTTTAAAAAAAAATTATGGCAATCAACAATTAACGTGCCAAAATTACGATATTTTATTTGAAGAGCAAATATTTTTAATAACTATTTTTTAAACGCGCACATATTTTTTTGTAATTTAAAAATTTACAAAAAAGTTTGCCCTAAAATAAATTATGCACATCAGATAAAAATCCCTTTAATTTGCAAAAGCATTTAAGCTAAAATTCCATGATAAATTTTAAATTTTTACTTCTCCTTTTAGTATTGTTTGTAAATAATAAAATACAGGCGCAAAAAAAATTTTCTTGTTCAATGTATTGGTTCAATCAACTTCAAATTTCGGAACATGAAAACGATATAAAAAAATTTGATGAATCGTTGGTGCATATAGACTTAAACGAAAACCTCTCGCCGCCAAAAATTGCAGCTGTAGCAGAAATGCAGTTTCGCTTAGGAAGAAAAATGATGGCTTTTTCAATTTATAGAATTGCAGTACAAAACGGTTATAACCCGACGTACGAACCTGTTCTGGCGCACGATTCCGTTTTTTGGAAAAGATTTAATTCTGAACGTTACATCGTTGATAAATACCGTTCTGCTTTTTACGATACGCTTAGTGTCGAAAGTTTGAAACGCATTGCTTACATAGCCGCGAATAAAAAAAATAAGAAGAAAGAAGTGCTTGAAGAAGTTTTAACTTTAATTGAAAAGCAAGGATTTCCAACGTACAAAACTGTTTATTCGGAAGGCATGAATGACTTGTATAACATTTGCAGATCGCTCATTTCGTATCAGGGTTACGCTGAAACTTTAGAACCGATTGTGAAACAACAAACGCTTAATGGCAATTTCGATAATCTGATTTACGCCGATATTTCCGACAGACACAAATTATACTTCAGCAGCAACAAGTATCAGAATTACGGAACATTTGTGCAGTTGGGTGAAATTTCAAAAATTAATGACATCGCAAACATTGATGCGCGACGATTAGAAGTTGGTTTGATGCCGCTGAAATACGCCGCGCAATTTATAAATGCTAAATTACCAGAAAATTATAATTACACCGATTTAAAAAACACCGTTTGTCCGTAAAAGTAGATTAAAATTAGCGGCGCATTAAATTTTTATCGTAATTGTTCGTTGTTTTGCATTGCCTCTTTCAAGCAAAAATATTACGTGTCGCCTTGTATGAGTTATTTACCAAGTTTTGTAAAAAAAATTACTACTTCTTCCGCCGACGACTATACCCTAAAGTCGCGCCTGAAAGTATATTTAGCTCTATTAGGTTTATTCATTATTGCCGTGTCGTCTTTCTATACGTATTATGTTGTTCAAAAACTAAAAATTGAAGAGCGCAAAAAAATTGAACAGTATAGAAATGCACAAGAACTTTTTATAAATACACCCTCTTGGGATAATTTACCACCTACTATTCAAACTTTTATCACTAATATTCAAGAAGACAATACAACAATTCCCGTCATTTTAACCGATGATCATTTCAATGTAAAAGATGCGAAAAATTTTTTTGATTTAGACACGCTCGCCAATGCTGCAGATTCGATAAACGCGCAAAATAAATTAAATGCGCTCATTGCGCGCGGTGCAACACCCATCATTATACATCAGGCTGATAATATGATTTACGACCGAATCTATTACGGTGATTCAAAAATGTTGACGCTCTTAAAATATTATCCGTTACTACAGTTTGTACTCATTGCGTTATTTGTAGGTTTTGGTTATCTTTCGTTCAGCAGCACGCGGCGCTCGGAACAAAATCGCGTTTGGGTGGGTATGGCAAAAGAAACCGCGCACCAACTCGGCACTCCGATTGCAGCTATCAGCGGTTGGATTCAACACTTGCGAAGTTCGGAAGCATTGACACCCGAAAACCACGAAGTTGTTGATGAACTCGATAACGATGTCGCGCGATTAACACTTATTGCCGATAGATTTTCTAAAATTGGTTCCGATCCAGAACTTGTCGTCGAAAATATTTACGATTCCGTTGAGCGTGCACGAATATATATGCAGCGCAGAGCGTCGCGCAGAGTTATTTTTAATTTCCCAACGGCAGTAGTCAGAAATCCCGATTTTAATGTGCGCATTAATGTGCAGCTATTCGATTGGGTTTTAGAAAATCTCATTCGTAATGCACTCGACGCAATGGAAACGGGTGATGGAACTATTGGCGCACACGTTTATGCTGAAACTCATTTTATTTGTATTGACCTGAGCGATACAGGCAAAGGTATTCCGCGCGATAAATGGCAAATGGTTTTTAAACCTGGTTTCACCACAAAAAAACGCGGTTGGGGTTTGGGTCTATCGCTTGCTAAGCGCATTATTGAAAGTTATCACAGCGGTAAAATTTTCGTTTCAAAATCTGTTATAAACAAAGGAACTATTTTTACAATTAAATTGCCGAGCATTATTGGTGCAACCAAAAGCAAAATTTAGTGTCGCTCAATATTTCAATTTTGTATTATAAGTGGTCTTCTATTCTGAACTATTTGCGCTTAAACTTAAATATCAGTAGTCGCAAAAAAATTAAATCGAATAAAGCAATCGTTAAATAAATCCATAATAAAAACTATATTTGCAATCATAAAAATTCAAGGGGGATTAGCTCATCTGGCTAGAGCGCTTGCATGGCATGCAAGAGGTGGAGAGTTCGAGTCTCTTATCCTCCACAAGAAACAAAAACGTAACTACTATGATAGAAGATACATACACTGATCCGTTTGTACTGGCATCAAAATTTATCAATCAAACCAATAAATCGGTCTTCTTAACAGGTAAAGCTGGAACAGGTAAAACAACATTTCTAAAAACTATTATCGAAAAAACGCACAAGCGAACCGTAGTAGTAGCGCCAACTGGTATAGCAGCAATCAATGCAGGTGGCGTAACCATTCATTCGCAATTTCAATTGCCGTTTGGCGCATTTATTCCAACACATTCGTCCATAAATTCCGATACACAAACGGTTGTGAATAACTTTACCACGCTCGGAAAACAGACTAACATGAGTGCTTTAAAGCGTCAAGTTTTAAAAGCGATGGAGTTATTGGTTATTGATGAAGTAAGTATGTTGCGCGCCGATATTTTGGATGCAATGGATTACGTTTTGCGGTCTGTCAGAAACGAATTTCATACACCTTTTGGTGGTGTGCAGGTTTTATTTATCGGCGATTTAATGCAATTGCCACCCGTTGTAAAAAATGAAGAATGGGATATTTTAAAGGCATTTTACGAGGGTATCTTTTTTTTTCATGCGAAGGTTTTGCAAAATGAAAAACCGCAGTACATTGAACTTCAAAAAATTTTCAGACAAAAGGACGCTGCGTTTATCAATATTTTAGACAATTTAAGGAATAATAGAATTGAGAAAGCAGATTTAGAAATTTTGAATCGCTACCATCAACCAGATTTTAAACCGACAACGGAAGATAATTTTATAACACTTACAACACATAATGCCAAAGCAGTTTCACTTAACCAAACTGCTTTAGATAATTTAAACGGCAAAGCGCAAACGTATAAAGCAAACATCACAGGCGAATTTCCTCAATTTAGTCACCCTACCGAAAGCGATTTAATGCTAAAACAGGGTGCGCAAATTATTTTTATCAAGAATGATCCGTCGGGTCAGCAACGTTTTTTCAACGGTAAATTAGCGATAATAGAAAGTTTGGAGAATAATAATATTCAAGTGCGTTTTAAAAATGAAAAAGAACTTTTGAGTTTAGAGAAATACGAATGGAAAAATCAAAAGTACATCGTTAATGATACGACTAAAGAAATTGAAGAGCAAACTATTGGTACATTTACACAATATCCCATTAAGTTAGCTTGGGCAATTACAGTACACAAAAGTCAGGGATTAACTTTCGAGCGCGCGGTTATTGATGTTAATAGTGCATTCGCACCTGGGCAAGTATATGTTGCGCTATCACGTTTACGCTCCTTAGAAGGTTTGGTTTTAACGTCTAAATTTAATTTAAAAGTCATCAGTAGCGATGCACAAGTTATCCGTTTTGCTGCTACTAAAAAAGAAATGAACGAGATGACGGGCATATTAGCCATCGAAATTTTCGTTTTTTTGAAAACATTCATCTACAAAACATACAACCTCTCCCATTCGATTGAAATATTGCGCGTTCACGTAGATACTTATAATAAAAGCGAGCAAAATTCTGAAAAACAGAAACATTTTTCATGGGCGACTGAACAATACGAATTGCTGGAAGCCGAAAAAAAACACGCACAAACATTTACCAAACATCTGGAACAATTCCTCAATCACCAAACGCCTAACCTCATTGCTGCGCTTAAAAGATTGCAAGCCGCTGAAGAATATTTTGTAGCGAAGTTTAAGTTTATACTTATAAACATTCGAAAACAGCGCGAAAAAATGGCGCGCATTTCCAAAACGAAGGCTTATACGGAAGAGTTAAGTGCGTTAGAGACTGTTTTACTCAATCAACTTATAGCATTTATAAAAGCAACCGTTTTATTGAAAGGCGTGTTTAATGGCGAAGAAATAACCAAAGAGCACTTCGATAATGCTAAATCGGATGAAATTTATAAAGCCTTATTTCAAGTAGCACAATCTGTGAAAGCTGAAAGTAATTTCAATGGCGAGTCAGAACCAATTATAAAGCCGAAAAAAGCGACAGGTGAAACTTATTTATTAACTTTTAACGCCTTAATGAGTGGCAAAACACCTCCAGAAATTGCAAAAGATAGGAGTATGGCACTCGGAACGGTTTATAGCCATTTGGGAAAATTTATTTTAAAAGGTTCACTAAAAATTGAGAATGTTTTGAGTGAAGAAGCCCTTAAAGACATGATTTCAGCATCTGAATATTTTGACGGCGTAAGCATTACGAGCATCAAAGAAAAATTGAGCGACAAATATTCTTGGGAAGAACTTCGGTTATTTAAAAATCATTTAGATGCGCAACGTATAAGTAACGATTTTTAAGTTTATTAACGCTATAAGTAGATAAATCTAAAGGAAATAATCTGACTTTCGCAAATTTTAAAAACAATATATCTCAAAGTTTGCGTAGTTTGGAGAAAATTTTGTCTCTTTGTGTATTCCTAATTTTAAACGATAAAATAAAAATTCTTATGTCAACACAAAATTTTAAAAATCATGCACGGTTTGTGCCAATGTACCATTATTTACTTTCACTCATTGTTCTTGCTATTTTAGTTTTAGCAGGTATTAACCTTTTTAGAGACGTAACTTTATTATCCGTTATGTTTTTTTTAATGGCATTAGCTATTGGTTTGGTATTCTTCTTTTCGCGTGAATTCCCGAACAAAGCGCAAGACCGCGCCATCCGTGCGGAAGAAAATTTGCGCTATTTTACTCTGACGGGTAAGTTATTCGATAAAAATTTAACTTTACAACAAATTATTGCTTTGCGTTTTGCGGATAACGATGAATTTGTAGATTTAGCCGATAAAGCACTCAAAAATAATATGAGCAACAAAGACATTAAACAAGCCATTCAGAATTGGCGTGCAGATCATCACAGAGTTTAAGAATTATTCTTTGTACCTTTGCACCATGTTTATACCTATTCTGTTTGAAGATAATCATTTATTAGTGGTGAATAAACCTGCGGGTTTATTGGTGCAAGGCGATGAGACGGGCGATGTAACGCTTGCTGACCAAGCGAAAGCGTATATTAAAGAGCGTTACAAAAAACCGGGCGATGTTTTTCTCGGCATTGTGCACCGTCTCGATAGACCTGTGAGTGGTGCTGTTATTTTAGCACGCACATCGAAAGCATTAGAGCGCATGAATGCGCTTTTTGCCGAACGCAAAGTTGAAAAAAAATATTGGGCAATAGTTAAAAAACGTCCTGATATGGATTCGGGAGTGCTGACAAATTATTTATACAAAGATAACGAGCGCAACACAACTCACGTTATTGATAAGCCGAGTCGCAGACATCCGGATGCAAAACTTTCGGAACTGAAATACACTATTGTCGGCAATTTATACGGCGATACCGTTTTGGAAGTCGAACCCGCCACGGGAAGATCGCATCAAATTCGCGCACAATTGGCGCATATTGGTTCACCCATTTTAGGTGATTTGAAATACGGCTATCCAACGCCGAATGCTGATGCTTCTATTCACTTGCATTGCAGTAGTATGGCTTGGATTCATCCCGTCACGAAAGAATACATGAAAGTTGTTGCACCGCTACCGAATGAACCCACTTGGAAAAAATTTGAACCCTTGTTGAAAGATATTATTAAAGAAAGTTTTGGAAAATAATAATTTTGACTATTTTTAGTCTTGATTTATTTCAATACTTTAATTTTCTCTTAATTCTTAACTGAACCAATGCTTTCACACATTGATATAACGAAGGTTCTTTTTTTCGACATTGAAACTGTGCCGGCAGCAGAAAACTTCTTTGACCTCAAAGAGCCTTGGAAAGAATTATGGGCGCATAAAGCTAAAAGTCTTTTAAAAAAAGATGAAAAAGATATTACGCCTGAAGAAATGATTGAAGTTTATCAACGCGCTGGTATTTACAGCGAGTTCGGTAAAATTATTTGTGTAAGCGTAGGTTTTTTAGTGCAAGACAAAGAAACTAAAGCATATACAGCGCGGTTAAAAAGTTTTCATGGCGACGATGAAAAAAAAATTTTATTCGATTTTGGCACACTCATAAACAAGCAGTTTAGTAAAAAAGAAAATCCATTTATGTATTTGTCAGGACACAATATTCGAGAGTTCGATGTGCCTTACACCTCTCGACGCATGGTTATTAATCAACTTGAATTGCCCGAAAAATTTGATATTGCTGGAAAGAAAAAAAATTGGGCAGACGATTATATGTTAGATACACTCGAACTTTGGAAATTCGGTGATTACAAAGCCTATACATCGCTCAAATTATTGTGCGCTTTGTTTGGAATTCCTTCGCCGAAAGATGACATCTCGGGTGCAGACGTTGCTAAAGTTTATTACGAAGAAAAAAGTACAGATCGTATTGCACGCTATTGCGAAAAAGATGTTTTTGCAGTTATGGAATTGATGCTTAAATTTAAACTTAGTGAGACAGAATTAGAATCTCCGTTTGAAAAAAAAGTTTGATTCGATAATAATTTGGCAAGTGACTATATTTGTAAAAAAAGAATGATGGAAGTAACAATACCGCCGTTTTTAAGAATTGTCAAAAAAGGAGAAGAACCCGACGATGTACAATATTGGCTCAGTCGCCCAGCTATTGAACGTATTAGAGCGCTCGAGGAAATTCGTAAACAGTATAATGATTGGAAATATGGTTCTGGATCAGAATTTCAAAGAGTTTATAAAATTGTTAAACGCAAACGACGTTAAATATCTCGTCGTGGGTGGTTTTGCGGTTGCATATCATGGTTATCCACGTTATACAAAAGATATTGATTTCTGGATTTGGGCAAATCCAGATAATGCAGATAAAGTCTTGAAAACAGTATCCGATTTTGGTTTCGGTTCTTTAGGTTTAATGAAAGCAGATTTATTAAATGAAGATAACATTATACAACTTGGATATGAGCCCAATAGAATAGATATTACTACCAACTTAGACGGCGTAAACTTTGAAACTTGTTATGATCAGAAACTCGAAACGACATTTGAGGGAATCCCTGTCAACTTTATTAATCTAAAAGATTTAATTAAAAATAAACTTTCAACTGGTCGTTTGAAAGATAAAGTTGATGCACAAACACTTCAAAAGAAAAAGGAAAAAAATAAAAAATAAAAAATAACCTATCGTAATTTTCACAATTAATCAATGCATAGTTTTACTTTTCTCGGAACAGGCACATCGCTCGGCGTACCTGTTATTGGATGCACTTGTAGCGTTTGCACCTCAACGGATGCGCGCGATAAGCGTTTGCGGACTTCGGGAATAATTACTTTGAATGATAAAAATTTTGTGATTGACGCAGGACCCGATTTCAGACAACAACTTTTGCGCGAAAATATTACGGATGTAGAAGCTATTTTAATTACGCACGAACACAGCGATCATACCGCAGGTTTAGATGATGTGCGACCTTTGAATTTTATAAAAAAAAGTGCAGTATCATTGTATGCTACCCCAAAAGTTGAAGCCGATATTCGCAGAAGATTTGAGTATGCTTTTGAAAAAAATCCATATCCGGGTGCGCCACAAATTTCTTTCGTGAGTATCTCGAAAGAAAATAATTTCTATTTAAACGGCACAACAGTAATACCAATTGAAGTCTCGCACGGTCGCGACTTGAAAGTTTTAGGTTTTCGTTTTAATGATTTTACTTACATCACAGATTGCAAAACTATAGCACCCGAAGAATTAGAAAAAGTGCGCGGCTCTCGATATTTAGTTTTAAACGCGCTCCACTATAATCCGCATCATGCGCATCTAAATATTCCTGAAGCAATTGAATTAGCGCAAATAATTGGCGCAGAAAAAACTTTTTTTACGCACATTAATCACAGATTGGGCAAACACGAAGACGTTCAGAAAACTTTACCACCCCATATTTTTTTAGCGTACGACGGTTTGAGAATTGAGTTTTGAGTTTTGATTCTCGAAGTAAGCTCAATACTCAGGACTCTCTTCTCTACCTAACATTTTTTTTTGCGCTAAAAATAAACTATCCCCAACTTTGAGCAATTGTGCTTCTTCGGTTAAATTAAAATCCTCATCATTGGTGCTGATTGCACGAGGCGTTTTCGGTAAATTTTTTAAATCGGGTTTTCCTGCTTCTACCCACGCGCTATACCACAAACAGCCGAGCGCAAAAATAGATTTTTGCATGCGCGCTTCTACCATGCCGTTCAATGCTGTATTATAATCGTTGCTATACGGTAAATTGTAAATTTTTTGTGGCGACGACTTACCAACGCTCTGCAAAATATATTTTTTATCGGGTGGATATTTTTGAGCCAATTGTTTTTCTTCAAACAAAACGCGATTCACATCGGCATAACTATCAAAAACAATTTTAAAAACAAAAACACTGACGTTTTCAATATATTGCGCTTTACCAACAAAATAGGTGTATTGATTTTCTGCAAAAATATCGGGCAATCGCGTTTCCCAAAAAGCGTGGATTCCTTCTTGACCTGTTAACTGCCCGTTGTAATTGCGCGTAGTGTGTAATGGTACGTGTGCATCAGCAACGTAGTGACCTAAATCGGTGCTGAATTTTAAAATTTTTGGTTCATCTAACGTTAAAAACGATTTCACTAAGTTTCGATACGTTCGCAAAATAGCGTAAGGTAAAATGCCATGCTTATAAACTGTATCAATGGCAAAAACATTTTTGAGCGGCACTTTAGCGCGCAGTTTTTCTTTTAAAAAAATTTCTCGCAGCGAATCGGGATGAATATAAAGCGTATCGTGCGCGCGTTTGCGCTGTGTTAAATAATACATAAATGATTGCGCGAAAGAATCGGCAACGACGACAGAATCGCGACCAAAAATATATTTTATGCCGGGTGCCGTGAAGTAATAATCTTTTTTGCGCCAGTGAAGCGTCTTTTTATCGAAGATTAAAAGGCGTTTACCTATTGAATCCGTACAATAAACCGACGCGTTTTCAAAAACAGCATGGTTGTAATTGTGGTTGAGTTTACCATTAAATTCAAAATCTAAAAAATGATTATAACCTTCCGATGCCGAAGCGTATCGGCGTTTATCGGCATCAACGGCGTGTTCTGTAATGTAAATAATATTTTTTTTATAGAGCGGTAACATTTGTTCAGGTAGCGTAAAAACCGCCATTTTATTTATGCGTTGGTGCGCGGCGAATCCCCAACGCAAACTTATCAGATTTGTATGCGCTGTGTTATTACAAAAAATAAAACTCACATAAGCAAGAATAATTATTTTTTTGAACACTTTTACAGATTTTTTAAGTTAAAACAATTAGTCATTTTTTTTAAAAGTTTACTTTTTTTAAAAGTTCAAAAGTTAAACAGAGTTAAAACCAATTTTTTAGAACATTCGACCTTATTTTTCTATTTATGAATTGTATAAAAAAGTGTAAATGCTGAAAAACGAAAAACGATTCGACTATTTTTATAATCTGCTGCTTTCGGAGCGTACGCGCAAAAGGAGCGAATCGGTTATTGTATTTATTTCTATTTCAGGTTATGTGCTTCATTTGCTACTCATTTCGCTCGTTGATTTAAAAATTTTAAAACTCGCTAACGCTTCTTTACTCGATAATCCGATTGCCGCTATTTATACGCCGTTTTCATTCATTCTGATTTATGAAGTCTATTTATTGGTGTATTATTTACCGAAGTCCACTTCAATCTATATCGGTAAGCAATACGAAATTATAACTTTAATTGTTATTCGACGCGTTTTCAAGCATCTTTCTAAATTAGAATTTACATCAGATTGGTTTAAAGTGAAGGAAGATATGCAATTCACATACGATTTGATGGCGACGGTTACTTTATTTTTCCTCATTTTTATTTTTTACCGACTCAATCAGAAAAAAGAAGAGAAAACAAAAAGAAGTGAAAATGAAGCTTTGCAAATTGTTGAGTTTAGGCGCACTAAAACTATTATAGCGATGATATTAGTGCCGATTATTTTAGTCATCAGTGCATTTAGTTTGTCGCGTTGGGTGTATGAAAGTTTTTTTTCAATAACAGAATTAGTTGACAATATAAAAGATGTAAATAAAGTTTTCTTCGACGATTTTTTTACGGTGCTTATTTTAGTTGACGTGTTGCTGTTGCTTATCTCGTTTCTTTACACTGATAAATTTAATAAAGTTATTCGCAATTCGGGATTTATAATTTCGACCATACTCATTAAACTGTCTTTCGGAATTGATGGTTTGTTGAATAATGTTTTGATTGTTGCTGCTGTTTTGTTTGGCGTTGTCATTTTAGCCATTCATAATCTGTACGATAATATCCAATCGTAGGCTGGAGTAAATCTTATTCAGGCAACTCTAAAATAAAACACATTTGCGGACCACATTCGTTAACAATAATAGATGATTCGGCTTCATTGTATTCACAAGACAAACCGTAATTGAGCAGCGTAAAAAAGTCGGCAATAAAAAATAATCCATTAACAGGAATACTGATATTTTTAAGAATCTTTTTTTGCCCAAAATGGGCAAAGCACAAAAGTTTCCGCGTCGTATCGTGCGATGATATCAACCATGCAACATACTGCCGCTTACCTGTTGCGTCAGGTGGAAAAATCCAACGGCTGTGCGCTTCTTTTAAGAATACAGATTCTTTATCAGCGGCACTTTTGATGGCGTTGAGCGTATAAAATAAATCTCTATTTTTTCCCCACTGGTAATTTCCGTGCGTTGCTTTCGCGCCCGCATCAATTTTAAAAACGTAAAGTTTGGTGTACTGCTCGTTCAGTGCCGGTTTTTTGTGCTTATCGCGTAGTTCAAATCCAAGACCCATATAAGACGGCGATTCGGTATAGAACAAACCAAAAAATAATCTGAAAACATTATTTTCTCTATAAAATTCATCAAATCTCGGATCATCTTTATCGGCTGTCATAATTGTAAACGTCGGTGTCACAGAATGTTTGTTTCCAATTTCTAAATACCGCGACCATTCGGACATAAAACGTTTTTCACCTACGACCATGCTTTGTAAATCGCCCAAAACAATATCTGCTTCCGATAATTCGAGATGTTGCACTTCATTACCATACGCCATTTCACCGTCAGGCGCTAAAAAAGATTCTGCAAACGAACCAAAATACGGTACGTGCGTGGCGATATGTTTTTTAATGAAGCCGAGTAAATCGTAATAGTTGTTCGTTGGCAGTTGTTCATTGACAGTTGTTAGTCCATCAATGTTACTATCAACTCTCAACGAAATATTATCAACTATATCACGCATTTGAACGTGCGCCATATCGCCGCGCATAAAATCGAAACCAAATTCGTTTTGTATTTCGGCATAATGTTGTGCAGCATAATTCCAGGTATCAACAATTGGCTTTGTAAAATCAATTTCCCAATCGGTATTATCGTTTTTATTTTTATAAAGTTTATAGCGCGTTAACGGACCAAACACGCGACTAAATTTTTCAGGTTTTATAATTTCATATTCGCGCCATTCTCTACCATCACTATCAACGACTAAACCTTCTGCACCTTCATTTACTTTTATACCTCTGTATGGCGGACCCATTGTTGCAGGAACGGTTTCAAAATTAAAAGTGCGCAAGTGTTCCATGAGTGCGATGCGCTTTTTTAATCGCTCGCCATAATTTTCGGGTGCACCAAACATCAATGTACAGCGTTCGGCTTCGCTAAAATAATTTGAAAAGAAAAGTTGCCGCGTAGCGGGCATATCATGCGGTAATAATTTTTTAAAGTAATCGAAAATAACTGCTTCAACTCGGAAGTGCAAATCGTTGAAGTGGTCAGTAATAATTGTACCCTCGCGTTTTAACCATTCAAAACATTTCGGATTTGCCAATACTTGTTCGGAAAACCTATCGGTGTGCGGAATGACATCCATACCGACTGTTTTTCCCATTAAGTGCAAAATGTTAATCACTACTTTGAGTTGTTTTTCTGGCGTATCGAAGTGAGGTACTTGATGGAACAATTCTTCAGAAAAAAACTCAGGATTAATATTCCAACTACTCATTCCATACAAACTCGCTACTACGCCAGGTTCCCAAATAGGTAAAAGATGTACGCTGTTTTGTATATCAGGTAAAGTGAGCGCATATTTAACGACGTTCCAAAAACTTTGAATCGTGCGAACATTCACACCCACTATATTGGTGCGTTTGAGCCAAGTTCCGTTTGTTTGTTTGAATACTGGACTTTTTATTTTTTCGACAAGGCTTAATGATTTATAAAAATCTTCACCAAATTTTTCCTCTAAAATATTAAATACAATCGGTGTCGGTAGTTTAACAGCTTCCGAAGGCGACAAGCCTGAGATAAAACTTGTCTCTCCTTTAATATATTTTAACACCTTTTTGCCTAATTCGGCACTAACTACTTCCATTCTATATTTTTAATTGCTAAAGTTAAATTGACGTTGTAAAATTGTGTAATTTTGTCAGATTCGTTGCTCGGTGTTAGTCCCTCGCAAATGAACAACGAACAACTAATCATGGGTAAATCTTTGTTTTACAGTATTTTTTTTATGAAATGCCCGCGCTGTCGCGAAGGTAATATGTTTGAGAAACCTATTTTTAGTTTTCAGAAAACTTTTACAATGTATGATAATTGCCCACATTGCGGACAAAAATACAGCCTCGAGCCAGGTTTTTATTACGGTGCTATGTTTATAAGTTATATTCTTTCAGCTTTTACGATGTTTGCTTTGTTTGGCATTGTTAAATTTGGTTTAAACATGGATGTTATTCCGGCATTTATTTTAATTACAGTGGTGATGTTGGGTTCATTGGTTTGGTTTTTCAGAATATCGCGCGTTATTTGGCTTCACTTTTTTGTTACTTACGCACCCAATAAACGCGGAGCAAAATAATTTTTATTTATGATACAATCATTACGTACAAAATTTAACGCTGAATTTACGGCTGAAAAATATCAGAAGTTATTTGATTTTTTTCGCGAAAAATATAATTACATACCGACATTCCGTATTTGCGAAACGCCCGTTTATTTTACGCCACAATTTAAAAATTATGTAGAAGAGGCGATTGAAAGAATTATAGACGTAATTATTGAGCCCAATTTTTTAGAACTTAGCGCAGCTGCCATTCCTGCCGAATGTAACGTGCCTAATGAAAACGCGCATCCCGATTTTTTAGTCATTGATTTTGGCGTGTGCGAAGAAAATGGCGAACTCGTACCAAAACTCATCGAACTGCAAGGTTTTCCTTCGCTCTATTTTTTTCAACTCGATTTGTTGCAAGCGTATCAATCAGTTTTTAATTTACCCGAAAAGTCGGCATTATTTAATGTTACTTCAACCGAAAATTATTTGCTGCAATTGCATAAACTTATTGTTGCCGATGCGCGCGAAGAAGAAACTATTATGCTTGAAATTGAACCTGAAAAACAAAATACCTATATTGATTTCTTGGCGACACAGCATTATATCGGTACACCGATTGTTTGCGTGACAAAACTTTTTGAAGAAGGCGATGCACTTTTTTACCTCAATGAAGTCGGTAAAAAAATGCGCGTAAAGCGTATTTACAACCGCGTTATCTTTGATGAACTCGCTAAACGCAACGATTTAAAATTGCAATTCGATTTTAAAAAACCTTATAGTGTACATTGGGTAGGTCATCCGAATTGGTTTTTCAGAATCAGTAAATACACGATGCCTTTTTTAAAAAATAGATTTGTGCCGAAAACTTTTTTCTTAAATACAGTAGATATTTCAACTTTGAATCTTGAAAATTATGTTTTAAAACCTTTGTTTTCGTTTTCGGGTCAAGGTGTGAAAATTGATGTTACGCCAAGTGATATTGCCGCCATAAATGATACAGAAAATTATATCCTTCAAGAAAAAGTAACTTACGCCGAAGTATTACAAACGCCGAGTGGCACTGCAAAAGTAGAATTGCGTATGCTTCTCAGTTGGGAAAAAGACGCAGCACGACCAAAAATTATTAACAATTTAGTCCGGGTGAGCAAAGGTAAAATGATTGGTGTGCGCTACAATAAAGATAAAGATTGGGTGGGCGGTAGTGTGGGTTTGTTTTAAAAAAAAAGTGTTTGCACTAAGTTTTAGTGCAAACACCCTATTGTTCAGGTTTTTATTTTAAAAAAGACCTTATTGTACTTTTGATACATTCAGGTCTGATACTTATTCGTTGCTGATTACTAATTTGCCAGTTGCGCGTGGTGCATTTTTTTCATCCGAAATATTATAAGCGTACAGTCCTGTCATTATGTTGTATAATGGTAACTGATATTGAATTTCGCCCGAACCTTCGATGCTGTGCGTGGATATAAGCGCACCATACATATTGTATAAGTGCAAATTCCAAGTCGCATTCGATGGTTTAGAAAATCTGAAAGTTGTATTATTAGCCGAAACACTTGTTGGATTTGGCGAAACTTGAACGCTTATTTTTGCTGCAATATCTGTTGTAGGTGTAGCTAATGCACGTTTAATTGTTAGCGTATTGAAGTATATTGAGTCCCCTGTGTTTGCACCATCACCGTTAGCCACATTAACGCACGCGTAAAAAGTAGCACTATCACCTGTTGTTGCAGCTGTTGCCTTCCAACTAAATTGCCAAGTTTTTCCTACGCCCCTCGATCCAGTATAAGTATGTTCAACATAAGCTGTTCCACCTGCGGCGAATTGTGTTTCAGTTGTGTTTAGTAAACCCAAAGTACCAATGGGTGTACCCGATTTTTGTTGCGCAGCGCATTCAAAGCCAAAAACATTGTGTCCAGGTCCAACGGGTGTAACAGTAATCGTGTACGTTGAATCTTTAACAAAACCTTTCGATGGCACATTGGTCGTAATCCAACTGGTTGCGTTGGTGATTAAAGGCGCATCGAGGTGGCAACCTGCTGCTTTACAACTTTTTCCATCACTTGGCGAATTTGTTCTTCCTGGCGGCGGACCCTCCGCATAATTCATAAATAAAAATAAAACACAAACGCTGAGAAATAGCGTGTAAACTGGTTTCATACAATAAAGTTTAGAGTAAATGAAAGATTTTGAAGTGAAAACCACTCAAATAATAGTTACACGTTAAACTTTAAAAGCGTGGGTTACTGAGAATAAAATGCAAAGCGAAAATGCAAAGCGCAAAGGCTAAATCAAAAATGCAATTAAATTTTCTTTTTATTAGAATTTCGTTTTGCTCTTTGCATTTTGCTTTTTAATTT
>JAYVNP010000010.1:0-2399 GCA_043758385.1 Saprospiraceae bacterium
TGTAGCCGTTGATAATAAATCTGTACCAACTTGCCTCGCGCCTTCCGATATAACGGTGGCGTGTACCGATACAAGGATTCAAAATCCGAATGCCGGTCTTTTAAATACTTTTGGTGCGCCAAGTTTTTGGGATAATTGCGGCATCCGAGACACGCTTTATAATTCTATAACTAATTTGAATAATTGCAAAACGGGAACGATTACGCGCAAATGGATTATCACAAACATCGGAAATACGAAAGATTCATGTACACAAATTATTAATGTTTCACCCATCAGTGATTTCACCGTTGATTTTCCCGACGATTTAGTACTTGATTGTTATCAGGCATTGATGCCTGCCGATTCAGCGCGCAATGCGATGTTATCGAATAATGCATATACCGACGGACACATCATCAATAAAGGTTGCGGTGTATTGGCAGTAGAGGTAAAAGATCAAGTTTTTACTGCAATTCCGGATGCTTGCGCAAAAATTTTAAGAAAATTTACGGTCATAGATTGGTGTAAATACAATCCGAATAACGGCGCCTACGCTTTAAATTTTAATGCCTACGGGCAACCGATTGCGGGCGATGTGCACTCGAATCCTAATTGGGCAAGCGATAATTTATCCGCGTGGCAAAATTTAGTGCGACAGGCCGGTGTTATAGATCGTGACCGCTTGTTCAGAGATGCGGACGGTTTAACCGGACCGGTTACCGGAAATACGACGCAACCCTATTCATTCAGCGACGGCATTATTAGTTTTACCCAAATCATTAAAATTATTGACAAAACGCCGCCGGTATTTACTAATTGCGTCGCCGATACCACCGTAAAAAGTTATAATCCGGCTGCTTGCAACGATATATTCCGATTTAAAATAAATGCCTTAGATTATTGTTCAGGAACTAACAGTCAACCTTCAGCCGTTGGTACACCGCAAATAACTGCCGCGCAATTGAGTTATTCATGGATATTATTCGACGTGAAAAATAATTTTGTCGTTAAAACGGGCGCAACACCCGATTTTGCGGAATTTTTAAATCTTAATCAACCTTACGAAATTCGTTGGACGGTGCAAGACCCCTGCAACAATACTGCTCAATGCACGACAAAAATAAAAATCTTGAATGCCAAAAAACCAAGTTTGACGTGTAAAGATATTCAAGCCGAACTGATGCCTACCGCCGACGGAAAAGGGGCAGTAACTGTGTGGGCAAAAGATATTACTGCATCGCTCACGCACAATTGTGCTACAACTGACCAGCTTTTCAATAATTTAGCGATTGAACGCGGCGGCAGTGACATCAATGCGGTGTATCCGACAGTCATCAATAAAAATTTAATTTTTAATTGTAACGACATTGTTAATATAATTCCGGTACGAGTTTGGACTAAAGATACCGTAGGTAATGCTAACTATTGCAGTGTAAATGTTACGGTTCAAGATAATTTACACGCTTGTCAACCCCTAATACCAAGTGCGGTTTTAAGCGGGAGCGTAAAAACGGAAAGTAACATTCCCGTGAATAACGTGGTCGTGATGTCAAGTAACGGTACGCAATCTATCGGTAAAATGACAACCGGACAAACCGGAAATTTCAGTTTCAATAGTTTAACCGTCGGACAAAATATAAGCCTTTCGGCATCAAAAGACGATGACTTTGGAAACGGCGTAACAACTTATGATATTTCGTTAATGAGCCGTCACATTTTGGGTATCAAGCCGCTCAATACACCCTATAAAATTATTGCTGCCGACGTAAACCGCGACGGCGAAGTGTCGGCAATCGATTTGCTTTTAATGCGGCGTCTAGTTTTAAGAATCAGTTCAACGTTTCCGAATAATACGGCGTGGCGATTTATAGATAAAAAATACATTTTCAGCAATCCGCAAAATCCTTTGTACGAAGATTTTCCGGAAATAGTCAACTCAATCATTAAAGGCGGAATTAACAATGCCGATTTTATAGGAGTAAAAGTCGGTGATGTCAACGGCAGTGCGGATGCGAGTAGTTTAGAAGGTGTGCAAGTTCGTACTGTCACCGGAAAGCAAAACATTAAACCTTTGCAATTATTTACCGATGAAACTGAATTAAAAGCCGGCGGAGAATATATTTTAGACATCCGCACCTCTGATTTTAACGTTAACGGTTTTCAATTTACGCTGAACACCTCAGAGGATATTGAAGTAGAAAAAATTTTAAAAGGCGATTTTTTGGATATTACCGATACTAATTTCGGAAAATTTGCAAACGCATTAACCGTTAGTTGGAACGGCATACCGCAAACAAATGCCGGCACGATTTTCAAACTAATTGTTAAAGCGCGTAAAGATATTTTTTTGAGTAATGCTCTAAGTATCGGCTCTAATTTAACTGCGAACGAAATATTTGATTTTGATGGAAAAACCG
>JAYVNP010000011.1:0-2390 GCA_043758385.1 Saprospiraceae bacterium
CTATTTTTTTTTACGCCATCGAAATTAAAATACCTACCGTTCATTACAACAAACACACCTTGCGGTAAAGTTTGCACAAAAGCTAAAGCAGAACCCAAATTAAAAAATCCATCGCTTGAATTTCCGAAAGCATAAGGCACCATTGCACCTGTCAGAATAATTGTTTTTTCTAAATTTTCTTTTGCTAAAAAGTGCGCCGTTTCTACAATAGTGTCAGTGCCATGTGTTATTATAATTTTATCGGTTTCTGATTCTTTACACTGGTTTAAAATCAAAAGCCTATCTTCATTTGTCATTTTCAAACTATCCATCATCATAATAGTTTTTACGTTTGTATCAATCGTACAACGTCCTCGCTCAAGCATACTCGGCAAATGCGTATCCTTAAAAAATAATTCACCAGTGATGTAATTATACTCTTTATCGAAAGTGCCACCGGTAATAAAAATTTGTATCATTGAGACAGATTAACTGATTTGAAATATAATTCGCGAATAATTTTTAATTTTGGTCGAAAATAAAGGATTCCATAGAAATATCGTTTTGAAAATTCTTTTATCCTTTGTTCTTCATCAATTTATATGAATACTTCCGTACTCTATGCACTCATTTCCATGTTTTTTGCGGGTTTAACTTCCATATTAGCCAAATATGGTTTAAAAGAAGTGAGTGGCGATGTCGCGCTCATTATTAGAACGGTGATTATTGTCATTATTGTTTGGGTAAATGTTTTTTTATTCGATTCAGTTTCAGCACTTCGCCATATTTCGCGAAACTCTTACACTTTTTTAATTCTATCAGGCATTACAACTTCTTTTTCTTGGATTTTTTATTACAAAGCAATTAAAATTGGAAACGTTTCAGAAGTCGCTATTATTGATAAAGGCAGTATTGTTATCACACTTCTACTCTCTTTTCTTATTTTAAAAGAACCTTTTACGCCGCGCGTAGCCATCGGAGGTAGTTGCGTTTTAGCTGGGATTATAATTATGGCGTTTAAATAATTAAATTTTTATGTAGTCGCTAAAAAACCACCGGCGCGTTGCATAAAAACTATTTTTTAAAGTTTGAACGATGGACGTGTTGAGTAGTAACCGACGTTCTGTGTAAAGTTTTTTACCTTCGGGTAAATGAGAAAGTAGGGATTTGATAAAAGGTAAATAAATTTTTTCTTTTAAAATTCTCGGTTGCCAAAATAAATATTTGTTCGCACTCGTGGTGAAAGCATGTACGTCTAATTGTTTTAATCCTGCAAAATGATAGAAAATTAGCGGTTGCTCGTCAATATAAATTCTGTTTTCTCTTTCAGTAATTTTAAAATTTCTAAAATTCCAAGGCGCTAAATTTGCGCCTTTGTGTTGCAAATCGCAAACGCCCTCATATTTCTTTATCCAAGAGTCGAGATATTTTTGGTCGCCGTATTTATCACCGTCAACATAATCGTGACACCAATCAATACAATCATTCGACCAATCGTTTAAACACTGCATTCCAACTTCAGTTCTTCTAAAAGTTATCCAAGCGACGTTATACTTTCCGTATTTTTCAAAAGATTTCAATCGCGCATTAAACTTGTGCGATATTATCGTCACATTACTTTCATTTGCTTCATCAAAAATGGCTTCGGGTGAATCGAAAAAGTATAGGTCAGCATCTAAATAGGTCAGCGCATCAATATTTGGATTTATGTCAAATATATGCTGCAACACCGTCGGACCCAACGTAAAATAATACTCTATGCGCGAACGATTCGATTTTACTGCTAACAAACGTGCGTTTGTTTTCTCGTACTCCGAAAATGAAATTGGAACTATACCTTCTAATTTTAAAGCTGAAACGTTTTGAAAACTCGCTTCATCGAGACAAACAGCGAACAACACAAAAGGTGAGCAGTGTTGTTGCATAGACTCTACCAAATTCAAAAAAAAAGGCAGATAAAAATTATCGAAGTAAGTAGCGTAATAACGCATGAATAATGGTTAATTCTTACTGGTTAATGGTCAATTAACTAGTATAAAAGGAGTTGATAACTTCGCAAACAAATTTTACATCACTTTTAGAATGCACCGTCGAAATCGGTAAACTCAACGTTGTTTCATGAATAAGTTGCGCAATAGGTGTTACCGTATTTGCTAAATAAGGTTGCATTGCAATTTGTTTATTTGGTGCAACTGGATAGTGTATTTCCGTTTTAATTCCATTTTCAGCCAAATAATTGCGCAAGTCATCTCTTCTATTTGTGCGAATATTAAAAATATGAAACACGTCGAAATAGTCGCTGTTGCGAACAGGCTTGACAACTTTATCTGTAAGATTTTTAAAATATATTTCTGAAAGTGCGCGTTTGTGCGCGTTTATAGCATCCAACTTTTCGAGTTTTATGCGCAAAA
>JAYVNP010000012.1:0-21871 GCA_043758385.1 Saprospiraceae bacterium
AACAACTCTTTGCGAACAACTCTTTGCGAACAACTCTTTGCGAACAACTCTTTGCGAACAACTCTTTGCGAACAACTCTTTGCGAACAACTCTTTGCTAAGTGCGCATTTTTTTTAACTTAGAGTTCGACAAAAATATTCCTCAATACATAATTTGAGCGAATACTTTTATAAAGAAAAAGGCTAATGCCGCACACCTGGCCAGTATGCGACAAAAGCCCGTGTTAAATTTATTAACTGACAAATTTAGGTGTAAAAACCTAAATTAAAAATCATTTCACAATGAAAAAGAACACTTTCTATGTTAAAGAAGTATTAAACTCAATCGGTTTTATTTTTATTTTATCATCCCTTTCGAGCAATTCAAAGGCTCAAGGGCAGTTTAAGATTCGTAACGACGGTTTTATTCAAATTGGTTATGATTCTTACAAAACTTTATCTTTTGGTAAAGAAACAAATTCTCCCAACAATGGTCGGTTTGCTATTGAATATTGGGATTCTTATCAAGGGTTAAATTTCTGGAGACCTTGGCCTACTGCAAATTTTGGCGACTTTAGTTTATTTCTCAGGAGTGATGGTAACGTGGGTATTGGGTCTTCAGGAGATGCTTCATATAAACTTAGAGTTGAAGGGCAGATTTATTGTACTGGCATAAATACAAGTTCCGATAAACGGTTTAAATCGAATATCCAACCGCTAAGTGGCTCTTTGAATAAATTACTTTTATTGAAACCAGTTACTTATGATTATGCCAGTGAGATTCCGAAATATGACGCTACATTTCCTAAAGAAAAAGATGATGTGAAAGTTAAAACTATGCAAAACGATAAAATTAAATCAGTTTCAGGATCAAGAACTGGGTTAGTTGCTCAAGATGTTCAGAGTGTTCTCCTCAATTAGTAGCCCAAGATGCAAAAGGGTATTTATCAATTAACTACACCGAAATTATCCCGCTCTTGATTAATGCTATTTAAGATCAACAAGCTCAAATTGAGGCTTTGAAGGTTTTAATAGCTAAAAAATAATTTCTAACAATTAAATTTAATTAAAATGAAGAAATTAATTTTTTGTATTTTAATATCCATTCAATTTTTTAGCAACATAAATGCTCAACAAATTGATACGCTTCCTTGGTCACCACCTGGAGCAACTTGGCTTTATGTTGGATCCTCTTTTGGAAGTACGCCCTATTTCAAATTTGTGTACACTTCTGATACAATTATTTCAAATAAGGTTGCAAAAAAAATAGTAGTTACTCAATTTGAATTGGTGGGACCAAATAAATCGAGAACTAAAGAACAATTTGCTTATAATTTATTTTATTACTCCTCAAAGGATTCGGTTTTTTGGTTTAATAAAACTGAATTTCAACTATTGTATGTCTTCTCAGCTATCAAAGGATCTTCTTACGTTATTAAGAAGAATAACTATGCAACGATTGCATGTACTGATTCAACATTCAATACTGATTCTAATTTAATTACAATAACTGATGTCCAAAAAATGAATTTCTCCAATATACAATTTGATGTAGTTACTGCTAAGACTCAGCAGTATTGGACAATTGGCAGTGTTATTATTAAAAATATAGGGTCAATAAATTCTCCACCGTTCCCAATTTCAGGTTCAAAATGTAGTATGATTGATGCTACACTGGGCAACCCAGGACAATTGACATGCTATTATGACTCGCTAAGAGGTTATATTAATTTTGGTGGAGGATCTTCTCTCGAATGTCGCGGAACAATTACTACAATTTCCGATTTGAATAAATCTACTGTAGAAAATAGTAATTATTTGTTCAAAATAGTTCCCAATCCAGTTTCAAGTTCATTTTACATAGATTATGACTTTGGTTTTAAAATAAAATCAGTAAAAATTTATGATTTGATGGGTCGAGAGTGTATTAGCATTTGCGCATATTCTAATGCAAGTATTGATATTTCTACTTTATCTAATGCAATGTATATTGTCAAACTGACAACAGAAAATAACCGTATTTTTTCTTCTAAATTTTTAAAAGAATAATGAGAAATATATTAATTGCTTTCTTACTCATGTTTATTTCAAAGATTGCTTTCCGTTCCATTTTCAATTAAAGAAACACCAAACGCTTGCATATTCCAAAACTCAAGTGTTTGTTGGTATTCATCAACCATGCGTTTTTTTTCTTCTCCGCTGAAGCGCAAAATATCTTGCATTATATTGGCAACAGCGAATGACGACTGATACGCATACTTCCAAGACGTAAACTCTAAACCTAAACGGCGTGCAATAACGTCGCGCAAAGAAACGCCCATTTCGTGAATGATTGTGTAAACAACTTCGGCGCAAATAACGGGCGAACCAGAAACAATGCTGCGACGCAAAGATGGATCGGAAACAGTGATGTCTAAAATTTTTGATGCCATTGCGCCATAGCGTTTGTGCAACCGCTTGGCAATAAATTCTGGCACTTTATATTTAGTAGCCAATTCTAAATGCCCATTCAAATTATAATTTCTGCCACCCAGCAAAACTAAATTTTGCGTTTTGCAGGGTGTTATTGGTCTATTCAAATTTTTTTCAACAATATCTAAAGTATCTTTTGCCATCAATCGGTATGTTGTCCATTTGCCACCCATAATACTTATTAAACCCGAATCATAATCTACTTCAACTTCATGATCGCGTACTAAATCTTTTGTATTACCCGATGCTGCTTGTAACAAAGGTCGCAAGCCACTGAAACCTGCACGCACGTTTTTTGCATCAATCGTTGTGTTTAGATAGCGCGCTGTATAATCCAATAAGTATTCTACATCAGCATTGTTTAAAGTGCTTTCTTGTTCCGTCGGTTGTACTTCTTCGTCCGTCGTTCCAACCAAAATTTTTCTATTCCAAGGCAGCAAAAAAATAACTCTGCCATCGTCCGTTTTCGGAATTAAAAGTGCAGTTTCGGCAGGCATAACCTCGTAAGGTAAAACCAAATGTGCACCTTTACTCACACGCATTCGTTTATTCAAATTTGGATTTGCCTTCAATCGAATTATATCTGCGCCTGTACCGGTAGCATTTACAAAAATTTTAGCTTTAAGATTATAATTTTTTTCTCTAATGGTATCGAAAACAGAAATTTTGCACAATTTCCCATCGTCATCGAAACTAAAATCTTCAGCAGCAATATGATTTATAACAGTGCAACCTAATTCAGCAGCCGTTTTAACGAGTTCTAATGTGTAGCGAATGTCATCGAATTGACCGTCGAAATACAAAACTGCAGATTTTAATTTATCGGTTTTTAAATTTGGAATCCGTTCAACCGCTTGTTTTTTATTCAGCCATTGACTCGATTTCAAATTGGTTGAGCCTGCCAACAAATCGTAAATTTTCAATCCCATCGAATAATAAAAACCTTCCCACCATCTAAAACAAGGCGTTAATAATGCAATCGTGTGTGCTAAGTGTGGCGCATTATTTATGAGTGTTCGGCGTTCGTGGAGTGATTTATAAACCATTCTGAACTGCTCGGCGTCAAGTTGCATCACTGCTTTTTCTAAATAGCGCACGCCACCGTGAAACAGTTTTGTTGATTTAGACGACGTACCCGCTGCAAAATCATCTTTCTCAATCAATATTGTTTTTAATCCGCGCTGCACCGCATCGAGCGCACAACCTGCGCCCGTTGCGCCGCCGCCGATGATACATACATCGAATGTAGTTGTATCTAAAGAGGCAATGTTTTTCAAGCGGTTCATCAATACTTCTGACATAATTATTGCGTCGGATTCTTTTTTCTACTGTGCAAATTTAGTCTAAACTGATGATGCTTAATAAAAATTTCATTTTAAATGCGATTTACTTATTTAGATTTAGTAAAAACGTTTTATTTTACATAAATTTTAAAAACTGACAAATGTATGAATCGCGATAAGCCCATTGACGTGCTGAGTGTAGGTGAACTTTTGATTGATTTAATGAGCACCGATTATGTTGAAAGCGTAGAATCAGCTATAAATTTTAAGCGTTTAGCAGGTGGTAGTCCAGCCAATTTTGGTGGAAACTTGAAACGCTTAGGCATGAACGCGCATTTAATTTCTTCTGTTGGTAACGATGCGTTCGGCAATTATTTGGTTAAATATGTTGAAGATATTGGTTTAAATACGGAAGGTATAGCGCGCATGGCTGCACCGACAACAATTATAGTAGTAACTAAATCGAAAGAAGTGAGCGATTTTGAAGCATATCGTGGTGCGGATGCTGAAATTTTATCCATACATTTTCCCGATGCGCTGCTCGAAAGAACAAATATTTTTCACACAACGTGTTTTGCACTCTCAAAAAATCCTGCGCAGGAAAACATTTTAAATGCCGCTCATCGCGCTCGACAATTCGGAGCACAACTCAGTATTGATGTAAATTATGCGCAAAAACTTTGGAATGATACCGCGCAAGCACGCAATATAGTAGGTTGGTTTGCCAATCAGGGTGCGTTTATAAAATGTAGCGAAGTGGATTGGCAGCGTTTATATGGTTCAGAACTCGTTAATCCACCATTGGCGCTCGATTATTTTACGCAACTTGGCGCAGCTGAAGTGTGTATCACTTTAGGTGATAAAGGTTGTTGGGCAACGGATGGAAATCAATCTTTCTTTTTAGAAAGCCGACCTGTTGTTGTTAATGATACAACGGGCGCAGGCGATGCGTTTTGGAGTGGTTATATTTGTGGACGTTTGACTAAAAAAACTTTAAAAGAATCTATGCAAATGGGACGTAGAATGGCGGAATTGAAGATTGAATCGAAAGAAGGTTTGTCGAAAATTATTGATGCTGAAGGTTTGCTTTAATTTTAAAATTTTGCTATTCCCTCGCGCATCCGCTAAGGAAAAAAAAGTTTTAACGCGCAGAAGCAAAGGAATCGAAAAGGACGCAACGAAAATATTTATAAAATCCAATTTTTTAAAAAAATGCTAACAAATACTTTAGACGCGCAATCGCAGGCGATAAAAGATTCGGGTAAAACCCAATTTTGGTATATCTGGAACATGAGTTTCGGATTTTTCGGTATCCAATTCGGCTGGGCTTTGCAAATGGCAAACATGAGTGCTATTTACGAATATCTCGGCGCGAGTGCCGAAGCAATTCCGGGTTTGTGGTTGGCTGCACCGCTCACGGGTTTAATTGTTCAGCCCATAATCGGTTACATGAGCGACAATACTTGGAATAAATACGGACGCAGAAAACCGTATTTTATGGTAGGTGCAATTTTGGCATCGCTCGCTCTGATTGCTATGCCAAACGTAAGTTCGCTTTGGATGGCGGCAGGTTTATTATGGATTCTCGACGCGTCAATTAATATTTCGATGGAGCCGTTTCGCGCTTTCATAGCCGATTTATTACCTCACCGATTGCAAACGCGCGGTTACGCGATGCAAACTGTTTTCATCGGTGCAGGTGCCGTCATTGCTTCCTCCTTACCTTGGATTTTTACAAATCTTTTTAGTATGAAATCTGCTGCGGGTGCAAATGGAATTCCGCAGAACGTCGTCATTTCATTTTATCTCGGCGCAGTGTTTTTCTTTTGCGCCGTACTTTACACCGTTTTAACAACCAAAGAAATTCCACCAAGCGATACAGAAATTGAAAAACTGCAACAAGCAAAAGATAATTCATCGCTGACAGAGAAAATTTCGAAAGGGGCAAAAGAAATTTTACACCTCGTTGCGACCATGCCAAAAGTAATGCGACAACTCTCACTTGTTCAATTTTTTACTTGGCCCGGTTTGTTTTTTATGTGGTTCTTTTTCAGCACTGCCGTGGCGCGCAATATTTTGGGCGCAACCGATACAACCTCGGCGCTCTATAAAGAAGGCATTGAATGGGGTGGTTTGTGTTTTGGTTTTTACTCGCTCGTCACGTTTGGTTTTGCTTTTTTACTGCCGAGCATTGCGCAAACAATTGGTAAAAAATGGACACACGCAGTTTGTTTAATTATTGGCGGTATCGGTCTCATTTCAACAGGATTTATTCATACAAAACTTGGTTTATTTTTTCCAATGACGTGCGTCGGCATTGCATGGGCATCTATTTTAAGTATGCCGTATTCTATTTTAGTGAAGCACCTACCGAAAAAAAATCTCGGTCTCTATGTCGGTATTTTTAATTTTTTTATCGTTCTACCCGAAATTCTCGCGGCATTATTTTTTGGCAGCATCTTAAAAAATTATTTGAACGACAACCGATTGAGTGCCGTTATGCTCGGCGGTGTCTTACTCATTTTTGCCGCTATACTTACAAGTTTTGTAACCGATACGGAAGTTGTTACCTCTGAATCCCAAACGAAACACCTAAATGTACATTAACAATTTGTTTAGCTGTTATGCGCGCTGCTTTTACGCCGCCACCTGTTGTTGCAACGTTATATGCCCAGGCGATTTTTTGTGTTTTGCCTAAAATATTTTTGAGTCGCATTTGCGAAAAACTTGTCGTGAGTTGTGTTGTCTGACTTTGCGTTGGGTAACCATTCACATCAACTGGTGCGCCGTTTACCATAAGCGGTTTACCAATAGCTAACGAATCTAAAATAGAATTATCAGCGGCTAAAAAATAACCTTGTACGCCTAAATCGGCAGGAATAGTGCTTTCGGTGGTGATAAAAAAAGTTGCATACGTCGCATTTGGTTGTGCGGTTAACGAAAGTGCGGAGGTATCGCGCAGAATAAAATTATTAGCGCGTAAATGCACCGGTAAATCAACGTCAACTTGTAATTTATAAATACTCGAATCGGTTAAAAAACCAATAGTTTTGGCGGTATTATCTGGGTTCATTACGCCGACAATTTTATATTCTAATGCAACAGGCTTAAAACTAATTACGTCTTGTAGGTTAGAATTGGTTTTATCGAGTACAACAACTGTTTGTTTGGTCTGACCGATTTCGTTGAGTTTTGGATAATTAATATTTACGCCAGCTTCTAACGGACTGGTTAAAGGCAATTTGCTACCATCGCGCGCAATAAAATTTGCAACTTTAATGACGGATTGAACTGGTACTCCATACGAATTGCTCAAAGTAACGGTTAAACTTGGCGATTCAAACTTTACATCGCCAGCCGCTAAATTTTTAAAAAAATCGAACTTAATAACATCTTGCGGAATATCGAAGGTGTCGCGTCCTAAAAAACCTCTCACAAAACCAAAAACAAAATTCTGAATTTGAAATCCCGCATATCCTTTTAAATTCAATCGCTTTCCTGCGGCGTTCCGCGCATCGTGAACAATAATAATACTGTCGTTTCTCGGAATTAATGCCCAACCCGCCATATCAAGCGTTTGAACGAGCGGTGTTTTATCGCAACTAAAAGTACGTTCGAAGACAATGCCGTTTTTTTGAAGCGAGGGAATAGTCAAATGAACCGTTGTTGGTTCGGGCGAAGAAAAAGCATACACTAAATTACCACTTTTTGTGATAACGCTATCTACATAAACACCACTCGGCAATGAAAAAGGAACTGCCATAACGGTATCGGTGACAGGGAAAACGGCGTTTTGAAAAGATGCAAAAATATCTAAACTCGAACGCGAAAAAAAACTGCCATTGTAATGCAAAACTAAAGTGCTATCGCTGGCAAAGCGAACGTAAGCGAGCGTATCAAATTTAGCGAGTAGATTTTTAACTGAAAAAGTTGTATTTACCAAAGGCACTGACCAATCTTGCTGAACACCTTTTAAAACAATATCATCAATGGGTTTACAAGAAAAATAAGAAACGCAGATTGCCAATAAGATTGACGGGATGTACAAATTTTTTTTCATCAAATGGAAGTATGTGTTAAGACGTAGTGTTTGACGGTTGCTAAAATCGGAGTGAAAATCAAGAAATCTAAACGAACAAACACACGCGATTGATACGTCAAATTTTATTTTAACGCGTTAATAATACGCAAACGGCGTAGATTTAAAAACCTACGCCGTTAAAAGCTATCGAATCAATAAGATTTAATTTTTTATTAAACCTCTTGAGTGCGCCTTTCTCGACTCTGATTTTTTACAGGTAACATCACGGGTTTGAGTTGAATGACATGGCATTTATCGAGTAATTTAATAACGAAATACGTAGGGTCAAGTTCATACCATTTCACGCCGAAATTAGCACTCGTATCGAATTTGTGATGATTGTTGTGATACGATTCACCCATCATTAAAAAATCAATCGGTAAAAAATTTGTCGAAGTGTTACTCATTTCAAAAGGGCGTTCACCAAATTTGTGCGCAAACCAATTTATGATTGCGCCATGCACGGGTGCCATAGAAAGTGTAATCGGGAAAAATAACCATTGCCACCACGCTGTTGCTAACCATGCGTAAATGAGCGTGTAAATAACAACCCATAATATGCGCGTTGCGCTATGCCCTGCGAAATAATCGAATTTCATCCAATCGGGAACGTTACGCGTGAAACGCGATTCCAATTCTATTTTGCGTTGTGCTATTTTTTGGTATGTCCGAAGCGTTTGCATCATCATATCCATTAAATTTTTTGAAAATAACGGCGAGTGCGGATCTTTTTCAGTATCGGTAAAAGCATGGTGCATACGGTGCATAACGCCATAACCATACGGACTTAAATAATTTGAACCTTGCGCTATAAAAGTAAAGATAAAGAAAAAACGTTCCCAACCTTTTGACATCGTGAACATACCATGCGCTGCATAACGATGCAAAAAGAAAGTTTGAGCAAACAGCGAAATATACCACTGTGCTACAAAAAAAATAATTAGAGCCATTGAGGATTGAAAAATAAGTGAATGAGAAAATGATACGGATTAGATTCTGCAAGTGTAATTTTTACATGGAGCAAATTTAGAAAAGATTATTTAAGCGCGATAAAAATTTTTGAAAACTATTTATTTTACTGAATAAGTACAACTTTTATAAACATAAATAGCAAACAAAAGTTTTGAACAGAACGTTTGGAGACTCAACAAAAAAAAACTCTGATTTCGTTAGAAACCAGAGTCGAATGAAAAACATAAAAATACCCCTATTTGTATTTTAAAGATTAATTCTTTCTGTTTGAAAAACTTAATCTTGCTAATTTTTAAGTTTGTTGTTAGTGTGCTGCGTTTGATATTTAATTAATTTTCAAATATGATGCCAAACAGCGTTACGGCGCATCTCTTAGAAAGTATATTTTTACGTGCATCATTTATTGATATGTTTAAAGCAACTTAATGAAAGTGTATATTTACCCTAAAAAGATGCTTTTAGACAGAATTGCGCCATTTTTTTTGTAGCACTAAAAACTTTAACATTTCAAAACATGGATTCTTCGCTCATTTTTGCACCAATTAAAAAAAATGGAAAACTTTTTTTCCAGTCGCCGAGCGATTTATTGCCGTTCGTTGGTAAAGAACTCGGTATTTCGGAATGGACAACAATTACGCAAGAATTAATTCAACAATTTGCTGACGCGACAGGAGATCATCAATGGATTCATTTAGACGCTGAACGTTGCGCACTCGAATCACCCTTCGGACGAACAATTGCGCACGGAATGCTAACGCTAAGTTTATTGCCGCAATTCATAAACGCCATTTACAGCATCGAAAATATTAAACTTGTAGTGAATTACGGTTTTAATCGCGTGCGGTTCATTCAACCCGTTTTGAGTAATTCCAAACTGAGATTGCGCTGCACATTACTAAACATAGAGCGCAAAAACGATTCCTACACGCTGACACATTCGTGCGTTATAGAAACACAAGGCGTTGAAAAACCTGTTTGCGTTGCAGAATGGTTATCAGTTGTTGGTTAAAATGAGTTGAATTATTAGACTATATTTCTTCTAATTATTCAAATCTAATTTTTGCATGAATCGTTCCTGTAGTTTAAAATGAACAGAATAGTATGAATCCTAAGTTGATTTTTATTTTAACAAAGCCGAAAAGTGGCGCGAAGAAATTGAAACATTGCGAAAACTTATTCTCGAATGTGGATTGACAGAAGAATTGAAATGGGGTGTTCCGTGTTATACTTTTGAAAACAACAACATCGTTTTAATCCACGTATTTAAAGAATATTGCGCGGTTTTATTTTTTAAAGGTGCTTTATTAATTGATGCTCATAGCGTTCTTATTCAACAAACGGAGAATGTACAATCGGCGCGACAGATGCGTTTTATAAACATTAATGCAGTAATAGCGACAGAAACTATTTTGAAAACTTATATTTTTGAAGCCATCAAAGTAGAAAAAGCGGGTTTGAAAGTCGCACTAAAAAGAACTTCCGATTTCAGTATGCCTCCTGAATTTCAATTAAAATTAAATGCGCACCCTGATTTAAAAACTGCGTTTGAGGCTTTAACGCCGGGAAGGCAGCGCGCCTACATTTTTTATTTTTCAGAACCTAAACTATCCAAGACGCGCGAATCAAGGATTGAAAAATGTTTGCCACAAATTCTTATCGGCAAAGGTATAAACGATTAGAATGTTCGACTGTATTGCACTAAAATACTTATCGTTGTATCAAGATTTTCTTCATCCATATTTTTGTGCCGTCGCTTAAACAAAGCGCATATAAACCATCGGGCAAAATATTGGCATTGACTTCTTGAGATGTTGCGTCATGAATTGTATCAACTAAAAGAACTTGACCGGATGTATTTATAATTTTATAGTTCAAAGCGCCTGAAATACCAGATTTATTTTGAATTGTAAAATTTCCTGTGTTCGGATTTGGATAAACAGAAAAAAATTGAGTGCTATCGGCTTCGCTTGTAGCTACAAAAAAAGTGATGTCAACTTCTTTAGCCGTAGCGGCACCACAATAGGTATTGAGCGTTTGCAAAGTAATGGTGTACGTGCCGTTGTGTGCGTAAGTATGCGAAATAGGATCGGAAAGAGCGGAAGTTGTGCCGTCGCCAAAATCCCAATTGTAAATATTGGCGTTCGTTGAATTATTTCTAAATACAACTGTATTATTTTGAACCGCCATACTGAACGATGCCGTCGGCGCATCATATACTTGAATATATTTTTGAAGTAAAGTTGTATTTGCACCGCCTGCATTACTGACAGTTAATGAAACATCATATGTTCCGATAGTGTTATAAATTATTCTTGGATTCGGCGAAGTGGACGTTGCGGGCGTTCCACCCGGAAAAGACCAATCCCACGTTTTTGTACCACTCCCGTTTTGTGCACTGTATTGAACAATAAGCGGCGAGCAACCATTGGTTGTATTAGCAGAAACAACTGCTGTTGGTAAGGTTATGAGCAAAACAGTATCTTGATAGGATGCAGTACCACAAGAATTTGTCGCCACCATTGTCACTATAAAGTTTCCAGATGTTGTGTATCCGTGTTGCGGATTTGTTTCTACACTGCTTTTACCATCGCCAAAATCCCAGACAAACGAAGTGCCACCAATTGTTTGATTTTGAAAACCAATCGTGTTCCCATTTTTTTGATAAGCAAAACTGGCAGAAGGTTTTGTGTTAACGCGTACGTAAGCCAATTTTGTAAGTGTATCGGAACCCGTACCATTTTTTGAAATGAGTGTGACACCAAAAATGCCTGGTGTATTATATGTAATGATTGGATTTAAGTCAGTTGAATTTGACGGTGAACCACCTGTAAATTGCCAAGCGTAATTTGTAGCGTTGTTTGAAGAATTATTAAAAAACTGAACGCTTGCCGGTGTACAATAATCAACAGTGTTGGAAGAAAAATTAGCTTTAGGTGGTGTGTTGAGTAAAATTTTGTTAGAATAAGTTACCGTGTCACACGAATTTGAAGCCGTTAGAATGACGTTGTACGTGCCTTGACTTGCGTAAACATTTGCCGTATTAATTTGCGTACTGGTTTGTCCGTCGCCAAAAGCCCAATTATAATTGGTTGCATTCGATGAGCCGTTTACAAACGAGACCGTATTGTAATTAATAGATGTCGTAAAAATGGCAACGGGCGATGCTTTTATATTCAAACTCACTGTGCTCGAAGTAATTTTTTGGCTATTATTGCAACCGCTCGTTATAGTGCATCTGTACAAATAGGGATTGTAATCTGTTTTCAAATTTGCTAAAAGCATAATTGCCGAATCGGTATTGGCGTAAATACTATCATTGGTTAACGGTTTCCAACCTGTTAAATCATTTTTATTAAGTTCCCATTTATAAATTAAATTGTTTCCTTTTGCACCGATACTGAGCGACGTTTTTCTACCGGTACAAACCAAATTTGCAATGGGTTGTTTGATAATACTGAGTGTTCTGTCAAGTGTTCGAGGTGAAGTAGGAATTAAAAAAGCAGACGTATTAATTACACCATCTTCACCTTTTTGTCCGTTATTAGAACTTTTATTTGAAGTATTTATACCAGGTTGTCCGCCCGTAATATTTTTTTGAACGCTGCCATAATTGGTTAAAGCTCTACCGCCGCCGCCGCCGCCGCCCGGACCAAATAAGTATTTTCCATCCGTAGATGTAGCACCACCGGTTCCACCTTTAATTTCTAAAGTTACCGGGCTATTATATTTAGTAGGATAAAATAAAATTGTACCACCGCCACCGCCACCGCCACCGCCGTCGCCACCACTGTAAGGCGCGGTAGCACCATTGGCGGAAATTCTATTTGAATTACCATTAAAGTTTACGGCGCGCACAATTATTAAGCCGCCACCATTACCACCTTGACTGTTTGTTTTTTCGCGATTATGACCGCTTCCGCCGCCACCGCCTAAAAAAATACGATCTGCACCAACTGAAGTGAGCCCGGAACCGCCTAAACCAGGATTTTTACCTCTGCATGGAAAAAATAAATTTCCGTTATAAATTAATTCGCCACCTATGCCACCAATTCCAAAATTTCCGCCACCGCCGCCACCTGATTTATGATTATTTCCGCCACCGCCACCATTTAATTGTTGCCCTCTACCACATTCTCTTCCTGAAATTGCTTGTGCAATACCTTCACCTTTTACACCCCCGTTACTAACGGCACCTGTATTGAGCGGATAATAATAATCGCCGTAATTACTACCACCTGTGCAATCGGTATAACTCGCCACACTACCACCGCGTAAACCAATACCTGATGCAGATATATCATTTAAAAGCGTCAGCGTCAACGCATCAATCGCAATTATTCCACCTATATTGCCATCCCACGGCTGGCCGCGTAAAGTATCTGTCACAATTGCATCGGTATAGTAAGGAAAACTAACAATTTGTACCGAAGCAGAAAGATCGTAAGTGTTCAGAAATTTACGATTGAGATAAATTGCGCCGGCTGCAACAGAATCAATGGTATTAAATTCGTATAAACCCGCATTTGCAAAACTTTCTAAATTACCAAATCTATCGTCATTTGTGGCTTTTATAAATGCACCATTCATTTGAATCAAAATAACGTTCAGACCTTTATAAAAACCGGTAGTATCGGTAACTTTTACAAGAACGTTGCACGTATCGAAATCGGTAACTTTGGCGTATTTGTTAACTACACCAGAAATATTTTGTGCTTCTAAATTTTGTGCAATAAAATTGAATACAACTATGGTAAAATAGTATAAGTATTTGTGCATTGGTATGAATCGGTTAGAATTTAAAGCTTTTTTCGCTTTTAGAATTAGGATTTAGACATCAATTTTCAAAACATTGAGCAAAGTTACTAACCCTAAACGTCTATTTTTTATTTTCATTCAATACTTATCTATATTTAACATTTAACAAAAATATTTCATTTAGTCGGACAGTAAATTTTGAAATAATTTAAAATCCTGATGCTTTTTGGCGCAACAAGAGTAATAAAAATATCGGTGCGCCGATAACAGCAGTGATAATACCGATAGGTAATTCGGCAGGAGGAATCATGATGCGCGCAATGATGTCAACAAATTCCATGACAATTGCACCTAAAAGTGCCGAAGCGGGAATCAAGAAAAAATAATTAGAAGAGCGCAGCAAGCGCAAAATGTGCGGCACAATGAGTCCGACAAAAGCAATTACACCTACCATACTTGTAGCAACAGCAACCATCAAAGTTGTTATGAGCAATAATTGGCGCGTCATTTTTTTGATATTAATGCCGAGATATTGCGCTTCGTCTTCACCGAGCATTAAGGCGTTGAGCGATTTAGCAAAATACAACGCTACGAAAAAACCAAAAATAAAAAAGACCAACACTAAAACTACGCCACTCCAATCGGCAGATGTAAACGTACCCAAGTTCCAAAACGTAATGCTGCGCGCTTGCGGATCGCGCGCTAAGTACGACATAAAGCCTGTTCCGGCCTGACACAGCGCGTTCACGGCAATACCCGAAAGTAAAAGCACAAAAATATTTATTTTACCGAAAAAAGCTGCCATAGAATACACGGCAAAAGTTGCGAGCAGTGCGCCTGCGAAAGCCGCAAACGGTAATGAGAATGCGCCGAGTGACGCGGTGAAAGCAAAAATTGAATTTTTTCCGAAAACAAAAATAATTGCTGCACCCAAAGCAGCACCACTTGAAGTGCCGATTAAACCCGGTTCAACTATTGGGTTGCGAAATAAGCCTTGCATTAAAGTACCTGAAAGTGCTAAAACAGCACCCGTTAATCCGCACAGCAGCGCGCGCGGTAAACGCAAATAAATAAAAATATTATGCTCTAAAGCACTTCCTAAGAATACAGATTTATCATTAAAGGCAAATTGGACATAACTTATGAGCTGGGCTGTATTGTATTTTGTTGCACCAACAGCAATAGAAAGATACAGCGCAACGAATAAAGTAATACTTAGCGCGCCAAAAATAAATCCGTTCGAAGAGTAAAATTTTTTCAAGATGTTTTAAAATTGAACTTGTTTAAACTTTTTCTTTTTAGGCGAAAAAGAGCCATTTGCAACCGAAAAAAATAAGTTTAAACAAGTTCATTATAAAACCTAACAAATAAATGTGTTCGATTTTAAACGGAACGCAATTGCCAATGAGGTTTTAATACAGTTCCCTAAAATTTAATTATAATTTATTTTTGCGCCACCCAAGCATTACCAACGTTAAAAATGGGCGCAAAATTATTTTTATACACCCAAGCTAAAAATAATGTTAAAAGTAAAAAAACAAAAACAGCTGGATTAAACGGTGCCATCATAGTGTGGAAAAGCACGACGACAATGTTGATTGGAAACCAAATAAGCAAAGCCAATGGCACTTGAAAACCGGATAAGAGCATCAGTCCTGCTGCTACTTCACAAAATTTGACGAAGCCAAACACACCTGTTGACATCATAGCACTTACGAATTCGCCACCTGCGCCAGGCATAGCTTCTTTAGGCATCATGCCGAAAAAAAAAGTTAATCCCGAAGCTGTCAGCGCTAATCCAAGAAGAACGCGCACGATAATTGTTACAATTTTCATAAAAAAATGTTTAAAGTTTTAAACTGTTTAAAATGATTAAACAAAACTATAAACTATTTCGCAAAACACATCAACAATTAAACTTTTTTAAAATCTTAAATAGCCACGCACGCTGTATGTAACCAGTTTTTTTCATCTTCTGTTAAAAAAGAAGAAAGCGCGGTATAAACGCGTAAATTGTAATTGTTGAGCCACAAACGTTCTGGCGTAGTCAAGAGAGATTTATCAATCAAGTTGGTAGCAATGGGGAAAAGCGTAAGCGTTTCGAAGGCATACCACTTACCAAAAGTATTTTGTGCGTGTGGCACGCACAAAAGTAAATTTTCAATTCTTATTCCGTGCGAACCTTCTTTATAAAATCCAGGTTCGTTGCTTGTAATCATACCGAGTTCGTGGGGTGTTGTTCCGCGTGCACCCATCGCTGGTGCAAAACCTTGTGGCGGTTCGTGCACATTCAGAAAAAAACCAACGCCATGACCTGTTCCATGTCCGTAATTTAATCCGTTTTGCCATAGAGGCGTGCGCGCCAACATATCGAGTTGAATTCCGCGCGTACCTTGTAAAAAAACCGCTGTTGCCAGTGCAATGTGTCCTTTCAAAACCAAAGTATAATGTAATTTTTGTTCCGAAGTGGGTGCGCCGAGGCAAATTGTTCGCGTAATATCGGTTGTGCCATCGGCGTATTGTCCGCCTGAATCAATTAATAAAATGCCTTGGTTCGTAATTTGTGCCGACGTTTTATTGTCGGGTTTGTAATGCACAATCGCGCCATTACTTTTATAACCTACAATCGCATCAAAACTTTCGCCATAATATTGTGCTTGCTCACTGCGGTATTGCGCCAACATAGAAGCCAACTCGTATTCGCTTACGGTGCGGTGTTCTAACGTTTTTTCCAACCAAACGAAAGCCTTTGCCAACGCTACACCATCTTTAAGCATGGCATTGCGCGTATTTGCAATTTCAATGGGGTTTTTAATGGCTTTGAGTTGTGAAATATGCGACGTGCGCTCTGTAATTTCTACACCTTGCGGAAGGGAATGATTGAGTGAAAACGCCATCGTTGTTGGATCAATCTCCACGATATCCGTGACAGGAAATAATTCGGAAAGATAACTTACGATGCTGCTATACGGCAAAACTTCAACGCCAGTGGTTTTTAAATAAGTGTTTACCGAAGCGTCAAGTTTTGTGGGATCAATAAATAGATGTACAGATTTTGCATCGAGCACCACATACGCATAAAAAACGGGATTAGATTCTACATCCGAACCGCGCAAATTGAGTAGCCAACAAATTTCGTCTAAAGCAGTGACAATTAAATGCGTTGCGCCGTCGGTGGCAATTTTTGTGCGAACAGAATTTATTTTTTCTTTTGCCGATGCACCTGCATAAATTTCCGGATGAATAAAAACTTTTTCGGCAGGTGCAGCAGGTCTATCATTCCAAAGTGCGGCAGCAATGTCTTTTTTGGTAACAAGTTCGATATTTTTTTTCTTAAAAACCTTTTTTATCTGATTTATTTCTGACACAGAAAATAAATTGCCGTCGCAACCTACGCGACTGTTGGGCATTAATTCCTCCGCCAAAGCGGTTATGTGTTCGGCAGAAGCTTGCAATTTTTGTTTTTTAAGTTGCCAATGCGATCCGCTCAATTCTGTTTCGGCTTGCAAAAAATATCTTGAATCCGTCCAGAGATAACCATTTTTTTCAGTAATTACGGCAATTCCCATCGAACCTGAAAAACCTGAAAGCCACGCTCTAACTTTAAATCTATCCGCCACGTATTCCGATTGATGATTATCGCTCGAAGGTTGAATGTAGGCATCAAGTCCATCTTTTTTTAAAAATTGCTGCACTGCTAATAAACGCGCGCTGTAAATATTTTCTGACATTGTTGGCAAATTATGAACCGCGAAGTTACGGTAGCGACGCGATTTATCGCTTATTTTTTAATACCGATTATATGAAATAAAAAAGACGCGATACATCGCGTAATCACGTCGCTGCTAACCGAACACTTCGTAATTCACGTTCGAGGAAATTCTTTTTACTGATGCTCTCGATGCTTTTGTTTGTAATTTTAGATTCTAACCAACAAATAATGTCGAGATAAACGAATGAGCGACGTTCATAAGGATTATCGGAAATTTCTAAAAGTCGGTTGCGCAATTCAATGAAAGCTGGGCGCAATTCTTTTTGAGGCGTGTAAAGCGCTTTGCGCAAAAATTTTAAAACTTCTTGCGTCACGGCGTTGATGTCGCCGTGCTTTAACAAAAAACGGTAAACCGATTTTGTGTAATATTCGAGCAGCGCGTAATGACCTTTTTCGTAATGTGCAATCAGATGCAACATACGCGCAAAACATTGAATATCGGTGCGCAACGTTCCCGCTTTCCACTGTATAATTTTGTTTAAATAATCTATGCACTTATCGAAATTACCAGTGCCGAAATATAAACACGCAATTTTGTAATAAAAAACCAAAATACGATGTTCATCGAGGGCGACGATATTATTTTTAATAAATTTTTCGATGTCAGGAATAAGTTTTGTGCCTTCGGCGAAACTGCCATCTAAAAAATGTTTGTTAATCCGCGCAGTGAGTAATAAATGATGCGCTGAAAGCATGGTGCTATCATGTAAAATGTCGGTGTGTTTAGCGATGTATTTTTCGGTATTGTCTAAAATTTGCGCGTGGCGCGAATAATCGAGCGTTAAAAAAAGCGCGTTCATAACGTTATAAATCCCTTTTAAATACAACGCCGTATCGTTTACTTTCATGTGCGGCTCGTTTTCAAACATTTCCACCCAACGATACGTGTAACGGTAATAATTTTTCCAACGCTGTCCGATGTACGCTGCCCACGATTCTGCTTGATACAAATATACGCGTTCAAAAAATGCCATCTCAGCAATCGGCGGTAAGTTTTTTTTCTGTTCCGAAACAAAATCCACGACGCCTTGCCATTCTTCATTATTTTTAGCGTGTCCTTTTTGCAAATATTGCGCATAAAGCTGCAATGCTAAGTTCGATAGTTTTCCGGTATTTAAAATACGCTTCATTACTATGTGCGATTCGGTCGCTAAATCGTTCACGCGCACTTCCAATGATGACGTTATATGCCGACTTTCAATCAGTTTTTCAAATTCAATAATCTCGAACAATAAAATATTTTCGTGATTTATTTCAGCCATGTTTTTGGCGCGCTCTAAAATGCGCTGTGCTGACGGATGTAAACTTTTATTGTACAGTATGCGCGCATAATCAATCAGTTCTCTGATTTCAATATCGGCACATTTATTTTTATTGATGATGCGCAAACTTGCCAACAACTGTTTGTACAAATGCGCTTTCAGGTTCGAGAGTTGTTCTTTTTTTATATCAGGTGCTTTTTTCAGAACGAATGCCTCATCGAGCGTTTTGAGTTTATCTAAAATATCGAACAATTGAATGAATTTTAAATCCTCACTCGTTTGGTGGCGCGTGGCATATAACCGAAAATTTCTTTTCTCGGCTTTCGTCAGCGTTTGCATTAATTGGAACAGCGGGTCGTATGTCATAGAAAAAATCTGTTGCGAATTTCAAGTAGCGAATTACGTAAAAAAAAATTACATTTTTTATTTTTTTTGAAAATGATTTCGCAAACGCAAATGATTTTGAAAACGCAAAACGATAAAAACAAAAGCCCACTATTAAATTAATGTAAGAATGGGCTTTAAAGAATTAAAGACTGTACTTTTAATTCTGAATTACTAACTTTTGTTTTACATCGCCATTAATTAATTATTCGATTACGCCGTGGTAAACCAATTTAAAAGCAAGAAATGTTTTTCTGTCTCGATGTAAAATTCGGCTTCTAAAGTATTAAATTTTGTGCGTGCAACAATATGCAGCTTGTCAGTGAGCGGATCAATTTTATCGAATGCGTCGGGACTAATTATTTTGCCGTTGTACCGAACAACGTTTAATTTTTCCGGTGCTTTCAAACGATCAATAAAATAATTTTCGGCATGAATTTCTGTATCGGTGTAAGGTGCAAACGTTGTTTTGCTGTAGTGTACCGAAAGTAATTCCATCCAATTTATAATATCCTCGTCGGTATATGTTTCAAAGTCGTTCCATTCTTCGCTGTGCATTAAAAGGCGGAGCGTTAAAATTGCCCACGCTTCATTCGGGGTTAAATTTTCTTTTTTCAGAAAAAGCAGCGTCGTTAAATCTGTTTCGCCACCCGAATAATTCATTTCAATCACATCAATGTGTGCTTTTAAAGCAGCGAAGCAAACTTTTTTATACTGCGGCAATTCGTTTTTCAAAACTTGAATAATATTCATTCTGCTATTTTAGGCAAGATAGTTTTAAATTCCCTTAAAAGTACGCACTTCAAATTTTCATTGACTTCAAATATAAAATTAAAGTTTAAAACAGATTACTTTTGTATCCATGAAATTCTACGTCAGACGCACCTTAAATTTGCATTTGTTTTTTATGGGTAAACGTCAAAACACTTTTCGCTAATACCATGCTGAAGAAATCCGTGCTGAAAAAAACGAGACCGAAATACAAAGAACTCACGCAATGGCAAGTTTTAGGTACCGTTGTTGTGGTTGAAATTACGCGCGAGTCGCGCCGTACTTCAACGTACAGATTTTCGGATAATAAATTATTAGTGCGCTTGCCCATACTTTCGCCTGAACAAGATCGCACCGTTATTCAGCAACTGCAATCGGCGCTCATTGCCAGTGCAAAAAAAAAACCGATTATTCTCAATACACTTATTCCTAAAAAGTATAGTCATGGCGAAGTTATTTGGGTCGGAAAATATGCCGTGACTATTCAAGTCAGTTTTATTGTCGGTAAATCGGTGCGCGGCGAACTCACCGCCGATAGCACTTTAAAAATTGATGCGCCGTTTGATATTACAGAAGCGCGACTATCGGAAACGATTGGAACTATTCTGAGCCGATTAATTGCACGTAAAGCACTTCCCGATTTTTCGCGCCGTGTGCACGAACTCAATCATACTTTTTTTAAAAAAGAAATTAACAGTATCAGTTTTAAAAACGTACACACACGTTGGGGAAGTTGCTCGAACAGCAGTAATCTGAATTTTGCAACGCGACTTCTTTTCACACCCGATCATGTGCAAGATTATGTCATCATTCACGAACTGGCACACCTCATAGAAATGAATCACTCCGACCGATTTTGGAATGTCGTTGAAGCCGCAGCACCCAACTACAAAGTGCAAGAACGTTGGCTGAAAGAAAATGGCGCGTTGTGCAAATTCTAAATTTTAAGGGTTAATTATTAATAGTATGCAGCATTAATAATTAACCCTTAATCATTAGTTGCTATTTTTGCACCATGAAAAAAACCATACAATCTGCTTTTAAAAATTGGTTTGGCGGATTGCCCCGTGCTATTTGGATTTTAGCGGGTATATCGTTTACTAATCGCGCTGGCTCAATGATCATTAGTTTTCTGACACTGTATTTAACGGGCCCGTTGCATTTCGATATTGCTACGGCAGGTGAAATTGTGCTGTTTTTTGGAATTGGTGGCATTGCAGGTTCATTCGTCGGTGGTTATTTAACCGATAACTTAGGTTACTACAAAGTACAATGGCTGACGTTATTTATGGCTGGTGTTGTAGCAGCTATCGTCCAATATTTTCACGATTTTTATTTTTTATGTGGCGGTATTTTTGCTTTCAGTTTTATTAGTGAAGCGTTTCGACCTGCCAATAACGTGGCGCTCATTTATTATTCGACGGATGAAATTCGTACACGTGCCTATTCGCTGCTGCGCATTTCAGTAAATTTAGCAATAAGTTTTGCGCTTGGCATTGGTGGATTACTCATTGCACTGGGTTGGCGTTGGCTTTTTTGGTTCGATGCACTGACGAGTGTTGCTGCTGCCGCTGTGGTTTTGGTTTACTTACCCGATAACTCAAAAGATAATAAACAAAAAGCAACCTTGAAAGGGTTAAGTGTGCAAAAAGAAAACGTAACCCTAAAAGGGTTAAATGTGTGTAAAAGTTCGGCATATTCGGACGTAACGTTTTTATTGTTTACACTCTATACGTTTTTCGGTGCGGTTGTTTTTATGCAAATTATTTGGACTATAAGTTATTTTTTTACACGCGCTTACGGTTGGAGCGAAGCACAAGCCGGACTTATGAACGCGCTGAATTGTGTGTTTGTTCTCATTGTAGAAATGCCACTGATTTTTTACCTTCAGAATAAATTAAAACCTTTACAAGTTGTTTGCATCGGTATTGTGTGTTACGGTTTAGCGCATACGGCTTTGTTATTACCGCATGCACTCACTTTATTACCTGCGCTTATTTACATTGTTTTTATTTCTTTAGGCGAAATTTTAGTGATGCCGTTCAGTTCAACGTGGGCGGCAAAACATGGCGATGGTGCGCGAAGTGGTGAGTACATGGGTTTATATGGCATAGCGTATTCGTTTTCGCACATTGCTGCAC
>JAYVNP010000013.1:0-2380 GCA_043758385.1 Saprospiraceae bacterium
AAACACGAAATCGTAGAATCTTGAGGCAACCAAGCGTAATTCACAAGTCGGGATGAAGGCACAACCGTTGCGCGTAGCGTTGTTGAATATCCTAGTTCAACATCAACGGAAGCACCGGCACTGACTTGAATTTGCCCCGGCTGTAAAACTTCTAATTGCGCCGTACCTTTACAACCCGTCGAGTCTCGAACTACTACAGTATATACTTTTGCGGGAATCGCAAAAAAACCCGGAGCTTTTTGGTAACTGTAACCATCTATACTGTATCGGTATGGCGGCGTTCCACCCGTCGCGCGCACAATTAAAGCACCCGTAGAGTCGCCGAAACATTTGGTCGGCGTTGTGCTTACGGTATCCAAAAGAATCGCGGACGGTTGTGAAATGGTTAAATTTTTTATCGCTTCGCACCCGTTTCCGTCGCGCAAATAAGATACATAACTGCCGGCAGCTAAATTGCGCACCGTATCGCCGAGCGCGCCGTTGCTCCAACTTATTTTATAATTTCCGACGCCGCCGGCAGGATGTGCGACGGCAGAACCGTCTTTTTTGCCGTTACAGGAAATATTGAAAGTATCTAAGTCCAGTTGAACAACGGGCGGTTGCACCAGATCGAACGTAAAATTTCCTTTACAATTGCGAGAATCCGATATGGACACGTTGTAAGTGCCTTCGCCGAGCGCGGAGAGGACTGTATCGAGTGTAGGTCCGTTGCCGAAATTATAAATATAAGGTCCGACACCGTTAGCGGGTTTTATAGAAATTTTTCCGTTTTTTTGTCCGAAGCACAACGGATTTTGTACTGCTTTTACTGCCGTATCCAATTCTATCGTAAACGGCGTTAAACGGAAAGTCAAAGTATCTATGTATTGTTTTGACGAATCGGTAATCGCGACACGATATTTTCCGACGGATAAATTACTGATAGAATCCGTTGTCGTATAGCCGGTGTTTTCCCAATTATAATAAATCGGGGCTTTGCCGCATTTTATAACTTTTACGCGAATCAAACCGTCGTTACCGAGTAAACACGACGGCTTGCGCAATAAACTGTCGTATTGAAAGGCTTTGACGTAAACGGAATCTAAGATAGTCGTCACTTGACAATCTCTGTCCGTTGTCACCGTCAATACCACTGCTTTCCATCCCGGTGATTTATAAAAAACATCATAAGGTCCGATACCATTTGCGGTATCCACCGACGCATCTTTGCCAAATTGCCAATGCCGTTTAGAAATTTTACCAAGTGCAAAAGTTGAAGCATCGGTATAAGTTATCGTTTCGCCGAGGCACAAAGATTTGTCGGGTTTACTGAAATTTATTTTGGCAACGGGACCTTGGAATGTGGCGGTACTACCGTTAAAATCAATTGAAAAACCGCCCCGCCGTGCGCCTATACCGCTATTTGAAAAATTATTGATACCGATAGCATAACTATGTCCGGCGATCATATCCACCGGTTTCAAGAAATTAGTATGTTGGAAATTCGTTGCACAACCGCCGGGTTCTGTTATTGCCGTCTCTCCATCACGCAAACCGGTTGCTCCTGCGCAGCGCATTGCTTGTTCACGTGTAATACCATCTACGTAAGGTCCGGCGCCTTCACAACGCAGTATTTGTTTTCCGTCACAAGTACTTGATACGCCACTTGGTAATTCATAAACGGCAAAATCAATATCGTCACCTATTTGTGTAGGAAAAGAATTTGGTACATCCGTGAGAACATTAGGCGTTATTTTAAAAGTTAAACTGCCGGATTTTTCGCAAGTCCATTTAAACCATACACTTGACATTTCAGAATTTTGTCCGGGACTAGTTAAACACGGTGCATCATTCAAATCAGTAGCATCTTTGCCCGGACCATTAAAATTTTCAACGGAGAACGGAGATTTATCACAAAGTATAGTTGCCGTCACACAGTCAGCATCAATATGCGATGGAGGTACATAGTTTTTTATACACAATTGAAAATTTCCTGTCGTACCATTTACACCCTGTACTCGAATGAGATAAGTTTCCCCAACTATTAATCCCGATTGTGTCAAATCTATGAGAGAACTATTTCCGCCTACACAACCCAATGTAGATATAGAACCTCCGCAAGTACCGTAATATAATGAAGTTTCCGATTTAGCTAAACCGTTTGTGGCTGTGGGTGTAACATCTATATTCACTTCCGTACCTACTGCAACAAAAGAAAACCAAACATCTTTTCCTTTACTCGAATAACAAGCCGCAGCATCATAGCCACCTACTGTTGCATTTATGTTCGTATAATTTCCACAAAAATTATGTGCGTCGGGTATATGCGTAGCTGTTTCGCAATCGTCATTAGCAGGTGCTTGAGCGTAATTATCAATCGATATAAAAAGAAATAGAAGTA
>JAYVNP010000014.1:0-51226 GCA_043758385.1 Saprospiraceae bacterium
AAAATTCATGCAGTAACGCAACAAGGATTTTTAAACAAGGTCATTATGTTTATTTTTGGGTTTACTATAGATAGATTTATTAACTAGCAACTTGGGTTACATAATAAAATTTTCTAAATTTATTATTAAAAAAAGCAGCAAAAAGAATATAGATGCTTTCAAATAAGGTTTAACTGAAGCTCTAAAGTTAATATAGTTTCAGCTAAATATTCTTGAATCAAAAACTTTTTCGTTATTGCTTCCCGAGTTTGATTTTAAAATTTCGCTCTCCACATTTAACTTTTTATTCCTTAAATTTTTACTTTTCACATCGTTTCCACTATCAACTTTTGCAAAAAGATGTTTGAATTTTAAAAACGGTGTTTCAAAATACGTGTAACTGGCAGCAGCCATAGCGAGTGTTAAAGCAAAGGTTGCAAAATAATAAATAGCATTTGCCCAAAGTGTGTTAAGTTCGGGTTGAAAAAAGCGCGCGATGTGCAGACCAATAGTTATGGCAATGCCATGCCACATATATATCGAATAAGAAATTTTACCGAGATAATTAATGGCTTTGTTTTCTAATTTTAGATACGATTCGTGATTAGACGATACATTTAAAATGACGATGGCAAACAAAACTGAATACACTTCGTGCGAAGCCATCGGAAATTCTATACCCGAAAAAATTAAAGTCAATAGAGTGAAGTAAGTAATGAGTTGCGTAGCGCGCAAAAAAACAAATTTCAACACGCGCATATTAAAAGTATAAATCAAATAAGCCGCAATACCTCCTATTGCCATACAACTAATTCGCAGCATCCTAAAAAATTTATACGCTAAAGTTATCGCTTTAACAGCATTACTCGACTGACTGATGTCGTCTGCATGATTCGCAAAATGTGAAAGAGCAGCCGTTATGACGATTAATCCGAAAATTATACTGAACAAAACGAACAAATAGCGACGCGTAAATTTCATTATCCAAGGCCAGATATAATAAAATTGTTCTTCAATGCCGATGCTCCAAGTCTGCGCTAAGTACGGCATATAAGCGTATAAATTGGAAACAACGTTGGGCAGTAATAAAAAATACAACGTCGTTTTAATGCCAAATTTATAATTATAACCTGCGGTGTATGTCGGAATATCAAAAAAGTGAATGTGCGGCAAAATAAATAAACCTGCAATGATTACAGCGTAATAAAGTGGCCAAATGCGCAACACGCGACGGACGTAAAAATCTTTGACAGCAATTGTTTTAAATCTTTCTTTTTCGACTAAAAGTAAATAAGTAATTAAAAAACCACTGAGCGTAAAAAACAGCGTTACGCCGAGTTCGCCCATAATTTTTATGACAGGATAAACATAAAAAACACTGGGCAAACCAAAAAATAATTTAATCTGCTCCAAATGATGCACGACAACGGCAAACGCGGCGATAAATCGCAAACCATTTAACCCCGGAAAAAAAACTTTACTATTAGACATTTTAGTTTATAGTTTTCAGCTGACAGTTAATAGGCTGCAAGTTTTTAATCAACTAACAAGCATCAACGTCCCACTAAATTCATAAGTATGTTTTACAAAAGTACAAGAAAATTACGAATTGTAAATCGCAGTAATTATTTTTTCGTAATTCTTAATTCGTAATTTGCAATTGAATTTATATTAGCCTTCGTAATTCGCAATTGGTTTGTATATTAGAGCAATCTTTTAGCCAATTTTATTTTTTAAGAAATGAATAAATACTTTACAGGATTTTTTTTTGCCCTTCTATTTCAAACTATGAGCGCCCAAACGAGTACGGGTTTAAACTTAAACCCAATTAATATTATTCCACAACCTGTTTCTGTTGTTCAAAACGCGGGTGCGTTTAACTTCAATACCAAAACAAAAATTTACATCGTTGCTGATGCAGATACTGTTTTAGAAGCAACCGTAAAATCTTTCATGGAAGAAATTCATATTGGTTCAGGTGCAACAGTTCAAACAAAGGTGGATGAAAAAAAAGCCAAAAAAAATAAAAATGTAATCGTTTTCTATTTAACAAAAGATGCCAATCCGGTAAAAGATGCGTACACAATAAATATTGACCAAGATCGCGTGAATGTATCAGCCAGTACAAATAGCGGAATTTTTTACGCGTGCCAAACGTTAATGCAACTTGCGCCGACGAGTATTTTTAATGCGACTTTACCTAAAAACTATTTTTCTTTTCCCTGCGTCAGCATTACCGATGCGCCTCGATTCAGTTATCGCGGTTTGCATTTAGATGTGAGCAGACATTTTTTTTCTGTCAAATTTGTAAAGAAATATATTGATTTGCTCGCCATGCACAAATACAATACTTTTCATTGGCATTTAACAGACGACCAAGGTTGGCGGATTGAAATTAAAAAATATCCGCTTTTAACATCCATTGGTTCGCAACGCAAAGAAACGATGGAAGGGAATTATTCCCAGAAACCACGCACATTCGATGCTACACCTTATGGCGGATTTTACACGCAAGATGAAATTCGCGCTGTTGTGCAGTATGCACAGAAAAAATTTGTAACCATTATTCCGGAAATTGAAATGCCGGGTCATGCTTTAGCAGCATTGAGCGCATATCCAAATCTATCGTGCGATAGTACGAGAAAATATGAAGCAGCAACAACATGGGGTGTTTTTGAAGATGTATTTTGTCCGAAAGAAGAAACGTTCGATTTTATTGATGGCGTTTTAACCGAAGTGGCAGCTTTATTTCCTTCCGAAATAATTCATATTGGCGGCGATGAATGCCCTAAAACAGCCTGGAAAAAAAGCGCATTTTGTCAAGACTTAATGAAGCGCGAAGGACTAAAAAATGAAGAAGAATTGCAAAGTTATTTTATCCGTCGCGTTGAAAAAATATTGGCATCGAAAGGTAAAAAATTATTGGGTTGGGATGAAATTTTAGAAGGTGGACTTTCGCCCAATGCTTATGTAATGAGTTGGCGCGGCATTCAAGGTGGTATTGAAGCCGCTAAATCGGGTCACAATGTAGTGATGACACCTGGCAATCCCGTTTATTTTGATCATTATCAAGCTGAAGCGAGCACAGAACCGATGACAATTGGTGGATTAAATACTCTGCAAAATGTTTACGATTACGAACCATTACCAAATGAATTAGCCGAAGAGCAACACAAATTTATTTTGGGTGCGCAAGGTAATTTATGGACAGAATATATTGTTGATGCTCCTCGCGTTGAATACATGACTTACCCACGTGCTTGCGCGCTCGCTGAAGTTGTGTGGTCGCAAAAATCGCAAAAAAGCTACCCCGATTTTATGCGCCGACTTTCGACACACGTTGAGCGTTTGACAAATAAAAATGTAAACTTTTGTACGCGCGCTTTCGATGTGTCCTCTAAAGTGCAGGTTTCTAAAGATACTGTTCAAGTAGCACTTACTTCTTTACTCGATGACGCAAAAATATATTACACCACCGACAGAACTATACCAACCGAAAAAAGCAAACTATACAACGCACCGTTTGAAGTTAGCAGTGAAGCTAATATCCGCGCCATAGTTTTAAAAGATGGAAAAAATTATGGTATGCCAATGCGACAAAAGTTGAAATTACATTCAGCTGTTACAAAAAAATATACACTTACATATCCACCGGATGACATTGAACATACACAAAACGGTATTCAAGCACTAACCGATGGAAAAATGGCAAATGAAGATAACATGAGCGATTGGGTAGGATTCAGAAAAAATGATTTTGAACTCGTTTTCGATTTTGGTACGCCGCGAACATTCAGCGGCGTTAGTCTCGATTTTTTAAATCAACCCGAAAAAAATATTTTTACACCAGTTTATGTAACAGTCAGTACATCGAACGACGGTATAAAATGGCAAGAGATTAATCGCAGCGATATGGAAGCAACGCGCGAGTTTACGCCGTCTTCGCGCACAACCACGCTGCCTATGTTCGAGCAATCGAAACCAAAACGTTTTTTAAAAATTTTGGCAAAAAATATCGGCACAACACCACCCGTTAAAGGTTCAAACAATGCAGAATCTCAAAGTCCTGCTTGGATTTATGTTGATGAGGTGCTGGTGAAATAATCTAACAGCTTATTTTATTAACCCTTTTTGCGTGTCTTCCGCCTTCGAAAGGTGTGATTAAAAAAGCATCAATAATCAAAAATGCGGTTTCTAAAGTAATGAACCGCGCAGGAATAGCCAACATATTAGCGTTGTTGTGTGCGCGCGCTAATATGGCTAATTCAATTTGCCAGCACAGCGCGCAACGAATACCTGCGTGTTTATTAGCAGTTATAGTAACACCGTTACCACTACCGCACACAACGATACCGAAATCTGCTTTTTGCGATTCAACAGCGTCGGCAGTGAGATGTGCAAAATCCGGATAATCAACTGAAGCATCATTAAAAGTTCCGAAATCGAGACAAGTATAATTTTTTTCGACTAAATAGTCGCGTATGAGTGCTTTAAAATTATAACCTGCGTGGTCGCCACCGAGTGCAATTGTCATTTTGTTCTTAAATTTGACGCTAAATTATAAATCTACGTACGATTTTTATAAATAAATTTGAAATTAGAAAAACTATTCTTAATTTTGCGCTTCTAAATTCAAGAATTATAAAGAGCGCGTGCCGTTATGGAAAATATAATAAACTTAGTACAGTCGAAATTAGCTTTAAAGCGTGAACTGCCTGCATTTAAATCGGGTGATAATATAGTTGTTAACTACAAAATTACAGAAGGCGATAAAGTGCGTATTCAAGCCTATCGCGGCGATGTCATTCAAATTAAAGGTCACGGCGAAAATAAATCTTTCACTGTCAGAAAAATTTCAAACGGCGTTGGTGTAGAGCGTATTTTTCCGATGGGTTCGCCGAGTATTGATTCTATTGAAGTATTAAAGCGCGGTAAAGTACGTCGCGCACGTTTATACTATCTACGCGATGTTGTCGGCAAAAAAGCGCGTATTAAAGAATTGAAATCATCTATCGGAAAAGACATGAAATCCGCACAGAAAAAACTTGCAGAAAAAGTTCCTGTTACTGTCGCTGCTGAACCAGCGGTTGCTGCCGCAGAATAAAAATACCATTTAGCTAACAAACTACTTATAAGTAAAGCCGAGATGAAGAAATTCATACTCGGCTTTCTAATTTTAAACCAATAGTCGTATTATTGCCACATGAAGGCTCTCTTTATTTCAATTAGTCTCATTAGTTTTTTTCACGCTCTGATACCGAGTCATTGGTTGCCTATCACCGTTATTTCAAAAAATGCGGGTTGGTCGAAAGCATTAACGCTACGCGCTACATTGTATTTAGGATTAGCGCACGTTTTGAGTACAGTACTTCTGTGCATCGGCATCAGTTTTTTAGGTCATTCTCTGTTTGAAAAATATTCAAACCGGTTCGATCAATTTTCAGGTATTTTACTGATATTGTACGGTATGTTTTTTATTTATCGCCATTACAATCACCATCACTTTCACTTCTCTGCTGAAAGTTTGAATAAAAAAAATAGCACTTTCAGTGCTTTGATGCTACAATTATTGACAATAATGTTTTTTTCGCCGTGCCTTGAAGTGGTTGCTATTTTTTTTAACGCTGGTAAATTTGGTTTTATAACTGTTGCGTTACTAACAATTTTTTATGCCGTTATTTCTATTTCTGGTATGCTCATTTGGGTAAATTTGGTGCTGCATGGATTGAAAAAAATAAATTGGCACCGCATAGAACACAATGCTGGTTTACTCACAGGCGGCGTTTTAGTATTAATGGGCGTGTTTCAGTTCTTAGGTTTAGGTTTTTAATCGTCGAAATAATTATTTTCGTCGAAAAAATAACTGTGTACAACCTTTCGTTAGTAATTTTATTCTATCATTGTAGTGTTTTCCAGTTTATTTATTCATTTAACTTAACGTAATCAACATGAGAAGTTCCCAACGCGCAATCGGCGTTCGTTTTGTTTTTTCAGTTCTGATGTCTGTTTTATTTTCCGCTGTTCATGCGCAGACGCTTCCTTCTAATATCGAAAAATATACATCGGTAGAAGGCATGACGGAATACCGTTTAAAAAGTAATAAACTTAAAGTTTTACTTTTCCCGGATGCTTCAAAGCAATCAATTACAGTGAATGTAACGTACATGGTGGGTTCGCGGCACGAAGGTGGTGGCGAAACGGGTATGGCGCATTTATTAGAACACATGGTTTTTAAAGGTTCACCACGACATAAAGATGTTCCGGGCGAATTTAAATTGCACGGTGCGCGTTTCAACGGTTCAACTTGGCTCGATAGAACGAACTATTATGAAACTTTTCCAGCTTCGGATGCGAATTTAGAATGGTCGCTCGATTTAAAAAGCGATTGTATGGTTAATTCATTCATCGCAAAAAAAGATTTAGAAACCGAATTTTCGGTGGTGCGCAATGAATTTGAATCGGGTGAAAACGACCCAAGCAATGTTTTGAATGAGCGCGTAGTGAGTACTGCTTTTTTATGGCATAATTACGGCAAATCAACGATTGGAAACAGAAGCGATATTGAAAACGTACCGATTGAAAATTTGCAAGCGTTTTACAGAAAGTTTTATCAACCTGATAACGCCATTTTATTGATTGCGGGTAAATTCGATCCGGAAAAAGTATTGGCTTTAGTAGATAAATATTTTTCTGCTATTCCGATGCCAACGCGCATTTTACCGCCGAGTTACACCGTTGAACCCACACAAGACGGCGAGCGACAAGTGACGTTGCGTCGCGTGGGCGATGTGCAATTGGCTTCGGTGTGTTATCATATTCCAGCGGGTACTTCAAGCGATTTTCCCCCGATTGAAATTTTTGTTAATTCTTTAGGCGATAATCCTTCAGGAAGACTCTATAAAAATTTAGTATCGGCGCAAAAAGCTTCGGATGTGGGTGGTTTTGCGTTTCAGACCAAAGAACCGGGTTATGCTTATTTTGAAGCGCAAGTGCGCAAAGAGGGTAATGTAGATTCTGCTAAAATGATTTTGCTGCAAACAATTGATGACGTTGTAACTAAACCTTTTACAGATGAAGAAGTGAAACGTTCGCGCACTAAAATTTTGAAACAATTGGAGGAAGCCTATCGCAATTCGGAGCGCACAGGTACTTTGATGAGTGAGTTTATGGCAATTGGTGATTGGCGTACCTTTTTTATTCTGCGCGATAATTTAGAAAAAGTCACTGCTGCCGATGTCAATCGCACGGTGAAAGCATATTTTAAGCCATCGAACAGAACGATTGGTATTTTTATTCCGGAGGCTAAATCAGATCGCGCTGAAATTCCAGCTACACCCGATGTTTCAGCCATTGTTGAAGGTTATAAAGGTCGCGCAGCGATGACAGAAGGCGAAGTTTTCGATCCAACGACAACTAATATTGATACACGCACGAAATTAGGCAAAGCCGGAACAATGAAGTACGCTTTTCTTACTAAAAAAACGCGCGGTAACACCGTGAGTGCTAACATAACGCTGCGTTATGGCGATGTCAACAGTTTGCAAAATATGGGCATGGTTGCGGATTTAGTGGGTGGTATGATGAAAAAAGGAACGGCAACCATGACAGAGCAACAAATAAAAGATAAACTCGATGAATTGAAAGCGTCGGTTACAATTGGTTCAAGTAACGATAAAACATTCGTTAATATCGAAACTGTGCGCGATAATTTTCCGGCAACTTTAAAACTTGTGTGCGATTTATTGCGCAATTCTAATTTCCCAACAAAAGAATTTGAGGAAATGCGTCAACAGCAACTCGCCGAAAAAGAACAAGGACTTTCCGATCCGCAAACATTGGTGTTTAATGCCATGCAGCGTTACACGCAACCCTATCCGAAAACGGATACGCGCTACACACCTACGTTGCAAGAAGATATTGATATGCTCAAAGCCGTTAAGTTAGACGACATTAAAAGTTTTTACAAAACTTTTTTAGGTGCGAGCGATGCAACTGCTTCGGTTGTCGGCGATTTTGACGAAGCAGAAGCGAAGAAAATTTTAGACGAAAATTTATCGAATTGGAAATCGCCTAAAATGTATAAGCGTTTGGAAGGTAAATTTTTTGATGTTGCCGCCAAACGCGAAGATTTAAAAACACCCGATAAAGCCAACGCTTGGTTTGTTGCTCAACTTAATTTGCCGATTACCGAAAACGACCCGGAATATTCTCAACTTTTGGTGAGTAATTATGCTTTGGGCGGTGGTGCTATCAGTTCGCGTTTAGCCAATCGAATTCGCCAAAAAGAAGGATTAAGTTACGGTGTAGGTTCTTATTTTAGTGCTGACCCATTGGATAAAGTGGCGAACTTTGGCGCGTATGCTATTTATGCGCCCGAAAATGCAAAACGTTTAGAGGCAGCTTTTAAAGAAGAAGTTGAAAAATTCTACAATGAAGGATTAACCGCTGATGAGTTTAAGGCGACGAAAGAAGCACTTTTAAAATCGCGATTGTTAGCGCGCGCAAACGATAAACAACTCGGTAGTAAACTCAATAGCTACCAGTTTTTAAATCGTACGATGAAATACGATGCGGATTTTGAAGATAAAATTTCTAAAATGACTTTAGACGAGGCGAACGCAGCTATTAAAAAATATCTTGTGCCGTCAAAAATAAGTTATTTTTATGCCGGCGATTTTGATAAAAAAACGGCTAAACCTTAGTTTCATTGATCGTTGATTGTTTAAAATTAATTACAGCGCATGATTAAATTATTGTGCGCTGTATTAATTTCAAACAAAATTATGGGCTAAAACACGAAATAATAGAAGTTTACTTCCCAATGCTTTTACAACTTCGGTATATTGTGCGGTAGTTAAAACACGAAATAATAGAAGTTCATTTCCGAAATCGTTTTCATTTCCGAAATAATTTTCATTTCCGAAATTGAAATCACTAATTTTTTTTGTTTCATCAGTGTTATCATGCGTTATGCAAAAATTTCATTTCATTTTTCTAGTTGCTTTTTCCTTAATACTTATTATTGCCTGCACAGGTCCGCGTGGATTTGTAAACAAGCAAGTAGCGAATACACCTTTTGAAGGTTTTGATGCGGCAAGTTCCGATAAACGCGCCGTTGATTTAGCCGATTCTGTTATGGCTGCAAGTGGAGGACGTTACGCGTGGGATCAAACGCGATTTATTCGATGGACGTTTTTGGGTAAACGCGAATTAGTGTGGGATAAGCTGAAAAATAAAGTGCGCATTGATTTCATTGACCGCAATTTAAAAATTCGTCTCAACATGAACGATAATACGGGTTCAGTTAAAATGGGTGGTATTGTTCAAACCAATCCCGATACGATTGCAAAATATTTGAAGCGCGGAAAATCGGTTTGGATAAACGATAGCTATTGGTTAGTGATGCCTTTTAAAATGAAAGATCGCGGCGTAACTTTAAAAGATAAAGGCAAACGAAAAAATAATTTAGGTGCTGAGTGCGATGTAGTTGAACTCACATTTAATGCACTGAGTGATACGCCGCAAAATAAATACGAAGCGTTTATAAATCCTTCGAGCCATTTGGTAACGCAACTCAACTATTTTGAAAAAGCCGAAAATATAAAACCAAGTATGGCATTACCTTTTCAGGACTATCGCGGATTGGGTAATATTATGCTTTCTGTACGCAGAGGTGATAATTTGGTTTTAACGCCGATGGGTGTTTATAAAAACTTACCCGATTCAACGTTTACAAGTTTTGCACCTATGAATTATACTTTATTGAAATAAACAACATGAAAAATATTTTAGTTTTTTTCTTATTACTATCCTATTCACACGCATTTAGTCAATCAAGCCCGACAGATACTATAAAATCGCGCGGACAAATTTTTATGGTAGGTAATTCAATCACCTTTCAAGGCGATTGGAAAAAAATTTTGAAACGCGAAGATATAGTGAATTGGGGAATACCCGGTTACACGACCGAGCAAATTTCTTGGACGGTTAAAAATTTTCTACCGTTAAATCCGACAGTATGTTTTTTAGAAGGTGGTATAAATGATATTACTTTGGGTATTGCGCCTGATCGCGTTTTTGCCAACCAAGTTAAAGTGCTTGATACTTTATTAGCGCATGGCATCATTCCAGTTGTTCAATCTACAATCTATCAAAATAACAGTAGAGATAAAAACGCGCGCGTTAAAGAAATTAATGGATTGATTAGCACTTACTGCACCGAACATCATATAGATTATATTGACTTAAACGCGGTTCTTTCAGATGCTGACGAACTTAAAAAAGAATTTACGATGGATGGAACACATTTATTTCCACCTGCTTATGCGCTTTGGGCAGATTTAGTGCTTAAAGAATTAGAGAAGTTAAAATTATAGAACTGCTTGTAAAAAAGCGGCTACCTCAAAATTTCCGAGATAGCCGCTTACAAAATCAAAACAACTGAAAAAATATTTTTGTAATTTCGCCTTGAAGGCAAATTTGTACTCCGATTGTTTATTGCATTGAATAAATTATTTAGTCTTTCATTCTATTGATCTGCACCATCCGATTTGCCACGCGCCACGAGTAAATTACCAATTTTAGCACCCGATTGTAAACCGACTTCGCAATCAATGCGCAAATGAATAGCACCATAAATGCGCGACGTAGAAGCCTGTTCAGCTTGCGCTTTTAAATCAGCAGCACTATTCGGAAAAACATAACTTAAAACCGTAGCAGCCGCATTTGAAAAAGTAGAATGACCCGAAGTATAACCCGGAAAATTGGGCAAACCTGTTAAAGTTTTTATGCGCGGATCGAGAACAGACGGTCTTGGATAGTAGTAATAATATTTAATATCCCAACAAGAAATAGCAGCATCCATCATTGCCATATTCAAAAGCGCGTACGTGCGCGCTGTGCGTACTTCACTCAGTTGCGCCGTCTGAATTAAATCGGCAGCAATCGCATTCCAATGTCCGGGTGGCGTGTAGGTACCTAAGCCATCTGCCCAAAAATGCACAATCGCTAATTGGTCGCGCGTAGCGTTTTGCGAAAAATTTAACGATTCTGCTAATTGCGTTTTAATTATATCGGAGCTTGCTAAAGGCGGTGCTGCAATGCGTACATCAGCAGCTTTCGCAAAACTCCACGCTTTTACATTGCCAAAAAAAGGCAACATCGGTGGTCTTTGCGGAAAATCTAAACTAAACCACATTGGTTCTTTAACAATAGTTTCAGCGTTGTTAACCGTGCGTACTACACTGCGATTGGCTAAACTATCCCATAAGCTCGCGTTACCGATAGCATTTTTCATACCGTCTGTTTTAGCGCGCGCTAAAACCAATGCGGCAACAGCTTTACCAAGTGTTTCTGCGGCAGCAATATCGCTTTTAGTGGCTAAGCCAGAAACAAAAGCTACATCTTTAGCTTCAGCAGCTTTGGCATTTAAAAAATCTATTTCTGTTGGAAATAAAAATTTCATTAACTCAACCGACGCCGTTGCAATAACTGCTTCTGAACTCGGATAAGATGGTAAATTGGTAGTAGGTAATAATTTTTTTATAGAAGCGTCATTCGCACAAGGTGCAGCGCGCTTAAACTGTTGTTGCATTTTTGAGCAAACTACCAGCGCATCGTAGATAACAACCGACGCATACGCATACGAACGCGCAGCATACGGTGGATTGCAAAATGGAAACTGCGGATACGCGAACGGATTGGTTTGGTCCGGAAAAGAATACGAATTATCCGCATTCGGTGCTGGTGCTAAATTATATTTCGATACCAAAGCGCGCATAATTTCATTCCAACGCAGCGTATTACCGACTCCCCAGTAATTTATTGCCGCTTGTTCATCCGTCGTGATATTACTTTGAGCCGTTTTAATAGCATCGAGTTCTGCTTTATAATCCGAAGAAGAAACGAGTGTGGGTGCAACAACGCCATACATTTGCGCGGTATCGGCAATAACCGTTTTCCAATTACCTGCTAACGCATCTGTTTTTGTGGGATTTAAAACAGTGTATTGTGTGCCTGCCTGCGAAATATCTTTATTGCAAGCAGAAAAAAAGGAAACTATAAACATCAAAGCTAATGCGCTAATTATTATTTTATATCTGAACATGATTTTAAAAATTTGAAAAATTAAAAAAATTGTATGGTTAATATTTAAAGTTGATGAAATTCTACATAGTATGTTCTCTTGCTTTGCACGATTCTGCCGCTACTTTCGTAAAACCAAAATTTTGAAATAAACCAAAACTATATGTTAGCGACTGACCTGTATTTCTACCATTCAAGGCATACATCACAGAACCTGTTAACTGAATGTTGCCGAGCTGTTTAACGCGATATGCTGAAAAAACACCGAGTCGCGTACTTTCTTGTTTATTGGATGGAAACGGTAAATCTTGGCGGCGCATATCGAATCCGCCGAGCGTTTGATATAGCGTACCAACAACTTCAAAAATAAAACGGTACGTACAATAGCCACCGCGCACTTGGTGTTGCAGCGCATCAGGAATAACAACTTCGTTCGAGTTTACAAAAACGTCGGTGTAATAATCGGGTGCGTCAATCTTGATATTACTGCGAAGCGTATAACCCGATTGCACAGAAAAATCTAATCCTTCTTCAACATCGTAATATTGCAGCATCAATTTTGCAAAAGCTGTCTTGCACTGATTTCCGATAGCGAACGGATATGCTGACACATAATTAGTTAGCGGCAACGTACCACCTGCTACAAAAATGGCATTGAAATTTTTAGCCAACGGCAACTGATATTTTAATCCGAGAGTAATATCCTGAAAGCCAGACATACCTGCAATAGGTGTATTATCAGCAGAATTTGCCATGTAGGCAACGTTCACCAAAACATTGAGATTGTTTTTTATGCCGTAGTTCGCAAATAAATTGGTTGTACTTATAATTTGATTTCCCATCGGACTGAGACGCAATAAAGTACCTTCCCAATAACTCGAAAATTTTTCTTGTCCGAAATTAAAGCCGGCACAAGCCGAATTTTTGGGCATCATTAACCCATCGGTAAAACTTTGAGCGTGAGCAAAATGCAAACACAACATACAAATTAAAATTACGCGTAATTTTTTTAACATGATTTTGATTAATTTAATAGTTTAAAAAAAAAGTGCTATCCCAATACACATTTTAATTTCTTGGGATAGCCCCCTTACAAATTTGCAATAACTGAAAAATTCATTCTTTATTTTGGGTGTCAGGGTGAAACGTTTGCCAACTGTGCCAATATTCTTGATAAGCCTCTAAATTTTTTAATCGCGGTGCTTCAGCATTATTCGATTCTCCTAAAATGCTATACTTATATTTTCCGTCGCTCAAAGAATCGCCTACTAAAGAAAATATTTGATTTTCATTAGTGCGTTCTAAAGCAGAAAATGTTTTTTTATCGTTCAATAAAACCAAAACTATAGGTTTAGTATCAAACACATCAGAAATGATTTGCTTTTTTTCTAAATCATTCCAATCATATGCTTTGTAATTATTCCCGGATTTTATACCTAATACCCACGATTTTTTTTGCCATGAAAGACTGTCTCTTCGCGTTAAATTTCCATTTCTGCGACCAACTTCGTAATTGCTCATACTATCGTACTCCGATTTAAAATGAGCATCGGCTTGCATAATTAAAGTATTCGGATAAAGTGAAAACCAATTTTTTAACCGCATTTGTTTACTCGGCATTTCGGGTAAAAAAGCACCTTTTAACTTTCCGGCAATGGCTTCACCTGTAGCTTGTCGCCACCAACTTTTAGTTGTTGCATCTTCAAACATGGCATTAAAATGATCCATGCCGACCAATCGGAAAGTTTCTAATTTTCCGTTCACTCGTGGTTCAAAAACGCGACCTGTTCTGCAAACAGTACAATACGTTACGATGATCGGTTTGCCGGCTATGCTGTCAAAAACTTGATGATGATAACCTAAATATTGCATCGGATATGCTTTGGCTTGATTATTCAAAACAACTCCTAAAACAAGACGATCGGAATCAACGGTATTTCCCAACGTGGACACTAAACTTAATTTTTCAGGTTGAAGAAACATCGCTTCGGCTGCCATAACAAAATTTGTTTCGTAAATTATTCCGACCAATACAATCAAAGAAAGCGTTGTTAAAATTTTAGAACCGCTAAAAATTTTGACTAAGCTGTAAATAATAGCGAGTGCAAAAACGCTGCGAAAAATCCAACTAAAAATATGTAAAAAATAAGCTACACCGATAGAGTTCATTTCCTGACTGCCTGGAAATGGCATAATGAAATAGACGTTTGCTATTTCAAATAAAATCCAACCTAAAATCGCGAAATAAAATATTTTTTTCATCTTTAATTGAGCGATGCGCTGTAAGCAATTGACGTTGAACATTGATCTTTGAGCTTTAATTCGCAATGGGCAGCTCAAAGCTCAAAAAGCAAAACTCAATACTTACATCTTTTTTTTAGTATTGATGCGATAAGAATAACCCAAGTTGATAGAATAATCAGCAAAAGCGGCATCGCCTTGAACGTGGACTAATTTGGCAGCATCGGTAATTTTAGAATTTTGTAAATCTTGTGAAGCAATATCGGCTGCACTTTGGATTCGATTTTTAATAAAATTATACGGCACATTAAAACTAAACGTGCTGTTTCCTGCTTTAACAGAAATACCACCTTCAACTGCAACGACGTAACCAGGACGACGGTAGGCGATTTCACCACCAAAAACATCATACGCTGGTACACCTTCCCAACGACTTGCTACCGAAATATTTATATTCTTTTGTTTTCCAACGGCGGTCATAAATCCACCGCGCAAAAAATATTGATCAGGACAAGCAAAAATTTCATAACCTTCTAATCCTGCTTTTGGTGCTGATTTGGCTGCGCCGTTCGATTGTTTCGGATCGAATAAATAATAACCGTTTGCAAAACCGTAAATGCTTTTCGTAATTTCTCTGAAACCGCTAAACTCTACCGAAATACCAATTCCTCCATCGCCAGGTTGAATAGATTGATCAACAATCACGTTTTTAATGGTACCGTCGCTTTGTGGTGTGTCGTAAGTGGCATCATATTTTGCGTTATTTAATTTTACGCCCAAACCCAACATCAAATTACCTTTTTTAACTTTGAGTGGATCAAAAATCCAATAATTTATACTCAAACGAATGTCGGCTAAACCGTTTACAAAAACACTGTACCTAAAAGTATCTTTTTTAGGCGTTACTTGTTTCAAAACTTGCGAACGTTCGTTGCTTACATACGGTAAAGTTGCATTAATTTGAAGTCTGTGTGTAATACCGTACGACAAATTTAAATCAGTAGCCTTTGAATAATTATTAACAGCATCACCGCGATCAACGCCGTCCGGACCAATTCCGCCACCCGTTGTTTGACGTTGTAATTGCTCTTCTGTTCCTACAAAATGTTTCCAAGAGTGATAATAATTATAATTTACCCCAGCTTGAAAATCGCCTTTATCAATATTGTAAGAATTTGAAGAACACGTAACGGTTCCACCCATTTGTCGAATAGGTACACAACCTTGTGCTAAAATATTTTTTGATGAGAAAAGAATTGCAAAAAACGCAATGAATGTGAAAGATATATTTGTAAACGTATTTTTTAACATGATAATTTTTTTTGAAAATAAATTGAAAAAATGATTGTAATTATTTAACTGAAATTAAAAAGAGTCTCATGGTACGCATATCCTCGCGGATTAATGGCTGATTTTTCACTAATTTTCTCAGCTATTAACAAACAGTGAAATATCGGCTCAAAATCTGAGTACATCTGCTTACTATTGATAAACATTTAGATTCAGCTAAACAGCTACAAATTATTTAAGAAATAAAATAGAATGAGAAATTTCTTCACCGATAGGCTCTAATTAATTTCAATCAATACCGTTGAATGCGATTTTTAATGCAGTACATTAAGGTTTACACAAAGGCTACAAAGACTTTATTAAACTTTGGAGACACAGTGATTTACTTAATAACTTTGTCAGAAAAAAAGGCAATCGAGCTAAACAAACGATAATGAAAAATCAAAGGGAGGATATTAAACCGCGTTGGGTGGCGGTGTTGGCAATGCAAGAGTGCATTGTGTAAGTAAATCGCGCGTACTATTGGCAGCAACAAGCGATGCTTTTTCTTTTAAAATTGAAGACTTGATAATGTTTTTATCAGCAGTCGGAACAGTAAATTCTTTTAAAAAACTTTTTAACAACCACTTCAATGGTGCAACCGGAATCGAAGAATGATTTACTTGTACAACTTCAGCTAATTGGTTATTTATTTTTTCTTTTTTATAATCGTGCAAGCAGTAAATCTGAAGTGTATCATTAACTATGCGTTGCTTCACAACCCAATATACAGAACCCTCGAAATTCATTTCTTTTTCAGAATAGGTAAATTCTGAATTTTCTATGTGCGTGTAGAGTGAAATAGGAATTTTTACAACTTTTAAATCTGCGTCAGATGTTTTTGTTTTAAGCTCAACGGTGTGCATAGCGTTTTGTCGCACCACTAAAACGTAGTAACCAAACGCATTATACAGTAATAATGCCAACACCGAATATGCTAAGAGTTTCTTCACAGAACAAATGTAAAAGCGTGTTTCATTAAAACAAAATTTTTAAGTAATTTTTTTAAAAATAATAATACTAATAGTGCGGAACAATTTTAGAATGCAAAATTATGTGTGCTCAGATTATTTATTTTTCCCAAAATAGAGTTCGTCGTGAAATTTTGAAATCCAGAGGGGAATAAATACTTTGTAAAAATCTTTGGGTTTAATCAATTTTAACTGAATTAACCGTATGCCAGATACGGCTTGCGCATAAATAAAATAAATAGCGAAACTGATGATTGTTTGTTCATCGGTTAAAACATCGTTTACCAATAAATTTAATAACAGAAGTATTGGTGCTGTTTTTAAAAAATAATATTCAGTGAGCGATCTGAGATTCATAAATTACAGTTTATAGGGATTTAGAATTTTTAAACCTTCAATGCGCATAAAATCTTTTTCGTTGTTGGTTATGAGGGTAATATTATGGGTTAAAGCAGTTGCTGCAATAATTGCGTCAGGTAATTTTATTTTTGTCACCCTTCTAATTTGAATCCAATATTCTATTACTTTTGGAGAAATTTCTAAAATTATGCTCGAATTAATAAAATCTTTGACATTGTTTTCAACATCAATCGCTACTTCCCAACACAATAATTCAATTTTAGTAATTAAAGAAAGTATAGGTTTTTCGTCAATTACGCCATCCATGAAATTAATTGCAGCTTCAGGAAATTTATCTTTAAAATAATCTGAAACAGCGTTTGTATCCATTAAATACGTTCCCATTCTTTTCTAATTTCTTTTAAGTGTTTATCGAGATTTATACCCTGCTTTTTATTCAGGAATCCTCTAAATTTATCCGAAAGTTTTCCCTTTGGGGGTTCTACTTTTTCTTTAACAATTTTGAGTATGTTCAAAACCTCCAACTCTTGCAAACGTTCCATAGCTCTATCGGTTGTAAGTTCTATCAATACTGTATTTTCAAATTCCATTTTATTTTTATTGAAATGAATAATTAAACCAAATTTACGAAAGGTAAATTGCTTTCCCAAAATTTATTTTAAACTAAGTAACCGCCGTCGGCAACAAAAACGGCACCGTTACAATAACTCGCTGCATCGCTTGCTAAAAACAAAGCAAGCGATCCTATTTCATTCGGTTGACCCATGCGCTGCATCGGAATTTGCGATTCCATGTGTTTTAAAATTTTATCGTTCTGCCACAACGCTTCACTGAATTTAGTTTGAATAAGCCCAGGACAAATGACATTGGCGCGAATACCATATTTTCCCCACTCGTTGGCAAAAACTTTGGTGAGCGAAATGATAGCGCTCTTACTAACCGAATAAATTCCCAATCCTGTTTCCGGGCTAACGCCGCCGATACTCGAAATATTAATAATACTTCCCGATTTTTTTTCTTTCATATACGGCAAACAAAGTTTAGCAAGATCGAACGGTGCGCGCACATTCACATCCATAATTTTCTGAAAAGCGCGTGCGTCCGTATCTTCCACAGCACCAAAAACAGGGTTGGCGGCTGCATTATTGACTAAAATATCTATTCCGCCAAAATGTTTTTTGGCTTGTGCTACTACACGTTCGCAATCGTCGAAATTACCCACTTGCCCAGCTATACCGATGATATTTGCGCCTGAAGGATCAATATCGTGTGCAACTTCATCCAGTGCATCTTGCTTACGACTGTTAATAATAACCTTAGCACCCTGTTGAACAAACATTCGCGCCATCGCCTCGCCGATACCTTTAGATGCGCCTGTTATGATTGCAACTTTGTCTTTTAAAGAAAAAATATTTTCCATGTTGATTAATTAATCGTTTAACCTGATACGTTTGAATCTAAAATTTGGATTAGAGTAAATAAAAAAAGAGCCTGCGAAGTTACATCACAGACTCTTTTTTATTATTAACAGATTGATTTTTGTTAGAAATAAGTTTTAAACTAACAACAACTATTTTTTCTTACCCGCTGTTTTTGCTTCTGCGGTTGCGGCTGAACGCAATGCGCGCGGTATTTCAATCGTCACGGCAGGAATACTTGGCGACATCATTATTTCTATACCACTTTGAGCGATAATATCTTTAACACGACTCGTTTGACCTAAATCTAAACCTGATATATCGAGTTGAACTTGATCCACTAAAGTTTCCGGCAAACATTTTATTTTAACTTTACGCACAGGTTGAATTAAACGACCACCAGATTTCACACCAGGTGCTGCACCCACTAAACGCAAAGGCACATTTACTTTAACAGATTGACCATCTGTTAATTTTAAAAAATCAATATGTAAAATCGCTTCGCTGATAGGGTGGAACTGAACATCTTTTAATATCGTGCGGTAAGTATTTGCACCGATAGTTAACTCTGCAATTTTAAAATCAGGCGTGTAAACCAAATAACGTACATCTTTCGACGTTACTGTAAAATGAACTAAATCGCCCAAACCATATAAAACACAAGGTATAACACCTTCAGTGCGATTTATTTTTGTGGCTACTTTACCTAATTCAACACGCGGGTTTCCGCTGATAGCTATTGATTGCATTGTCGTAATCTTTTTATTTATCTTGAAACAAACTTCTTTCCTTAAAAAGCACGCAAAATTAGTGAATTTTAAATGGAATAAAAGTATTCTTACAAAATTAATTAAAAAAAATAACGCTTTATAACCATTAGAGCGCGATTTGAATAATAAATTTCTATTTTTACAGCGTTTTCAATACAAAAAGAAAATAATTTTTATTTTTATGTCAGTAAAAAAACTAAACGTAGCACTCTTAACGGGCGGTTATTCCGGTGAGTACGTCATTTCTATTCAAAGCGCAGATGTTGCAGCGCGTTTTTTAGACCCCAAAAACTATAATGTCTATAAAATTGTTGTCTCTGAAACTCATTGGGTTTATTCCGAAACTGAGAAAGGTCCGTATTGGGGTGTTAATCGCGACGATTTTTCATTAAAAATTGACAAGAATAAACCCATTAAGTTCGATGTTGCGCTCATTATTATTCACGGAACGCCAGGCGAAGATGGAAAAATTCAAGGCTATCTCGATATGCTCAAAGTGCCTTACACTACCTGCGATGCCGTAACTTCTGCTTTGACTTTTAATAAACGTTGGACGGTAGCGACGGCGTCATTCTCGGGCATAAATGTAGCGAAGTCGGTGCATCTTTTTAAAAATCAAACATTGCCACAAACTGAAATTGCTGCGGTACACTATCCCGTTTTTGTTAAACCGAATAACGGTGGTTCGAGTATCGGTATGAGCAAAGTGTATGATGCCAAAGATTTAGCGTTAGCGATTGATAAAGCTTTCAAAGAAGATAATCAAGTTTTAATCGAAGAGTTTATAGCTGGACGTGAATTCACGATTGGTGTTTTAGGGACAATGGACGATGTAATAGTTTTGCCAATTATAGAAATTAGGACCACAAATCATTTTTTCGATTTCGAGGCTAAGTATGAAGGTAAAAGCGAAGAAATTATTCCTGCACCGATTGAAGAAGCGCAAGCCAATGTTTTGCGCGAAACTGCACGAAAAGTATATGCCGTTTTTAATTGCAAAGGCGCAGTGCGTATTGATTTTATTTGGAACGAAACGACGCAAAAACCTTTTATGCTCGAAATAAATACCAATCCCGGACAAACCGAAGCCAGTTTATTACCACAAATGATTAAAGAATACGGCTGGACGATGTCTAAATTTTACGATACTTTAATAGAAACCACTTTACATCAATCGAATAAATAGAAACATCCGATTTAAAAGATAGCAAACAAAACAAGTAAGCTACCATTTACTATCGCAAGGGTTTGAAACATTATTTTATGGAAAATTTCTTTCAAAACATACTCAGTAAATTACGCGCATTCGGTGTCGAGGTATATTATTTGATATCTAGTCGTATCTTTTTAATCAATTTTGCTAAAATTGCTGGTATTGTTGCTGCTACACTTTTTTTAATGTTTCAATGGTTGACGTGCTTTACACGCCACAACAACGTTATTAAAGTCGGTAATTACGTCGGAAAAAATATAAAAGAATCGAAACGTTTACTCGAAGATGCCGGTTTTAATCTCATTATTACCGATTCACTTTTTAAAGAAAATACACCACCCGATTTAGTGCTTGACCAAAACCCGGCGGCAAATTCTTACGTCAAAAAAGGGCGCACAATCTATATTAAAATTACTAAATCGGCAGGCGATTTAGTTTCACTACCCGATATTGCCGGCAGAGACGATATTAATTTATACCGACAAAATTTAGATCTTATCGGCATTCATATTTCGCGCATTGATACAATTGCCAACGCTGATTTAACTGACGGCACAATTTTGGGTATTTATGTTAACGATAAAGACGTTACCGATTTGCTCAAACAAGGCGTTCGTTTACCACAAGGTAGTAGTGTTTCGTTAAAAATTTCGCGGCGAGAGACGAACGACACTGTCATGCCCGATTTAATGTGCAAAAGTGGTGAACAAGCATCCGTTATTATAGATGCCATGGGTTTAATAGTTGGGAGCGTAAAAACAGAAACCAACGTAACCAATAATAATTCGGCTTATGTTTTTAAACAAGAACCTGCTGCTGGAACTCAGATGAAAAAAGGGATGAGTGTTGTACTATTCGTTACTCAAACGCGTCCCACCGATTGTCCTGATAATGGTTTTCCAGAATAAAAAAATAATTTAGTCCAGAAAATCGCGCTATAAAAATTTATGAATTGTGATTAATCTTTTAAATTCGTTTCATAACTATTCAATCTTTATAATCGCACGCTTACTTTCTTCAACATTTCTTGTTGCCAAGTTTTAAAGGTATCATCTAAAATCTTCAGTCGCGCCGTTTTAACAAGCCACAAATAAAAAGCTAAGTTGTGTAACGTCGCAATTTGCGCGGCTAATAACTCTTCCACATGAAATAAATGTCGCAAATAGGCTTTAGTGTAGCTGCGACTTGTTTTGGCAGTGCTATTGGCATCAATTACAGAATGATCGTTTGCCCATTGCGCGTTCCGCATATTCATCACGCCGTCAGCGGTGTACAGCAAACCATGTCGAGCGTTTCGCGAAGGCAAAACACAATCGAACATATCCACGCCAAGCGCGATGCACTCTAAAATATTGGCTGGCGTTCCAACACCCATTAAATAACGCGGTTTATCTTCGGGTAAAATGGCGCACACTAAATCCGTCGTTTTATACATTTCTTCTGCGGGTTCTCCCACCGATAAACCACCAATTGCATTACCTTCCGCGTTTTGCGCAGCAATAAAATGCGCCGAAGCAGCGCGCAAATCTTCAAAAGTACTGCCTTGCACAATCGGAAAAAGTGATTGCCCATAACCATACATCGGCGTTTGCTCAGCGTGATATTTTAAACAACGTTGCAACCATCGGTGCGTGAGGTGCATACTTTCTTTGGCGTATTCGTAAGTACTCGGATATGGCGGACATTCATCGAAAGCCATAATAATATCTGCGCCGATGCAATGCTGAATGTACGTCGCGTGTTCGGGTGTAAAACTATGTTTCGAACCGTCAATATGCGATGTAAAAACAACGCCTTCTTCATTTATTTTGCGCTTGTGTGCTAACGAATACACTTGGTAACCGCCCGAATCCGTCAAAATAGATTTATTCCAACCATTAAATTTATGTAATCCACCCGCCGATTTTATAATTTCAATGCCTGGTCGCAAATATAAATGGTAAGTGTTTCCTAAAATTATTTGCGCCGCAATATCGTCAACAAGTTCGTGTGTATGCACGCCTTTTACAGTTCCTTGTGTTCCAACGGGCATAAAAATAGGCGTTTCAATTTCGCCATGCGCCGTAGTTATAATTCCGGCACGCGCACGACTTTGTGTATCGGTTTGGAGCAGTTTAAAATCCATAAATTGTTGAAAAGCCCTTTAAAAAATAAAATTTAACAAAAAATACGCGGCGAATTTGGCAATTTCAAATTAAAAAATTAAGTTTGTTGCAATTTATAATGAAATAAACTATAATTTTTTACTTTTTGATTACAAACCTATGAGGAATTTGCTATTTGTGGTGATTGTTTTTGTGTGTTTAGTTTTTGGATGGATATTTTTTAATCATTATTTCGATAGTGGGTGGATATATTTACTATCCATTTCAGCAACCGCTTTGTTGAGTTATTTGGTATGCGATCATTTTTTTCAAGACGAAAAAAAAGTTATTATCGATCAATTAGAATTGAATAACAAAGAGTTGCAGTTGCACAAAAATGAGTTAGATATTTTGAAAACACAAGCCGCATTCACTACACCACAATCGGAAGTAGCAGATTTGCAAAAGCATTTTGAAATTTCTGAAAATGATAAAAAAGATTTAAAAGGTACGCTCGAATCGCAAGCACTAACTATCAGTACGCTTAATAAACAGATTGAAGCGCATAAAGAAACCATTGCAACTTTTACACCTTTTGTTAAAGAACCGGTTACACAAAAAAGCGAAGAACCTTTACACACAGCAACAAATACTGCTGTTGCTGCTGTAGTAGCATTAGGTGTTTCGGATTTAATTCACAATGAAGTTGTTACTCCATCAACAATTGAAGCGCACCATGAAGTTGTTACTACTTCGCCAGAATTAGAATTGCCAACTTTGCATGAAGTTGTTACTCCATCAACAATTGAAGCGCACCATGAAGTTGTTACTACTTCGCCAGAATTAGAATTGCCAACTTTACATGAAACTGTTACTCCATCAACAATTGAAGCGCACCATGAAGTTGTTACAAATACACTTTCTCTCGATCCAACTAATCACACTCACGCTGAACAACTGCATGATATGATTAAACCAACAACTTTTTTGAGTGAATCGGTGACACCTATTGGCGCAGAGTTTATGCGTACGCATTTAAAATCGGAAGATGATGAAATTATAACGGAACATACGCCAGCAAATGTTATTGATTTAGAAGTTCCGCACAAACCAGAAATTACGCGTGTATTTACTTCACTCAACGGCATTAAAAATTCGGAACACGCTACTGAAACGCATATTGCTGAAACACCACCCGTTGGCAGAGATGCACCGCAATCAACAATTCTGTCTCCTATGGACGATTTGAAAATCGTTGAAGGCATTGGTCCACGCTTAGAACTCATTTTGTATAACGGTGGTATTCGTACTTTCAAAGATCTTTCTGAAACACGTGTTGATAAACTGAAAGAAATTCTAATTGCTGCGGGAAAAAATCCAAATTTTAATGATCCCAGTACTTGGCCCGAACAAGCACGTTTGTTAGCCAACGGCGAAATAGAAAAATTTAAAGCCTATACAAAATGGCTCGATGGCGGTAAAATTCCAGGAATAGATTAAAAATAGACTGTGGGTATTCTCATTATAGCTCATGGGTTAGAAAGGTTTTGTGGTTTATGCTGCAAAACCTTTTGTTTTTATATCGGTGTTGTCAAAACAAATGTAACTTTGCGTTTTAAATAATTATGGAAGAAAATTTTCGCGCGGGTTTTTTAAATATTATCGGCAGACCGAACGTCGGTAAATCAACGCTGATGAACGCGGTTGTTGGCGAGCGCATGAGTATAGTAACGCACAAACCACAAACAACGCGACACAGAATTTTAGGAATTCTATCGGAAGAAGATTACCAAATCGTTTTTAGCGATACGCCGGGTTATATTTCAAAACCTTCGTACAAGATGCACGAAGCGATGAATAAATTTGTGAGCGAAAGTTTTGAAGATGCCGATGTTATTATTTTTCTGACTTCACCCGAAGAAATTTTTACTGCCGACGATCCATTAATAGTTTTTACTAAAAACGCCGACGCAAAAAAAGTTTTAGTGATTAATAAATGCGACGTTTTTTCGCCCACAAAAATTCAAGAAACAGAAAATCAACTCAAAGAATTTGTTACGTTCGATAGCACGTTTGTTATTTCTGCAATGAACAAAGTAGGTATTGATGTTTTGCTCGACGATTTAAAATCGAAATTGCCCTTACATCCACCGTATTATCCAACGGATCAACTCACAGACCGCACCGAGCGTTTTTTTTGTTCCGAAATTATTCGCGAGAATATATTTTTGCTCTATCGCGATGAAGTGCCTTATGCGAGTCAAGTTGTGATTGAGGGTTTTAAAGAATCAGAAAAGCACGGACAACCTTTTGCACACATTGATGCGACGATAATTGTAGCGCGTGAAACGCAAAAAATTATAATGCTCGGTAAAGATGGTAGTGCTATAAAACAACTCGGTATGCAGTCGCGTCGCGCCATTGAGCGTTTCTTAGGGTATAAAATTTTCTTAGGTCTTTCCGTTAAAACGCGCGATAATTGGCACGATGACGAGAAATCGCTTAAGGTTTTGGGTTATTCGTAGGAATTAATTTACTAATTCGTGCGCTTTCGCTAACGCCTTCCCTAAATTTTCTGCTTGTGTGCCACCTGCTGTCGCAAAAAATGGTTGACCGCCGCCACTGCCACCCATTTCTTTCGCAAGTTCGCGCACAATATTACCTGCATTGAGGTTTTTCGATTTTGCCAAATCTTCCGTAATACGCACACTCAGAATCGGTTTACCATTAGTAACAGCCCCTAAAACAATAATTGACGGCGCGTTCAACGCTTTTTCTAAATTATAGCACAATGTTTTTTGCGCATTGGCATCCCCAAAATCGAGCTCTGCAACAATAATTTTTGTGCCTTCAGCATTTGTAATGGCTTGTTTAACCAAAATATCTTGAATAGCGTGAAGCTTTTCATTTTCAAATTGCTCGATTCGTTTTTGCAATCGCTTGTTTTCTTCTTGCAAAGATTCAACCTTTTCAATCACACTCCCCGATACATTCAGTGTTTTACGAACAGCGTTTAATTCGCCAAGTGCTACATTGAAATACGCTTCTGCTGCTTCCGAGGTGACGGCTTCAATGCGACGAACGCCCGATGCTACGGCGCTTTCGGATGTAATTTTAAAATAACCAATTTCACCCGTCGCATCCACATGGCAACCACCGCACAATTCGATACTGTAATTCGGATCAATTGTAACCATGCGCACAACCTCGCCATATTTTTCGCCAAAAAGCATCATTGCACCAGCTGTTTGTGCTTCGGCAATCGTGACTACTTTAGATGTGCGCGCAATATTTTCTCTGATTTTACGATTAACGATGAGTTCCACTTCAGCTAATTGCGCGTCTGTCATTTTTTCAAAATGCGAAAAATCGAAACGCAAATGCTCATTATTAACCAATGAACCTTTTTGTGCAACGTGCGTGCCGAGAACTTTTCTTAAAGCAGCATGAAGCAAATGCGTTGCGGAGTGATTATTTTCTATCAATTGACGACGCACTATATCAACAATGCAACGCACCGTCAGATCATTAATGTGTTCGGGTAATTTATCAACGGTATGAATAATCAAATCGTTTTCTTTGCGCGTATTCAAAACTAAAATTTTCTCACCCTCAAAATACATCGCGCCTATATCGCCGACTTGACCACCACCTTCAGCATAAAATGGCGTACAACTTAAAACAACTTGAAATTGCTCGCCTTTTTTATCTTTCACCAAACGGTATTTCAATACGTGCGATTTTTCTACACGCAACTGTTCGTAACCGACAAACTCTACTGAAGTTGTATCATCCAACACAACCCAATCACCCATTTGTTTTTCTGCATCGGCACGCGAACGTTTTTTTTGTTGCAGAAGTGCCGCATCAAAACCGACTTCATCAACTGTTATGCCACGCTCCGACATAATTAATCGGGTTAAATCAATCGGAAAACCAAATGTATCGTAAAGTTCAAATGCACTTGCACCGTTCAAAGTGTTGTTCGTAATTTCAACTTGCTCAATGCGTTTTAAACCTGCGTCGAGTGTACGCAAAAATCCGCGCTCTTCTTCTAAAATTATTTTTGTTATGAAATCAACTTGCGCGCCAATTTCTGGAAAAACAGTGCCAAAATTTTCATTCAACAATGGCATAAGTTGACACAATAGCGGCTCTGAATAATTCAGAAAAGAATAGTAATAGCGTACAGCACGACGCAAAATACGCCGAATGACATAACCTGCGCCTGTATTAGACGGCAAAACGCCGTCAGCAATTGTAAAAGCAACGGCGCGAACGTGATCGGCAACAACACGCATTGCAACATCTTTTTTGGCATCGCGCGCATAACTACCTTCGTATTTTAACTTCGTAATCTGTTCTACTTCCTGTATAAAAGGCGAGAAAACATCGGTATCGTAAGTAAATTTTTTATTTTGAAGCACCATGCACAAACGCTCAAAACCCATGCCTGTGTCAACGTGTTTTTTTGACAGTTTTTCCAAGTGTCCATCCGCTTTGCGCTCGAACTGAATGAATACATTATTCCAAATTTCAATCACCAACGGATGATCTTGATTGACGAGTTGTTCGCCCGGAACTTTGGCGCGCTCGGCATCGCTGCGCAAATCAATATGAATTTCGCTGCACGGACCGCACGGACCTTGCGCTCCCATTTCCCAGAAATTATCTTTTTTAGACCCATCTAAAATGTTTGATTCTGGCAAAAATCTGCGCCACAAATCGAATGCTTCTACATCGCGTGCTAAATCTTCTTTAGCATCGCCACCAAAAACGGTCGCATACAATCTATCTTTTGGTAAATTCAATCTATCGGTTAATAATTCCCAACTCCACGCAATAGCTTCATCTTTAAAATAATCGCCGAAGCTCCAATTACCCAACATTTCAAACAATGTGTGATGCGTTCCATCGAAACCGACGTCTTCTAAGTCGTTGTGTTTGCCACTTACGCGCAAACATTTTTGCGTATCGGCAATGCGCGGCGCAATAGGAACTTTATTACCCAAAAAATAGTCTTTAAATTGCACCATACCAGAATTGGTAAACATCAAAGTCGGGTCATCTTTTAAAACCAAAGATGCAGAAGGAACAATTTTATGTTGTTTCGATGCGAAAAAATCGAGAAACGCGCGGCGAATTTCTTGCGAAGTCATAATTAAGCTGTAGCAGTGAGTGTATGGTTCTACGTTCAAACTATAAAATTGTTGGCGTAAAAAGTTTGCAAAGGTAAGAATTTGATTGGGAATTAAAAATTAAGCGCGTGAGCGACGCGAGATAGAGTATTTGATAAATTCGGTGAGTTTTGCATAATCTGGGCAATCAGTTTTATCAAAAAAAGAGTCATTTGATGGCAGAAAGCTTTTTGGTAAAGTATTTTTTTCAAGTTGAATGCAATTCAACCAATTAAGGTCATTGTCTATATCTATGCTGTAACAAAAAGACTCATCCGACAAGAGTAAATCCAAATGCGTTATCTGTTTATTAATGTATTTACTTAATTGAGCCGTCGTGCTTCTGTAAACTAACCAGCGATTAACTTTTTTATCGTTTCCGCTCCATAAAAATAAATAAGGCTGATAATCTTTTAAATTTAAAAATAATGACAATAGCGGTCCTTCATAGTTGATAAGGTCAACAATTTGTACCAATCGATTTTTCAATTCATTCCCATCGAAAGTTTTACCAACTAATATTTCCATTTTCATCTAAAATTATTGCAATACTAAGTACTTTTTTTGGTAATTCAGAAATAAAATACGGATGTAGGTCAAAATGTAAATAATTATTCATTTCGGGTGATGAACAAACACCATCTTTAGTATCCAAATTTATTTCAGCGATGCAAGTACCTACTTTTTCTATAAATTTAGGAACATTTCCCGTAAGTTTTTTATATTTTAGGCAGGCATTTCGCTTATCTTCAAACATTGAAATAGCGTATCCAGTACATTTTAATTTATCTTTTCCAAATTTGCGTAATGGTTCAATAATTAAAACAGGTAGGAAACTCTCGAACCCGCATTCTTCAAAAACCCAACGATATGCTTTAATCTCTACTTCTTTGAAGTTATTGGGAGGGCAATTATCAAAATTATCCAAAAATTCTTGGTATTTAAATCGTTTTGAACTCATAGTATGTCTGTACTAAAATACAAATTTAGCGTGAATTGATTAAATATCAATGCAAACTTGCAGCTATTCAATTTCGAAAGCAAAACACTTCAAACAACTACTGATTGATATGATTTCGCTTAATCGTCAAAGAAAACAAATAAAGCTCAAAATTCAGAAAGTCTTAAATTTATTTTAGCTTTGCAATCTCTCGAACAACCAGCAAAGAATATGTATCCGATATTACTCGCAATTTTACCTACACTCATTATTGGCGGATGGATTTTATATCTCGATAGGTTCGAGCAAGAACCTACATCGCAATTGCTACGCGCTTTTGGTTGGGGTTGCGCAAGTACAATACCTGCGTTTATTTTTGAGCGCGCGTTTTCAGGTTTTTTTAATACAGAAACCATTGCCGGTGCTGCGGGCTTATGCTTTGGTGTTATTGCGGTGGCAGAAGAAGGTTCAAAATATTTTTTGCTCCGTCGTTTTTTAAAAACCAATCCACATTTCAACACGCCATTCGATGGTGTGGTGTATAGCGTTATGGTAGGTTTAGGTTTTGCAACTTTAGAAAACGTTCTCTACGTTTTTGGTGGCGATAGTGTTTATAATGTCGCCATAGCGCGCGCGTTTACTGCTGTACCAGCGCACGCCATTTTTGCCATTCTGATGGGAATTCATATTGGTCTATCGCGTTTCGATATGCGTTACAATGCTTTTGTGGGATTACTCTTAGCCATTTTTTTTCATGGTGCTTACGACTTTTTCTTGATGCAAGAAGTGTATCAGGGTTTGCAAATCGTTGCATTTTTAGTTTTAATTTGGGGTGCGCGTCTTTCTTGGCGATTGATAAAAATTATAAGACAGAACGTTTAAATTAAACCTCTTGACAAAAAATTATTTAATAAAAATTATGAAACGCATAACCGTCTATTGTGCATCGAGTGCACATATCAACAAATTTTATTTCGACGCTGCCGAAAAACTGGGTGCGCTATTAGTTAAAAATAATTATGAAATTGTTTTTGGTGGTGGCTCATCGGGTTTAATGGGAAAATTAGCAGATGCTGTTTTAGCAAATGACGGAAAAATTATTGGCATCATGCCGCATTTTATGAATGAGGTAGAATGGGGACACAAAGGCGTGACGGAATTTATTTATACCGATACTATGGCGCAGCGCAAAAATAAACTCCTCGAAAATTCGGACGGTGTTGTTGCTTTGCCAGGTGGTTGCGGAACACTCGAAGAATTATTAGAAGTCATAACGTTCAAACGGCTCGGTCTTTTTTCAAAACCGATTGTTATTTTAAACACAAAACGTTACTACGATCCCTTAAAACAAATGCTCGAACGTTGTATTGAAGAAAATTTTATGCAAAATCAACACTTCGATATGTGGCAATTTGTGGACGAGCCTGCGCAAGTGATTGAGAGTTTACAAAAAGAGCACGTTTGGTCGGGCGGTGCGATAAAGTTTAATGCAAAAATTTAGTTAAGGCATCAAAGTGCGTTCACAGATTCGTAGCACAACACTGCTAAAATAGTTTGACCCACAGCGCGCATCGTTTCGCGATCTACGATTTTCATATTATCATCTTGCGTATGCCAATAATCGCCAAAAGTTTTAGAGCGACTGTTTGGATCGTGATTAATAATATCAATGCAAGGTATGTGCGCTATTTCGCTCACGTATTTATTATCGTCAACGAGCTCACCGAAAGAAGTTTCTAAAAAATAATTCGTGTATCCCAAAAAACGACCAACTCGCCAAACTTTATCAACGGCGAGCGGCGCGTATTTCATAGATGTCCCCTCTTTTTCAAATCGCGCTCCGACTGCGCCTGACATATCGAGATTGATTCCATAAATTGCTGAATAACCAGCGACATGTGGGTGTTGCGCCCAATATCGCGTTCCTAAGCACCACGTTAACTCCTCAGGATCTTTCACATCTTTGGTTGCACCATAATCTTCGGCATCGAAAAGAATAATATCAACGCCAACGCCTTCAATCGGGTTTAATTGAATTTGATGCGCAATCTCAATCAACTCTGCAACACCTGTTGCGGCATCGTCTGCACCGAGACAAGGTTTTTTTAGTTGCGTTGAATCTTTATCTTGATCTGAAAATGGACGAGAATCCCAATGTGCAGAAAGCAAAATGCGTTTTGTGGCGAGCAAATTAGTGCGAGCAATAATATTTACGGCGTTGTGTGATTTTTTGTCGAAGGTAGTTACAGGAAATTTTTGTTCTATAACATCGCAACCAAATGATTTAAATTGATTGACTACAAAAGCGCGCACTTTATCTGCCGCAGGCGTACCAACTATGCGCGGACTCATACCTACAATTTTTTCTGTGTAAGAATAAGCAGAATCCGCATTGAATTTTATTTTTTCTAAAATCGGAAGTGTCGGTAATACGCTTTGTGTCGAAGTTGGACTATCGCTTTTACAACCTGTAAATTTTGAAAAAATCGGAAATATGACGCTTAATGCGTAAACGCTCATTAACGAAATTATAATCCAACGCAAATTCTTTCTCATCGAAAATTATTTTACAAAAATCTATTTTAATCAACACGTACCCATGACGATTCATTTTTAGAATCTTTTATAGCAATACCTACATTTTTTAAATCATCACGAATTTTATCTGACATTGCCCAATCTTTATCGATTCGGGCTTTGCTACGCAAATCTAAAACAAGTTGCATCACGCCAGAGAGTTCTGCGCCTACGTTTTGCGCAATATTTTCATCGAGCAAACCGAAAATAGAAAATATAAAATCATTAAATGTTTTTTCTATCGCAGCGCGCGTTCCTTCAGTAATATAATCGGCAGCGAGTTGATTATTTTTAAGCGCATAGATAGTTGAACTCAACTCGAACAAACGTGCCATCGCTTTAGGAGCGTTAAAATCGTCTGCCATTTCAGAATACGCCGCTTCAACGGTTTTTAAAATCTCAGCATCGTTGGAAGAAACTGCTTTACCTGTAACTTTAAGCGTAGAAATAATTTTGTGCGCCTCCATCAAACGTTTATAACCTTTCTCAGCAGCAAGTAGTGCTTCGTCTGTAATGTCTAAAGTAGAACGATAATGCGCTTGCAAAAAGAAAAATCGCACGACCATTGGTGAATATGATTTAGAAGTATGCGCCGATTTACCGGCAAATAATTCTTGTGTCGAAATCGTATTTCCATCCGACTTCGACATTTTTTTTCCCTTCAACAAAAGCATATTAGCGTGTAGCCAATACCGCGCACCAGCGTGCGAACACGCACCATTATTTTGCGCAATTTCGTTTTCGTGGTGCGGAAATTTTAAATCGTAACCCCCGCCGTGAATATCAAACGTCTCTCCTAAATATTTTCTACTCATAGCCGAACATTCAAGATGCCAACCCGGAAAACCAACCGACCAAGGCGAATTCCAACGCATAATATGCTCTTCACTCGCGCGCATCCAAATGGCAAAATCGGAGGCACTGCGCTTTTCATCTTGCTTTTTTAAATTATCGCGCGTATCGGAAAGTAAATCTTCGAGAATTCTGCCCGACAATGCACCATAATTTTTAAATTTTGCGGAATACGCCGCGACATCGAAATATACTGAACCGTTGGCTTCGTAAGCAAAACCATTATCTATAATTTCTTGCACCATTTCAATTTGCTCTGGTATATGTCCCGTTGCGCGCGGTTCAATACTCGGTGGCAGTGCATTGAGTGTCTGCAAAATAGAATGAAAACCTACCGTATATTTTTGCGCGACTTCCATCGGTTCCAAATCATTCGCGCGCGCACCGCGTGACATTCTATCTTCGCCATCATCGAGCATGTGACCAACATCGGTAATGTTGCGCACATATCGCACTTTATAACCTACGTGCATCAAGAAACGATAAATGATATCGAAATTAACAAAGGTGCGGCAATTACCGAGATGTACATCGCTGTAAACAGTGGGTCCGCAAACATACATTCCTACGCGTTGCGGATTAATAGGTGCAAATAATTCTTTTTCGCCTGTCAGCGAGTTAACTAATTTTATTGGGCGGATATCAGACATGAAAACTGTTCGAATTAGTGACTTCGTTTTTCTACTAAAAAAACTCGGCAAAGTTACCAAACTACTTCAAACAGAGAAGAAAAGGAGGATATTTTTTAAGCATAAAAAATTACCTTCTCTCATTTTAAAACCTGGAGATTTTGGATTTGAATTAAACTTCCCGAACAATCTGATTTGAAAAATTCGGGAAGTTTCAGGCTCGTTACTTAATTCTTAATCATTATCCTTTTCAACAATTTTAGCAACAAATGCAGCGCGACGCGGTGCAGGCACTTCAGCGTTGATGCCTTTAACGGCTTTCCATAAAATTTCATTAAATTTAATGTCATCAACGGCATCGGCTTTTGCCAAATTAAATAAATCCGATTGGCGTTGAAGATCGTTAATGGCTACGTTTTTTTCGTTAATGTCAACTTGTGCTTCAATAGATTTGAAGGGTGTAAAATCAGGAACAGATGAAAAACTGCGCCACATTGGTGTTGCCGCAGCGTCGTATTGACTCATGGGTGGCAAACCTAAAATGAGTTCAATAGTGCGGAGCATACTTGAGGTTGAATACATAGTATGATCAACAAAATTTCTTTTCAAATACGGTGATGCTACATACGCCGTCGAACGATGCGCATCAACGTGATCGGAACCATTTTGCGCATCGTCTTCTAAAATAAAAACAGCAGATTGCGCCCAAATTTTAGATTGTGATAGATGCTCTATAAATTTACCCACCGCTAAATCGTTATCGGCAACGGCAGCAAACGGCGAGTATGCACCGCGCGATAAACCCGAAGTGTGGTCGTTACTGACGCGGAGTGAATTAAATCGCGGCACAGCATTAATGTTTAAAAGTGAATCGAAATCGTGTTCCCAATCATTTTCGCGTGTAACATCTTTATAATTTAAATCGAAATTACCATATTTTGGGCAAACATGACCGACAAGCGTGGGATAGTTTCCAATTTTGTTATCTACAAATTCACCGTACGTTCTGTACGTGATGTTAGCGCGTTTGCAATAATCCCAAATAAAACCACCTTTCGGAAACGCAATTTTGCGCGTACCTTCAAAATCGTAATTGCCACCTTTTCCGCCGTAACTTGTGGGCCAAGTTTTTTCTACAAAATCGTTCGCATACGCAGCCGTACTCCAATTATGTCCGTCGGCACTCACTTCTGCATCGTCGTAAAAATTATCAAACAACACAAAATTTTCAGAAATGGCGTGTTGATTCGGTGTAATCTTTCTTGGAAACAAACATAAACTTGTATCGCCATTGCCCTGCGGTAAATCGCCAAGCACTTGATCGTACGTCCGGTTTTCTTTAATGATGTAGAACACGTATTTTATCGGCGATGTATCGCCGACGTGCATCGGAATCGGATTACCTTTTTCGCCTTCTGTGTTCAATTCTTTAGCTTTTGTGTAAGGCGTGTTTTCATATACCAAACGCGAATATGCAGCGAGCGTTTTTGCGTCGGGTATTTCAACGGTTGCAAGTGTGCCTAAAAAAAGAGAACCGATATATTCCGCACCGCGCGAATCGGCGCGTTTTTTTAACGGCGATGGTCCGCTCGGATTTGCTTTACTCGTTAAGCCTTTGCCGTTAACGACTAATATTTTTGTTCCTAAAATTTTTACATTTGTCGGATACCAACCTGTCGGAATAAAACCGAGTGAATAACTTTTACCAATTTTTGCGACATTAAAAACTGCCAAACAATTATTGTCGGCATTGGCAATGTACAAAGTTTTTTCGTCGTCGGTCAATGCTAAACTGTTTGTCGTTGAACCGTTCGGCGAATTCGCATAAAGTGCAGCGTTTAAAACTTCAACAACTTTTTTCGATTTAAGATTAATGATATTCACCGAATTATCCTGCGCATTAGCAACAAATAAATGTGTTTGTTTTTTGTCTAAAATTAATTCGTTGGGGTGATCACCAACTTGTATGTCACCTTTTTCGGTTTGTGTTACTAAATCAAATACGCGGATTTTTTTTTCACCCCAAAGAGAAACATACAACTCGTTGCGTTTTTTAGAAACCAAAACGCAAAAAGGTTCGCTGGGTAATTTTATTTTTTTTTCGACTGAGTTTGTAATCGTATTACAAACATAGAGCGTCGAGTCCTCTTTCGTAACGGTGAAAAGTTTATTCTGCGCGCCATCAACAGCAATTCCTGCGGCGCAAATTTTATCTTTACTCCAAGGTTTACCAAGCGTAATAACGGTATCGCGTTTGAGTTTATTTTTTTCGATGTTAAAAACGATTATCACGTTTTCATTTCCACCCGAAGCGTACAATTTTTTAGCGTCGTCGCTAAAAGCCAAACCATACCAACCCATTTTAATCGTTTTCTCATCACACTGAACAGGTATTCCTGTTTCAGTATTGAACAATTGAATATAATGTTTGGCTACGCCATTATTAGTAATGGCTAATAATTTTTTTGTGGGAGAAAAAACTGCGTTGAGCGGTAAATCGCCGAGTGGTAACTGTTCACCAACAGGTGTGAGTTTCCATTGATTGGGTAAAGTAATTTGTTTTGCTGCAAGTTGCTTGTAAACTTGCGCGTTCATATCCGTACTATACGGTAATTTTTTATTTTGTGCCGATGCGTTTAATGTGAGAATCGCGCAAAAAATGAAACTCCAAATATTTACTTTCACTGAATAAGATGCCATTGCGAATTTATTTTAAATAAAAAATCGGCTAAATGTAGTTATTCTTTTAGCCGATTTGATGAATTGCAATCTTAAAAAATTATTAATTCTTCGTCACTTATTTGGAGCAAGGTGCAGCGCGCCTTGTTTCTTAAAATAGTTTCAAAAATAAAAAAACTGTAAATTTCTTTGAGCCTACGACATTTCATTAATAACTTCTTGTACGCGCACTTCTAAAACATTGCCCAATTCATAAAAAGCTTTGCGCCATTCTTGACTCGGAAAAGGTTTATCGTCGGTTTTAAATTCGCGGTGCAAATAAAAGTATTCCGTCTGAATGCGTCGTAAGTCAGGTCTTAAATTGACTTGGCGCAACAGATTCATAATTTCGCTCAAGGCTTTTAAATTTTCTACCGGAATTTCAGAATTGCGCAAGCTTTTTATTTCTGCTAAAATTCTTTCACCTGCTGTAAGTTTAAACGCCGCTTCATCCGTGAAAGTAATATTCCATTTTTTATACTCGTTCAGAATGCGTTTAAATTCCTGAATATCTAATTTGGGTGCTAAAAATAAATTCCGAATATCAACGGTTAAAACATATTGCAAAGCATCTTTAAAAGCATTTGGTATGGGTTCATTGGCAGCAATCAATCCGTTCATGAGCGGATAATTTTTTTCGTAAATATTTCGGAAGGCGTACTCCACATCGCGCATATTTTTAGTGGTAATTTGCGCAATAATTTTTTGCCGTTGCTCTTTAAAGAGTTGCCAAATTGTGAATTTTTCCGGTCCAAAATACTGCTGAAGTTTTCCGATTACACCTGCTAAATCGGCATTATTAAAAAAAGTAGAAGTTGCTGCGTACATTTCTTTAAAATTTTCTTCGTCAAGTGTTGTTGAGATATTACCGATAAGGTTGAGTTGACCGAGATACAAAACGGCAAAACTAAAAGATTTTTTGGAGTGCGTAATTTTTGAGTGCACCATTGCGCGACCAAAAACCATAATATTACTACCCGCTTCGATGCGCTCTAAAAAATCGGTGGTGATGATGTAGTTATAAAAATCGTATTTATCGGGATATTTCTCGAACAGAGAACTTGCTGCAAAATGTCTGCCTACACCGACCAATGAAACTTGTGCCGGTAAAACATTTTTATCGTACACACCCTGACCATTTACAAATTCGGGCAAGTTGCTCGGTGCTTTTTCAAGCCTGAATCGAAATTCATCCTCTAAATCAATATGTGCAGTTTGTTTTGCGTAATTTATAGCGCGACAAGCATATTGAAGTATCTGAGTAGTTTCTAAACCTGAAATTTCATCAAAAAACCAACCACAACTCGTAAACATTAGAATAGCGTTGCGCTGCATTTCGAGCAAACGGAGTAGTAGCACACGTTCTTTTTGTGTGAGTTCGCGCCGTTGAAAACGAGAAATAAATTTATCAATATTTTCTGGCGAACGATCTAAAATGATATCAATATAGTTTTCGCGCGCCGACCAAACGTCTTCCACTAACATTCCGGCGTGTTCTTCAAATACCTGAGTGAGTTGATCGCGTAACCAATTTAAAGCTAAACGCAACGGTGCGCGCCATTCTTGATGCCAACCGCCATAGCCACTATTACAACCGCAGTTACTTTTCCATCGTTCTATACCGTGCACACAACTCCAAGAGGAATTTTCATGAATTTGTATTTCGAATTTCGATGGATAAGCTGCTAAATAAGCTGCGTAATTGGTGAGTTTTATATCTTTATTTTCTTCAAAAAAGTTTAAACAATCGGCAAGCGCCATCTCACCGCGTTTGTGGTGGTGCCCATAGCTTTCGCCATCGGTGGCAATGTTGGCAATTTGTGGCGTATCGTTTTTATCGAAATTAGAGATAAATTTGGCAGCAAACATTTTACCCGAATTGAGTAATCCTTCAAAAGCCACTGATTGTGCAATTCTGCCATCGTAAAAAAAAGCATCAATGTGTGCACCGGAAGGTAAAAAAATGCGATACGGTAACCGCGTATCAAAATTTTCGTTAGTTATGTTGTGCCAATTATCCGAACCTATTTCGCGCAAAGCTTTGGCTTGTCGCGGTGCAAAAATTGTGAATTTAATACCGCAACGCGCTAAAATTTCCAATGTTTCTGTATTCACGGCAGTTTCTGCCAACCACATTCCCTCAGGGAAACGATTGAAATGACTTTCAAAATCGCGAATTCCCCATTTAACTTGCGTGAGTTTATCGTTGAAATTAGCCAAAGGCATAATTAAATGGCTATACACTTGCGCTACAGCCGAGCCATGTCCGTTAAATAATTTCTGAGATTCTTTATCCGCTTCTTGAATAGCTTTATATGTTTCAGGATCAAATTGCTTTTGCCACGATAGCAGCGTTGCGCCAATATTAAAACTCATTCGGCTGTAATTATTGACGATATTGACTATACCCGCTTGGCTATCCAAAATACGCGCAGATGCGTTAGTGCCATAACATTCAAAATTAATGCGCGCATTCCAATCGTGAAATGGCGCAGCCGATTCTTGTAATTCAATCGCTTCGAGCCAAGCATTTTCGCGCGGTGGCTGGTAAAAATGTCCATGAATGCAAACAAACTTATTCTTCATTCTAACAGTTAGTTTTTAGTGTATCTCGGGAGTTCCGTCATTTATTAAACACGTGGTAAAGTATTTTAGTGTTGAACTTGTTTAAACTTATTCGAAGCACTACCCTACTGAAATATTTTTGCATGTTTGGCAGTTTTTATTTTTGCCTCGTTCAAATACTAAATCTATTCTACCGAGCATTAAACCTGCCCAACCTACCTGATTTATAATAATAGGTTTACCTTCCGCATTTTTTGCGACGTCAGGTTTGATTAAAAAAGTATGCGTATGCCCACCGATAATTAAATCAATATTTTTTGAAAGACCTGCAAATTTAACGTCGCTTATTTTATTTGAATCGTTATCGAATTTATAACCTAAGTGCGAAAGACAGATAACATAATCGCATTTTTCGTCGCCTTTAAGTTTGAGTGCTATGTCATTGGCAATTTTAACCGGGTCGTTATAGCGCGTTTCGCCGTAAAGTTTTTCAGGCACTAAACCTGCGAGTTCTATGCCAACGCCAAAAACGCCGATCTTAATGCCATCTTTAACAAAAATTTTATAAGGCTGAACATGGTTTTGTAGTGGTGTATTCGCAATACGATAATTCGCATTTAAAACAGGAAAAGATGCGTACTTCAATTGCTTTACCAAATTTTCCATACCGCCATCGAAATCATGATTGCCTATAGTTGTAGCATCGTAACTCATTTGTTCCATGAGTTTTATTTCGAGTTCGCCATTGTACATATTAAAGTAGGGTGTTCCTTGAAAAATATCGCCTGCATCGAGTAGTAAAACATTTTTTTCTGAAGCGCGCACTTTTTTTATCAAGTTAAATCTGCGTGCAACACCACCCATACCTTGATTTTGCGTGCCGTCCATCGGAAACGGGTCGATGTGACTGTGAACATCGTTGGTATGCAGAATCGTTAGTTTTGTAAATTCCGGTTGGTTTTCAGCAAAAGCATTTATAGGAAAACCACCAACACTGAGTGCAATACCGCCTTTCACTGTATTTAAAACAAAATTACGTCTGTCCATCTGTATTTAATTTTATTTTTTAATTCAATCCTAATAGTAACTTTTCTTTATTTTTCGATGCTGTATATGGCATAGCTACATAATAGTCACGCTGACTGCGCTTTATTTTTTACAAATTTCTCACTATTCACTTTTCAATACAATTCTATCATCTAATTGAGCATCGAACTGCTTACCAGTTTTAGTTTGCGCGCGCGCGCCGGCTAAAATTATATCTCTTAATAAAATGGCGTTATTCATTTGTGGTAAACCTTTGAAGATGTCGCACTTATCGCCACCATTCACAACATAATCGGAAACACCAACTAAGTATTTTTTGTTTAGGTCGAGAGACTCACCGTTAATTTTAATATTTCTGGAAAATTTTTTATCTACTATTTCAAATTTAACTCCTGCGACGGGCCAACCGTTGCGTACAGCTAAGTAATCACAAAATTTTTTAACTACTTCACCCGATGTTTCTACCAACACAATTTGATTATCGAAGGGCATGAGTTCAAAAATTTTACCGACTGTCACATCGCCTTTTGGTATTGATCTAATTCTGAATCCGCCCTGATTGGTTGTTATTATATCTGCCTTTTTTCCAAAAAAATTATACGTTTGGCTTAATATCGCGTCGCAAGCCCAATTACCCATTAAAGATTGTGTCGAGCCGTACGTCAATTCGCGCGTTGCAACACCTATTACTTCATTCATCTGTTGCGCCATACCTTGCCTAAATGGCGAAATCATTTGCTCAATTCTTTCTGTCGCCGTATCCGATTTTATGGAATCAGTCGCCACTTGCATTCTGTAATTTTGCATCTTAGCGTCTGCAAAAAAAGTATGCGTTGGCGAGCAACCGTATAAAAGAGAGAAAAGGAATAAAAAAATTCTTAGTTTCTTCATGAATTTATTTTTACAAATTTACAAAACCTTTAACTAACTTTATAATTTTCAAAATTAAGTCTTTAGAAAAGTTTTTGATTTTGAAAAAATTTTTCTAAAATAAAATTAAATAAAACACACATAATAAAAATATAAATTTATGGCATGGCTTTTGTAATTATGTGTTTGTAAGTTTTGGTTAAAAATTGTAAGATTCGTTTTTGAGAGACTCGTGGTATTCCAATATCACGAGTTTTTTTTTTGCTAAAGTGTTAATGTTGAACAATGTTAACAAATTTTAATTGTAAATTATTATCAAGTTAAGGACTTGTTAATATATTTGTATGGCGAAATAAAACCGTTGCCTTTGGAGTTTATACCGTACAAATGAAAACGATAAAGAAATTATGTTCATGGGATTATAAGTTTGTTGTTTGGAGCCGTTTCAATCTTTTTTGAAATGGCTCTTTTTTTTTCAAATGCCAATATAATTTTAATACAATTAACGATACGTTAAACTAAGATCAATTTATTTACAGTGATTGCAAATAGCTTATATTTGTAGCATTAACGAAGAGTTTTAGTTGGTTTTGTTTGTAATATTTCTGGGATGGCTTCATATTTGTATGAGTCATCCTTTTTTTTATTTAATTTTTTAAAGATTTATTTTAAGAATCGAAGAATTGGTTGACTAAATTTGAACCAAATTTGTTTTATGTCTACTTCAATGCAAAATACGCCACGTTTACAAAAACTTGAAACTTTTTTAATAGAAGACCCAAACGACACGTTTATACTTTTTGCCATCGCTAAAGAATATGAAAACGCTGGCGATTTAGCGCGTGCTTTAGAGTTTTATCTGAAATTAAAAAACACTGATGCTAATTATGTAGGCTTATATTATCATCTCGGAAAACTTTTTGCGCGCCAAAATGAAACCGATTTAGCGATTGAAACATACGAAGCAGGCATGAAAATTTCTAAAGTTGCCAACGACACACACGCATTTAATGAATTGCGTGGCGCTATGGATGATCTGATTTAATACACGAATAGTTTACCTCTTCCCAAACAGCCAACCAAAAAATCCGCGTTTCTTTTTTTTATTTTTTAAAGAATCATCTGGATTAATAGTAGGAATTGCAAGTTTTTTTCCTTGCGGTTTATTTAAAGCTACAACTTCATCGGCAGGTGCTTCGCGGTTCTGGCAATCAACTACTGTAACAGCATACAAATAACTTTCGGCATCGTTCGCGGTTTTATCAATGTATTGCAACTGTTTTGTATCGTGCGGAATGATAGCAATAATATTTTTACTATTTGTAAAATCAACAGCACCTACTTTAAACCGATAGACTAAATATTGAAATGGTAAACGGCGTTTAGTTCTGATACTGGGTTTCCAACGCAAAAGCGCATAATTATTTGTGTAGGATAGTTCGCGAATTTCAGGTGGTTCGCACATTAATAGCGATGTATCCTTAACAACTTGCGGCGGAATAGCGATTTGATTAAAATAATTATACCGCAACGAATCGGAAACTCCGAGCGGATTGAGTAAAAGCGTTTTCGCACTAAAAAAAACAGAACCTTTTATATTCGGTATGCTGCGTGCAAATTTAATTTGCCTCGGTATTTCGTTCGGGTCTTTCCAAGCGGGTTCTTTTGTAAGTGTTTGACCCACGCGATATGCGCCATGGCCAACATACACAGGTTTACCAAAACTATTATCTGCCCACCAACGCACTATATTAGAATAATCGGCGATTGAAAACCCCATTTGCCAATACGCTTGTGGCACAACATAATCTATCCAACCTTCTTTCAACCATTTGCGCACGTCGGAATATAAATCATCGTAGCACGTTTGTCCCGCTTGCGTTTGCGAACCGAGCGGATCTTTACTCGCGTTGCGCCACACACCAAACGGTGAAATACCGAATTGAACGCGTGGCTTTAAATCTTTTATAGTTTTAGAGAGTTGCCACATTAAAATATCAACATTGTGTCTGCGCCAATCATCTTGGTTCGTAAATCCTTGCGGAATGCCTAATTTTGAATACGTCTCGTAATCATTAAAACTTTCGTTGCCTTCTTTATATGGATAGAAATAATCATCAAAATGAATGCCGTCAATGTCGTAATTGGTAACAAGTTCTCCGATAACATCATTCAAATGCGATTGCACTTCGGGCAAACCCGGATTTAAAATATAGCGTTTATTATAAAAAATGCACCAATCAGGATGTTTATTAATAACATGATTCGGCGAAAATTTTGATTTATCCGGATTATCCATCGAAACACGATACGGATTCAACCACGCGTGAAATTCAAAACCCATCTCATGCGCTGATTGTACCATATAACTCAATGGATCAAAATTGTTGGCAGGTGCTACTCCGGATTGACCCGTCAGATACATTGACCAAGGTTCAATTCTTGAACGATAAAATGCATCCGATGTAGGTCGCACTTGAACAAACAACGCATTAATACCGATCGCTTTTAATTTTGTAAGCATATCGAACCATTCACGCGCCAATGATTGATCGTCAACACTCGGCGTGCGCGGATAATCAATATTTAAAACGCTCGCAATCCAAACACCGCGCAGTTCGCGCTTCGGCGGATTTTTTTTCGTATTACTTTGTGCATTGAGTTGTTCTGACGAAAAAAATAAACACGTCAAAACTAAAAAAGAAAAAAATATTACGCTTTTACTATGCGATTGAAAATTACAGTGTGTCATAAGAAGGAACTTTGAGCTTTGACTATGCGTTTTGAGTTTCTTCTCGATGAAAGGTTCAAAGCACACAGTTAAAAACTCATATAACGATTGCGTGAAATTACGCTTTTAAATGGGAACTTCATTTTAAACGTTATAAAATTTTTTTTAGCTGAAATTTTATAAAGAAGTTATCTTAACTTTCTACACCGCCAAATCGTAATCGCGTAAAACACCATTGAGCGATGTTTTTTTATCCGTTGATTCTGTACGTTTACCAATAATAAGGGCGCAAGCGACTTGATAATTTCCAGCAGGGAATTTTTTTTCATAAGTGCCCGGTATAACCACTGAACGCGCCGGCACTCTGCCTTTTAAAACAATCGGCGTTTCACCAGTAACATCAATAATATGGGTTGATTGCGTCAGAACAACATTTGCTCCGAGTACCGATTCACGCTCAACATGAACACCTTCAACAACAATGCACCGCGAACCAACGAAACAATCGTCTTCAATAATAGTGGGTGTGGCTTGCAAAGGTTCTAAAACACCGCCAATACCAACACCACCGCTGAGATGCACATTTTTTCCAATTTGCGCACAACTTCCCACCGTCGCCCAAGTATCAACCATTGTACCTGACCCAACATACGCACCAATATTGACGTAACTCGGCATCAGTATGACCCCCGATTCTAAAAAACTACCGTAACGCGCAATGGCGTGCGGCACAACGCGCACACCCGCAGCGGCAAATTTATTTTTAAGTGGAATTTTATCGTGAAATTCAAACATTCCAACTTCATGCGTTTCCATTTTTTGAATCGGAAAATACAAGAGTACCGCTTTTTTAATCCATTCATGCGTCGTCCAGGTGCCGTCAGAATTGGGGGAAGCCACACGCAATTTGCCGTCGTTGAGTTCGGCAATCACGGCGCGAATAGCCGCACACGTTTCTTCGGTTTGTAATAATGTTCTATCGAGCCAAGCCGCTTCGATTTGTTTTTGAACTTCGTTTAAATTAAACATCGAGTGATAAATTATTGATAAATTACTTTTTGCGTAATAATAAGACTTGTCACTATCATTGCAAAAAAATTTGAAAAATTCGTTGAAAAATCTTTGAGCATGAGAAAAAAAAATTATTTTGTGAGCAACTACTCCGGTTAATAATTCATTGAAAACATTTAGTTCTTTGACAATTTTTGTGGTTTAGATTTTTAAAGTAAAACGTTCTTTGGTAATTAGACTATAACCCCAGCGTTCACGCTGGGGTGAACAATGCCCTATTGAAGGCTTTAGCCCTGACTATTCCGTAATTTGAATAAAAAACTAAAGTGATGCTTGGTTTAAGTCATGGCTAAAGCCTATCGTTTTGTTTTTCTACCCCAGCGTGAACGCTGGGGTTATTGTACCACAAAAATTGACAAAGAACCAAACATTTCAATTGTGGAACGCTTAATTGGTGCGCGTCCATAAATTATTTTTTTATATTCACAATTATTTCTATTTTTGTAGCCAAAATATTTTGCAGTAGAACGCATGCCGAACGATAAAGCCATTGGTTACCCAGAAATTGAGTTGAGAGACCTCCAGCAAGAAGGCAAAAATTATTTGCTAACTATCGGCATTGATGCGTACGAAGATCCTCTCATTTCGAATCTATCTAACGCAGTGAATGATGCAAAACGTTTAGAAACAGTTTTAACGAAGCATTACGATTTCATTCTTCTCCAAAGTTTAACCAAAAACGACGCGACCAAAAAAAATATCAAAAAAGCGATTAAAGATGTAAAGCCGAAAATCAGCGATAAAGACAGTTTAATTGTATTTTTTTCGGGACATGGCTACAAGCTTGGAAGACATGGTTATTTAATACCGCAAGACGGTTTCATCTCTGAAGACGAAGAATTCATAACTTATAAAGAATTAGAACCGCTTATTGAATCTTTTAATGTGCGGCATTTTCTTTTAATTTTAGATTGTTGTTATGCCGGTGCCGCTATAGAAAGAAAGACAATTGAAATGCCCTCCTACTTCAAAAACTCGCGCAGAGTTTTGGCTGCTTGCGGAATGGATCAAAAAGCGCAAGACGGTATTCAAGAAAATTCTCCCTTTACAAGTACTTTGGCTGAAATATTAGAAAACGCAGGAGAGGTTTTGTCTTTTACTAAACTGTTTTCTGAACTGCACGATACAATCATTGCGCAAGAAGTGCATCAAGAGCCGACTGAAGGATTTTTGCATTTAAAATCCAATCAAAATGGGCAATTTGTGTTTTTTAGAAGGCAAAACAGAAGTGAACTTGATGTATTGCGCAAAGAAATTGAACAACTAAAAACTGAAAACACCTCGCTGCGCAACACATTAGTTGAAAGATTTCTGAGCAATACTGTGCCAATAGCAGCACCTACAATCAATGCGCCTGCGCCAAAAATTGTTGCACCACCTGCTTTCGCTTTCGAACCAGCAATGATTGAAGTGCAAGAAGGCTGGTTTAAAATGGGCAGCAATGAGTATGAGAATGAAAAGCCGCCGCACCGCGTTTTCGTAAGCAGCTTTAACATCGGCAAATTCCAAATAACTTTAGAGCAGTTCAAAGCTTTCATTGATGAAACAAAATACGTGACAGACGCTGAACGCGAAGGAGATAGTTACTTGTTTATAAAAAGTTGGGAAAGTCAAAAAGGCGTAGATTGGCAATGCGATGTGAAGGGCAATAAACGCCCAGCGAGTGAATACAAACATCCTGTTATTCACGTGAGTTGGAACGATGCTGTTGCGTATTGTCAATGGCTTTCAAAAAAAACAGGCAAAAAATACCGTTTGCCTACTGAAGCAGAATGGGAATTTGCAGCGCGCGGTGGCAATAAAAGTCGCAATTTAATTTACAGCGGCAGCAATACTTTGAATGAAGTGGCCTGGCACGTGGGTAATTCGAAAAATAATACGCACGAAGTAGGCACTCGTCCCAAAGCGAATGAACTCGGCATTTACGATATGAGCGGTAACGTGTGGGAATGGTGCAGCGATTGGTACGACGAAAAATATTACGCGAAAAGTCCTGAAAAAAATCCGCTTGGTGCCGACTCAGGTATTCACCGTTCACTCCGCGGCGGAGGCTGGTTTGCACAGCCGCTGTATTGTCGCGTTGCTAATCGCAGCAGAGGCGCACCTTCGAGCCGCTATGACGCTCAAGGCTTCCGTGTTATCTTTTCCTTGCAGTGAAACGATTTGTCTTTCCGACTTAACTCTGAACAAAATTGTCTGAATCAGGATTTTCAGGATTTAAGGATTTTCAGGAGAAAAACTTTGTAACTTTGAATATCAAATGTACTTTTAATCCGCCTTAAACGAAGAAAAATATTTTAATCTTTTATTTTCATTTTAATTGAACCCGAAACTTTTATTTTTCAAACACCTCGCGCCTACAAGCGATGCACCTTTAGCTTTAGAAATTGAAAGTGCGCAAGGAATGTATTTCACAACTACAGACGGAAAAAAAATGCTTGACCTCATTGCAGGTATTTCCGTGAGTGTACTCGGTCATCGTCATCCTAAAGTTGAGCGCGCAGTGATTGCGCAAACGAAAAAATATTGGCACACAATGGTGTACGGCGAGTTTGTACTTTCACCACAAGTCGAGTATGCCAAAGCTTTGACGGATAATTTACCTGCTCAATTAAACAGTGTTTATTTTACTAACTCTGGCACGGAAGCCATTGAAGGCGCAATGAAACTGGCAAAGCGCGTAACAGGTAGAAAAAAATTTGTCGCCGCGCGAGACGCATATCACGGAAGCACGCAAGGCGCAATGAGTTTAAACAGCAGCAATTATTTCACCGATGCTTATAAACCACTTTTGCCACACATTGAATGGTTGAACTATAATGTATTCGAGGATTTAATTTTAATTGATGAAAACACTGCGGCTGTAATAGTTGAAACGGTTCAAGCTGAATCTGGAATTAATCCGCCGAGCAGAAATTATTTGGAAGCTATGCAAGCGCGTTGTAAACAAGTGGGCGCACTTTTAATTTTAGATGAAGCACAAGCCGGTTTTGGTAGAACAGGTAAACTTTGGGGATTTTGTCACACGCAAATTCATCCCGATATTTTAGTTTTAGCAAAAAGTATCGGCGGTGGTTTTCCACTCGGCGCGTTTATCAGCGATATTAAATTGATGCAAACACTTTCGGAAAATCCTGTTCTCGGTCACATCACAACTTTTGGTGGGCATCCTGTGAGTTGCGCTGCGGGTTTAGCCACTTTCAACACACTCATTGAAAGCAATTTAATTGCTCATTGCGAAGCCAAACGGCAACTATTTTTACAAAATTTGCAACACCCAAAAATAAAAACTATTCGAAGTATTGGTTTGTGGCTCGCTATTGAGTTGGAAAGTTTCGATGAAGTGAAACGCGTTATAATTTACTGTTTAAAACATGGCATACTGACCGATTGGTTTTTATTTAACGATAAATGCCTCCGCATTGCACCACCGTTGATTATTACAGAAAAACAAATTCGCACCGCGTGTAAAATAATTTGTGAAGCATTAAATGCGTTGTAAAAATTCTTTTTAATATTGAATAAAATTTGAGCATGTAGGGCAGCTACAAAAACTTTTCGGAACTCGATTTAAACGGCACTTATACTTACGCTGACTAAAAAAAATATCTTAGGATTTAAAAATTATTAGGTGCATAAACTTTTACTCAAAATATTTCAGCATAATTTTGAAAATCTAAAATAAAATAGTAATTTTGCAAACTTATTTGGAAAAATTCCATTAAAGAAGTATTCGTTTCTAAATATTCCATTAAATGCTTAAAAAAATATGAGCTTTGAGCCATGAGCAGTAAGATTTCCGAAAGGATTCAATGCTCATAGTTCAAAGCTCAAAGCTATTTAAGCGTATAAATAACCTATATGTCCGTAGAAAATATTCTCAAGCCCGAATTGAACCGACATAATTTCGGTAAAATTAAATTGGCGTACGAAAGTCCCGATTTATTAGAGATTCAGGTTAAGTCGTTTAAAGAGTTTTTCCAACTCGAAACAACACCTGAACACCGCACGGACGAAGGCTTATACAAATGCTTTCAAGAAAATTTTCCTGTGTCGGATGCGCGCAACATCTTCAAACTCGAGTTTTTAGATTATTTTATTGATCCACCGCGTTACAAAATTGAAGAATGTGTGTATCGGGGCTTAACGTATTCTGTGCCGTTGAAAGCCAAATTACGTTTAAGCTGTAACGATGCAGAGCACGAAGATTTTGAAACGATTGTGCAAGATGTTTTCTTGGGAAACATTCCATACATGACACCGAAAGGCACTTTTGTGATCAATGGTGCAGAGCGCGTTATTGTTTCGCAGTTGCACCGATCGCCAGGTGTGTTTTTTGGTTCTAACATTCACCCGAACAATACAAAAATATATTCGGCGCGTGTTATTCCGTTTAAAGGTGCTTGGATGGAGTTTGCGACAGACATCAACAACGTGATGTACGCGTATATTGATAGAAAGAAAAAATTTCCCGTTTCAACACTTTTACGCGCTATCGGTTTCGACTCTGATAAATCTATTCTCGATTTGTTCAATTTAGCCGATGAAGTTAAAGCAGATCCAGAAATTTTGAAAAATTGTATCGGCAGAAAACTGGGTGCGCGAGTCATTCGTCCTTGGTCAGAAGATTTTGTTGATGAAGATACCGGTGAGGTCGTTAACTTGGTGCGTTCTGAAGTTTTAGTTGAGCGCGAAGTTGTAATAACAGAAGAAATTATTGATCTCATTTTAGAAAACGAAATTGAATCAATTATTTTACAGAGAGAAGATATCTCGGAAGATTACTCGATTATTTACAACACGCTTGCTAAAGATTTAACATCGAACGAAAAAGAAGCGGTTGACCATATATACAAGCAATTGCGCGGAACGGATCCACCGGATGACGAAACGGCACGTGGTATTATTGACAAATTATTTTTCAGCGATAAGCGTTACAATTTAGGTGAAGTTGGTCGTTATAAAATAAACCGCAAACTCGGTTTGAATATTGACATGACTACTTTGGTTTTAACCAAAGATGATATTATTTCAATCGTGCGTTACATCGTTCAACTCATTAACGATAAAGCGTACATTGACGATATTGATCACTTATCGAATCGCCGCGTGCGGTCAGTGGGTGAACAATTGTATGCACAATTTGGTGTGGGTTTAGCGCGTATGGCGCGCACTATTCGCGAGCGAATGAATGTGCGTGATACAGAAGTTTTCACACCGATTGATTTAATTAATGCGCGTACATTAAGTTCGGTTATTAACTCGTTTTTCGGAACAAGTCAACTTTCACAATTCTTAGATCAAACCAATCCGTTGAGTGAAATTACGCACAAGCGTCGTATCTCTGCACTCGGACCCGGCGGTTTAAGTCGTGAGCGCGCAGGTTTTGAAGTGCGCGACGTACACTATTCGCACTACGGTCGTCTGTGTACTATCGAAACACCGGAAGGACCAAACATTGGTTTAATTTCTACGCTTTGCGTGCACGCGAAGATTAATAAAATGGGTTTCTTAGAAACACCATATCGTAAAGTTTCAAATTCGATTGCAACAACAAACGTTGAATATCTATCGGCAGAAGCGGAAGATGATAAACGAATTGCGCAAGCGAACTCAATTGTTGATGCAGAAACGGGTAATTTCTTAGAAACAGAAATGAAATCGCGTCAGCAAGGTGATTTTCCAATGCTCGGACCAGAAGATTTAGACTTCATGGATGTTGCACCGAATCAAATTGTTGGTGTATCGGCTTCGTTGATTCCGTTTTTAGAAAACGATGATGCGAATCGTGCATTAATGGGTTCAAATATGCAACGCCAAGCTGTGCCGCTTTTAAAACCGCGCGCACCCATTGTCGGAACAGGTTTAGAAGGAAAAGTTGCGCGTGATTCGCGAATGTTATTTAATGCAGAAGGCGACGGTGTAGTTGAATACGTTGATGCGAATCAAATTATTATTCGCTACGATCGTTCGGATGAAGATAATTTAGTGTCGTTCGAGGAAGATCGCAAAACGTATAATCTCACGAAGTTTATGCGTACAAACCAAGAAACGTGCATTAATTTAAAACCGATTGTTCGTAAAGGAATGCGCGTTGTGAAAGGTCAGATTTTGTGTGATGGTTATGCCACCGAAAACGGTGAATTGGCACTCGGACAAAACATGAAAGTTGCGTTCATGCCTTGGAAGGGATATAACTTTGAAGATGCGATTGTGCTTTCTGAGCGCGTTGTGCAAGAAGATATTTTCACTTCGCTGCACATTGAGCATTTTGAAATGGATGTGCGCGATACAAAACTCGGCGAAGAAGAATTAACGAACGATATTCCTAACGTTTCAGAAGAAGCAACAAAAGATTTAGATCTTGAAGGCGTTGTTCGCGTGGGTTCGTGGGTGCGCGAAGGCGATATATTAATCGGTAAAATTACGCCAAAAGGTGAATCTGATCCGACACCTGAAGAAAAACTTTTACGCGCCATTTTTGGTGATAAAGCCGGCGATGTGAAAGACGCATCAATGAAAGCACCTCCCGGTACTGAAGGAATTATTATTGATAAGCAAATTTTTGCGCGTGCTAAGAAAGATAAAGTTCAGAAAGAGAAAGAAGAAGCAGATATTCGTAATCTAGAAAGTGCACACGCCGTAGCTTTGAACGAACTCAAAACGATTTTGATTGATAAGCTGCAAATTCTTGTCAAAGATCAAACTTCGGAAGGTGTAAAAACAATTTACGGCGATATGTCTATTCCGAAAGGAACTAAATACACGCCAACTGTTTTGAAAGAAATTGATTACGCACAAATTGATTACCAAAACTGGAGCGATGATGCACACATCAATTCTTTGATTTCGCGTTTGCTGCACAATTACAGCATTAAAGTGAATGAAGAACTCGGACATTTTAAACGCGAGAAATTTAATATTTCTATCGGTGATGAATTGCCGGCTGGTGTTTTGAAATTAGCGAAAGTATATTTGGCTAAAAAGCGTAAACTTAAAGTAGGTGATAAATTAGCGGGTCGTCATGGAAATAAAGGTATCGTTTCGCGCATTGTGCGCGTTGAAGATATGCCTTTCTTGGAAGATGGTAAACCTGTTGACGTTGTATTGAATCCGTTGGGTGTACCATCGCGTATGAATTTAGGACAGATTTTTGAAACTGTTCTCGGTTGGGCGGGTGAAAAACTCAATATGAAATTTGCGACGCCCATTTTTGATGGTGCAAAACTTTCGGAAATTCAAGGTTTATTGAAGAAAGCAGATTTGCCTGAATTTGGTGGTACATATTTATACGACGGCGAAACAGGTGATCGTTTTCACCAAAAAGCAACCGTTGGAATTATTTACATCATCAAGCTCTCGCACATGGTGGATGATAAATTGCACGCGCGCTCAATCGGACCTTACTCACTTATTACGCAACAACCTTTGGGTGGTAAAGCACAATTCGGTGGTCAGCGTTTTGGTGAAATGGAAGTGTGGGCTTTGGAAGCGTATGGCGCATCCAACATTTTGCAAGAATTATTGACGATTAAATCGGATGATATTATCGGTCGTGCAAAAGCTTATGAAGCCATTGTTAAAGGCGATAATTTACCGG
>JAYVNP010000015.1:0-21416 GCA_043758385.1 Saprospiraceae bacterium
ACGCGTTCCGATGATGACTCTGCACGTTTGTGCGATTTAAACGGAAAGGTTTTAGCTTATTTGCCGCACGCAGCGACCGTTACTTCCGCCATTTTTTCTAAAGATGGAAAATTAATTTTGACTGCTTCTGAAGACAATACGGCAAAACTTTGGAATTTAAATGGCACGCTCATTGCCGATTTAAATAAACACACAGACATTGTTAATACCGCCATTTTTTCTTTTAACGGCGCGTATATTCTAACGAGTTCAAACGACAGAACGGCGAAACTTTGGGATTTAAATGGAAAACTTCTCGCTAATTTTAAAAAACATTATGCCGAAGTTATATCCGCTATTTTTTCACCAGATGGAAAATATGTTTTAACACTCTCAAACGATAAAACGGCGAAACTTTGGAATTTAAATGGCGAATTATTAGCTGACTTGAATAAGCACACCCAAAAAATTTATGCTGCAATTTTTTCGCCAGACGGAAAAAATATATTAACAAGTTCTTTAGATAATACGGTTAAAATTTCGCCTATTCCTTCTACAATTTTAGAATGGCTTGCTACAAATCCGTTTCTACAGTTAACAGAAGAAGAGAAAGAACAATTCTCGATTAAGGAATAAACAAATTATAATTTGCACTTTGCACTTTACCTTTTGTTTAAGAGTTAATGTACTTCAGAATATCATCAAAATTAATTGTGCCTACAACTTGGTTTTGGTTTTTTACGATACCGAATTTGGTTTGAGCAACATTCATTTTTTCGCATACAGATTTCAGTGTTTCATTCGCGTCGGTTTCTACAAAATACTCGGTTGGTAGTAGTTCTACACCGTACGACTCAATCATAACCATATTTACTTTTGTATTTTCAAATCTATCTTCGCTGCGCACTTGTTTGTATTCGTTTCGTGCCGAAATAAAAACGGCAACCGCCAGCAAAGCCAACATCGGTTTGGGTTCTTCGTCGGGATTAAACGGATTATATAGCGCAAATCCAAAAATTACAATGGCAAATGCTCTTCCGACTAAAGATGCAATAAACGTTGCGCGCGGACGTGGCATAGTAAAGCACATGAGCGCGCGAAAAATTCTACCGCCATCCATCGGGAAAGCTGGAACGAGATTAAAGAGCATCAAAAATAAGTTTGCGTTAGCTACACCAACAACCAAAGCACCCAAACGCGTCAATTCTAAATCCTCATCATCAATAAAAACACCTTCAATCGTAGGGCGATAATGAAAAAATCCAACGGCTAAAAGCGTTAATAATAAAAAAATTGCCAAATTAACTGCCGGTCCTGCTATTACTACAACGAGTTCTTGCGCCGGGTTTTTAGGAATATGCGTTAATCGCGCTACACCGCCGATGGGTAAAATTGTTATATCGTGGGTAGCAATACCGTAACGTCGCGCTGCAAGTGCATGACCATATTCGTGCATAATAACGCACGCAAAAATTATGAGTACCAAAGCTAAAAGCGTAAAGAAGCTTCTAATATCTGCATGGCGACTGTACGTAACATACATTAAGTAAAAAATCAGAAAAATAAAAGACCAATGCAGGTACACATTAATACCAAACAATTTAAAAAGTCGAACTGTACCACGCATAATTTTAATTTTTCACGCCTTCATTTTTCATTTTTTCATTGTACGAAGCACGCCTTTTTTTCATATCGTCGAGCGATTTATTTTTATGTAAAGTAATTTTTTCGCCTATAATATCTCTAATAACGACAGACGCGCAAACACCACCAAACGCCGCAGGTAAATAAGAAATTGTACCGTAAGCCGATTTTTTAAAGTTTGAACCATCCGTCATCATCAGTGCCGATTTTGGCGCGGGTTCATCGCTAAAAACGCAAATAAGTTTGTCGCGAATACCTTTGCTTTTCAATCTTTTACGAATCTGCAGTGCGAAATGATCATTATAGGTGTCGCATAAATCGGCAATTTTGATACGTGTTGCATCTATTTTACCACCTGCACCCATTGAAGAAACTATTTTTAATCCCAATTTTTTTGCTGAAGCAATCAAAAATAATTTCGGACTCACGCTATCAATACAATCTACTACATACGAATAGTTGGCAGCAGCGCAAATCGCATCCGCTTTATCAGGCGTTAAAAAATCTTTTATTACCTTTAAATTTATTTCTGGATTAATGTCGCGCAAACGTTCCGCCATCCAATCGGCTTTTGAAACACCGTGAGAACTTACCAGCGCAGGCAGTTGACGGTTTCTATTCGTCGGATCAACGACATCACCATCAACAATTGTCATTGTTCCAACACCAGCGCGCGCAATAAATTCAGCAGCAAAACTACCTACACCACCCAAACCTACAACTAATACGTGCGCAGCATTTAAAGTCTGAACTTTTTGTTCACCAATAAGCAAAGTCGTTCGCGAAAGCCAAGCTAAATTCTGATTCATTATCACAAAAATACGACATCACCGCAATCCAAAAACTATAAATTCTGCAATTTTAAAAACTAATTTTACGTTTGAATGTCAAAAAATTAAAACTATGCGCGTGTTGAGTATCTTTAGAATGAAAAAAAGTATCTTTTAGTTCAAATAAATCTGTGTCAATATTTGGGAAAAAAGCATCGCCTGCAAATATGCCCTGCACTAAAGTTAAATAAATGGTATCGGCTTTCCGAATAACTTGCTCATAAATCTGTGCGCCGCCGAGCACTATAATTTCTGTTTCCGATTTTAATTTTTCGAGCGCAGCGTCAACGCTACTGGCGTACTCAAAATTTGGTTCTAAAGCTATATTTTGTAATCTAGAAACAACTATATTACCCGCCGAGGATGCAATTCTGTCTGGCGTATCATAGCTTTTTTTACCCATCACTGTTTTTTTATCTTGAATGATGCGGTACACGTGCGCTAAATCGTCGGGCAAATTTCCCCAAGGTAATTGACCATTTAAACCTATTGCGCGATTTTCGCTCATAGCGGCGACTAAACTAATTTTCATAAACGTAGAGTAATTTTTTGTCCCCGATAAAATGCTTAATCATAAGAACGCTGATTTAGGGCTTATTTTTATCGTGCTTAGAAATTTTTTGCGCATAGTTTTTCCACCAATCAGGTAAAGATTGTTTTTTATAAAAGAATTTCCCCAATAGCGGGACTATTGCAGCGTTCATCGTTTAAAAAATTTAATTCTAAATTTAAGTTCTGAACACCAAAACACCCTAACTTTGCGTATCAATACAACCCAATTATGATCATCGGTTTAATTAAAGAAGGTAAGATACCGAACGATAATCGTGTAGCACTCACTCCTGCACAGTGTAAAATTATTCAAAATACCTATGGTTTCAAAATTTTAGTTGAACCTTCTAAGATACGTGCTTTTACAGATGCAGAATACAGCGCACAAGGCATTGAATTAAGTACCGATTTAGAAAACTGCGATGTTCTTTTGGGCATTAAAGAAGTACCTATTCCGAATCTCAAGCCGAATAAAACGTATTTTTTTTTCTCGCACACCATTAAAGAACAAGTCAAAAACCGCGATTTACTGCGCGCCATCCTCGAAAAAAAAATTACACTCATTGATTATGAAGTTTTAAAAGATGCGCGTGGTGCGCGATTGATAGCTTTTGGAAAATTCGCCGGTATGGTGGGTGCGCATAATGGTTTGTTAGCGTATGGCATAAAGACAAAATCTTTTAACCTGCCGCGTTTAAAAGATTTACAGCATTATGTAGATGTTTTACCGTATTATGAAAAAACAAATTTTGGTGCATTGCGCGTTGTATTAACTGGTCATGGTAGAGTTGCGAATGGTGCGATAATGGTTTTGAAAGATGCTGGATTTACGCAAGTTAATCCTTATAAATACTTACTTTGCCGTTTCGATACACCTGTTTTTACACAGCTAAAACCTGTTGATTACGCCGTGCGATTCGATCGCTTTAAGTTCGATAAAGAAGATTTTTATACGCATCCCGAAAAATATATTTCTATTTTTGCGCCTTACGCGCGGCACTCGGATGTTTTTATAAATTGTATTTTTTTTGAAAACAACGCGCCGCCATTTTTTACAGCTGAAGAAATGCGTGCAACAAATTTTTCAATGAAAGTTATCGCCGATGTTTCTTGCGATATTGCACCAGACGGCTCGGTGCCTTCCACGCTTTTTGCAACTACCATTGAAAACCCATTTTACGATTACGATCCGAAAACAGAAAAAGCGGTTGCGCAATTTTCCGAAAAAACCGTAACCGTAATGTCAATTGATAATTTACCGAATGAATTACCGCGCGATGCGTCGCATTTTTTTGGTGAGCAATTTATAGAGCATATCATACAACATTTAAAAAATCCTGAAAATTCACCTGTTTTACAAGGAGGTACGATTGTTAAAAATGGCGCGTTGACAGATTCGTTCAAATATTTAAGCCATTATGTTGGTGCAATAGCCGAGAAATATTAATTTTATCGCTTCAAGTAAATGAACTTGCTTAAGCTTATTTCATTTTCGTTTAAAAAGAAAAAGTTTATACAAGTTCAATGCAAAAATTTAGAACGGAGCATGAAATCGCTTTTAGAATATCAAACACTGTACGAAACTTTCCAAAATAAAAAACTCAAATTCGATAAGCCTAAAAATTTATACGAACCTGTTGGGCATATTATGCACATTGCGGGTAAGCGTATGCGACCTGCTTTAGTGTTGATGGGTTGTGAAATTTTTGAGGGCGATGTGAAAACGGCGTTACCAATTGCTTTAGCAGTTGAAGTTTTTCATAATTTTACTTTGGTTCACGACGATATAATGGATTGCGCACCGTTGCGGCGTAACATACCCACCGTGCACACAAAATTTGGTATTAACGCAGGGATTCTTTCGGGTGATGTGATGCTGATTTACGCGTACAAATATATTGCAGACTTGAAAATTTCGCCGCTCACAATAACTTTTTTGCTTAAAGCATTTAACGATGCTGCCATTAAAGTTTGTGAAGGGCAACAATTGGACATGGATTTTGAAACGCGCAAAGTTGTAAGTGAGGAAGATTACATAAAAATGATTGGCTACAAAACGGCGGCACTTGTGGGCGTAGCTTTACAAATGGGTGCGTTAGCAACCGAAGCGAAACCCGAAGCAGCACAAATTTTATACAATTTTGGATATAATGTGGGTGTGGCATTTCAAATTCACGATGATATTCTCGATTCGTTCGGCAACCCTGCCACGTTTGGTAAAAAGGTGGGTGGAGACATTGCACAAAATAAAAAAACGCTCCTTGTTATTGAAACTTTAGATTTAGGCACCGCACAACAAAAAAAGGAATTGCAAAAATTAATGTCTGTAAAAAATAGAATTCCTGAAACAGAAAAAATTGAACGCATTAAAACGCTTTACTTAAAATCGGGTGCATTGGAAGCCGTAACAAAAAAACGCGAAAAGTATATTGCTCTGGCTTTCGAGAATCTTCAAAAATTAAATATTAGTTCCGATAAAAAAGAATACTTAAAAGCCTGGGCGAATGATTTGATGCAGCGCGTTAAATGATATCAGAGTTATGAAAATTTAATAGTTTTTGGAAAAAATATCCATCGGCATTATATTTAGCCTACTTTTCTCAAAATTTTTTGTCATTCACGCTGACACAATTTGAAATTTTAAACAGAACCACCCGATATGAATTTTAGAATGGCTTTGGTTGCTATGGCAACTTTATTTACGCTTAATGTGCTTTCGGCACAAAAACTACTCAGCCCAGAAGAATTTTTACCGCACAAATATGGCGAACAATTCACGCCGCACCATTTGGTTGTTGATTATTTTAAACACGTGGCTGCTAATTCGCCGAACGTAAAGTTTATGGAGTACGGCAAAACGAATGAATCGCGCCCATTAATAGTTTGCATTGTAAGTTCACCCGAAAATATGGCGCGCTTAGAAAGTATTCGCGCTGAAAATATGGCGCGTACAAATGGCACAGCGAGTAGTGTAAAAAATCCGGTGGCGATTGTTTGGTATTCAATGAACGTGCATGGTAATGAACCTGCGAGCTCTGAAACGAGTATGTCTCTATTGTATTCTATGGTTGATCCAAATCGCGCGGATACAAAAAATTTCTTGAAAAATACGGTACTTATCATTGATCCGTGCGTTAATCCCGACGGTTATTCGCGTTACACACATTGGTATATCGGCGCATCAGAAAAAAATCCCGATCCAGATGCCGAAGCACGGGAACACCGCGAGCCTTGGCCCGGTGGTCGAGTCAATCATTATTTATTCGATTTAAACCGCGATTGGGCATGGTTGACGCAAATCGAATCGCAGCAACGCATGAAATTGTTTCAGCAATGGATGCCGCAAATTGTAGTTGATTATCATGAAATGGGGTACAAGCAATCGTATTATTTTGCACCTGCGGCAGAGCCGTTTCATAAATTTATTACGCCTTTTCAGCGAGAAATGCAAAAAACGATTGGAAAAAATAACGCCAAAGCATTCGATGCGCACGGTTGGTTATATTTCACGAAAGAAGAGTTCGATTTATTTTATCCAAGTTACGGCGACACTTACCCGACGTATAACGGCGGTATCGGCATGACGTATGAGCAAGGCGGTATCGGCGCAGGTAGATTAATTCAACTCGATAACGGCAATTATCTTTCATTGAAAGATAGAATTGCACACCATTTTGCAACTGGTATTGCAACTTTAGAAACTGCTTCACAAAATTCTGCCGCACTATGTACCAATTTTGAACAATTTTATAAAAATAATTTGGCTGGAAATGTCGGGACATACAAAACGTACATCATTCCGAATACCAACAATCAAGCGAGCCTAACAAACTTTACCGATTTGTTGAGCAAACATAATATTGCGTGGGGACATCCGAAGGTGGGAAAATCTGTTTTAGCGTATAATTATAATACTGGTAAAGAAGAAATCCAAGCCGTAAAAACGAGCGATTGGGCGATTTCGATGTCGCAATCGCGCGCAACATTGGCTGGTATTTTGCTCAATCCCGATAACGTGCTTTCCGATTCTTCTACCTACGATATTACAGCGTGGAGTTTACCAATGGCTTTTGGATTAAACGCTTTAGCAACAAAAGAAAAATTTGATGTTGAAACCGATACGTTTTCGCTGCGCAAAATGGCTCTGAACAATACGCGCGATTCCGCTTACGCCTACGCTATAAATTGGCAAAGTTTAAATGATGGTAAATTAGTTTCGGCGTTGTTAAATCGCGGTGTCAAGTTGCGCGTCAATTCTGCACCGATACAATTACAAGGTAAAACCTTGCAACGTGGAACTATTATAGCACTGCGCAACGATAATGTAGATTTGGGGGGACGATTCGATAGAGAAATTGCATTAAATGCGGGCATAAATAAAATTGATGTCACACCCATTATGTCTGGTTTTTCGGATGCTGGACCAGATTTAGGTTCGGGTCGCGTTGAACTTTTGGTGCGACCATCGGTTGCACTTTTGCAAGATGACGATGTGGATAATCACAGTTACGGACAGCTTTGGCATTTTTTTGAGCAAGATTTGAACATGAACGTCATGCAAATTAAACTTTCCGATTTTAATCGTTTTAAATGGTCGCGTTTTAATGTTTTGTGTTTAACGGATGGTAATTACGCCAATTTAGACGCGGGAAAAATTGAACGCATCAAACAATGGGTGAATGAAGGTGGTAGATTGATTTTAATTGGCGATGCACTACACCCGTTTGAAGATAAAAAAGGTTTTGAACTCACGAAGTTTGCCTCAAAAAAAGATAAAGATGCGGCAGAAGAATCGGAAAACCAAAACAATTTGAAAAAGCGTTTCATGCACTACGATGAATTTGAGCGCGACGGTTTGAGCGATAATAATCCTGGAAGTATTGTCAGTGTCAAACTCGATAATTCTAATCCGTTGGCGTATGGTATGACTGAAAACTATTTTAGTTTAAAAACCAGTTCCGATGTGTATCAACCTTTAAAAAATTGTTATAACGTTGGTATTTTAAACGCTAACGGACCATCGGCAGGTTTTGTAGGTGCGCGCGCAAAGTCGGCGTTGGCAGGTTCAATGGTGTTTGCTGTGCAAAATGCGCGTTCGGGCAGCATTATTTATATGGTTGATAATCCGGTGTATCGCGCGTTTTGGTATAACGGAAAATTTTTAATGTGCAACGCGTTGTTTATGCCCATGAAATAAATTTTGGATTTCACAATTTGACGAAAATACCTTATTAATTTTTAATTTAATTTTTTAATTTTAGTTGTAATTCACATTCTAACAAAAATTCGATCACTTCAATATGTCGTTTAGCTTCGGCTATGGAGTTTCCGAAAGCGTACAAACCATGTGATGCTAATAAAAATGCGGGAATCGCAGGTTTTTCTGTGAGGTAGTTTTTTATAATGTCGGCGAGCGCGGGAATATCTTGCGAATTTTTGAAAACAGGAATTTCAACTGAAACGTCGTGCGTACTGATTCCAGAAATACCTTTCAAAACTTCGTAGTTGCTCAAACGAATAGGTACATCCGATTGATTGATGCGCGACATAACAGTATTCGCCACCGAATGCGTATGCAAAATACAATTTACGGTTGGAAAAATATTGTAAATCATGGTGTGCAAAAGCGTTTCTGCGGAAGGTTTGAGGTGCGCAAAAGCATCTGTTGCTTTACTTTCGGTATCAACCACCATAAAATCGTGCTCAGTAAATAAATTTTTATCTACGCCCGAACGCGAAATAGTATAAGTGTTTTTGTCACTGAGGTTGCGAAAAGAATAATTTGCACTTGTGGCAGGTGCCCAGTTTTTATTGTAAAAAAATCGAATGGTAGCGAGCAGTTCTTTTCGTAGTTCTTGTTCCATTCATTTTTATTTCGAGGGATGCATCATGGTCAGTAAATTATCGAAGGTGCTGCGCAAATCTTTTCTATTAACAATAAAATCGAGAAAACCTTTATCGAGTTGAAACTCGGACGATTGAAACCCTTCGGGTAAATCGCGTTTTATGGTTTCTTTTATCACGCGCGGACCTGCAAAACCAATCAGCGCACCAGGTTCAGCGATGTTTAAATCGCCGAGCATCGCAAAACTCGCCGTAACACCACCCGTTGTTGGATCAGTCATTAAAGAAAAATACGGAATTTTATTTGCCGCTAATTGTGTAAGTTTGGCAGAAGTTTTTGCCATTTGCATCAATGAAAATGCCGACTCCATCATGCGTGCACCGCCAGATTTTGAAATTATCAGTAAGGGCATTTTGTTTTGAATGGCAAAATTAATGGCGCGCGCAATACGTTCACCAACAACCGAACCCATAGAACCTCCGATAAACGAAAAATCCATGCTGGCAATAATAATTGATTTTTCGTTTATTGTGCCATGAGCTACATTAATAGCATCCGTCAATCCTGTTTTTTTTGCAGCATCAACCAATCTATCCGGATAAGCTTTCGTGTCAACAAACTTGAGCGTATCTTTTGAAACTACCTCATTAAATAAATACTTTTCCGAATCCCTATCGAATAAAATATCGAAATATTCCGCCGAGCCGATTCGACCATGATAATCGCAATTCGGACATTTATGGAAATTATCGCGATACACTTTCATAGTTGAAGTTTCGGTGCAACGTGGACACTTAAACCACAAACCTTCCGGCGTATCTCTTTTATTAACTGTGGCAGTTTGAATGCCTTCGCGTAATCGTTTAAACCAACCCATTCACAATTATTGAATTAGTATAGACGCAAGTTCTGTCGCCTATATTTTAAAGACTTTTCGTTTTACTTCGTACAGAATACAAAAGTAACTCGAATGTGTTCAAGATTTAATCTACTGCGCTGATTTTAGATTTTTTTTTTGTAATTTAGAGTTTTAAAAACTGTTTATACGATTATGCTAATTTATTTCTTAAAAGCCTTTTAATTGCCCAGTCAAATCGAATTAATTTTTTACGCACTTTTTTTCTTTGAGCATGCAAATTTTCAAAAAGTTTGATTGTTTCAAGACAAAATCTCAAATAATGTCGCAAACGATTTTTAAACACTTTGAAAGTTAGAGTTTGTTTCGCTTCAAGCTACTGCACATAAATTGTCGTATTTCTTTCGGGATAAATAAAAACGAGGCGATGATTTTTGTCGTCGAGCAAAATATTTATTTTTTCTGCGCCCGATTCAAAAAAAATTTCATTTTGCAAAATTTTTTTTTCTGAAAATTTTTTTTCGTTTTCAATAAAAAAATTTTTATTTAATTTTCTTTCGAGTGAAAAATTAATTTTGCGAATCGTATCGCGTTTAAAAAAAATAATTTTTGAAAACGAAATGCGATTTGGTGTATCGCTATTTATAAAAATTTCTTCGCGCGTTTCGTTTATTTCCGATTTCCAAACACCCGTATATTTCTGAAAATTAGAAAAAAATAAAAAACTTTGCTCTTTGCGCAGCGTGTTCTGGTATTGAATGTATGCCAGCACTGAAATGCTGACAATGAGAATAATTGCGAGAATAGAAATATTAAAAAACGAAAAACTTAAAAAATTGACTTTGTGGGTTTGTTTTTTTGCTTTTTTCAAACGCGACGCCAAGCGCTGCCAAGTTTGTGCTTGCGGCGTTTCGGCAAGTTGTTCACTGTGCGCTCTGAGTTTTTCAAAAAAATCGTTATCGGTTTCCATATATTTTTTCAAATTCAAATCTGATGCGTTTTTTGGCTAAAATTAATTGCGATTTCGACGTATTAATACTGATGCCGAGTAGTTCTGCAATTTCAACGTGTTTATAACCGTCGAGCTCGAACATATTAAACACGGTGCGGTAACCAACGGGCAGAACGGCTAAAATTTTATAAATCTCTTCTATCATTAAATCGCTCTCGGCAGTGCTCGGCGTCGAAGTATTAAAAACTGTTGTCGGCGAATCATCTAAAGAAATGACGAGTAATTTTTTTTTGCGCAAAAACATCAATGCTTCATTCACAAAAATACGCCTCGACCACGCTTCAAAATTGCCTACTCCTGAAAACTGATCTATATTTTTAAAAATTTTCATCATTCCTTCAATCAAAATGTCTTCTGCATCCGCCCGATTTTTAACATAACGCAAACACACTGCCAGCATTTTAGGTGCCAAAGCATCGTACAGTTTTTTCTGTGCCGTCGTTTTTTGTGCTATGCACGCCGAAATAAGCGTTTCATCAATCATCTATTTTTTTTGCCCTGCGCACTTAAAAGTAATCTTAATTTCTCAATGATGCACAAAAATTAAAAAATGGTGCTTTAAATTTAAAAATTTATCAAAAAATATCAAATTATTCGAGAAATACACATTCGAGAAAAATTTCAATCTAAAAAAATTCTTAATTTCATTAACAAACTTCTTTATGTTAATCTAATTACTTTTCTTTGCGCTCAACATAAAAATAGCCCATGTGTAGTAACACATGAACGGCGAAGCCATGGAAAACAATTAACAATTAACAATTAGCAATTAACAATTGGCAATTACGAATTAACAGTTGGCAATTACGAATTGTAAATTTCAAACTTCAAATTGAATAAAGCATACTATGAAAGGAGAAAACGTAATTCAAAGAAAATCTTATTTATTTGCATTACAAATTGTTCAAACCTATAAGTTTCTAAGAGAGGAAAAAAAGCCATATTCATTAGCTGATCAGCTTTTAAGATCGGGTACTTCAATCGCAGCAAATATTGAAGAAGCTTTAGGTGGGCAAAGTACAAAAGATTTTTACGCTAAATTGACCATTGCGTACAAAGAGGCTCGAGAGACTCGCTTTTGGTTAAGATTGCTAAGAGATTCCAGTTATTTGGAAAAAGAAAAATGCGAACCATTGTTGGAATTAAATGAGGAAATACTTAGGATCATTGGTGCAATTCAGAAAACTATCAAAGAGACGAAGTTACAATCCTCGTAATTTCAAATTGTTAATTTCAAATTGTTAATTGATTTCAAATTTCAAATTGATTTTCATAATTGTTAATTGTTAATTTCAAATTGATTTTCGTAATTGTTAATTTCAAATTTCAAATTGTTTATTGAATAAAATTAAGTTTGCCGTTGTCGGCTGTGGACACATCGGCAAAAGACACGCCGAAATGATTCTGCGCAACGCCGAGGCAGAATTAGTCGCCTTGATTGATGTTAAACCGTTCGAGCAACTCAAACTCGAAGCATTCAATGCGTCACATTTTCAAGATTTAGACTCTTTTTTTGCTGCCGGTATCGAATGCGATGTTGTTAACATTGCTACGCCCAACGGTTTTCATGTGCAGCAAGCATTACAATGTTTGAACGAAAAAAAACATGTCGTCATCGAAAAACCGATGGCACTCACTAAATCGGATGCTGAAAAAGTTATTTTCAAAGCCTTGAACGTGCATAAACACGTTTTCGCTGTTATGCAAAATAGATATTCACCACCGTCGGTCTGGATAAAAAATTTGGTCGAATCCGGTAAACTCGGGAAAATATTCATGGTGCAACTTAACTGCTACTGGAATAGAGACGAACGTTACTACAAACTTGAAAGTTGGCACGGCAAAAAAGATTTAGACGGCGGCACACTTTTCACGCAGTTCTCGCACTTTATAGATATAATGTATTGGCTTTTTGGCGACATCACAAACATTCAAGCCAAGTTTAAAGATTTTAATCATGCAGGATTAACCGATTTTGAAGACAGTGGTTTTGTAAGTTTCGATTTTATTGACGGCGGCATGGGCAGTTTAAATTATTCGACATCCATCTGGAATAAAAATCTCGAAAGCACCATGACAATCATTGCCGAAAACGGCTCCGTTAAAATTGGTGGACAGTACATGAACGAAGTCGAAATTTGTCACATTAAAGATTACACGTTGCCCGAACTCGCAGCAACAAATCCGGGTAACGATTACGGTGCATACAAAGGGTCGGCGCAAAATCATAATTTCGTCATTGAAAACGTGATTGATGTATTGAAAGGCAGAAACACGATTACCGTTAATGCGCTCGAAGGTTTAAAGACAGTAGATATTATTGAGCGGATGTATAAAACTGTCTGAACCAACATTCACAGGAATTACCATATTTATTGGTTGTTTTAATTTAAATGAATAACGAGAAAAATTCGTAAAACTGAAGAAAATCTTTTGGGAATTGCTAAAAAATATTCAAGTTTTTTAAGCAACTTTTTTGTAATTTTTTTTAGGTAACATAAAAAAATTGATTGCAAATATTATTGATTTGTTTAAAAAACATTTTAAAGGGGAAAAAGCTACAACATTTACTTACCAATAACTTAAACTAAGTGCAGATTCGTAATACCGACAACATTTTGAGAAATTAATAAATAGAAAAAAACGAGCAAATTTGTAAAAATGAAATTATCGTTTAGAAGAATTACATCATCAGGTAGCTTTATACCAGAAATAGACGGATTAAGATTTATTGCAATCGCAAGTGTTGTTTTGTTTCATTTAAGCGGGTTCTTAACTGTAAAGGACGTAAATCAATACTCAGATGGTATGGATTATTCCTTTTCGAAACATTTGCTTTCACATGGACACTTAGGAGTTCCGCTTTTTTTTGTCATTAGTGGATTTATTCTAGGTATACCATTCGCAAAATTTTATATTGCAAAAGAAAATCCTGTCAGTTTAAAAAAGTACTTTTTGAGAAGATTAACAAGACTTGAGCCACCATATATTCTAATAATGACAATATTATTATTTGGTGCAGTTTATGTATCAAAAGTTATTTCATTTGGTAACGGAATATTGAGTTATCTTGCTTCAATTATTTATTCTCATAATTTCATTTATGGAGGTTTACCTAAGTTGAATAGTGTCGCCTGGAGTTTAGAAATTGAAGTCCAATTTTATATTTTAGCGCCTGTTATGGCATATTTATTTTCAATTAAGCAATCACAATTAAGGCGTATAATATTGATTTCTATTGCAATATCTTTTATATTTGTAAACCAATTCAATATCAATTCATTATCTTTTGTAAGTTTAATTAATTATTTTCAATACTTTTTAGTAGGTTTCATTTTATCTGATTTATATGCGACAAACTCACCGATACTACCTAAAACAAAGTTTGACCATCTAATAGGTTTATCTTTCTTTTTAATTATGTGGCTTTTTGATAATGGAGATTTTAAATCCAATAAACAAAGGTTTACTTGGGAATTATTACAACTATCAAGCATTTTCTTTCTATATTATTATGTTCTTTTTAATAAAATTTTCAAATTTCTATCAATCAAATTAATTACAAATATTGGTGGGATGTGTTACTCGATATATTTACTACATTATCCTATTATAAGTATGTTTGGTAATCCTCTTATGAGATATTCTTTTTCAAAATTTTCTTTAGTAAATATTTCAGTCTATTCAATTTTATTAATACTTTTCATCATGACAATATCCTCAATATTTTTTCTGCTAATTGAAAGACCATGTATGGATAAAAATTGGTACAAGGATGTATTTAAACTACGCATAACAACACCTACTTAAAAGCCCTATTAGTTGCCCAAAAGTATTTTTCAACTAGAATAAAAAAAACTGTTTTTAAATATTGTATAAATTTTTTGAGAATTTAATTTATTTTTTTTAGTTTTCTAAGATACTCAATGTGCATGAATTCGTTTTCGCTGTAATACAAAATAGTATTTCACTACTATCAGTTGGGGTAAAAAATTTAATCAAGAATGCAAAACTTGGCGAAATTTTTGCAAAAAAAAATTAATTTTTATTGGAATTGCGACGATCTCTGTTACAAACCAGATAATTGGCACGGCAAAGAAAATTTAGACGCATAACATTTTTCGCACTTTATCGACATTATCTGTTGGCTTTTAGTGATACTTTGAATACTCAAGCCAAGTTTGCCGAATTTAACCACGCCACACTCACAGATTATGAAGATAGCGGTTTAATTAGTTTCGATTTAATCGATGGCGGTATGGGCGGTTTAAATTATTCCACATCCGTCTGAAATAAAAATCTCGAAAGCACCATGACAGTTGTTGCCGAAAACGGCTCGGTTAATATTGGCGGACAGTATATGAACGGAATCGAAATTTGCCATATTAACGATTACTTTTGGGCCTGAAAAAAAGTGAAATAAATTAATTATTTGAGCTTTCTCGACAACTTTTCTTAAAATTTGTTTTGCTATTCAAAATTATTGCACCTGAAATTTATATGCAAGAACATTGATGTCGCGTGTACGAATTTAAGAAATAATTAACATGCAACGTAGTAAGAATCATTGATTTAAATTTAAAAAAAAATTTTTTCTCTTAAACTTTAACAAATTCGATTGGTCAAAGCAACAAAACTTGGTTAAGAATCATCTGTAGGAAGGATGAATTACTCCCAAATAAATTTGTAATTTTTTAAATCCAACCGATATGTTTCAAATATTATTATACATCGATCCAGGTAGTGGTAGTATGATAGTTCAAGCTTTAATAGCCGGCTTTCTAGGTTTTTCTTTGTTTTTTAAACAATTAAAGTTTAAAGTAATTTCATTTTTCAAAGGTAAAAGTTTGAATGAAAATAAATGAAGTAAAGGATGAATTGGACAACTCCTTATCTATAAATAGAGAGTTGTCTTCTTTTAGAGACGATAGTGGTTTTATATTTAAAAAAGAAGGACTGTTTTATCGTTCAGTTAGCAATAAATTCAAAAAGGACTTTGATTTTTTTATTCAATCTGGATTATGCAATGAATTAACAGCTAAAGGGTATTTAATTTCTCATGTAGAAGTACATAATGGTTTAAAAAATTTAGAGGCTTATAAAATTCTTTTGCCTAGTCAACTTTCATTTTTATCCTATCCGTTCGAATGGAGTTTTAGTATGCTGAAAGATGCAGCTTTACTCACACTGAAAACACAAAAAATTGCTTTAGAGTTTGGAATGACGCTCAAAGATGCATCTGCTTATAACGTTCAGTTTGTCGGCAGCCAAGCTATTTTCATTGATACGCTCTCTTTCGAAAAATATGAAGATAGTAAACCTTGGCAAGCTTACGGACAATTTTGTCGGCACTTCTTAGCGCCTTTGGCATTAATGAGTAAAGTTGATGTGTCATTTAATAAATTATTAGTGACACATTTAGATGGCGTTCATTTAGCTTTAGCTTCTAAATTATTGCCATTTAAAACAAAATTTAACGTAGGCTTGTATTTACATTTGCATTTACACGCCAAAACGCAAGTGACAAATCAAGATAAAAAGATTGATGCTACTAAAAACAAGATTTCAAAAAAATCGGTTGAAAACGTTATTGAAAATCTGACATCTACAATTGCAGCATTAAATTATACCTCTGAAGGAACTGAGTGGGGCGAATACTATAACAAAGATGTAGAAAAAGCTTATTTTGAAAATAAGTCAGAAATTGTGGCGCAATTTTTACAAAGAATTAAACCTACAAATGTATTAGATTTAGGCGCAAATGATGGTGCGTTTAGTCGTTTAGCTGCTAATTTCGCAGAAAATGTTTATTCTTTCGATATTGATCCTTCTTGTGTTGAAAACAACTACTTATCTTTAAAAAAAGAAAAAAACACTAAAATAACGCCAGTCTTATTCGATATGGCGAACCCTTCGCCTGGAATCGGTTGGATGAATTTAGAACGTTCACGCTTGTGGGATAGAGTTAAGGTAGACACAATCATGGCGTTAGCTCTGATTCATCATTTATGTATTTCTAATAATTTGCCTTTCAATTATTTATCCGAATTCTTTGCAAAGCAATGTAACTTTCTAATAATTGAATGGGTGCCGAAAGAAGATGAAAAAGTGCAACGATTATTACAAAATAGAGAAGATATTTTTGATAAATACAATTTTATGAATTTTTTAGAAAACTTCTCACAATTTTTTGAATTGGTAACTCGGGAGGAATTAACAACAAAACGCATTCTACTTCTTTTCAAAAATAGAGAAGAAAAGTCTAGAACACTTTAAATAATTTTATATTAGTGAAAATCCGCTAAAACAGTTTCATCTACTTTGCTCCCTTTAATAGTGGGAGTTTTATAGATAAACAATTTACCTTAACCTACTTTTCGGAACATACATTTATTTACCCAAAATCAATTTTTTAACTTTTTGAAAAAAAAATTAATTAATACAGATAGAATTGTAAAAATTTTTCAATTTTTTTTGGTTTGCATTTACATTTTAGGAAGCGCATTAAATGATTTCAATCGAAAACCTTCGATATTAGAATGTGTAATTGCGACTACCCTCATTGTAGTATTAACAACTAGTCTCTATATTGTTTTTAGAAGTAAATTTAAAAATAATAATGCTGCTTGGATTTTAACAATAGTATTTACACTTTTGACATATTCTTACAGTGAAATAATGTTAGAACTTGCGGATTGGAACGAGATTTTAGTAAATGTGCTGTATTTTTTACTTTACATTGTACTCTATTACATGGCTTTATTATTTATTAGTAAACCGCTCTTTAGAGCAAATCAATTACTAAGCGCAGCAACTATTTTATATGGCATTTTAGGCTTCTACTATTTTAATTTAAGATTTAAAACATTTGCAAAATATGAAAATCGAGAAACAAAAAAGATTTCGTACGTAGATTCAATAAATAAACCACCTAATATTTATTTATTTTTGCTCGATGCTTATTCTGGTCAGGAATCTTTAAAAAAAAACCTAAATTTCGATAACGCTGCTTTTATTGATTCCCTCAAACAAAAAGGATTTTATTATTTCGAAAATAGCAGAAGTAATTATAATTCTACACTCTATTCTGTTACATCTTTCTTTATTCAAGATACCCTCCCTTCCAATTTATTGCAAACTTCTTCAACTAAACAAAACAGATTAAGAATTGGTAAAATGGAAGATATTTTAGCTAATGGAAACATTTTAGCCACAAAACTCGAAAACAAAGGCTATAAATTCTATAATTTATCACCTTTCAATATTAACCATCATCCACCAAGGTATCCGAGGCTATTTTTTAAAGATTGGAATTCTTTTTGGTTGAAATCATTGTATCAAACGTTTTATGGAAAGTTTTTAGAGTATCTTTCAAATAAAAGGTGGATTAAAAATTTTACTTTTAAACCAGAATTTGTAGAAAGGCAAATTTTTAATGATTTAGACTCGATAGTTTCAGCACCCTCAACTTTTCCTAAATTTGTTTATTTACATTCACTTGCTATACATAGCCCATTTCATGCAGTAAACGAAAATAATTTTAAAACCGGTTTCTTCGAATGCCTTTTTGATGACCCCAAAGTAAACAGAGAAACTAAATATACTTTTGCATTAGAAAGTTTAAATAGAAGAGTAATTAAATCAATTAATACTATTTTAGCCAAAGATAAAAAATCAAAGATATTTGTTTTCAGTGATCACGGTGCGAGGATTCTGAATGATTCTACATTGTACTATAACTTTATGTCATTTTATGATGGGAATTCGAATCATGATAATCTAAAAGATATTTCAACCCCAACGGATTTTTCCAGGGCAATAAATTTTTATGGCATAAAAAATGATAATGCTGAATAATTTTTCTAGAAAAATTTTTTCAAAATATGGTTGTCAACTGCTAGATAATGATTTTAAGTAGTCGATTGTAATTAAACAAGCAGCTCAAGGATGTGTATCTTTGCAAAAAATACATCATGTCTACACCTAAACGTTATGTGACTATTAGTTCTGAAAATGATAAAATCAGATTAGAGTATTTGTTTAAAAATAGCCCTAATCATCGAGAACGGCAACGTTGCGAATGTCTATTACTGAGCAGTGCTGGGTATGATATTGATAGTTTGTCGAATCGTTTTAATGTACAAAGAGAAACGATTACATTTTGGTTTAAGCGTTGGGAAACTAATCAATTTTCAACTTTAAGAGATGCCTATCGTTCAGGTCGTCGTTCAGTTATAACGGAAGAAATAAAAAAAAATTGACTCAGAGTTAAGTTATAGCATAAAATCGATCAAACATGGAAAAGAAGAATTGCTAAAGAAATTCAAAATTACTTTGAGTAGTTCACAAGTAGGGGTTTTGTTACGTCGCTGGGGTTATACATGGAGACGTGTTCGAAAAAGCCTTAAAAACCAAAGAGATGAATGTTTATTTAGGTTTTTTCAGCAAGAAATAGTTGAACTCATCAAAATGAGTGAACTTGGAGAGATTGACTTGTATAGCTATGATAAAGCTTCGGTCAATCTTAACCCATCTGTTTTTAACTCTTGGCTCAAAAAAAAATCACAAATTTGTTTGCCAGCTCAAAGAGGTAAATCAATCACTTTAGCTGCTTTTTTTAGTCGCGATAATAAAATAGAACCTTACGAGATACAAGGAGCAATGAATGCTGAGAGCTTTATACAAATAACGGAAGAATTTCTAAATTACGTAACAAAAAAAACTATTGTCATTTTAGACAATGCTTCTTTTCATCGTTCAGCTAAAGTTAGAATAAAAATGGAGGAATGGAAAAAGAAAAACCTCTACTTTCAATTTATTCCTGCTTACTGCCCAGAATTAAATTGGATAGAAATATTGTGGCATCATATCAAGCATGTTTGGCTAAAAATCGAGGATTTTCAATCTTTCGAAACATTGAAAAAAGCAGTCAAGAACATTCTTTCAAACATAGGAAGCACCTACTTGATTAATTTTAGTTGACTACTTAAAAGTATACTTTTAAATGCATTAATGCTTTCTGGCGATATTTCAAATATTCAAGCCAAGTCCACTGATTTTAACTATGCCTCACTCACCGATTTTGAAGACAGTGGGTTCATTAAGTTTCGATTTCATAAATGGCGTTATGTGCAGTTTAAACTATTCTACTCCCGTCTGGAATAAAAATTTGGAAAGCACCATGACGATTGTAGCCGAAAATAGTTCCTTAAAAATTGGTGGGCAGTATATGAACGAAGTAGAAATTTGTCACATTAAAGATTGCGCCATGCTTGTAATCGCACTCACTTTCCTCTTGCCCAAATAGTTGAAGTTATCTATTAGTTTTCAAAGATTAAAAAACATTACACAGTTTAAATAATTTTTTATCATGAGAGTCTTGGTAGTTGGAATTTCCAACAGTTTTGCAATTGAACCAATATATGTTCGTTATTTGAAAGCCAAGTTAGAAAGTATTGAACTTTTTGATATGGACAAATTTAAGTTTCAAAAAAATTCAATTTCTGGCAAAGTTGGTAATCGTATATTTAAGAAATATTTGTATAGAAAAATAAACAATAGTTTAATCGATAAAATTAAGCTTTTCAAACCAGATATAGTATGGATATTTAAGGGCATTGAAATTCAACCAGAAACTTTAATAAAGATAAAAAAAATAAGCAATGTGAAACTAATAAATTATAATCCGGATCACCCATTTATTAGATCATTTCGGTCATCTGGAGGTGAGAATGTGGAAAAATGTGTGCCACTATATGATTTACATTTCTGCTACAGTTTAGATTTGTGCGAAAAGATAACAACACAATTTAATATTCAAACAGTTCATCTTCCATTTGGGTTTGATTTGAAAGAATCAGATTATGCTGAAGTTATTAGCCAAAATGAAATATTAAAAATTGCATTAGTTGGAAACCCAGACAAAAAAAGGGCTGAAATCATTAAAATATTAGCAAAAAACCAAATTTCAATAGATGTTTATGGTTTTGGATGGGGAAAATGGTTGACCGCAGATAAGTTTATTACAATTTTTAATGTTGTTGAAAAAATTGATTTTTGGAAGACCATTTATAAATATCGGGTTCAGCTTAATATTTTTCGAGAGCATAATTTCGGTTCTCATAATATGAGATCTTTTGAGATTCCATCTGTTGGAGGAATTCAACTGGCCCCTTTTAGTAATGAGCATTGTATGTATTTTGTGCCTCAAAAAGAGATTTTTCTTTACAACTCAGTTGAAGAAATTATAACACAAGCTCAATATTTGCTTTCATTAACACAAGAATCAGCTTCTTATCTTAGAGATTTTGCAAGAGACAGAAGTATTTTAAGCGACTATTCTTATGAAGGAAGAGCAAAATTAGTGTTTCAAACTTTTCAAAATTTATTGAATTAAACGTGATTGTTTAATGTCCGACTAAATTTCATTCATTTACCTTATCAAAACAATTAAATAAAAACAACTCACTTAAAGAATTTTTCATAACATAAGTTAACATACAGAGCTAATATTTTACTAAGTTGGAAAGGCAGGTCGTAAACAAGATATCTCTAAAAATATAATTAATATATTATTAGCTTCAATTATTAATAATTGCCCAAAAGATTTGAACTTTCTGAAATAATGCACAATTATTTTATAGGAAATCATACTATTGATCATAGGATGAATGAAGTTTTAAGCAAAGTTTATCCTGA
>JAYVNP010000016.1:0-2332 GCA_043758385.1 Saprospiraceae bacterium
TTTCTGCTTGTTCACCGTCGGTTGGTATTCAAGTTTTGCAACCTGCACAATTGGTAATTCCAGATCACGTCAACACGATAGCAGTTATTGATAGATCGAAGCCGTCGAGTGGTTGGGCAACCGCCGCGCTTAATTTACTGAATGATAATGCATTATTTCAGGATAGGAACGGCAGAGTGAAAGCTGTTGAAGGATTAACCAAAACACTGACTCAAACACCGCGTTTTGTTGTAAAATCAACGACAGTCGAATTAAACGGCAGCGAAACAGGAACGAGTATGCTTGCGCCGATTGATTGGCGCGATATTGAACGCATTTGTCAGGATTACAGAGTAGATGCGGTTGCAGCTATTGAAATGTTTGAACCGCGCAATGATATCAGGATTACTAAGGGTGAAATCATTGAAAAAAAAGATGGTAAAGATGTTAAACGAACCGAGTTCACTGCGAATCGAACGATGAATTTGCGTTTTGGCTGGCGCTTATACGATCCTCAATCGAGACAAGTGCTTGATGAGTACATCATTTCAAAAAATGCGACGAATTCAGGTAAAGGTGATAGCGAAAAGTCGGCGCGCACTAATTTAAGTTCGGGTACTGCTTCTGTGGAAAACTTATCGTTACAAGCCGGAAATGAATATGGTAAGCGCATTGCGCCAACATGGATAACAGTGCATCGCACTTACTTTTCTTCGGGCGATGGCGTTTTTAAAGAGCCGATGAAACAAGCAGTCCGCGATGTTGAAACGGCTCAATGGTTAAAAGCACAAGAAATTTGGACACCAATAGCGTCGCAAAAAGAAGATAAGAAGTCGGCAGGTAAAGCAACTTTTAATTTAGCAGTTGCCAATGAAGCCCTTGGTAAACTCGAAACAGCTTTAGCTTTTGCAAATAGTGCTTACAGCGATTATGCTGTATCGGAAGCAAAAGATTACATCGAAATTTTAAAGCAACGTATCAACGATTCAGAACGCATTAAAACGCAGCTGAACCAGAAATTGTAGTTATGGAAGATTTAGGCATTGCGCATTTATTGCGTCGCGATATTGTAATAGAAAATATTATTGAAAAAATAAAAAAAACACCGCGCGTCGAAAGTACGCACGATGTATTTTACGATTTACTGAGTTGCATTCTCGATCAGCAAATTCATTATCGCAGTAAGTTTAACGTTGTAACAAAACTTACGGCGTTTTTAAATGGCGTTGTGCCAACGGCAGAAAATTTATTTACTATTTCGGATGTGCAAATGGCTTCGCTCAAAATGTCGGATGCTAAATACCAAACTTTGTTGCGATTGACCGAGTATTGGCAAGAAAATAATTTAACACATTTCGATTGGAGCACATTGAGCGATGACGCAGTGCGCGCAAAACTTTCTGAAATAAAAGGTATTGGTATCTGGACGATGGATATGATTTTATTGTACACACTCGAACGACCAAATATACTTCCCGCCGATGATTATCATTTAAAAAATTTAATGGTGCAGTTGTACGGATTAGATCCAAAATCGAAATTGAAATCGCAAATGCTCGAAGTAGCTGAAGGTTGGTCACCGTATAAATCGCTTGCAGTAAAATATATTTTAGCTTGGAAAGATTTGCACAAAAAGTATAAAACTTAGTTCAAACTTTCATCAGTTCTCTCAGTGCCAATACATTTTCTTCTTCATTAAAAAGCGCTTCAACCGGAACAGAAAATCCTTTAATAACTTTGCTTTCTAATAAATGATGGGTATTTAAAATTTTTGCGGGTGCGTAAACAGTATCTTTCGACGAAAATAAAATGTATTGCTCCACAATTTCTTTAACTGGATCAACAATCCAATATTCGGTAATTCCTGCGGCGGCATAATCGCGTTTTTTCTTTCCTCGATCTAAAGTTGCCGTTGACTTAGATAATATTTCAACAGCTAAATCAGGTGGAGGGCACAAAACTTGCTCATCATCAAGTTCGATATCTTTTTCTTTAGAATAATAAACTAAGTCGGGTTCGTAATCGTTTCGTTTTAAAGAAATCATTACTTTTTCATAGCCTACCGAACCCAAATTGTTTAAGCCAACATAAGTTCCCATTAAGCGTGAAAGTAAAGAAGAAACCTTCCAATGTTTTACTTTTACGGGCGAATGAGCAATAACTTCACCGTCAACGAATTCTGCTTTTATGTTTGGCGTTATCCATTGTCTAAATTCGTGACGACGTTTTTTTTCATCCATCAACGCTTCGGTTAAATGGTTGATACTTTCTATTGGGAGCCCCGTTAATTTAGAAATCTGATCGTCATTATAACCTTGCTCCCAAGCGTTTCGAACGATTTGAGATTGTGTCT
>JAYVNP010000017.1:0-21255 GCA_043758385.1 Saprospiraceae bacterium
AGTACCAGTAGTACCTGTAGCTAATATGTCAGATGCGAGGATCGTGTAAGTACAAGTCGCCGGAGGCGTTGTACCGTCAAGAGTGATGTTGATTGCACCTTTGCAAGTAATACCTTGTGCCGAAGCAACAGTAGCAAAAACTGCAAAAACCAATACTAACAGACTCTGAAAACCGAAGTAGAAATTCGTTCTCTTCATGAGACTTGAAGAATTAAGAAATTAAAGAATAAAGGTTTAAAAAAAGCGTAAGTGTTAAGCACGAATTATATGTTTAGCCCTGAGTAGCGTAAACTCAGAGTAATCTCGCGTGATTATGAAACCCGATTGATACAAGTTGAATACAACAAGACTACGTGTTTCTCGTGATTGTGAAATTCGAATGTAGAAACTACAATCAATTTCGTGATACTGCTTTTCTGTTTAGGAAGACCCGAAAAAAATTTATCGGTAGTGGGATGAGGACGGTTTAGTAATTATATGCTCATGGGCTTCATCTAAAAGAAATCTCGGTTTAATTGTATTTTGTTATGCCATTAAGAGAGTTTGGTAATTTAATTTTGTTTCTATTAAAATTTGATTAACTTGTTATTATGACACAAATATAGGAGCGTCTCAAGTACTGCGCAACACCTATGCAAAAATAAAATCCCTAAAAGCATTCATTTCCACAAAATTACCATTTTAATGGTAGAGCAATATAGCGTTTTTAATTAGTCTGACGCGTTTATCCGTCTTTTTTAAACTTAATTAATCCTCACAAATTTTTAAAAGAGTGAGGATTAAGCAACATCCTGTTTAGCCATTTTGCTTAATAAACCAAACAACTAAGCAAACCACGCCAAACAAACCGGCTAACGCCGAAAGTGCGCCTAAATTAAAAAGCCCTAATAAAATTGCAGCAGCTAAACCTGCCACTCCATATACTAACCATTTGCCAATCGGATCGCTTGTGCTAAAGGTGCGTTTTTGAAAATAGTTTTCTAAACGCGCCATGCGTTTCTGATTTTTAAATTGTTGCGCAGCTTCTTTATGGTTAGAAATATTTATAGCTGCACTATTTGATACAACTGCACCATAGTTGGTAGTGATGCTCAAACTACAAAAAATAAAAACAAAAAATAGAGAACGCTTCATTGTGTTATTCATAAAAATTTATTGAAGTAATTAAAAAATTTAAAAATCGCTGCAATTTATTATCCTCGACGTAATTTTTTGCATTCCAATATTTTAAAACTCAGAGATTTAAGTTTTAAATAAAGTTTTTTTTTGCAGGTTTCAAAAATAAACTCTTACTGTTTTCATTTTCATTTTCAATCACGTTTTCAATCACGTTTTCAATCTCGTTTTACTTTTGCTTTTAGCCTTTTACAATTTTCCCCTTTGATTCATAGGATGAAACATTTGAATCACTTCGCGGAGATAATTTTTGTCGAGGTGTGTATAAATTTCGGTTGTTGTGATACTGCGATGCCCGAGTAAATCTTGCACAACACTTAAATCGGCACCACCTTCCAGCAAATGTGTCGCGAATGAATGTCTGAAAGTGTGCGGACTAACATTCTTTTCAATTTTAGCTTCAAAGCACAGACGTTTTAAAATGAGAAAAACCCAAACGCGCGAGAGGGGTTTGCCATGACTATTGATAAAAATAAAATCGTTGTATGGCGGTAATACTTTCTGGTGCACGCGCACTTGATTAATATAAATATTGACGAACTTCATCGCATCCGCGCCAATAGGTACTAATCGTTGTTTATTGCCTTTGCCAATTACAATAATATAGCCTTCATTAAAAAATAATTGTGAAATTTTTAATTCGCACAGTTCAGTAACGCGTAAACCGCAAGCATATAAAACTTCAAACATCGCGCGATCGCGCTGACCAGAAGGTTCGGATAAATCAATGGCAGAAAAAATTTGTTCGATTTCAGTGAACGACAGTGTATCGGGAATTTTTTGTGCAATTTTTGGCGTATCAATTAATTCAGCGGGCGAAACTTCTATTTCTTCTTCTAAAACTAAATAATTAAAAAACGTTTTTGTGCCCGATAGTGTGCGCGCTTGGGTTGTGGCATCTAATCCTATTTCGCTCAGAAATTGTAGAAATTTTTTTAATTGTAGCGGTATAACATTACTTGGCAACATTTCAGGATAGTTGCGCTCCAAAAAACTTTTAAGTTTTAGCACGTCGCGTTTATACGCCATAAGTGTATTGGCAGGATAACCGCGCTCAAGTTGTAAGTATTGTATAAAAGCTGCAATGCTTGTTTGCCAATCCATAAACCAAAAACTAATCGTTCTTAATAATTTTAACTGTGCTATTCACCAATTGTTGAAGCGGAATTACGACTTGTTCTGTCTCAGATGTTTTTAGCGTAATTGCTACATTCGATGTATCAACTACAATACCGCGAATGCCATTTACTTCAATCAACATTCCTTTTAAAAAAGTACGCTTGCTGTAATAACCCGAAAGTATATTAGCCAAAATATCCCGCGAAGCAAAACCATACGATAACGCTGCTGCAAACATGATGGCACTTATTATAATGAGTAGATTGGCAGAAATAATACTGGTATCTATTTTTGCTTGTTGTAGTGCTGTTAGTATCAGCATGATACTCAGCACGTAATAAACAACGTTACTTAATACGCGACCTGTTGATATACCGAGCGATGTCATGCTGCGACGCAGGAAATCGCGCAATTGCGAAATAAGATATGAACCGAAAATAAGTACCACTAATGCGATTACTAAATTGGGTAAATAATTTAAAAAGTTTTGTATTTGTGTTGATACCGCCACCCATTGCAAAGTATCTGCTGCAGAAGATATAATAAGTAGCACAAACACCCAATAAAAAAATCTGCCAATAATGGCACTGGGTGAAATCTGAATACCTGTGCGTTCTAAAAATTGCGTAATTTTTACTTTGTCGGCAAATTTATCGAATGAAATAGTGCGCAGCAAACGTTCAAAACCGCCCGAAATAAGCCGTGCAAAAAGCAACGCGATAACTACTACTAAAATTCCGAGGAGTAAAATCGGAATTGAGCCTGCCAGTTTTTCGCCAAAAACTCGAATAGCTTGTTGAATTAAAAATCCGATGCGATTAAGAGTATCCATGCTTTGTAATTTTTAAATTTTTATAATTATTCAGCTAAAGCTGAAATATGTTATTATATTGAAACGCAGACTGAACGGATTCTAAACGCATATTTTCATAAATTTTTTTCTGCATTAAAAAGCCGTGAAAATCCGTGTTTTATTTATTCCTTAATTTAACTTTCTCTAAAAACCTTATTTTTTAAAATCGGCGAAATCCTCGTCCGATTCTTCGATAGGTTTATCTTTAATTTTATTGACGTAATATTTAAATGCCGAATCGGCTTGTTTATTTTTTCCGCCGTAAGTATTTTCTGGAAAAGCGTCGAGCATTGTTGCGTGCGATTCTAAAAATTTAAACGTGAACAAGTCTATAATATCCGCTATTAATGCCGTTGTGTCAATCGTATTAAAAACGTCTCGCTTCAAAAGCGGTTCAGTGTGTTGAATTTCTTCGCGCTTCTGACCGAGTTGTTTAAATAACTGCGAAAGCTTTTTATCAATTCTGTTATCCATAATTTAGTTGTTAGTTGTTAGTTGTTAGTTGTTAGTTGTTAGTTGTGATATAATTTAATTTGGCTAACAACTAAAAACTAACAACCAATGGCTATTATTTATTTTGTTTTTTTTCCAAAGCTACAATTAATTCGCCGAGATGATCGCGACTACGCTTCAAGCGCATTTTCACCGCCGATTCACCAATCTGAAGCGAATCCGAAATATCTTTTACGCTCATATTATCTTGATAGCGCATCATTAAAATCATTTTTTCGTCGGTGTTCAATTTCTCGAAAACGGTTTCGAGTTGCACCAATTGCAAATCGTGTAAAAGTTTATCTTCTAATGCGCTGTCATCGTTTGTTAAAACATCGAGTTCGTATTCTATATTATCCGAAAAATCGGTGCGCTTGCGTTTTTGCAAATAATCCATACAATAATTATACGAAATAGAATGCACCCACAACGAAAACGCCGAACGCCCCTTAAAATTAGCTAAATTGGTAAACACTTTCACAATTATATCGTGCGTACAATCTTTGGCGGCTTCTCTATCTTTAATTAAACTCAAACATTTATGAAAAATTTTACCCGAATAACGTTCGTACAACACATCCAAAAGCGCGGTTTCGCCTTCCAATACGCGCGCAACGACCTGTTCATCGGTCAGGTGCGCATCGGATTTAACCTTGTACTTTTTAAAAAATGACATGTCCCTTGTTCTTGTAAAGTTTGCTCATTGTATCTAAGCTATCCGTTAACAGCTTTCAGCTTCATTTATTAATTAACCGCTGATAACGGACGGCTGACGGCTGATAACTCAAACCTGAAAGTTGTTTAACGTAATTTCAACGTCACAATAGTTAAAACGGCTAACATGATGCCTACGATATAAAACCGCATGACTAATTTGGGTTCCGGAATACCTTTTTTTTGAAAATGATGGTGTAACGGCGACATCAACAGAATGCGCCGACCTTCGCCATATTTGCGTTTAGTGTATTTAAAATAACTCACTTGAACAACGACTGACAGTGTTTCTGCCATAAAAATGCCACAAAATATCGGGATGAGCAATTCCTTTCGGATTAAAATGGCAAAAACAGCAATGATGCTTCCGAGCGCTAAACTTCCTGTATCGCCCATAAAAACTTGCGCCGGAAAAGCGTTGTACCATAAAAAACCAATACAAGCTGCCAAAAAGCAAGCACCAAAAATTACAAGTTCCGAAGAGTTAGGTATATATAATACGTTCAGATAGTCGGCAAAAATAGAATTACCTGTTGCGTAAGCAAAAACTGCAAGTGTTGCACCAATTATAGCTGATACGCCTGCCGCTAAACCATCAATACCATCGGTTAAATTTGCAGCGTTCGATACCGCCGTGATTATAAAAATAACTAACAGCACAAAAATAAACGGCGTGAGTTTTTTACTCCACTCGGCACCCAAAATAGGTTTTAAAAACTTTGAGTAATCAAGTTCGTTATTTTTATAAAAAGGCACATTCGTCAGCGGAGCTTTAACATACACCATTTCTTTAAGTTTTCCGCCGCGCGTTTGGTCGGGTATGTAAACGCGTTTCACGATTTGGAAATCTTTGCGCGCTGCCGTTTTACTATCTAAACGTACAACAATATCATCGCTTTTTAGCATCACTAAACCCACAATTAAACCCAATGTAACTTGCCCGACCACTTTAAAAATGCCGGGCAATCCTTTTTTGTTTTTTTTGAAAACTTTGATATAATCATCAATAAAACCAAAAGCGCCCATCCAAACGGTTGCCAACAACATGAGTAGCACATAAACATTATCGAGTCGGCAAAATAGAAGCGTCGGCACAACAATGGCGAGTAAAATAATTATACCACCCATTGTTGGTGTACCTTGTTTTTGTTTTTGTCCTTCCAAACCTAAATCGCGCACGGTTTCGCCAATTTGTAATTTGCGCAACCTATCCACAATGCGTCTGCCAAAAACCAAAGCAATTACAAGCGAAAGTAAAATGGCAGCACTGGCGCGCACAGAAACATATTTATACAGGTTCGATCCTGGAAAATCGTAATATTTGTCAATCCATTCAAATAAATGATAGAGCATAAGGCAACTTGCTTCTGTATTATGGTTTTAAGTTTTGTTTTAACTTCTCCTTACTAAAAAATGAAGCCGTAAATTTAGATATTTAACATCGGCAAAAAAAATTACACAGGTTTTTATTTTTGGAAGGAAAAGATGAACAAATTGATGCGCTATAAAATTATGTTGTAAATTCCTATAAAAACCTTAACATTGAGTTTAAATTAAAATGGCATAAATTAAAACGATGGTAGAATTTAAAATACAGTTGGAAGAAAGTTTTGCTCAATCGTTAGGGTACAATGAGATTGATAAGCAATTGCCAGAATTGATTCAACGAATTATTTTAAAATACAAAAGGAAAAATTGGTGGTATTGGAAGTTCAACGGAAAAACAAAATTATGCTTTCAGAGAGATTTTTAAACACTATAACTTATTACCGATTAAATCAAATAGAATTGAATGGCACTTCAACGACATCAAAAATTATTTCTGTTGCACCAAAAGTAATGGCGAATACCATTAGTATTTATCCGAATCCAACCAAAAACCAATTAAATATTGATTTAGGAAACGAGCGTTTGAGTAATAAAATTTTTATGTATATATAACGCACAAGGTTTTCTGATGACCGTACTTTCGGGCGAAGACGCGCGCAATCATTTAATTTCAACGGATGTCAGTAATTTTCCATCGGGCAACTATCTTATCCGAATTATCAAAAATAATAAAAGCGATACAACGCAGCGCGTAATCGTCGCACATTAATCTAAACACACGCTTAGTTGTATTTTCTTTTCAAGAACCACGTATTGTCGTTGAGAGTAAAACCTAAGGTTGCTTTAAAATAACTTTCAGTGAGTTGTGCTGTGCTTAATTTGCCATATTCTAATCCGAGATTTAAAAAAGAAAGTTGCTGCCCTCTACCAACGCGAATAGGAAAACAAAAACCGCCTGTAAATACCAAAGAACTAAATTGTTCGCCGCTGAGTGTTCGCGGGTCGGAACCAAAACGCGTACCAAGACTGTAACGCACTTTTTCTTCATCGCTTTTAAGACGATTTTTATCTAAAATAAATTCAGTACCTAAGCTGTATTGAATACTATTTTTCAAAGTATTATCTGGTCGTGCATCATTTTGGTACTGACTCCAAGCCGTATATTTTATTTCGCCACCAATCTGAAAAGTATATCCATTTTTAAATTGAAAACCTGCCGCCACTTCCGACGGTAGTTTTCCTGATCCTAATATGTTGGTGTTGTTTGCTAAAGTATCGGAGCGATAATTACCACTTGCAACTCGGCGATAAAATTGAGAAGATGACGTTGAAAAAGATGTCGAAGGGTTGCCATATATACCAAGAACCAATCGTTTTTTTCCAACTTGAATACCACCCAATTTTTTATCTTCTAAAACAATATCGTACTGTGCGCCGATACTATAAATAAAACCTGTCATCGAATAATCGTCAACAAAATAATTATTGTACGGATAAATCAAAGAATCACTTAAAACAGTTTGGCGAATAAAACTTGTTTTGCCAAAAAGCAAACCAATATTTAAGCCCAGACTAAAGTTTTTATATTCTACGCCATTGCTAATAAATGCTTTGTACGTTCCACCGCTTCCGACATAAAAATTTGCAATCGTTACCGAATCTGTATTAGGTGCTGTAACTTTTTGCTGCACGTTATAACCCACTTGATTAAAAGGCGTGAGCGATAAACCAAATCCCCATCGCCAATCGCGTGGTTTCCGATCTAAAATTTCGTTGATTACGCTATACGTTGGAAAACCCAAACCGACATAACTTAAATTTCCACTGAGTGCAGAAGTAGTAGCACCTGTTGCATCTGTCTCGGTGCTATTGCGCGCTGAAAGTCCGATTTCAAAAGCAGTTGTCCGCAAACCAGGCAATGAAGCAGGATTGTACGGATTAAAATTATAAATATCGCGCGCTGCGGCTGTCATACCGGCTGAACCAACCGTATTGGCGAAATATTGTGAAAGCAAATTACCAAAACCTAAACGCGAAATAGCCGAATTATCGTAAGGTTGAATATTTTTATAGTAGGAATCTACTATTTGGGCTTGAGAATAATTCACTGAAACAGTGAGAATAACTAAAAGTGCTGTATTTTTTACAAAGCGCATCCTAAATTTTTTGTTGCTCATTTTTAATTAACGCAATAGAGCAATATCAATGAAACCTTTTTTTCCTTACAATAACGCATTTTTTGCGCTATGCGCTGCGCTGCATGGAAGCTATTTTAAAAGAAGTCGCAAAATTACACAGAAAATGCGCAAAATTTATTTAGTTCTAAATTAAAATATGAACTTGTTTAAACTTTTTCTTTTTAGGCGAAAAAGGGTTCTTTGCAGCCGAAAGATACAAGTTTAAAAAAGTTCTATTAAAGCTATCTCGGAAGTAGTGCATTTAAGCCAATTAAAACGATATTGGGTTCTGTTTCTACATCAAACCGATTGATATTTTCTGAAACCCATGTAGAATTTCCACCCGAAAAAATTATTTTTAATGCGCCAAACTGTTTTTCATAGCGCGCAATCATTCCTTCCACTTCAGCTATGTATCCGTTCAGAACACCACTGTTAATGGCCTGTGTTGTGTCGTTACCAACAAACGGTTCAGCGTTTGCGCTTTCAACGTTCAGTTGTGGTAAATGCGCCGTGAAATGATGCAAAGCATTAAATCGCATTTGCAAACCTACCGAAATTGTGCCGCCTAAAAAAGTATTTTCGTACAGTATATTAAAAGTGAGTGCAGTTCCCGTCACTACGACTAAACAATTTTTATAGGGGTGCAAATGCGCTGCGCCTACAACGGCAGCTAATCTGTCTTTTCCTAAAGTTTTTGGCGTGGCGTAATTGTTTAAAATCGGAAGCGGTGACTCGTGCGTTAAATAAAAAACGGTATAGTGCGCGTTCAAAAAAGCGTTGAATACTTCCGGTATTTTACCCGATGCGCACACCATAACTTTCTCGATTTTAAAACCTGCACAAAAATTTTGCAGTGCATCCGTTTGTGTTTCAGCAAACTGCGCAACAGATTTTAAAAAATTATGTGCATCGAAAACGCCGAGTTTAATACGCGTGTTTCCAACATCAACTGTTAAATTCATTTGCGAAACGTCAATTAAAACAAAAGAGACGCGAATTGTCGCGTCTCTTCCCATTTTTTTTTAAATAAATTATTTCGGTGTAGCCACTTTAGCAGGCAAACCTAATTTTGTGCGCACCAATGCTTGCACGTCCAACTTTTCATCGGCAAATAAAAGCGAACCTTTAGTAGCATCAATAATGTAAGTGAATCCATTATCTTTAGCAACATCAGCAATGGCTTTATTAACTTTATCGAAAATAGGCTGATAATATTCTTGTTGTTTTTTACCGATCTGTTGTTGCATTTCTTGTTGGAAGGCAACAATTTTTTGCTTCTCATCTTCTAATTTTTTTCCTTCTTCTTGCTCTTTAACGGGTGCCATGACACCTTTTTTTACATCTTCCTGATACGCTTGTGCTTTTGCTACAAATGCCAATTGCGCCAATGAATCTTTTGCTTGCAACTGTTTTGCTAATGCTTCGAGCTGAGAATCTGCCGATTTCATTTCTTGCATATCGGCTAAAATTGCTTGTGTATTGAGATAGCCAATTTTTTGCGTAGTGCTTGCTGCGGGTGCTTGCGCCATAACAGCTTGCGAAAATAACGCTGCGATTATAAAACTGAAAATGAATTTCATGAATTGAAAAAAGTTTGTGTGAAAATTAAAACGATTTAAAAATATTTAGTGAATATCGAAAAAACTATTATTGAACTTGTTTAAACTTATTTTATTCGGCTGCAAATGGCTCATTTTCGCCTTGAAAGAAAAAGTTTAAACAAGTTCATTTAAAAAAACGGTGCGAAAATAAATAATTTATCGCAGAGTTTTTAGTGCGTCACGATTTTTTTACCATTTCGATGATAAGTTGTGTTTTATCGTAAGTTGCGTTTGCAAAAATAATACCCGCCGAACTACTCTTGTCGAGTATTAAATCGTAACCGCGATCGGCAGCAAAACGCTCAATAGCAGCATAAACTTTATCTTGAATGGGTTTTACCATTTCTTGGCGTTTTTTAAATAGTTCGCCTTCCGGTCCGAATTTAGTGCGCTGATTTTCGCGCACATCGCGTTCTTTTGCTACAATTTCTTCTTCGCGTTGTTTGCGCGCGTCATCGTTTAATAAAACTTGTTCCGCTTGATATTTACTGTACATACCTTTTATGGCATCTTGTTGTTGCGCAATTTCAGAACGCCAACGTTGCGCCATTTTATCTAAATTATCTTGTGCCTGTTTATATTCCGGCAAAGTGTTTAGCACTTGGTTGATATCAACGATGGCTAATTTTTGCGCTTGTGCCGGCACTGCAAACGCTAAACCGAGAACGAAAAGACTGAAAAACAAAACTTGTTTCATCTTTGTGAGAAATTTAACTGGTTTTAAAATAATTTTGCATTAGTTATCTGAACCCGCAGGGTTCATATGTTTATTAGACGCGTAAAATTATAAAAGTTGCGGACAATTTTTATCGGCTTGTTAAAACATTTATTATAATAGCTTACAAACGAACGAATATTAGTTAATGCGGCTTCTATTCGCAAAATTTATTAACGCACATTTAACTTTTTTTGTATGATACTTGACGCACTGAAACGTATTTTTAGAAAAGAAAAGTTTGCAGGAATGAAATATTTAATTGTTGGACTCGGAAATATGGGCGACGAATATACAAATACGCGCCATAATATTGGTTTTAATGCCGTAGATGCGTTTGTAAATGCACACGACGAAAAATTTAAAACGGCGCACTGGGCGCACATTGCGCAAATTGCGCTACCCGAAAAAAAAGTGTGCGTTATTAAACCGACGACGTACATGAATTTAAGTGGTAAAGCGGTTCGGCATTGGATGCAATATTACGAAGTACCACAAGAAAATGTTTTAGTTGTTGTTGACGATTTAGCGATTGACTTCGATACGCAGCGTTTACGCATTTCGGGCAGTGCCGGCGGACACAATGGTTTAAAAAGTATTGACGAAAGTCTCGGGAATAATATTTATGCGCGTTTGCGTATCGGAATAGGTGATAATTTTAAAAAAGGAAAACAAGTTAACTTTGTTCTGGGCAAATGGACGAATAAAGAAAATGAAATTTTACCCGACATTATTGATACTGCACGCAAAACAATCGAAGCATTTATTAATGAAGGCATAAACGTTGCTATGAATAAATACAACACTAAGAAATAGAAAAACACACTCAATGTTTGGCAATCCAAAAACTATGTAAGTTTTTTATTCAATTGTGTAAATAAACTAGTTACCAGTTTAGTCATATTTGCATAAATAATTTCTTTCATAATCTAAAATTAATCTCATTGGTAAACGCAAATGAATTTCCAGCAAACTGGAGCGAGCAGAAAGCAAAACTTAAATTAAAGTTCGCCGCGCTCACCGATAGCGACCTGTTTTTCCAGGAAAATAAAAAAGAAGAAATGCTTCTAAAAATTCAACTCAAATTAAATATTTCTCGAGAACAACTAAGCGCTATTATATCAACCATTTGAAAAGAAATTAAAAATTGTAGGGTGCAGCGCATTTCAGCATTAGTAATCCAAAAAATTAAAAAGATTGGTGCAGCGCAACTCGCCAATTGTAGTTCCTAAAACTAGGGAATAAGGTGTATGTACCTATACATAAATCGAATAATTTGGCGATGCAAATAATTTCTTAACGTTTGAATTACAGCTTTCTACAAATCGAAGATTTCATGGAAAATCCGTTTTCTTTAAATTTTGAGAGGCACTTCACTTGTTTAGATAAAATAAACGTAATTGTTTATTGATAGCTAAATGTCAAACAATAGTGTGCAGATGCACACAGATCCAGAGCGGATTTTTCACAGAAAGTTAATAGGCTCATTAATCCGCCTTTAATCAATTATAATCTGCGTACGATTGCGTACCTTCCCTCTCAATAATGCTAAAAGTAATATTTCAAATGCCTCCAGCTAAAGCTGACGACAAATAATTTACTTCTAATTAATTATTTCCTAATACTTTTGGAGAATTGAAATGAAAAATACGAAAGAAATTTTAAAATTATCAATTGACCAAATTGATAATTTATTTGAATTAATACCTGTCGCCATTTCGGTTTCGAGTATTGAAGAAGGTAGATTTATCTATTCTAATAAAGCCTTTAAAAAATTTATACATTACGACAAAGCCTATATTCTGGGTAAAACATCGGTTGAATTAAATCTTGTACCCCCAGATTTGCGCGAAGAAATATCGCGAGATTTAATAGCGCAAAACGGTGTGAATGATACCGAATCTGTTTTGAAGAACGCGCACGGTGAAAAAAAACGTACTCACTTCTGTAAGATTCATCGAATTAAATAACTAAAAATGCTTTTTAAGCACTGTGGTTGATATTACTGAACAAAAAAAATTAGAGATGGAATTAAGAAATTCGAATAATTGGTGGAAAAGTATTTTAGATATGAGCCCGGTTGCCATAGTAATTACTGATGCAGAAAATAGACAATTTCAATTTGTTAACAGTGCCACAGAAATACTATTTGAGTTTACAAGCGCAGAATTGTTGGGCAAATCGGGTTTAGAATTAAATATTACAACTGTACAGCAACGCGATAAAAATATTAGTAATTTTGAAAACGCGGGCGAGAGTATTAGAAACATGGAAAATTTAGCCAGAACAAAAAATGGCAAAATAAAAAACGTTATCGTATCGGTAGAAAAAATAACCTGGAATGATAAACCTTGTTTGTTGTCATCAATAGTTGATATTACGGAACTCAAAAGTTCTAAAATAGAAATTATAGAGCTCAAAAGAATAGAAGCCGAATTAATAACTGCTAAAAAATTAACGGATTTAGCTACAATCAAAATGGTAACACAAGCCACAATGGTTGAAAACTTATTAATGAATGCACCTGCTTTTATTTGTACGTTTAAAGGACCCACACACATTTACGATTTAGTAAATTACCATTATCAAAGTTTATTCGGCAAACGCCGATTAAAAGGCTTGCCTGTTATGGTGGCTTTGCCCGAATTAGAAGGACAAGGGTTCGATAAAATTTTAGACAATGTTTACAACACAGGTGAAGTGTTTGTGTCCAATGAAATATCAGCTATGCTTGCGCGCGACGTAGATACATTGCCTGAAAATCGCTACTTTAGTTTAAGTTATCAACCAATGTATGATGAAAAAAAATTAATATCAGGTATTTTGGTTTTTGGCTATGAAGTGACAGATCGCGTAATTGCTAAAAATAATAACATCGAAACGCAAAAAATTCGCGCTGCCGAACTTGAGCAAAAAGTGCAACAACGCACCCTTGAATTGGTGGATGCAAATGATATGCTTTTAAAATCGCACAAAGAACTGGCACTCAATAAATACAATAAACTTTTTCTGACGGAATTTTCGGAACGTTTTGCAGATTATAAACTATACAACGAGTTTTTTAATTCGCTTGTTCAATTTATTGCCGATACCACTCAAATTGATTATGTTTTTGTCGGTAAACTCGCACAAAATGAAACTGGTGAATCTATTATTGAAACTATTGCTTTTTCAAATTCCGGTAAATTAATAGAAAATGTAAGTTATTCGTTAGCTGATGGACCGTGCGAGCAAATAGTTCGAGGTGCAATTTATTCCTACACTGAAAATTGTGGTATAAATTTTCCCAAATGTGAAATAATTAAGCAATTAAATATAGAAGCTTATATTGGTTATCCGCTCTATGATAACAACGACAATGCCATCGGTTTAATTTCCGTTATGCATCAGAAAAAAATTAAAGATTCTGATACGATTGCATCAATTTTGAAAATAGTAGCCAGACGCGCCGAATTAGAACTTGAACGCATTAGAAATGAGCAAATTTTAGAAGAGAATAACTTTAGACTCGAACAAAAAAATAACGAGTTGAACAAAAAAAATAAAGAGCTTGAGCTAAAAAACATAGAAATTGAATCGGTCAGTAAAATACTTAGAAATAAAAACAGCCAACTGATAGAAGCGCAACAGTTAGGGCAAATTGGTAGTTGGGATTGGGACGTGATTACAAATCAGATTGTGTGGAGCGATGAACTTTACAATTTATTTCAATTGCCTAAAGGCACATTTGATTTTACGTTTGAAAATTTCATCAAATTTATACACCCATTCGATAAAGATTATATGGAAGCGGTTGTGCGTAAAGCATATATGGATCATCAACCTTTCGAGTTTTTTTATCGCTTGGTGCGCGCCGATGGTACAGAGCGCCTTATTAAAGGCACCGGAAAAGTAGTTGCCGATAGCGAAGGAAGAGTAATACGGATGGGTGGCATTGGACAAGACATAACTGAAAAAAAATTAGCATCACAATATGCTTATTCGCGCAGTTTGATTGAAGCGAGTTTAGACCCGCTTATCACTATTAGTATTGATGGCAAAATTACTGATATGAATGTTGCTTTCGAGAATGCTACGAATAAAAAGCGCGAAGAACTCACCGATAGCGACTTCTTTACTTATTTTACAGAGCCAGAAAAAGCAAGGTTAGTTTATAAAGAAGTTTTTGAAAAAGGCTTTGTAACCAATTATCCACTCACAATAAAAGATGATAAACTGACAGATGTTTTATTCAATGGTTCAGTTTATAAAGATGAGAAAGGCGATATTTTGGGTGCCGTTGTAGTTGCACGCGATATTACAGAACAAAAACGCGCTGCCACAGAATTATTTGAGGCAAAAATTTTCGCAGAGTTGGCAACAGCTATTGCGGAAGAAGCCAAAACCAAAGCAGAAAACGCGACGCAAATTGCAGAAGTGGCGGTGAAATCGAAACAGCAATTTCTATCAAACATGAGTCACGAAATCAGAACACCCATGAACGCTATTATTGGGTTTACAAAAGTGATACTCAAAACAGAACTTGACCCTAAACAAAAAGAATATTTAATGGCTATAAAATTGAGTGGCGACGCGCTCATTGTACTAATTAATGATATTTTAGATTTGGCAAAAGTAGATGCCGGCAAAATGATTTTCGAGCAAATGCCTTTTAAACTCGAAGTTTCTGTAACGACCATGCTACACTTGTTTGAAACAAAAATACTTGAAAAAAACTTAGAACTCGTTAAAAATTTCGATAAGCGCATACCACAAGTTTTGCTCGGCGACTCGGTTCGATTGAATCAAATTGTACTAAACTTGATGAGTAATGCCGTTAAATTTACAAATAGCGGTAAAATTATTTTTAGTGTAAAACTCGTTCATCAGACGGAAGAGCAAGTTACTGTTGAATTTTCTGTTACTGACACAGGTATCGGTATTGCTAAAAATAAATTAGAAAATATTTTTGAGAACTTTCAACAAGCATCAACTAATACGTCGCGCATATATGGAGGAACCGGTTTGGGTTTAGCCATCGTTAAACAATTGGTAGAAGCGCAAGGTGGTCATCTCGAAGTGGTCAGTGAAATTGATAAAGGTTCAACATTTAGTTTTAAGCTAAATTTTAATAAAACAAAGGCTTCTGCCGAATTAATTTCGGAGATAATCGAGCATGATAACGAAAACAAAGGCATTAAAGTTTTAGTCGTCGAAGATATGGCACTCAATCAATTGCTCATGAAAACGCTGTTAGATGATTTCGGCTTCGAACGCGATATAGCGGAAAATGGAAAAATTGCAATAGAAAAACTTAAAGTAAAATCGTACGATATAATTTTAATGGATTTACAAATGCCGGAGATGAATGGTTTTGAAGCGACAGATTATATTCGGAACACACTGCATTCTAATATTCCGATTATTGCGCTCACCGCCGATGTTACAACAGTGGATATTGCGCGTTGCAAAGCAATTGGCATGAACGATTACATTACTAAACCGATTGATGAGCGTTTGCTATATTCTAAAATTATAAATTTGGTAAAAAAACCAGTTGTTGCAGAGACGATGCCTACAACATCTGCACTAAATCTAAAAATAAAATATACCAACTTAACGTATTTGTTACAACGCACAAAATCAAATCCTAAGCTCATGTCGGAAATGATTTCGCTGTATTTAGAGCAAACACCGCCGCTCGTGAGCGCGATGAAAGAAAGTTTTATGAAGCAAGATTGGGCGTTGTTGCAATCTTCTGTTCATAAAATGATTCCCTCGTTTGCAATTATGGGTATGAGTCCTGATTTTGAAATGATGGCAAAAAAAATTCAGGAATTTGCTTCTAAACAAACTCAATCCGAAGATATTCATAAAATATTAACAGAACTCGAAAATATTTGCCTTCAAGCGTGCGAGGAGTTGAAAGAAGCATTGAAAAGTTATAGGGAATGAAGCAATAAACAAATTGCAAATTGCAAAAAGAAATAGGCGATGATGAAAATAAAAACGAAACAGCGCAAACAGCAACCCTGAAAGGGTTGAATGTGTATAGAGAAATTGCAAAAGGAGATAGGCGATGAAAATAAAAATGAAACAGCGCAAACAGCAACCCTGAAAAGGTTGAATGTGTATAGAGAAATTGCAAAAGCAAATTGAGAAATATGATGTAAGCGCAAATATTTTTTCTTCGATAAATCACTTCGGCAATCGTTCACTAAACAAAAACAGGGAATAGTTTTTCAACTATTCCCTGTTCCTTATTCCCTGTTACCTACTAAAATAATTTATACGCAATCGTGGCTTGATACCAAGCATTTTTGTAGTTTGGTGCAGTTGATGTACCGTCGCCGTTATTTTTTTGGAAATCGTAACCCGCGCGTAAACCTAAAACAACGGGTGAAAGTTCGATATCGACACCACCTGCAAAACCAAAAATATTTTTGCGAATACTCTGATTATCAAATTCTTGTTTTTGCGTTGTAGTCAATACTCCATAATCATCCGTTTGGCTGATCAAGTAGGAAAATTGCGGACCAACCACAATTGAAAAACCTTGAGCCGGTTTGATGGCTAAAAATATTGGAATATCGAGATAATTAGTTGTGCGTGTAAAATTATACGTACCGCCCAAAATAGATCCAGATGCTTTAAATCCTTTTTGTGAAAATAAAACTTCCGGCTGAACTCCGATGAAAGAACCAATAGGAATGCCTAAGAATACGCCACCAGCAAAACCAAATTTTCCGTCTGCCACAAACGATTGACCTTCTGTATTATAAACGTTTGAAAAATTTACACCCGCCTTTACGCCAAAACTGATGTTTGAACGCTTATCTGAATCTGCGCTTTGGGCTGAAAGTGTTGGTGCCAAAAATGAACTAACCAATAAAACTAATAGTACCTTTTTCAATTTAATGAATTTAAAGTGTTAAAAATGAGATTCTAACAAACAAATAATATTTAATTAGGAAAATGTGTTTAGGAATATTTGTTAGTGCAAAAAATATACTTTTCACTTTTCTAAATTCCTTATTTCTTATTACTTATTGTTATTACTGCAAAGTTGTAGGTTCTACTAAATTGTTGCGTTACACAATTTCTTCATTAATTTGTAAAGTTCACACATTAGGTTTTAAGGTTTAAATTTAGATTGTATTTCAGTTTACTTAGCTAACCATTACTTATTCATTCTTCCATAAAAATCAATAAAGTCACCGTTTTTAAATTTAATTTTAGTGTCTTTCTTTTTCGTTATAGTTCCATCGTGCGAAACATAAGTTCCGTCAATCAATGTAATATTAAAATTCATGGGTGTTAACTTGGTTTCTTTTATTTCCATCATTTTGCCATTTAGCATTGTAAAACCTTCGTGCTCAATATTATCTAAATTTGCTTTTGGAGTTACGCTTGGCGCGTGTTTTGTCTTTACGCTTTCAGCTTTCAAATCACGACTTTTTTTTTTCATGTTGCTCGGCTTTGTTTCATCACTGTACATACGCGGGATACGACTAACTATTGAATCTTTGCTCATTGCAGGTTGATGATTAATATTCAAATAACCATTTAGTTTTGGCGCATGGTTCATTCTAGAATCTGGATTCACCCCTTCCCTATTCATTTTAAAAGTTGAGTGCATACCTGTATCTCCTTTTGCGCCTTTATTATTCATAGCGTCGCGTCGGGTTCTATATTCTACATTCAGCAGACTATCCGTTTCGCGTTGCTTATCTATGGCATCATTCTGCTTTTTTGTGAGCAAAGCTGGCACACTGTCTTTCGGTAATGGCACGTTTTGAGCGCCAATATTTTTAAATCCTATCACAGTAGTGATTGATAAAACTAAGATAATTTTGTACATAGTATTTCTGGTTAATGGTAAATGAAAAATGGTTAATGAAAAATGGTTAACGACAAATGGTTAATGATAAACACGCTCGTTATTTACCATTAACCATTTTCAATTATCCATTAATCATTACTGTTTATTAATTTTCACTGTTTCGCTCACGCCTCCATCATCCAAAACGCGCAAAATATAAGTACCGGATGACAGTGTACTCATATCAACTTCGTAACGATTCTGATTTTTTTCATACTTTTGGTTTATCATTAATTTACCTAAAGCATTAAAAATTTGGATCGTTCCGTCGCTTGTATTTGCACTCAGCATTTCAACATACAATTTATTGGAAGTCGGATTCGGATACGTAATCAATTCGCCATGTAGCGAACCAATAACGGTTTGTCGAATATCTGAATACGTGACGTCGCCGTTATCCTCATTGTGTTTTATGCGAAAGAAATTGCGCCCCATTTTCGGATCGTCATACACATAAGCATAATTATTTGTTTTTCCGTTTAGCGAAACCACCTTTGCCATCATATAAAAATTAATGCCGTCGTCAGAATGCTCTACGTCGTAATTGCTTGCAACAACTTCATTCATTGTTTTCCAATTCAAATTTACGTTCTTATCATTTTTAGAATTTACTGTAAAATCGAAAAAAGAACCCGATGCACTCTGACAGTTAACCGCATTGATGTATTTTGTAAAATCGCCTACACAACCATTATTAGTAACAACTACCTTTACGGTTTGCAAACCGGCATTAATAAATTTTGTCGAAAAAGTATTAGAAGTACTCGACGTAGCTGTTGCATTTGTAGCTGTCCATAAATATGTTGCGTTATTACCGTTTGAAGGCGTTGAAAAATTAACGACTTTATTTACACAAAAAGTGGCTTCGCCAGTAATTAAAGTATTGACAGTTGGATATTTTGTAATAATATTCGACTCTACGAAATTACAGCAACCTTTTCTACTTACACAGCGCACAAAATAAGTTTTAACCGCCACATTCGGGAAAACAGTTAAGTTTTTTGTGTTTCCACTGCCGGGCACCAATTGGTAATGCGATTGTCCAAAATCGCCTTCAACTGTAGAATACATCCACATATAAACTATATCGCCTGAACCACCTGAAGCAGGTGTGAGTTCCATTATAGGTTGCAGATCACTTTGTTTGCAAAAAGTTTGATCGCCTGAAATTGTACCGGCGTTAATAATATTGGCACAAACTGCATCAACAATTGTAATTTGTGCAATAGCCTTACAACAGTTTTTATCGGTTATTGTCACGAAGTAAGTACCTGCAACCAAATTTTGAATTATTTTTTCATGGTAATTATTACTCCATAAATAGGTATAGGGCGCAACTCCACCAACCGCATTCGCCATCACTACACCCGAAGCACTACCTTGGCAATTAATATCGGTAACGAGAGAAATAGATGCATCAAAAGTACAACTGACGATCGTATCAACCGTTATTTGTTGACTGCAAACACTTTTGCAACCCTTTGCATTCGTTACAGAAACAGAATAATTTCCTACATCGGTTACAGATATACAACTTGTATTTTCACCTGTACTCCAAACATATTGCAAAGCACCTTTCGGAAGACAAAGTTGTTTCGCCTGCCCTTGACACAATGTTCCTGTCACTGTGATAGTACAAACAGGATTTGTCACACTGATTGTAACAGTATTCGAATTTTGACAACCTTTATTTCTACTATTTATTGAGTCAGTGCTTTCAATTAAAGTATAAGTAGTTGTAACAGTTGGTTTTGCAATAGGATTTGAAACTGTATCGGAACTTAAACCTAAAGCCGGAATCCATTTATATTTACGACCTGCAATTGCCTTTGCACCAAGTCTGGCACTATCGCCACTACAAATTGTAGTGTCTTTACCTGCTATGGCATTTGGTAATCCAAAAACTTTTACAATAATATGGTTTGAAGTTACGCTACCACACGTATTTGTATTTGTGATAAAATAATCGCCACTGGTAGTAACAATAATGACAGGTGTTGTTGCACCAGTATTCCATGTTGCTGTATTCCATGGGTCGGCACTAAAAGCAGAAAGCGTATCACGACCACCTTGACAAAAAAAGTTTGTAGAGTCTTTAGAGGTGATAACAGATGGGACAGGCGGGAAATCAACTTTAACCACAATATGGTTTGAAGTTACAGTGCCGCAACTATTGGTGAGCGTTAAAAAATAATCGCCAGGTGTAGTAACAGTAATTGTGGGCGTTGTTGCACCATTACTCCATGTACCACCGTTATTATTTCCGGAAAGTATAACGCTGCCACCATTGCAAAAAGTTGTTCCACCCATTGCTACAATTACCGGCGGTGTGAGTGCAGGTCCAACGGTAACAATTTTATTGCAAACACTGCTACAACGGTTGGCATCAGTAACAGTTACCGAATAATTTCCAGAAGCATTTACAATAATGCAAGCTGTATTGTCACCCGTACTCCATATATAAGTGGTGTAACCTGATTGCACACAAAGTTGCGCGGTTGAACCTTGACAGATTGTACCTGTAACTGTGCTTGTTATATTGCAATTTATAGGCTGATTCGATAGCACTGTTGCACTGGCAATAGCTATACAACCTGTTGAGCCATCCGTTACTGTAACGGAATAATTACCCGCTGGTAAATTTTGTGGATTAGAACCAACGACACCAGCAACATTCCATGTGAATATTGGATTCGTCGCGTTGGTTGTCACTAAAATTGAACCATTGTTATTTCCACACGTTGTCGGCGTTGCTGTAGCAGTTGCAGTAATTCCATTTGAATTTAAAATCGTTGCACTGGCAATAGCAATACAACCTGTTGAGCCATCCGTTACTGTAACGGAATAATTACCCGCTGGTAAATTTTGTGGATTGCTACCTGTAACACCAGCAACATTCCATGTGAATATTGGATTAGTTGCGTTGGTTGTCACTAAAATTGAACCAGTATTTTTTCCACACGTTGTCGGCGTTGCTGTAGCAGTTGCAGTAATTCCATTTGAATTTAAAATCGTTGCACTAGCAATAAAAGTACAACCTGTTGAGCCATCCGTTACTGTAACGGAATAATTACCCGCTGGTAAATTTTGTGGATTGCTACCTGTAACGCCAGCAACATTCCATGTGAATATTGGATTAGTTGCGTTGGTTGTCACTAAAATTGAACCAGTATTTTTTCCGCACGTTGTCGGCGTTGGTGTAGCAGTTGCAGTAA
>JAYVNP010000018.1:0-21089 GCA_043758385.1 Saprospiraceae bacterium
ACTTTTTTAGAAGGGTGATCATAATCTGTTAATTCTTTATGAACCAAATCGACTTGAGGTTTTCCTTTTGCATCAAGGCTATACCTTGGTATAATCTGAAAAACTTCATTACCCGATTCATTTGAAGTTCTTGCACCTAAAATAATTTTATTTTTAATGTCTAAAATTGTTTCAGTTTTAAAATTATGTGGTGTACGAAATTTAACATTTGAATTAAGAGACACAGAAGAAGCAATATGTGTAACGAGCGATATTCCATCACCTAATTGTGTCACATTATCCCCATTGTTTTTTGCTGAGTTTATTAAGCTATCAAGATTACCATAAGTTGACAATCCTAAAATTATGTTTACAAGTGCTTCTTTGGTCAGTAAACCAGCTTTTACGCTTTCAACAATCGATTTGAATGATTGCGGATTTGTTAATTTAAGGCTGTACAGTTCGTTATTGTTTTTATCATAAAAATGCGATATGCCGATACGATCAACTTTAGTAAGCACAGACCTTGGTACTTTATCTGGGGGTGTTTGATGGTTAGGCGCTTGTAATTTAATAATTTGCGGTTCAATTTTCTCGCTTGTACGTTCAAAGCTACCATCATCAAATATAGCTAATTGAATTTTTTCACGTGTTACTGATGGAATTTGAGCTATTTTATCTAAATCTGAAAGGGTACTATTTGTTTCATCGAACTTCTTATAATGAAGCTCTTCAACTTCATAACTCATCGAAATAATTCCTTCTTTTGAAATAGAATTATAAGGAGTTGATTCGGCAACTTCGTTTCGACAAGAATAAAAGGAAATTAATAATAAAATTGGTAAAAGCAAAAAATAGGCGTACTTTTGCTTGCTTACCCAATCAAAAAAGTAAAGAAAACGTTGTTTCATGATATAAAATTTTTAAGTTGTTATGCGCTTCCAATTGTTGGTTTTCGACGGGCGGAAGCAATTAACCTTCGTATCTCGGCTGCACTTTGTGCACCGAGATTTTTTTGTTTAATGTGGTGGCATATTTTTTGATTTACCAGTCTTGAAAAAATTTGTCTCAAATAATACTCTAAATCGTTGTCGAAATGTTAAATGCAAAAGTGAGATTAATTTTTTAGTTTTTCTGACCCATTTTCACTAAGAATATATTTTTATTTAACTAATTTTGTGAAATTTTCTCACGCATATTAGTATAACAATTGAATTATGAATGAAAAACCTGCCCTCCAAATATTTATTTTTAATAAATTATTGACTCATTTTAATAAAACGTCAGATGCAGTTTCTGCGCTTGCTAAATTATTGCGTTTGCATCCCAATGGCGTATATAAGCGTATTCGCGGCGAATCTGATTTAACACCCGAAGAAATTGAAGCCATATCTTCAGAATTTAAAATATCACTCGATGCGCACATTTTTAAAGATAGCGACTCTGTAATATTTCAATTTAATCCGTTCATTAAAAAAATAAAAAAGTTTGATGATTATGTGGATGAACTGTATGATGCAGTAAAACCTTTGAGTGAACTAGAAAATTTAACGCTAAAAAGTGCAACTTTTGAGCTTCCACTTTTTTATTTTTTATCTTCGCCTAGTTTGTTTTCATTTAAAATGTTTGTTTGGGCACGTTCTGTTTGGAATTTTGAAAATTTTCAGAAAGAAAAATTCTCTTTCAATCTTATAACATCAGCAACACAAAAAAAAGCGCGAGAAATTTGGCAGATATACAGTTCGCAAGAGACTATCGAAATGTGGTCATTAAATATTTTGGATAGTACGCTTAACCAGATTGAGTACTATTTTTTAACCAATTTATTTCAAAACAAAACTGATGCCTTATTACTATGTGAATCACTATCAGATTTAGTTTCTCAAATAGAAAGTATGGCAACTCAAGGGAACAAAGCAACTGACGAGAAAAGCACTAAAGATAATTTTAAACTTTACCAAAACGAAGTTAGCTATACAACTAACACGATATTAATTGAGACCGCGAGCGATAAAATTGTTTATTCTAATTTTGTTAGTCCCGGTTTTTTAAGAACGACTGATGCGCGCATTATTGAATACACCCAAAACACATTCAATAATATTATTTCTAAGAGCGTGCTTATTAGCTCGCAAGGCGAAAAAGGAAGGCAGTATTTTTTTAATAGCCTCTTTAAAAAAATTGAACACTTGAAACAGCAAATAGAAATAAATTAAACGTTTCCGCAAACTGCGAATAAGCAAGAATTAAAATGACAATCCAAAAAAATTATTCTCTCAGAAAACTAAATACTTTTGGTTTTGAATCTGTTGCGGCGGCCTTTGTAGAAATAAATAATGCAGAAAAGATTAAGTTTTCAATCTCTGAAAATAAAAACTTACCCATTTATATTCTTGGTGGTGGCTCAAATATTTTATTGACGAAAAATTATTACGATGCGCTGTTCATTAAAAATAATATTCGCGGAATTAAAATTTTAGAAAACAACGATGACAGATTTTGCATTTGCGAAATTGGCGGCGGTGAAAACTGGCATACGTTTGTTTTATGGGCAATTGAAAACAATTTAGGCGGTGTAGAAAATCTGTCACTCATTCCTGGAACAGTCGGTGCTGCGCCGATACAAAATATTGGCGCGTACGGTGTGGAATTAAAAAATGTTTTTGAATCATTAGAAGCGATGAATTTAAAAACGCTGGAGACAAAAGTTTTTACATTAGAAGATTGTCAATTCGGTTATCGCGATTCGATATTTAAAAAAAAATTGAAAGGGGAGTTTTTAATTTCTAAAGTATTTTTAAAACTTACGCGCGCGTCGCATCACACATTAAAATTAGATTATGGCGATATAAAAAAAATACTTGACGCAAAAAATATAAGTACACCAACTATTCGCAACGTTTCGGACGCAGTAATACACATTCGTCAAACAAAATTACCCGATCCAAAAATTATTGGCAATGCAGGTAGTTTTTTTAAAAATCCAGAAATTCCAGAATTGCAATTTGAATCATTGAGAATACAATTCCCAAACCTCGTCGGTTTTAAAAACCTTCAAGGTTTAAATAATCAGCCTATTGTAAAAATTGCTGCGGGTTGGCTGATTGAACAAGCTGGTTGGAAAGGTAAACGCATCGGTAATGTCGGAGTTCATACCGAGCAGGCATTAGTTTTGGTTAACTATGGTAATGGCAAAAGTTCTGAACTCATAGAACTTGCAGCGCAAATTCAATCGTCCGTTTTTATAAAGTTTGGTATTTCATTAGAAACCGAAGTGAATTTTATTTGAACTCAGATTTTTAGGTTAAAACCTTTTGGTACATACTGAACCCAAATACAATTTTTGTTGTTTAAAGAGGATGAACAAAATTTTGAAACAATTTGGAGAGCAAATTAAGTCGCTCAAATATGTACCTGCGCTATTTAAATTAATTTGGCAGACGAATAAAGGTTACATGATGGTGAATATTTCGTTGCGCGTTTTGCGCTCGGCAACACCAGTGATGTTACTATTTGTTGGCAAACAAATTATTGATACCGTTGTAACTGCATTGAAAAGCAGCGAGCCGACGCACATTTTAGAAAACACAACGCTTTGGCATTATATCCTGATTGAGCTGGGAATCGTTTTTGTTTCCGATATTTTGGGTCGCGGCATTGCGCTATCCGAAAGTTTGTTAGGCGATTTATTTTCGAACCAAACGAGTTTGGAAATTATGCGACACGCATCAACGCTGGATTTATTTCAGTTCGAAGATCCCATTTTTTACGATAAACTCGAACGCGCGCGCCGACAAACGACAGGTCGCACCGTGCTGATGTCACAAGTTTTTGAGCAGGTGCAAGATTTTATAACTATTTTATTTTTGGGTGTGGGCTTAATCGCATTCAGTCCTTGGTTAATTTTAATTTTGCTTGTAGCCATTATTCCATCGCTTTTTGGTGAAATATATTTTAACCAAAAACTGTATTCACTCACTTTGGGTTGGACACCACAACGTCGCGAACTCGATTATTTACGCTTTATTGGTGCAAGCGATGAAACAGCGAAAGAGATTAAAATTTTTGGTTTGGTAGATTTTTTGGTCGAACGTTTTAAAAAAATATCCGATAAATACTTTAACGAGAATAAAGATATAGCTGTGCGTCGCGCAGTTATCGGTATGTGTTTGAGCATTCTCGGCACGTTTGCCTATTACGGTGCCTATTTTTTTATAGTCGAACAAACATTGGCGAAGCTCATCACACTTGGAACGATGACGTTTTTGGCAGGTTCCTTCGAGCGAATGCGCTCCTTGCTTCAAAATATTATGCTCCGTTTTTCGCGCATCGCCGAGTCGAGTTTGTATCTCAAAGATTATTTCGATTTTCTGGAAATGCAACCCGTTTTGGTAAACACTGGCGCTGCGACCATTCCAAACCCAATTAAAACAGGTTTTACTTTTGAGAACGTGAGTTTCAAATACTTAAATTCAGAAAAATATGCGGTGCGTAATCTTTCGTTCACACTCAACGCGAACGAAAAATTAGCATTGGTTGGTGAAAATGGTGCCGGAAAAACAACTGTCGTAAAACTCTTAGCGCGGTTGTATGAACCTACCGAAGGTAGAATTTTACTCGATGGGCGCGACTTGCGCGAATACGATCCAAATTTATTGCGACAAAGTATCGGCGTTATTTTTCAAGATTTTATTAAATTTCAGTTGGTTGCTTCCGAAAACATTGCGATTGGAAATATCGAGCAAGTTAAAAATAATCCGCTCATTACAAATGCTGCCGAAAAAAGTTTAGCGGATAGTGTCGTCGAAAATTTACCAGAAAAATACGAGCAAATGTTGGGTAAAAGATTTAACAACGGTGTTGATCTTTCTGGTGGGCAGTGGCAAAAAATTGCTTTGGCGCGTGCTTACATGCGCGATGCACAACTACTTATTTTAGATGAACCAACTGCCGCTTTAGATGCGCGCGCCGAACACGATGTGTTTGTTCGATTTAGTGAATTGACGAAAGGTAAAATGGCAGTTTTAATTTCGCACCGATTTTCTACGGCGCGCATGGCAGATAAAATTTTAGTGCTCGAAAACGGAACATTGTTGGAATATGGCACGCACGAATCGCTTCTCGATCTCGATGGTAAATACGCTGAGCTGTTTAATTTGCAAGCTGCAGGATATGTTTAAGAAGCGGTTTGTAAATTTTTTTTACCGAATCTCAGCAAATTTTTTTGCTAAACCATTGAGTTTTTCGTCAGTTACTTCTTCAGAAGTAATAACTGTTCGATACTTAAATGAAATAGTTTCATTTTTACTAAGGTGCAAATTTTTTTCTTCTTTACCATTTGAAAATATTTTTGCACCCAACGGATTAGCTGAAAATAAGCCATAGCCGCGCGCGTGCCAATATGTTGGATAACCAAAATTCAGTGGATGATCCATAATGGCGATTGAAATTTTTTCTGCACCGATTTGCCCCCGTAAATTCATCCATTTACTGCGCGTACTCCAAACTTTTTCGCCTTCAATACCTTCAAAACTTTTGTAATTTCCAGTTACGTTTGTATTATCCAAAACGGGTGTTATTGTAGCAATGCCGTTTGCATCGGTATAAATTTCTGGTTTATTCGAGGGGTGTTCTAATTCGCGCGCCACGCGAATGGCAAACAAACCATCCTTAGCATCTTTAAAAATTACATCACGCAGCGCTTTTAAAGTTGTAATTCTATCAATAATTCTTTGGTTTCCTTCACCGGAAAAAACATAAGTTGTCGTCTCCTCTAAAGTATTTTCACCTTTGCCGTCATTATTTACCCAAATGGTAGAAACTTTTAAGCTGCCTTTTTTATTCCCAGATTTGATTTCAGTAATTCCTGTGTGCCTTATAAGTCCGTATTTTTCGCGTCGGGCAGCAGAATCAATAGCAGTTGAATTATTCCAATAATCAAATCCATTCACGTTTTCAAAATTCAGCCACATTCCTACATGGTGCGGATGATCGGTTCGCTCGCCTGCGCGCGGTAAAAGCGGAAAACCACGCGTAATGAGTGTTCCGTTGGCAGTTCTTATCGGAAATAAAACGGGTTTTTTGAGCAAATCCTCACTCGGATAAATATAACTCGTAAAATCTTTTCCATCAATTGCAACGTCAACACGTTGCGCAGCAACATTACTTGTGAGTTTCACGCGTTGCGAAAAGAGAAAAGTTGAACTAAGAATAAAATAAATTGAAAAAAAAATTGGTTTTATCATATTACAAAGTGTTCAATGTTTATCTCTATTCCATAGTTTGTAATGCGGCGTATTGCATTTCATACAGTTCGCGGTAACGTCCGCCTACAATTTGCATCAATTTTTCATGCGGACCAAACTCAATTGCTTCGCCTTTATCCATCACTAAAATATTTTGTGCGTGCCGAATAGTCGTTAATCGGTGCGCAATAATAATAGATGTGCGCTTAGTAATAATTTTTTCAATCGCGTATTGAATAATTTCTTCACTTTCAGGATCAATGGACGATGTCGCTTCATCAAGAATGAGAATGTCGGGATCGAAAACCAAAGCGCGTACAAACGATATAAGTTGACGCTGACCGACAGACAACGTTGCACCGCGTTCCATCACGTTATACATATATCCGTTGGGTAAATTTTCTATGAAACCATCCGCACCAATGAGTTTAGCACATTCAATGACGCGCTCTAAACTAATAGATTTATCGCGCAGCGTAATATTTTCAAAAATAGTTCCGTTAAATAAAAACACATCTTGCAAAACCACCGAAATACGATTGCGCAGCGAATACACATCAATATCGTGCAACGGAATATTATCGAAATAAATTTCGCCACTTTGTATTTCGTAAAAACGATTTAAAATACTCGTAATAGTTGTTTTGCCTGAACCCGTTGAACCAACAATCGCTAACGTTTCACCCGCTTTGAGCGAAAACGAAACATCTTTTAAAATTTGCGTTACGCCATCGTAACTAAAATTTACGTGTTCAAACCTGATATCGCCGCGCAAACGCGTTAATTTTTTTGTACCTGTTTGCTCTAAATATGTTGGGTCATCGAGTAATTTAAAAACACGCTCAGCAGCAACCATTCCCATTTGTAGTGTGTTAAATTTATCTGCCAACATTCGCACAGGTCTAAAAAGCATATTAATATACACCGGAAACGCCACCATAACACCGATAGTCAAATCGTTTTGAATAACACCGCGCGCACCATACCATACCATTAAACCAATAGCAGCCGCAGATATGATTTCGACGAACGGAAAAAAAACCGCGTATGCAAAAATGGCGCGCAAATTTGCACCCGTGAAGTTGCGATTAATTTCCTTGAATTTTTCGCGCTCTTGTTTTTCGGCATTAAAAACTTGAACAATCCGCATACCAGAAATATGCTCTTGCAAAAAAGCATTCATGCGCGAAACTTCGTTACGCACCACTTGAAAAGATTTAGCGACCTCATTTTTAAACCAACGCACACCTATGAGTAGGAAAGGCAAAATGGACATCGTCACCAAAGTCAATTTCCAACTCGTCCAAAACATTACGCCTAAAATAAAAATCAGCGTGAGCATATCGGCAAGAATTGTAATAACGCCTTCCGAAAAAACGGAATTTATGGTTTCAATATCATTTATGGTTCGTGTGGTGGATTGCCCAATAGCGGTTTTATCGAAATAAGAAAGATTAAGTTTAGTGATATAGCTGAACACGCGCACGCGCAAATCGCGTACAATGGATGCGCCAAGCCACGACGTGGTGTAATTAAAGACGTACATCATGCAAACTTCAATGACTAAAAGCACTAAGAGTATGATAGTGAGTTTAGTCATGCCGGTAATATCGGCTTTGAAAATATGGTTATCTACAATTTGCTGAATTAGATACGGACGTGCACTCGAAAGCGGTGCCAATGTAAACGCCATGGCCGCAGCCGCCATAAAATAAATTCTATACGGCGTTGCCAACGATAGTATCCGACGGAATAACGATACATTAAATCTCTTTTTGGGTGCCTTTTCGGCTATTGGTTGCGACATATATTTGCTTCAGTATCTTTAGTGGTGAGCGATTTTGCTATGTGTGCATAAGCAATGCAAAATTAAGAGATTTATTTTAATTAACGTGCAGAAATTAGTTTGGTTTAAACAGAATTCTACTTTATGTAACGAGAATGAAAATACACTTTGCTTTTTTACCTCAAGAGGTGTTGAGTTTTTTATATTTCTGTTTTAATTTTTTGAGACTACCGCGAAAATGCTGAATCGAAATGTAAAAAAAATACTAATTTTGTTGGGCAACGTTTTTACTTTTGCCCTCATCTAAACATCAGTCATTAAAATAAATTTATTTAGAAATGAAATTATTTACTTCTTTTGGTTTTTGTTTTTCATTAATTTTTATTTTGCTATCAGCAAGTTGCAGTAAAAATAAAGCTGAAGACACTGCGGTCATCGCTTCAACAACAGATTTTGCCTTGCCTCCAACGCCACCAATTCCCGCTAATAATTTGCAGGAGGATCAAAAAATTAAATTGGGTAAACTTTTGTTTTTCGATCCTATTTTATCGGGCAATAAAGATGTCGCGTGTTCGAGTTGTCATCAACCCAATTTAGCTTATACCGATAATTTAGATATTGCCATTGGTGTGAACGGTATAGGTGTTGGCACTTCTCGAAATTTCGCAGCATCGGCCAGTAAATTATTTACAAAACGCAATACGCCTACTATTGTAAACACCGCTTTTAACGGTATTAAAAACACAACAGGTTTTTTCGATGCGTTATTAGCACCGATGTTTTACGATAACAGAAAACAAAGTTTAGAATTACAATCCTTAGAACCGATAAAAGCGTTGGAAGAAATGTGCGGTACTATTTTTACGGCTGATAACGCTTTAGATTCAGTCGTCGCACGTTTAAAAAACATAGCGCAATACAAAACTTTATTTGAAAGTATTTTCCCTGACGGTGTAACTACAACAAATTTGTCAAAAGCAATTGCATCATTCGAGCGCACAATTGTGTCTAATAATTCTGCTTACGATAGATATATAAACGGCGATGCCAATGCACTAACGGCGACACAAAAATCGGGTTTTGCGGCGTTTAAACAAATCGGTTGCGATAAATGCCACAGCGGACCGATGTTTTCAGATTATCAATTACATATATTGTCTGTTCCCGATAATTCAAAAATTACTACCGATGTTGGTAACGGTAGTTACGCTTTCCGAACAGCGTCACTCAGAAATTTGAGTTTTACTGCGCCTTATATGCACAACGGCGCATTCTCAAATTTGGAGGATGTGATTAAATTTTATGACAATGTAGGCAAAGGTCAATCTCAAAACAGAAATGTAGCCAACAATCAACTTGATGCAAAACTGCGCGGTCTAAACGATAATCAGCGCGACCAAATAATAGCTTTTTTGCAATCTTTAGACGATAATTCTTTTGATAAGTCTGTGCCAACTTATGTACCCAGCAATTTAAAAGTTGGTGGCAATTAAAAGCTCCGAAAATTAAAATTTATTTTTCATAAAACACAATTAACATGAAACTTCTTATTGGATTATTCTTCATCAATTTATTTTTTTCATTTAGTTTAGAAGATGAAAACACCTTACACTCAAAACCTATTGAAGCTAAATCATCTGTTCGACCGCCGAACGATTGTACGAATCCAGCAACGAATTTTGAAAAAGTTCTTTGATTAGCCAACATATTTAAAGCGAGTTTGAGTACATCGCAATTGACAACTTTGCAGAGCGAACTACAAATGAGTCTAACCTAATTACAAGATTAGTTTTAAAAATTGTACCACATTTAGGTGCGTCCGCAGTGGGTTTTGCAGTCTTGACTCTGATATTTTATTCCAAAGGAGTTTATATGAACAACAAAAAATTTTAAATTAAAATAGAAAACACGACGCTTTAAATAATAATCGGACTAAACGCTTTAGTTTTGCAGCGAGAAAAGTTAAACCAACTTACTGATGTATCCGAATCTTTCTTATTTATTCCACGATATTTTTGGCACCAACGTTGATAATATTTTCCGCTACTTTCAAATGTTCGGAACTTTTTTAGCATTGGCTTTTTTTGTAGCGGCGTATTTTTTGTATCTCGAGTTGTTGCGTAAAAAAAAGCAAGGCGTATTTCCACCGCACTTAGTAAAAAATGAAAAAGGCGAACTGAAAGAAACGTATCCGCACGAGCGCGTTGGCGATATTTTGATGATTGCCGCGATATCAGGAATGATTGGCGCAAAAATATTTGCCATTTTAGAAAGTGAAGAAAACGTCAAACAATTTTTGGAGGCACCGATTCAAACGCTGTTTAGTCCGAGTGGTATAGCTATTTATGGTGGTTTGGTTTTCGGATTTATTTTCGTTTATATTTTCGTTAAACGTTGGTTGAAAATAAATCCTGTGTATGTGATGGATGCTATTGCACCCGCATTAATTTTTGGGTATTCTGTGGGTAGAATTGGTTGTCAACTTTCTGGCGACGGCGATTGGGGGATTGATAACGCAGCGGCGACACCGAGTTGGTGGTTTTTACCAAAATGGATGTGGTCGTACGATTATCCGCACAATGTGATTGATATGGGTGAACCAATATTAAATTTTGTGGGAATGCACAATCGCCATTTACATTTCCCTGTTTTTCCAACGCCCTTTTACGAAACAATTATGGCGGCGTTGATTGGTTTATTTTTGTGGTCAATCAGAAAAAAATTACGCCATCCTGGCGCGTTGTTTTATATCTATATCATTTTAAACGGTGTTGAGCGTTTTTTTATAGAAAAAATCCGCATAAACGATAAACTCCACGCTTTCGGTTTAACTTTTACGCAAGCGGAGTTGATTGCTACCATTATATTTTTTGTGGGTATTGTGGGTTTGGTATATTCTTTCAGAAGAAAAGATATTGCGTTGTATCCGGAAACAAGTTAACCGTAAAAGGCTTACATCTTTAATTGAGTTGCCTTTTAGAATTTGGAGCCAATATTTTAAAATATTGGCTCCAAATTTAAACCAAATTAAATTCAAATTTATTAAAACCCTCTAGGTGCTGCTCGAAAGAAAAACTCAATGTTCAAATGATTAAAACTGAATTTATGATCAAAATTGACAGGTAATCTTGAAATATCAAAAACCAGCTGCTTCGAATTAAATACATTTTGGGAATAAACGGTTCTAAAACCAATATCATAGGCATCAAAATACTTATTGAGAAATTTGATGTTATAAAGGGCTTCAATACCTAAATCAACATTGTATAGTGTTCCTTTCGTTGTTAAATTTAAAGAAGGCGGAAATGCTGAATTTGTAAACAATGAATCTAAAGGGAAGTTATTAATTGTTTTATCAACAATTTTTAAATTGAATTTATTGAAGCTGTTACCCAAAAGCAATTTCAATTGGAAACTCTCTTTTTTGATAAGATTTAGGGTAATAATATTTTTAATGCTGTACCCATCAACAGAAAGAGAAAAAGGATTACTACTCGAACTGTTAAAATTTTGGGAGTGTATAGAATGGAACAGAAAATAATAACCAATACCTTTATTCTTATCTTCACTAAAATATCCTATATTTATATCTGCGAAGACGTTTGAAATTGTATCAATATACTTTACTTTCTTAACAATTGTATTAAGAGCATCTATGTCATCGCCAAAAACAGTTGTAGCACCAACGCCAAAAGTAAAACCGCGAATCTTTAAAGTTTGAGATGAGTTTTGTGAATTAGAAAATAAGCTAAGCATAACAAATCCGCAGACAAAAAATATTTTAACTTTCATAAAATAAAGAGCTATTGGTTAGTAAAATGTTTTGAAAATTTTTGTTTTAATTACCGAAGCATTTTACAATATCCAACACAGGTTTAACTGCACATAATAAATTAAATGTTCCTACTGCAGCACCTGCAGACCCAACAATTGCACCAATTATAGTATCACTAGCTAAAAAGGCACTAAGGGTTCCAGTAGCCCAAGCTGCACTTGTTAATCCTATTAATCCAGCCGTTAAATAGACCAAAATAGCTGCTGCTATAACAGCAGCAGCTACAACTATAAATGTTATAATAGCATCAATAATTGTATTAATTAAATCAGAAAACCAACCTCTGAAATTGATTTTATTCAAACTATCCGAATTGTTATTTAAAAGAGCTACTGATGCTAATGATACGTCCTTGCTTATCTCTGAAGCATAAGTAGTCACGCCAAGTATTGTAATTTTGTCTTGGTCGCTTAGCTTATTGTCGGCTAAGACGTTTTTTTCGAATTTTGCACAATTAGTAATAATTGTCGAGTAGAGATTTTGTAAAGTTAGGTCATCTTGATTGGGTAGGATTTCAATAGTTTTTGCTGTCACTTTTATCATTTCAACAAAATTAGAGCAATATTCAACTACGTTTTCTGAAGCTCTATTTTCTTTTAGATATCCTGATAAAGTTTGAGTTGCAGGATCAAAAACTTGAATTTGCGTTAAAATTGAATTACTATTAGTTGTAGCTGATTTCATTACAAAATTATTGAAATTGGCAACCTTTAGTTTGTATGGTAAACCCTGATCTATATTCGCTGTCGCTTCTCGAAACGATATTGATAATTTATGAGCACTTGTAACAAAAACATTTTTGATTAAATTAAAATCGGTTCCCCCCCCTTATTATTAACATTATCATTAGAGGTTTTGGTACATGAAAATAACAAAATCAAGGAAAATAAAATAAAATATTTTTTCTTAAGAACAATACTTTTCATAATTTTTTTTAATTTTAGAATTGATTAAATTTTGCTAACCAATAGCAATGCAAAATTAAAAAAAAATCTTATATTTCAAAATAAATAAAAGCATTTTACAAAAATTTTTTTAAAATTACAATTACTTTAAGGGATTTGCAAACAGGTTGCGTTTATAAAGAGGTAAATTATACTCGATTAAAAGGTTTTGGAGTTAGGGTTTGTGTTGATGAACCCAATCGCAATATTTATGTGATGGGTGCCAATGCTAAATTAACGTGTATGCACTACTGATTATTCAACACTTAAATCTTTCTCAAAAACGGCACTAAAACATCCAACAAACCTTGTTGATTATCGGCGTGTACCCAATGACCTGCGTTTGGCACCGTTTGAAGTTGCGTATGCGGAAATAAAGATTTTATCATCGGGAGATCTTCGTCTAAAATATAACTTGAGTTTTCTCCGCGAATAAATTGCGTGGGTTTATAAAACGTATCACCCACCACAGCATCGCAAATAAATGGATAATTTTTGAAAAGTACGGGCAAATTCATTTTCCATTCAAATTTGCTACCATCTATTATTTCTTCTTCGGGCGATTTTCGATGCAAGTCTTTCATCAAAAACTGAACAGTCGTATTATCTTTCAACGCATCCATTAAATATTTTTCGACTTCTTTTCTATCATTCACCAATTTTAAATCAAGTTTTAGCAACGCATCAAATATTGGATAATGCTCGCCTGCATATTTTTTCGGCGCAATATCAATAATGGTGAGTGATGAAATTAATTCTGGATACTCAAAAGCCATACTCATCGCTAATTTTCCACCCATTGAATGACCGATGAGATGTACACCATGCATCCATTCTGATGTTACAAACTCGGCAACAATGTCTGCCATAATTTCATAGTTGAACAAACCTTCAATGCGTGGCGATTTGCCGTGGTTCGGCAAGTCAATAAAATATACCAGATAATTCTCTGAAAGTTTTTTAGCTACGCCTTGCCAGTTATCGAGCATACCGAACAAACCGTGCATAATTAAAACAGGCACTCCTGCACCGAGTTCTTTAAAATTCAGTTTACTCCTTTGTTCCATACTGCAAAGATAAGAGCTTTTGTAAATTCTGCATATCTATGCGCTTAAAGTGCTCTGTTCCTTCAACTTTTACAATATTAAATCGCGCAAAAAGTTCTTCACTATACCATTGCAGTTCACGCGTTTTTTGCACAACAACAGCATGATGCTTATTAGTATAAGCAAAATTTTTCATCGCTTCAGCCGATTGCCAAACGGAAAATGTCGCTTGTTCAAAAACAGGGATTTCACCAATGCCAACGCCAAACAATTTTTCTTTATAATCTTCAATTGATTTTGCTGCCGCCGGAACATAACGCCAGAATAAATGTGCTTTGCTGAATTTAATTGTAGCACGCGTTATAACAGCAATAGGTTTTACTTTTGACAGAACCTCTTCTCCATTAAAAGGATTTTGCTTATTCCATTCGCCATGTGAAGTCGCCGTTTTTAAATGAAAGGTTACAAATTCGTGTGCTTCTAAAATATTTTTCTTAAAAACTGCATTAGTTTTAAAAAATTCATTCGCCGATTCTTCTGACTTCCAACTCGCTAACCATGTGTAAGTAGAAAAATCAGGTTTTAAACTAAAGCCATTCTCGCCCCCTGTACCCAACATTTTTGAAAAAATTAAATTCGGACTTATTTTTTTGTTAAATGGACGTAAACCCATTTGCTGGAAAGCAAATAATTTGGATGGAAATGTGTTGTAATAAAAAAATGTTATTGTAGTATGTGTCGAAATTTCAATCATGGCTTTCTTTTTGCATACTGCCTAAACAGAGCGCAGGTTCTAAAGTTTTAGTAAGTTTCTAAAATTTAAAATAGCATTCAATAATTAATGTTAAGGCTTCTACTTACAAGTTTGGTTTTAGTGTTTGCTTCATTGGGTTTTGCTCAATCTGGTGATGCTTATGCTGAACGTGCCAAAGGGTTAGCAAACTCGAAAGATAGAATGAAAGTTTACTACAAAGCCGCAGAAGTTAGTTTGGCAACTGAACCGGCAAAATCTTCGCAATGGGCTAATATAGCTTATTCATTGGCTCTAGATAATGATGATAATAATTTTGCCGCACGCGCAGCATATAAAAATGGAGAAGGTTTTGAAGCGCGTAATCAGTTAGAGGATGCGTTGGTAAGGTTTAATAGAGGCAAAGAAAATGCAATTCAAGCAAAAGATTACGATTACGCCGCGAAGTGTTTAACCAAAATGTCAGAAATTTCTCAACAACTTGGCCGGACTAAAAAAGCCAAAGAGTTCAAACAAGAAGCGGATGATTGGAAAAATAATTCTTCCGAAATCGCTGATTCACCTAACACAACGGCTAAATCGCCAAGTGCGAGTAAATCAACGCCCAGTAATTTAGCTGAGATGAACGCCATGCGCGATCAGTTTAAAAAGCAAACCGAATTATTAGAGCGCGATAGAACTAATTTATACAATGAGGTAAGTTTGCTGCGCCAAGAAAAACTATCATTGAGTCAAATAATGGCAGAATTGCGCAATCGCGAACAATCGCTTTCAATTCAAACCAAAGATGCGCTCCAAAAATTAGATTTTCAATCTCTTCAACTTAAAGGTTTGAATATTGAAAAAGATGAACTTGATAGATTAGCACACCGTAAACAGGAACTTTTAGAAGCTGTTACTAATGGTGCTAAGTTAGATTCGTTAGTGTTCGCACAAGAGCGCGAGGAGCAATCCATTAAATTAGATAAAGTTAAAACGACGCAGAAATTTTTATATGCGCTTCTTGTTTTAGGTGCCATCATTATTTTATTGGTACTCAAAAGATATTCTGACAATATAAAACAGAAAAAAATACTGATAGATAAAAATAAAACCATAGAGCATGAACGCCAAAGAAGCGATGAATTGTTATTAAATATTTTACCGCACGCCATTTCAAACGAATTGAAAATGGAGGGTTTTGCGAAAGCGCGTCGTTATGAATTTGCAACCGTTATGTTCATTGATTTTAAAAGTTTCACTAAAATATCCGAGCAACTTTCGCCAGAAGAATTGGTGAAGCATCTCGACATGTATTTCAGGGCTTTCGATTTTATTATAGCGCAATACAAACTCGAAAAAATAAAAACCATTGGCGATGCTTATATGGTTGCTTCTGGCTTGAGTGATAGAATGTCCTCGCCAATAAATATGGTTAAAGCTGCACTCGAAATTCAAGAATATTTGAGCGATACGGCTTTAGACAAAAAAGAATTGGGCGAGCCACATTTTGAAGCACGCATCGGTATTCATACCGGACCCGTTGTTGCAGGTGTTGTTGGTGTGAAAAAATTTGCTTACGATATTTGGGGCGATACAGTTAACGTAGCGGCACGTTTACAAGAAACGTGTGAAACAGGTGGCATAAACATTTCGGAAGCAACTTTTAATGAGATAAAATATTTTTTTCCATGTACCTATCGCGGCAGATTGAATGCAAAAAACAAAGGTGTTATTGATATGTATTACCTAAATAATAAAAACGCTTTATCGAAGGCTGTTGGTTTGCATAATAATGTTCTGACGAAGTAAAAAAAAGCGAAGATTAAAAAGCAAAAGGCAAAGCGCAAAAGGCAAACTGTAAATAAACAATTTTACCTTTTGTAATTTGCCTTTTGAACTTCGCAAAACCGAAAGCTATTTCTTATCTTGTTTTGCAAATACTTTTTTCAATAAATCGGTTGTGCGAAGGTTGCTATCACCACGAATAGCGCGTTCTTTTTTTTCCACTAAGCTAAACATTCCTACCAAAGCCATTTTAGTAACATGGTCGTCTAATTCAGTATTAGTTTTAGTGACGAAAGGAATATTATTATATGCTGAAGAAGCACTGCGCCAAAGTGAACGGGCATTTACAGCGTCTAATGAAGTTTGAATAATCGGTTTAAACTGTTCGTACAGCGCAGTATTTGTCGTTTTTTGTAAGTACTGCGTCGCTGCGTTATCACTACCTGTTAAAATATTCATTGCATCCGTGAATGACATATTCTTTATAGCATCCACGAAAATAGGCTGGGCTTTTTGAGCGGCATCTTCAGCCGCACGATTCATGCGTTCCGTTAAATCGGATTCAACATTACCAAAACCAGGAACCATTTTAAGTTTACCGACCACAGTTTGCGCCTCCGTAGGTAATAGAATTTTATATGGACTCGTAAAATAACCATCCTTAGTGGATAAAAATTTTGTCGCTTCACCAATACCAATATTCAAAGCTTCTTTTAAACCATTACCCGCTTCTTCTTGCGAAAGCGCACCGACACCACCATTTTTCACCTTATTAATTTTGTCTTTAGCTTTGTTCAATAAATCGCCAAATTGCGCTTGTGCAAACTGCGTTAACAAAAGGGCTGAAACAAATAAAAAAATCTTCTTCATTTTGAAATTTAATTTTAATGACTTTCTTTTGAGACGGCAAAATCGGTAAGGCGTGACCAAATTCTGAACGATTTAAACTTTCTTTAACCTAAACAATCTAAAATCAGTTTAATTTTATTTCTTTTTCAAATTGAGCAACGGAGTTGTTCAACAAAATAGGAATAATTGGGTTAATTGTTCGCTTAAAAATTTAACGCAATTCTTCCACTATCTCTGCGTAAATTTGTTCATCGCGCATTCTGTGTCCGAAAGCATTTGTTATGTGAAGTGTGCTTTTTTTCCAAGCAAATTGCAAGGCTTCACTTTGTTCAAACGAAACAACATCATCCGTTTTGTCATGAATGATATGCGCGGGCACATTAATTTTTTGAGCTAAAAACACACCAGTTAAGTTTTCTAAATCACCAACAGTGTTTTTGAGATACCTGTAGTATGCTGCTTTAACGCTTTTGTTAAATCCCATGAAGTTGAGATAGAGATTAAAAAAACTGCGGTTATCGCTCGAAGGTGCTAATAAAATAACTTTTTCTAAATGCGAGAAAGTTTGATTGCTTAAAGCATACATTACGGCATATCCACCAGCAGAATGTCCGATTAAAAAATGAGGTTGAATGTGCTTTAAGGTTTCTCGTAAATTTAAACCGTATTGCACGGCACTGAAAAATTTGTTTTTATTATCTTTCGCCGATGCGCCATGTGCGGGTGCATCTAAAGCATAAACAGTTAATCCTATATTTTGTAAATAGGGCAATAAAGGTTGCCAGCGCGAAGAATTACTTTCCCAACCATGCGCCAATAAAACGTTTTTTGCATTTGGGTTTTTATTTTTCCAACAATAAATATGTATTGTGTGTCCATCAAACTCAGATACGCTTTGCTCAGAAGAATCTAAAAATATTTTTTGTTCAGGTGTAATTGCGCCTTTGCGTGGTTTTGCAAATAGTTCGTACGATTTTTTTCCTACATTTTCGGAATTAAAAAAAACGAGTACATTGAAATACGTTTTGGCAGCAAATATTTTTGCTTTCTGAGAAAAATTCATTCGATAGTTGAATATTATTTGGGTTGAAGTGCGTGTTCTTTTAAAACTTCCAACGTTACGAACTCAAGCATTTTTACGTGCGTAGATTCTAAAACAATGGGTGGTGCAACACCTGCATCGTACGCTTCGCGCCAACGTGCAGCACATAAACACCATTTATCGCCAGCTTTTAATCCTGCAAAACCATAAGCTGGAAAGGGTGTAATTAAATCATTCCCATTTTTTTTAGAAAATTCTAAAAATGCGTCCGTTACTTGCGCGCACACTACATGAATACCATTATCGTTTGGTCCCGTATCGCAGCGACCGTTTCTGTAAAAACCAGTAATAGGTGTTGAGCAGCACGTTTGCAACTCGGTGTGTAAAACATTTAATGCAGCAGTTTTATCGGTACTTGGCATAGCTAAACAAGCGTTTGGATTTGTGACTTTTTTCTTCTTCAGTGGTTTAGACTGTGCAAATGTAGCAGTCGTTGTCACTAAAAATATAAATAGAAAAAATGAAAAATTTTTCAACATCGTTTTTATTTATAAAACCAAGCACATTTAATAAAGTTTTGGATACTACCGTTATAAAAATACTTAGAGTAGCACAATTATAGGAACAATAAGCGCAGGCTGTAAAATTATCTTAACTATTTTTCGTTATATCTAATCAACTGTGTGAGATGTATTGAAAGCAAAGAGAAATAATTTTGTAGTAATATTTATTTTTACTTTGCACTTATTACTTCTTGATTATTCTAAACCGTATTTAATTTGGTTTAAAATTAGAGTTTAGCTTTCAGACCAAATACTTGACATTTTTGTGACTTAAAACGCGTTGTAAAGTCTTAGAATCGTATATTTGCACAGAATTTAATTTTGAAGTAACAAAATTCTGTGTTTTGTACACGCCAATTTTATCTAAAAAATTATTTCCAATTTTTAATTAAACCACTATGTTTGGTTATTTCTTTTTAGTCATCTATTGTATTTGCGTAATTTTCACAACTACGCACTGTATCATGCAACTCGATTTGCTCTATTGGTTTCGTCAAAGAAAGCAATCAATTTTGCCTGCAATAACTGATTACCCCAAAGTGACGATTCAATTACCACTTTACAACGAACAATTTGTAGTTGATCGCCTCATTGATAACATAGTTTTACTCGATTACCCGAAAGATAAACTCGAAATTCAAATTCTCGATGATTCTAATGACGAGACTGTTGAACTTTGCGCCAAAAAAGTAGCGCAATATGCGGCGCAAGGTTTTAATATTCAGCACATACGCAGAGAAGATCGTTCGGGTTTTAAAGCGGGCGCATTAAAATATGGTTTAACGCTTACCGATAGTGAGTTCGTTGGCGTATTTGATGCGGATTTTTTGCCTAAACCTGACTTCCTAAAATTAACTATTCCGCATTTTTTGAAAGATGATAAAATCGGGGTGGTTCAAACGCGTTGGGAACATTTAAATGAAACCGAATCGTTGATTACGCGTTTACAAGCACTGCAATTGAATGTGCACTTTTCGATTGAACAAATGGGCAGAAGAAATGGTGGATTTTGGTTGCAGTTTAATGGAACTGCGGGTGTTTGGCGCAGAAAAACAATTGATGACGCCGGTGGTTGGCATTCTGATACATTGACCGAAGATTTAGATCTGAGTTATCGCGCACAAATTCGCGGTTGGAAAATTGAATACTTAGAAGATGTTGGCACACCTTCTGAATTACCGGCAGAAATGAATGCGCTCAAAGCGCAGCAATTCCGTTGGATGAAAGGTGGTGCTGAAAATGCGCGCAAACTTTTAAAAATGGTTTGGAACTCTGATTTAAATACGGCGCAAAAAGTTCACGCCACGCAACATTTAATGTCGAGCGGTGTTTTCCTTGCATTGTTGCTTGCAGCAGTCATCAGTGTACCGCTTATGTTTTACATTGATGATTTAGAATTTGATACAAAATTCTTTTTTGTTTCGTTAGCGGGTTTGTTTTCAATCATCTCATTGAGTTTGGTCGCAAATTTGCAGCCCTATAATTTACAAGGCGACACACGTTTTCAGCGTTTCATGTATCTAATAGGAATATTTCCTATTTTCTTGACGCTATCAATGGGAATGAGTTTGCATAATGCCGTAGCCGTATGGGAAGGATATACAGGAAGAAAATCGGATTTTGTACGTACACCTAAATTCGGAACTAAAAAAGAAGGTGATAAAGGTGTGTCTTCGCAAAAAACTTATATTCCACGCCAGTTGCCAAAATCAACTTGGGTAGAAGCGTTTTTTACTTTGTATTTTGCTTTCGCATTAATTTATAGTTTTTTTAATGGCGTTCACGAGTTTCAAATTTTTCATGCCATGCTAACTTTTGGTTTTGGTGCTATTTGCTACTTTTCTGTCCGTCATCATTTAATTATGCAACACGCAGCAGCGACTGCTTAAAAATAAAAAAGGTTTCAGTTTCATTAAATAGCTTCCGAAATTGAAAATTCCTTGAAAGAGTATTTTTTTAGAAAAATTGGTTTATTTGTTTTAGAACTCACGTGCATCACGCACGTGAGTTTTTTTGTATCAGGATTGAAGAATGAATTGAATTTTTAAACGCTCAATAACAAGTTGTACTTGAAATTCGTCTGAACTAAGGTTTTTAAATAAACAAGAATAGCAGCAAATTTAAAATCATTTCCAACGCACTGCGATACTGCTGTAACCCCTCTGGAAACGAATTTGCAATATGGCATTAGCACCTATTTTTGCAGCAGTTTTTTTTAATTCTTTAATGCTTTGACTATATCCATTTGATGGATAGACAATTGCTATTTCCTCAAACTCTCT
>JAYVNP010000019.1:0-116512 GCA_043758385.1 Saprospiraceae bacterium
ATGTAAGCGTATAAAACGGCGAATAAATTTGGCGAGAACTCCAACCGTTTTCGGTGCGAATATAACTCGCGTTTAAAAATCCCCAGATGTTTTTAAAATTAAAAGCGGTAATTCACTGTAAGCAAAAAATAGCGCGGCAATAAACGTATGCGATTGATTTGTGTGTAGTAATCCGTCACTGAGCTGTTGATGAATTCAGTGGTGTTGAAAATATTTTTCACTTCAAATGATACATCAAGTTTGTTCATTATTGCGTTGTAATTGATGGATGCGTTCGAGAAATAATATTTCTGCCAAGTGTTTTCGGTTGATTGTCTAAAACTAAAAACCTCGTTTTCTAATCGAACAAAAAATTTGATGTTGTAGTGGCCAGTAAAATCTAAGAATGCACCAATTGATTGATTTCCCGTTTTTGTTTCTAAACCTGACGTTGTAGTTATATTATCTGAAAAAGAAAACGTGCTACCTGCATTAAAATTAAACCATTTTAAATAGCCAGATTTAATCGAAAGTTCAACCGATTTTGTCTGAGTTTCTGTTTGTCGGAGATCAGAGCCATTCAAATTATTTTGGTAGTTGCTCAAACTGAAAGATGGAATAATTTTTACGCGCCAATGAATCGGTGAAATATAATTATCGAATGCTACACGCACATTGCTGCTGCTCGATGGTAAAAAACTTTCGACTTGCGTACTAAAATTGTAAGTGTTATTCACGCTCAAATCGCTTCTATAACCGCCGTTATTTTTGTTGTGAATGAGATTAATATAAAATGTCGATCTATCTTCAAAATTTCCGTATTTGTAATACGCCACAAAGGTATTCGAGTTTTGCGTAACAAAAGTAGAGCTACCGCGCGAAAGTGTTCTGTAATCGTTCAGAATATAACCTTGCAACAAATTGGATGTTTGTGGCAAACCGTAATTCAAACCATAAGTGAACAATAAATTACTACGCTCACTGAATTTTTTCTGTATTTGCACCGTCGGCAAAGCATATAAACCTGAACTCTGAACACCATTTTGTACAACTGTTTTTTGTACACCGCCCGAAACATCAAATCCCCATTTAATACCGTAAAATATTTTTTTTAGGTTTAAACCGACATAATAATTTTTTTGTTTGAAAGTTGCATTATTTGAAAACGAATCTAATAGTAAGAATTCCAGTTTTTTGTACGAAGGGATAAGATTCGAAGAAACTTTTTCAGTGCGATTTACAAAGCCTATATATGTTGCGATTTGAAAACCATTTTTAGAATATAGCCACTGTCCATTTAGAGAAAAAAATGTCATCTGGCGTGAAACATTTTGTTCGAGTGCATCGCTTGATTCTACTCCAAGCGGTACATTTCTCACAAGACTTTGAGCAAGCGAATAATTCTGATTATTATTATCGTCAACAAAATTAACATTAGTTGTAAAAGCTTGGTGCTCGTTGATACGGCATGTTAAATCGAAAGTATGTGCCACCGAAAAAATATCTGTATTCAAAACATTCAAAATCGCATTGCCATTCGAGAGTGTTTGTGCTGAATTGTCAACCAGCGAATTGCGCGCATCAAATTTATAGCGTAGCAACAATTTGTCGCTCACGTCGAGTTGTGCATCAAAATGTGTTTCAAGAATGTTGGGTTTCGATTGATTGGTGTTTTGCTCGGAAAGCACAAACAATGAATCAGCAAGAAGATATTTTTGGTCATTACTATTGTATGAGCGCACATCATCTCGACTAAAAGTAATGCTGCCTTTAAATGCTAATTTTTCAATCGGTCTAAAAACAAAAAGCGTTGATGCCAATGCCGCTTTATTAAATCGTACACTTTGAGAATTGAGACCTAAACTCGGCACTATGCCAAAATTGATAATTGAATTGTTGTTACTTTGCAATAAAGCGCTTTGTGCATCGGCTACACCTTCTTCTTTGAACTCTGTGCGTAACATATTTTCTGCTATAGAAACCCTTCCCAGAGAATTATATGAACCAAATGAAAGCGTTTTTAATTTTTTGAATGCACCGATGATATTGAGCGAGCCTGTATAACGATCGTCATTACCAATGCCGACTTCGGTCGTTCCGAAAAGTAAATAGCGTTTACTTTCTTTTAGAGTGACGTTAATCACAATATCATCCGAATTTTTGATACCTTTGAGTTGTTTGTTTTCTATAAATTTATCAATCAGTTGAATTTTATCAACGGCATCGGCAGGCATATTTTTGGAAAGCAGTTGGTAATTCCTTCCAGTTAAATCATCTCCTTCAAACAGAATTTTTTTAATTGATTTACCTTGCACCGTAATTGCTCCTGTATTTTTGTCTACTTCAACGCCCGGTAATTTTGCCAACACCTGCTCTAAAGTTCTATCAGTCGAGTCGCGAAATGTATCAGCACTAAAAGTCGTTGTATCACTTTTATGAATCGTGCTGCTCGCTTTAACAATCGTTTCTTTTAGAGTGAAAGTATTAGAATTTAAGTTAAAATTCACTTCTATTTTCGATATGTCGTTATTTTCGAATCGAATCGTTTTTGCTTCATAACCTAACACATTGGCTTTAACGATAAAACTTTTGAGTATTGGCGCAGAAAAACTAAATGCGCCTTCGTTATTTGAGCTGCCAAAAGCAACAATCGAACTCGAATCTGTTTTCTGTATGTATACTTGCGCGAATGGTATTGGCACGTTGAGAGAATCGCGCACAAAACCTGTTATGCGAAGGTGCTCTTGTGCCAAAGCATAGAAACAGTTAAATGATAGGAGAATAAAAAAAACACATTTTTGCATTTATTTCAAATCATCATAATTGAGTTCTTGAGAAGGTATTGGCAAACGTGTTATAATTGCCGAACCACCATTTGTCTTAGCATATTCAGAGGCATCAGATATCTGCTTTCTAATTTTTTCGTTTTTTCTAATATTCAACTCAAATTGGTATTTTAATAGTTCAATTTTATCACCGGTTAGCGGTGGTTTTATAATAGATGCATCATCGAGTGGAATTTCAATACCTTCAAATGAATAAGAAAATAATTTGTCTTTGTCTTTAGAATATGCTTCTAAAATTAAACCCGGTAAACCTTGTAATTTCCAAGGTCCATTCGAAACCGGAATTTCTAAAGTGTACCACACCTCATATACTCTGCCTCTAAAAACGGTTAAAGCACGTTGGCAAGTAAATTTCCCAATTTTTTTTGATGAATCTGCAAGTGTCCATTTCTGAATTGGAAATTTAGGCTCTCTAACTATAATGGGATTAAATTCATTCACATTTCTAAAAATCAACAAATTTTCTTTGAAATTTTTATAAACTACATCACCTTCCTCATCGTAGAAATAACCTGCTATTCGTTTACGATTCTGAATCGCTCGTAGTAATTCATCATCTGAAATATTAACAGTATCCATTGCAAAATTACTTTCAATAACTTTGGTTATGACTCTTTTTTTTCCTTTATTAGCTATGAAAATAGATTTGTCAGATTGAAAATAAAGTTTGTAAAAAGTTGGTATGTTGGAGGCATCAACAAATTTATAACTCACAATCCCATTGCTTTGAGACTTTAGCACTATATTTAGACAGCACAAGGAGAAAATAAAAAATAATTGAAATAATTTCATAACTTAAATTTAATAAAAAGGTAACAGTCAGTTTTGATACTACTGTTACCTTTTAATTACCTATTATTTTAATGGTTCAGTTTGTGCATTTTTAACCATTGCAATACAACCAGCATCTGCTGCGGCACAAGTATCAGCGACATAAATATAACGTGTTCTGTTATAATCGCAATATGCTATACACACGCAAATAAAAGTGTTCTTATATTTATCTAACTGTTTGACTACAAATGTCGTAGTAGATTTGGTTGCAATTGTCGGAACAACATTCGAAGCGCTACCTACAAAAGAAAACGCACTCATAAATAAAAACGCAAATAGTACTCTTTTCATGTTTGAAAAATTTAAAAAAATTAAGAAATAAAATGAAAAACTATGCTTGCAAACATGATACAAATTTAAAGGCTGCGCACTTGTAAAACGCGACATAAACGCGACATTTATGCGACAGATACGCGACAGAAAAAAGACTAACAGTACCGCGATGTTAATTTAAAAGTATTTTTTAAATTAACGTAACTTATTTTAGTTATTTAGGGGCGGTAAAATTACTTTTTTAAGCAGTGCGCGGTTTAATTCTTCCTTGATGAGGTCAACGGCTTCTCTGGAAAATTTATTTCCTTTTAATTTTATTTCCGCTTCATTCAGTCGGCGTTGCAAAGTGCGTAAGGAAATGTGTAGCTCTTCGGCTATATCTGCTTGGTGTAAATTCTGTGGTCATTCATTTAGTAAAGTTTTAAGTATAACAGTGTAATAAAGTTTTTCTAATTTTGTTTATCGCAAAACTAAATTAATTTATTTAATCACAAATCTAAAACATAATAATGAGGTTCTAAAACTTTTCCGAAAAGTGTTAAAGTTTTTAAAAGAAAAAGTCGCTATGGAACGAGCCATAACGACTTTTATAAATAAATTTTACAAATTTTTTCTTTAGGAATTAGGCTGTTTTAGGAGCTGTATGTTCAGCTTCATGTTTTGATGCTAATTCTACATGGTGTTTTGCTAAAGCGTGATGTCCATGAGCAGCATGTGCATGATGTGCAGCATGATGATGTTCACCTGCTTGATGATGTTTGTGAGCCATGTGATGATGAAGTGCAGCTTTCTCTGAATGATGCGCAGCATGTTTGTGATGATCGTGATTTGTCATAAAAAATTTAAATTTAATTAAAAAACTAAAACAAACATAAACAGAATGTAAACGAAATACAAAACAATAATTTACAAAACGCTCTCAATGCAAAATTTTTAACTATAATTTAACTGATTGCAATTGATATTAACTTTTTAGTAAGTTTTAACTTTCGCTTTCTTTTGTTTTTTCTGTTGACCATCTACTCTTGAATACATATCCCGAACAGCGCAATAAAACCAATTCCTGTAGAAATAGAAAAATTTGTATTAGTAAAATGCAGTGCAGTGATGCCGCCTACCAAAGCAAAAGGAGCGTTAAAAAAATCAATATCGCATTTTTCATGTCGCAAAACGAAATTAATTTACTTTATCATAAACCCAAAATTTAAACAAACAACTTAAAGTATTTACTACATTGCTTCTAACGCATCTAATAAGTCATCTTCAGCATCGTAATTTTTTTCACCAACAATTGTTTCTTCACTCGCCGAAAGAATGATACCTTGAAAAGTAAAATATTTAAGAAGCGACAAACTGTTTTCAGTGGAAATCGGTAATTGTAAAAAAATATCGTGGTTTGCGTTTTCAAAGGTTTTTTTCCAATCGGGGTTGCTTAAAATTTCAGAACTCAGTGTGTCGAACGCTTTTTCTTCGGCTTGCCAAGTGAGCAAAACAGGAAAAGTATCAACGGTATGCGCTAAAGTTTGAGTAAACGTTTCTATGGTTGCGCAGTAGTTAAAAACAATTTCGAGGAATAATTTTTTTCCTCCGCCAAAAATATTTTGTATTGAAGGGATCGCATTTGGGATAATGTAGCCATCAAAATTAAATGGTACGCTCAGTGTTTCAACGAGTTTAAAATTTTCGGTGGTGCAGTGCAATAATATTTTTACGCCTTCCACCCATTCTAAAATGGTTTCTATTTTTTTTAAAACGGCGGGTGCTTCGTCTATAGAGTTTGGAAAATTAAATACTAAATATTCTGCGCCACGCGCTGCGTAGTATCGGGCATCGGTAAGGTTATTTATGTTGAGCGCGATGAGTTGCATAAAGAATTTGCCTTTAATTTTTTATTCTTTGTTCTTCAATAGTTTCAACAAATATTCCCCATAACCGCTTTTGATATATTTGTGTCCGAGTTTTTCAAATTGCGCGTCGTCAATAAATCCCATGTGCCACGCCATCTCTTCGATGCATCCAATTTTTAATCCTTGTCGCGCTTCAATGACTTGAATAAACTGCCCAGCTTGCAAAAGTGATTCGTGTGTGCCAGTATCGAGCCACGCAACACCGCGACCGAGTACGCCAACTTGCAGTAATTCGTGTTCTAAATAATATTTATTAACGTCTGTAATTTCGTATTCGCCGCGCGGCGAAGGTTTTAAATTTTTTGCGACTTCCACAACCGAGTTATCGTAAAAATATAAACCAGGCACAGCGTAATTCGACTTCGGATGCGTTGGTTTTTCTTCAATCGAAAGTGCTTTGAGGTTTTTATCAAATTCAACCACACCGTATCTTTCCGGGTCGGCGACTTGATATGCAAATACAACGCCTCCTTTTGGTTTATTCGAGGCTTGCAACAATTCGCTCAAACCTGCGCCGTAAAAAATATTATCACCAAGAATTAAAGAAGCGTCATCGTTGCCAATAAAATGTTCGCCGAGTACAAAAGCTTGTGCGAGTCCGTTTGGATTATGCTGATCGATGTACGTAAAATTTACGCCTAAATCGCTGCCGTCGCCAAAAAGTTTGATGAAGTTCGGTAAATCGTATGGCGTAGAAATAATGAGAATATCGCGAATACCCGCCGAAAGCAAAGTGCTGAGCGGATAATAAATCATCGGTTTATCGTAAACAGGCATCATTTGCTTACTCACGGCCAACGTTAACGGATACAATCGCGTGCCGAGTCCGCCTGCTAAAATTATTCCTTTCATTTTTTGAATTGTATAGAATTATAGATTTTCTTGTAATTTAGGATAAGTATTCAACCATGAACCATTACGATATCCAAAATCTTACACTCTTAAATTTGCTTCCGAACTATACAATTGTAAACGCAACCGCATCACTAATTCGATAGGTTGAAACGGAAACATTAAAAAATCGTTCGCACCGGCGGCAATACCTTCTTCTATTAAATTAACTTGATCGTCGGTTTCAGAAATTAAGATGATAGGAATATCACTCTTCAAATCGTTGCGAATAAGACCTATAATGTTTTCGACGGAAGAATTTAAAGCACCCACATTTAGAACAACGGCTTGCGTGTGTCGCGCATGAATGCGATTTAAAACTTCACTCATTGTACTGACGCGTAATAAAAACAAACTGTACTTTCTGAGACGCATCTCAAAACAATTTGTTAGAATCGGATTTAAACCCCACAAAATTATTTGCATGAACAATTTATTAGTGCTGCAAAAATACAGTAGGGTAGTGTTATATTGTTCAGAAATGTTGAACTAAAAGATGCTATTAAATTTTTTTCTGCATCAACTCAGCATGGATACTATTTAACAGAACTGTACAATGCTGTTTTAAATCTAAAATTAAATGCGTATCAATATTGTGACGCGCACTGAACTCCATAGTTTTAACAATATTATTAAGTTCGGTGTTGCCAAAAAAAGATACGGTTGTTTTTAATTTATGACTAATGTCGAACACATCACCCCATTTTTTTTTTATTACGGCTGTGTTGAGTGCGGCTAATTCCGTCGGAATTTCATCAATCAGCATTTGAGTAACTTCATCCATAATTTCAGCGTCGCCACTGCACAGCGCGCTAAAGTGTTGCCAGTTTACCATAGTATTTGAAATTTCAGTCAGCATAATTTCAGTTTGAGCTTTTAATATAATGCGCAAACCAATCATAAAGTTAAAATTATGCCATAAATTGATTAGACGGTGAAAATAAAACTAAATTTTCACTATTGAAATGACGCACCGAACGCGCGTACAAACTTCAATAGTGCTATCGTAAGCAAGATTATTCCAATAATTCCTATTAACGACATAATTATTTCAGCTTTCACTAACCGTTTGGATAGTTCTCTCTTTTTTTTCTTCCAAGAAAAAAAATGAGACGCCCAAATAAAACTTCCAATAACAGCAAAAGCGACTGCTAATAAAATTTTTCCATTCGTTAAACTAATTACTGTCAATAATGCTGCACCCGTTAGTGAAAATCCGAGTTGTTTAGAGTTCATCTGATTCACGAGTGTCGAATCATTTTCAGCATTTAGGCTATCTGTGCTTAAAAATTGGTTTTGTAGGAACTCTAATTTTACTTTTTTTCTTTCAAAAACGGAAATCTGTTTTTGATGAGCAAGTACAACACACGCTGCCTTCCCAATTATTGGCATTGTGGAACAAACGAATGAAATTATAATTAAAATACGTGAATTTAGCATTGTCGAGTTTTAAACAAATTTAATCCAAATTCATTCCCCGAATACAATTTCTAAGCCTTGAGAAAAACTTTGACAATATTATTACAATCAAAAATTTAGGGAATAATATCCAGCTTATATTAATCACAGATTTTTAATTTCAAAATAAGCATTACTATAATTCTAATTTGTAGTTTTGTCACTCTAATTCAAAATTAATTTATGCACCCGATTGACTGGGCGGTTTTAATAATCACCATTGTTAGCATTGTTTTGTATGGCATTTTAAAAACGCGTGGAAAACAAACATTAAAAAGTTATTTACTCGGCTCAAACGAGTTAAAGTGGTGGACAATTGGTTTGAGTATTATGGCAACGCAGGCAAGCGCAGTCACATTTCTTTCAACAACAGGTCAAGGTTTTGATGACGGTATGCGTTTCGCGCAATTTTATTTCGGCTTACCGATTGCGATGGTACTGCTTAGTATTTTTTTTCTGCCCATTTACTACCGACTGAATGTTTATACTGCTTACGAATATCTCGAAACACGTTTCGATTTACGGACGCGTACGTTTACTGCTTCGTTGTTTTTACTGTTGCGCGCCATGTCGGGCGGATTAACTTTGGCTGCACCTGGAATTGTTTTAGCGAGCATTTTGGGTTGGTCATGGTTTAGTACCAATGCATTGGTTGGTGCTTTTGTTTTATGTTACACCGTTTTGGGTGGCGGTAAAGCGGTGAGCGTTACGCAACAACAACAAATGGTCATTATACTTATCGGTATGTTGTTTGCTTTTGGTCTTATGATTTACAAATTACCGAGCGACGTGCATTTTTCGGATGCGATGGCAATTTCGGGAAGGCTCAACAAATTAAATATTGTTGACTTTAGTTTCGATTGGCGCAATAAATATACTTTTTGGTCTGGAATGATTGGCGGTGTTTTTCTATTTATGAGTTATTTCGGCACTGACCAATCGCAAGTGCAACGCTACTTATCGGGTAAATCGCTGGCAGAAAGTAAATTAGGTTTGCTTTTTAACGGCGTGATTAAAGTACCGATGCAGGTTTTAGTTTTAATGGTTGGTGTAATGATGTTTGTTTTTTATCAGTTCAATGCGGCACCGCTACATTTTAACGCCAAAATTTTAAACAAACTCAAAGCGAATCCACAATTCAGCGCGTCGTTCGATTCTGTTCAGAATAATTACAATCTCAACTTTGAAAAAAAACGTACGGCAGTTAATAATTTAGTTCAAGCCATACGTTCAAATAATACCGAACAAGAAACAACATTAACCTCCGATATCAAAAATTTACAAAACAGTGAGCGCAATTTGCGCAAAAATGTTAAAGATTTAATGGTTCAAGCAGATGCTAAAGCGGATGTACGCGATAGAGACTATACGTTTATTTATTTTATTATGAACGAATTGCCGCGTGGATTGGTCGGCTTTTTAATTGCAGTTATTTTTTCGGCAGCTATGTCGTCGTCTGCCTCTGAAATTAATGCACTCAGCACCACGAGTATGATTGACATTTATCGCCGATTAATTCGACAGAATGAAACGGATGCGCATTATACTTTTGTTTCAAAACTTTTAACAGTGATGTGGGGATTTATTGTGCTTGGTTTTGCAACAGCTGTCACTTTTTTTTCAAATCTCATTGAAGCCGTTAATATAATTGGTTCGCTATTTTATGGAACGATACTCGGTATATTTTTAGCTGGATTTTTCTTTAAACGCATTCATTCGCGCGCCATTTTTTATGGCGCACTTATTGGCGAAACGTGTATTATTGCAACTTGGCTGAATTATGGTCTGCACGATTCTAATTTTCCTTTTTTGTGGCTTAATCCTTTGGGTTGCATCTTAACTATTTTATTTGCCAGTATTCTACAAAATTTTTTAAAGGTGAAAGTGGTTTAAATGAATAAGTTTAAACAAATTTAGTAAACAATAAAGGCTGCGTTTTTGCGCAGCCTTTATTGTTTACAGTTCAGTAATAAATTTCTGAACGTTGTTTCTAAAATATTATACGTGACGAATGCCTAATTTTTCGCAAATAGCACGGTAACGTTTAACATCTTTATTGTATAAGTACGTGAGTGAACGTTTGCGCTGACCCACCAAAGCCAATAACGAACGGCGACAAGAATTATCTTTCTTGTTAGTTTGCAAATGTTTTGAAAGTTCTGCAATGCGGTAAGTAAATAGTGCTACTTGACCTTCGACGCTACCTGTATCGGTTGCGGAACCGTTATGCGTTACAAAAATGTCTGAAATCTTTCCTTTTTCTAAATAAACTGCCATGTTGAGTTTTTTTGCCGCGCCGCATTTCTTGAATGTCGGAACAGGTGAATAAAAATTTGAACGCAAAGTAAAGCATTATTCTTGACTTATCAAAACTATAATAAAAAAGGCTGCACTTTAGCGCAGCCTTTTTTATTATAGTTTTGATAAGTCAATATGCCTCTACCGATTAATTTTTAATGAAATTGAAAATTAATCTTGGAAAACTAATTTACGTGTCAATAATCCACCATCGAACTGTACTTTAGCAATATACATACCTTGTGCTAAACCTTCGCGATTAACGGTGTAAGTATCGCTATTAATTTTAGTAATTAAGCGCACTGAACGACCTGATAAATCATATAGTTCAATGGTTTGCATACGGTTCGATACTTCGCTTTGGAAAGTAACAGATGCAAATGTTGGATTTGGATAGATAGCAAGTTTCGTATCGTTCGATAAAAAATCTTGTGTACCGGTAACCAAACTTGCGCATGGTAATTTAAGTGTGATACAAGCGCGTGGCGCAACGAATTGTACTAAACTATCGATATAAATACGTGCTGTGCGTCCAGCTTCAGCAGTTGCTAATTTGTTGTCAGTAACAGCAGGGAATTTAGCACGCGCTAATTTCATGTTGCCATTGCCAGAAATATTCGTTGAGTCATTACCACCAAGTGCATTATCAAAACTCCACCATTCCCACGGTCCAGAATCTTCGGTATATCTTCCTATAATTGGAAATAAACCTGGAGGGGCTATGCCAGTTACTGGAGGGAAATAAGCCGACGCAGTTACCGAAGAACTTGCAGCTGCATTTCGTGGTCCAACTAACGATTTATATGGATCGTATTGAGCAGTTAATTTTTTCCAAGCATCTGTTACACCCAAAGAATCCAAAGTTTTTTGAATTAAATATCCACCTTGTACTTCCACAACTGGCAGAGATTTTCCACCCCCGATTGGTACTTGCAGTACATAACTTAAATAAGGCGCATAAGGATCGGTTGGTGGTTGAACACTAATAATAGGCGGTGTATTTTTATCAATCCATGTTAAATCACCCACTGCACCGCCAAAATTTACAGCTAACTGAAATTTTGAAGAAGGTGCAGTGGTATTGGGAACGCATAAAGTATCTCCTGCGGGCCAAGGAGAAACTGGATTTGCTGTTTTTGCAGGTGCTAACGCTAATGTTTTAGCTTCAATGTCTCCGTTATCACCTTCAATAACCATCGGAATAGCTATTGTTGCTGAAATAGGCACAGTAAACTTACCAGCACCATATTTAGTAGTAACAATTTTAGTGTAAGCATCTACAGCAGCTGTTCCTAAAACTACATAACCACCGGTACTAAATCCCATCACCGCTACGCGGTTTGTATCTATGGCATAAGTACTTGAATTAGCTTTAAAATAACGAATACATGAACGCAAATCTTGTAAACCGCGATAAGAAGCATTGATAAGTGTGTAAACACGTGCAGTTTGTGATGAATTTGTTGGATCCCAACCTGTGCGATAATCGGCAGCAACGGCTGTATAACCTAATTTAGCAAATCGTACACAGGCTTCAACAACAGCTGAATCGGTTTTGCTACCTGTAGGTCTGTTAACTGCAAAACCTGGTAAAAAATTTCCACCAGAAACAAAAATTGCAATAGGTCTTGATGTAGCAGTATCACCTTTAGGTGTATAAACATCGCACGCTAAAGGTTGGCGCGAAGTATGTCCAGTTACAGGTAAGGTTAAAGCCGTAAAGTTCTGACCATAAATAACATTGCTCTTCACTGTTACATCTGTGAACTGTGGTGTCAAATATCGCTGAGCAGATACAGTTAAATATGTAGAAGCTGCTACAAAAAGGAGTAAAAAAATTTTCTTCATAAACTGGATTGAATGATTAAATAAACTAAATTTTTTAAAACTGTGAAAAAAAACTTTACATCGCAAAGAAAATTAAAAATTCACAAAAAGCACATTAATTCCAAGATATTTAACTAAAGCGGTAATAAATTTTACAATTTTGTTACAGTATTGTATTTAAGTTCTTATAGTAAATTAAAAACGTTAGTTTTAGTTACTGTAATTCCTCTCAATTTATTTCTTATTGAACTCATACACCACCGATACATACGCCAATCTGCCAATTCTCGGTCCGCCATATACTTGAAACTGCTCGTTGTTAAACAAATTGGAAGCACCAACTTTAAATGTCGAATTTATTTTCTGAAAACCGACACTTACTTGTGCATCCACCATATCGTACGTCGGAACAAAACCTGTGAATTGTGGCGAGCCTTCGTAATTGAATCCTTGAATCCATTTGTAGGTAATGTTGTAACCGAAAGATTTGGCATTGCCGAGCGGTAAATCGCGACCAGAAAAACTGAGATTAAATTTATTTTGTGGTGTGTTAAACGCGGGTATTATAGAATCGGTTCGTGCAGTATTCAATACGTTCCAAGAATAATTTCCAGCCAACTGATAATATTTTGCAAAGTAATGGTTGATACCGATAGAGTAACCTTGTGTGGTAACAGTACTTTCTGCATTCGATGCAAAACGATATACCTGTATGTTGCGTGGTAAATTAAAGTTTGATGCGAAAATATCGGCAGTAACGCCAACGCGATAACCTATAAAATCGGTGTAATAACTGAAATAATAACTCATATCAACAAAAGTATTTCCGAAGAGCGTAGTTCTGTAACCTAACTCTATTGATTTTACTTTTTCTGGTTTAATTGGGTTGACTTTAAAATAATGCAGCAAATCAATAAAACGTCCGCCATTTAAAAAACTGACAAATGAAGTTGCTGTAATCAGACTATCGGCACCGTTTATGTTTCCTTTTAAAATAGCTGGACCAACATTCAGATTTAAGTATTGATCGTTCAATGTAGGATTGCGAATAGCGGAATTTAAACTCAGGCGCACGTAATTAATTTTATCTGGTTGATACACTAATGATACAGCAGGAGAGAAAAGCAAATCAAAATTTTGATTTTTATCCATTCGGAGCGTGGCGTTAAGTCGGAGTTTATCATTCGCAAATTTCTTTTCTATACCCGTGTATAAACCAAATTCAGCATTGGTAATAACAACATTTCCCGTATCAGAAAAAATTGTTCCCGCCGATTTGGGTGTGTATAACCTATAGTTTCCTCCAACAACCCATTCGTCAACGAAACTTGGTTTAAAACGGTATTCTCCTTGAACATGATACAATGCCGATTTATCGTAGAAACCTGTTCCGCTGCCGAGCGTACGTCTGCCCGATTTTGTAGAAATAAGTTGATTAAATGCTTTTTGAAAAGCGGCTGTACCAGGTACCAAAAAAGGCGTGTTTGTGTTTGATGTGTCTGCATAATTTCGCGCATCAAGTTGCCATTTAAAAAGCGAGTCGTTAAATTTTGTATAAAAAGCATTAGCTGCATTTTGGTCAAAATTATTTGTTATACGCATCGTGACGGGATCATACGAGGTAGTAAGTTGCGGAAATCCTAATTCGCGTGCGTGCGGGACAATATTTCTTTGCCAATAAGTAACGTAATTCGGTCCCCATTGATCTGGCTGTTTGGACTGTTCTTGTAATAATAAAGCAGTGAAATAAGGATCATAAGAATTGCCAGCATCTTCATTAGTTGCATACGCGCGAAGAAAAAATTTATCTTTTTGTCTAATTTCCAGACGATTCTGAAAGAATAAAATACCTTTTAATGCAAACCGATTATCGCCTTGATAGACTGTATTGCCGCCACCAAAACTCGATGTAGCAATTAATTCAGTTGATTTATCAGCCGCCGCAGGATTGAAACGATAGTATAAACTGGCGTTGGCTTTATTGTTCTGTACGTTGTAATCTACTAAATCACTTTCATTATAACCTGTTCTGTGAAACGAACCGAGATTCATAAAATTCCAAGGCTGTGCTTTACTAATTTCTGTATAGTCGAAAACAGAACTATATTCATCGCCATAACGGTTGACGGCATCGTATCTGCCCGGATTGTTTTTCCCGTCCTGTGAGCCGTAAACGGGATCGTAATTCGTCGCTTCCCAATCGTGCGCCTGAAAATGTGAGAAATTAAATTTATAGCCAAAAACATCTTGTCCTGCTTTGTTTTTAAAGGCATCGGCATATCTAATAGCAAAATCAACTAAGTTGCGTTCGCCTGTTTTAACACTTGCCGAAAGTCCTTTGGTGTAAAACGGACTTTTAGTTTCGATACTTATTACGCCATTAAATGCGTTCGGTCCGTAAAATGCCGAACTTGCACCTGCTACTAAATCTACTTTAAGTACGTCAAGTTCTGAACTTCCGAGAAAATTACCGAGCGAAAAGTTTAAACCCGGCGCTTGGTTATCCACACCATCAATAACTTGTAACGATCGAACAGGACTCGTTGAGTTGAATCCACGCGTATTTATAATCGTAAAACCCAGACCAGCCGTTGTTAAGTCAACGCCTTTTAAATTACCGAGACCTTCGTAAAAACTCAACGCTGCTGTTTGTTTTATCGCTAAGCGATCCATACTTTCAACCGTTAACGCCGATTCTTGTTGTTTCTCAGAAATGCGTTGCCCTTTAACAATAATAACGTCAATATTTTGGGTCGAAGATTGTAACTTTATGTCTATCGGCATTTTGGTTGCCGTTGTAACAATAATTTCTTTGGTTGCGTAACCACTGAAAGAAATAATTAAAGTTAACGGAAAGTTTTCTACGGTTTCAAAAGCAAAAGTACCGTCAGGTTCAGTTACCGTTCCGGTTGTTGTACCTTTAATCAATACCGTTGTACCGATCATCGCCTCGTTGTTAGTGCTATCTTTAACCGAACCGCTTATTTTATTTTGCGCTTCAACTGAATTTATGTAAACAGCAAACAGAATAATAAGTGCGTAATGTGCGTATTTATGAAATATCATTTGTAGTGAGTTTAATTCTTGTCAATTAAATTTAATTTTTGGGCTAAAGTATACAAATTTACTTATGCCCTTGCAAATTTGAAATAAAATATTTAATAAAATGTTTGAGAGTATCGAATATACGCTTGTTAGAGATAGTTTTTTAAAAAAACTACACTGTTGTGACAATAAAAGAGATTGTAGAACGACATTTTGGCTTTTTCTTGTCACTATATTATTTACCACTCATGCTTTTGAATTACAGGCGCAAGCTGTAGAAATAGATATTAAGTATACAACAGGCAAATTTGAACCTTCGCAAAATTCCGATTTTGTGTTGATTGAAAAAAAGTACGTGAATATCGTTGATCCTTCAAAAAAAATGTATCTCCGTCGAGAAACTTATACGCAACTTAAAAAAATGTTTGAGGCGGCTGCCAAAGATGGCATAAAGTTTAATGTGCTTTCAGCCACGCGCAATTTTAATTATCAAAAAAATATTTGGATGAATAAATGGCGCGTTTATAAAAACGAACCGACAGATGTAGCGCGTTCAAAAAAAATTTTAGAATTTAGTGCTATGCCTGGCGCAAGTCGGCATCATTGGGGAACAGATGTGGATTTGGTGGCAGTAACAAACACTTACTTTGAGCGCGGTGAAGGCTTGAAAATTTATAATTGGTTATTACAAAATGCAGCGCGATTCGGTTTCTGTCAACCGTACACAAAAAATCGCAAAACGGGATATAACGAAGAAAAATGGCACTGGAGTTATTTGCCACTCGCGCAGCAGTTCCAAAAATTTACAGTATCTCATTTAACTGATACTGATTTTAAAGATTTTTTAGGCGCAAACACTGCTATAGAACTGCAAATCGTGAAAAATTATATCGCTGGTATTAATGTAGAATGTCAGCCAAATTAAAAGGAAAAAATTGTAAAATTTTATTAATTTCGCGTTTTTTATTAATTAGACCCATCACACCCGCAGCGTGAAAAATAGTTTAAAAGTTATTCTCATCATATTGTTTGTTCTTTTTTTAGATCAAGCCTTAAAATTTTATATCAAAACTAATTTTTGCTATGGCGAAGAACAACCACTTTTAGGTTTAAAATGGGCACGACTAAATTTTGTAGAAAACCCTGGTATGGCGTTTGGCTTAGAATATGGCGGTGCTATCGGGAAATTATTTTTAAGTATTTTTCGTTTATTCGCCATAGGTTTAATGATTTACATTGCGCTTACAGTTAAAAAAATTATTCCTTTCGGACTTCTTTTAGGTTTTTCTCTCGTTTTAGCGGGTGCTATCGGTAATATTCTGGATTCCGCTTTCTATGGTTTAATTTTTTCTGAATCCGATTTTCATTGTATTACCGGACCTGCCAAGTTTTTGCCACCGCAAGGTGGATATGCTAGTTTTTTACATGGTCGCGTTGTAGATATGCTTTATTTCCCAATGTTTCAAATTCCAAAATCTATTCCCTATTTTGGTGGTTCAGTCTTTTTTCAACCTGTTTTTAATTTAGCCGATGCATCCATTACAACCGGTGTGACAATAATCTTTTTGTTCTATCGACGTTTTTTTAATAACGAACCTGAGAAATTAGAACCAATATCTGATACTATTGTTAGCGAATAGAATCTTTAAAATTAAACCCCTCGATTTAAAAATTTCTGCATAAATTTAATCGTACCGTTGCATGAAAAATAGTTTCAAAATAACCCTCATTGTTCTGGCCGTTCTCATTTTAGATCAAACGCTAAAGTTTTATGTAAAAACAAATTTCTGTCTGGGTGAAGAAAGATTAATTTTGGGTGCACCTTGGGCACGTTTAAACTTTGCCGAAAACGCTGGCATGGCTTTTAGTTTAGAATTTGGAGGCGCATTCGGAAAGTTGTTTCTGAGTATTTTCCGCTTGTTCGCCATAGCAGCACTTATTTACGTGGCATTTACTATAAAGTATCGTGTCGCATTCGGTTTACTTTTAGGGTATTCACTTGTTTTGGCGGGTGCTATCGGTAACATTATTGATTCTGTTTTCTATGGACTCATTTTTTCAAATTCCGATTACCATTGTAGCGTCGGACCAGCTAAATTTTTATCCACACACGGCTATGCACCAATTTTACAAGGTCGCGTTGTTGATATGCTTTACTTCCCGATGTTTCAAGTTCCTAAATCTATCCCATTTATTGGTGGTTCGGTTTTTTTTCAAGCCATTTTTAATTTAGCCGACGCTTCTATTTTTTGTGGCGTCGTTATCATTTTTGCTTTTTATCGCCTCTCTAATGTATTTAATCCGCCGCGTGCTAAAAATTTTACGCAAAATATCCCTTCAGTCGAAATTCCTATTGAATAATTTGTCACAAAAATATAATCACCTTTTTGATTTAAATTAAATAGTTTACTTTGTAAAACAAGTAAGTCGTTGTAAAATTGCAATCGCAATTCACTAATCAACCTAAATTCTATGTTAAATCTTTTACTTTTCGGACCTCCAGGTTCTGGAAAAGGAACACAAGCTGAGCGATTAGTAAAAAAATACAATCTCGTGCATCTTTCTACAGGCGATATGTTTCGTTACGAACTCAGTAACAATACGGAACTCGGAATTTTAGCGCGCAGCTACATGGATAAAGGTCAATTGGTGCCAGATTCTGTTACTATTTCGATGCTTGAAAAGCGCGTTATTGCTAATAAAAATGCTGTCGGATTTATTTTCGATGGTTTTCCGCGCAACATTGTTCAAGCTGAAGCCTTAGACGCGCTGCTTAAAAAAAATAATACCGCCATCAAAGCACTCATCGAATTGGTTGTTGATGAAGATCATATCACGGAGCGTATTTTACTGCGCGGTAAATCTTCTGGTCGCTCCGACGATAACGACGAGACGATTATTCGTAAACGCTTCAATGTTTATAAAAGTGAAACAGAACAAGTGGCAGATTATTATGCGCAATTTGGCAAAACCTATAAACTCAATGGCGTTGGTGAAATAGATGCCATTTTTCATTCGGTTTGTAATTTGATTGATAAATTGTAAACTGAGCGGTTGCAAGCACTGTTTCTACAGTGGTTTTCACCAATTTAACAACACTGCACCCCACGTAAATCCCGATCCAAACGCAGCGAGACAAACTAAATCGCCTTTTTTTATTGCACCTGCTTCAAAGGCTTCGCAGAGCGCAATCGGAATAGAAGCAGCGGTTGTGTTACCATAACGCTGAATATTATTCCAGACTTGGGTGTCAGCTAATCCTAATTTTTTTTGGATAAACTGACTGATGCGCAAATTTGCTTGGTGCGGAATCAGCATCTTCAAATCTGAAATTTGCAAATTTGCCGCGTGCAGCGATTCTAAAATAACTTCCGGAAATTTTTGAACAGCCGTTTTAAAAACCAATTGTCCTTCCATGACCGGATAATTTTGCGCGTTATCAATCATGCCGTGTGTCATAAAAATTTCGCCGAGCGTATTTTTATCCGGGAAACCAAAATCAATGTCTTGTCCCATTTTGTTAAAATGATAACCACCGTGAGAACCTGGATTAATCATTGCTAATTTTTCGGCGTTCGTACCATCGCTGTGCAATTTAGTATTTATGATGCCTCGTTTTTTCGATTTCGTAGGTTGCAACACTACAGCACCTGCACCGTCACCAAAAATAACTGAAACTGTTCTGCCACGCGTTGAAAAATCGAGACCCATCGAGTGCATTTCGGCACCAATAACTAAAATATTTTTGTACATCCCCGATTTTATAAACTGGTCGGCAACCGAAAGCGCGTAAATAAAACCCGAGCATTGCACGCGCACATCCAAAGCACCAATTTCTGTTTTCGTAATACCGAGTTCGCGTTGCACCAAAACGCCACAACCCGGAAAATAGTAATCGCTGCTGAGCGTAGCGAAAATAATAAAATCAATATCGTTCGGTGTAACACCCGCGCGCTCAATGGCAATTTCGGCAGCGCGCGCACCCATTGTGGTTGTTGTTTCTAAATGTTTTTCGGCGTAGCGCCGTTCTTTAATACCCGTTCGCTCTTGTATCCATTCATCGGATGTGTCCATGAATTGGGTTAAATCGGCATTTGTTACAACGCGCGACGGTAAATATTTTCCAATGCCTGCAATAACGGAACGCAACATATTGAATAGTTTGATGGGTCTGAAAAAAAAGTAAAACAAAAGTAGTTCTTTTTATACAAGATTTCAATTCCTAAAGTTTGTCGGAACATAAATTGAAGGCTTCTTCATTTAAAAAATTTTTTTTTCACTACACACCAAAATTAACTTAAAAATCATCTAAGGAGTAAAAGGGTAACAATTATAGGTGTTGTTGGTAAAAACGCCTTAAAATAGTTCTTTGACATCGCGGAAATACAAAATTTTTAAAGGTTTTTGAAAAAAGATAGTTAAAAATAATATGCAATAATCTATTTTTTTTCTGAGTGTTTAGGTTAATCAGTTTATAATTGTATTATTGCAGTTGTATTGGAATTCAAAGCACATTTATATCTCTATGAAGTTCTTTATTTTCAAAACAAAACTTAAAAACTTTTTTCAAAAATCACTTTTCAAAACTAAAACATTTTTGGATTATGTCTAAGCCAAACAATGCTCCGGCGGCTGTAAAAGCCAAATCATCAGGTAACAACGCAATCTTTGCTCCAGCAGTAATTGTAGGCGCGTTAGTTCTGTCAGAACTTGTATATCACCTCTACATGGGTGATGGATCTCACTTCGAAGGCGGCGACCACACGAAAGGTGTGCTCAATGGTAACGTTCCAGGTTTGATGTACAAGGGCGGATTTATCGTTCCTATTTTAATGACGTGCTTTTTATGCGTTGTTGTTTTCTCAATTGAGCGTTATCTCACATTGAATGCTGCAACAGGTGGTGGTAACCTGGCAGAATTTATTAAGCGTATTAAAGCGAATTTAGATCGCGGTAATATCGATGCTGCTCTAACTGAATGCGACAAGCAAAAAGGTTCAGTGGCAAACGTTGTACGCAGCGGTCTAATGAAGTACAAAGAAGTTGGCTCGGATTCGAGCATGACGACTGATGCAAAAGTAGGTTCTATCCAAACTGAAATTGAAGAAACAAAAGCATTAGAAGTGCCTATTTTAGAGCGCAATATGCCAATTCTTTCAACTTTAGCTTCGGTGGGTACTTTAATTGCACTTCTTGGAACTGTACTCGGTATGATTCGTTCATTCGCAGCACTTGGAACTTCAGGTGCAGGTGACTCATCTGCTTTGGCAAACGGTATCTCGGAAGCGTTAATCAACACGGCACTCGGTATTGCTACTTCAGCTTTGGCGATTATTCTTTACAATTATTTCACAGCGCGTATTGATGCTATGAAATATCGTATCGATGAATCTTCGTTTATTATGACACAAACTCTTGCTAACCACGGCAAGTAGTATTTTAGTTGATAGTTGTTCGTTTTAGGATTCAAGAATTAGGGTTCAAATATGAACCCTTACTATTGCTAAAATTATCAATTCGACTTAAATTAATTATTAATTATTAATTTTAGAAAATCATGTCAGGAAAAAAAATAGCAGACGTAAAACGGCAGAATATCCGGATGGATATGACAGCTATGTGCGATGTTGGATTTTTACTGCTCACGTTTTTTATTCTCACCGCTAAATTTAAACCCAACGAACCTGTCAAGGTTGACATACCAATGTCGGGTGCCGTTACAAACATTCCTGCAAAAGATATCTTACTGATTTCTGTGGGCGATGATGGCAGAATTTTTATGGGTGTGGATGATAAACCGACGCGCAATGCGATGCTCGATGAAATTTCAAGACGTTATAATTTCACAGTAGATGGAAATATGCAAAAACGTTTTACGAATTTAGATCAGTTCGGCGTTCCGTTGGAGCAGTTACCAGCGTTACTTAAACTTAATCCAGAAGAATCGAACAGTTATGTGCAACCGGGTTTAAAATGTAATCCCGATGCCAAAATTTTACCGGGTCAAACAGGGTCTGATACAGCTAAAAATCAGTTAGGCGAACTCATCGTTATTGCACGTTCGTTAAACGATAGACTTGTTATAGCAGTTAAAGCTGATAAAGGTGCCAATTACGACAAGGTAGATGCTGTTATTGAAACGCTTAGAAAAACAAATTCTAACCGTTTCAATTTGGTAACTTCGGTTAAGAACGAAAAGGAATAAATAGCTATGAGCAATTAGCTATGAGCTTTAATGAGAAAGGCTCAAAGCTCAAAGCTCAAAGCTAATAATTAACAATTAAAATTCATGTCAAATGTCAGAAGTAGCAAGTGGTAAAAAAGGTGCCCCAGCGATAGACATGACACCGATGGTGGATTTAGCATTTTTATTGATTGCGTTTTTCATGTTGGCAACAACACTTGCAAAACCCAAAGCAATGGAAATTCTAAAACCTGCCAAAAAGGAAAAAGAAGATAAGAACGATCCAGTTGTGAATAAAGGGCGTGTAATGAGTATTCTTTTAGGCGAAAATGATAAAATTTATTATTATCAAATTTCTGATGAAGATCTCGCTAAAGGCAATTTAAAAGTGGATTCTACTGACTTTTCCGCTAAAGGTGTACGGGGTGCTATTAGGTTTCGTCAAGATGCTGTCGCAGCCGATCCGCGTTTTGGAAACAAGGATTCGCTCATAGTGCTCATTAAAGGCGCACCAAAAGCTAAGTACAAAAACATGGTAGATATTCTCGACGAAATGCGTATCAGCAAAGTTAAATCGTATGCTTTAGTTGATCGCGATAAAGTTGATACAGCTATCATGGAAAATTTGGGCTTACTTAAAAAATAAATAAAAATCAGGCTAAAAAAAATCTAAGGTCTAAAATTAAAATTCATGTACTTTTAATTCTTCATTTGTAGTTTTTCATTTTAGCTATTCATTAAAAATTTTAAATCACCGTATAATATGGAAGTATCAAAAGATTTCCAGAAAATGTCCCTCGACGATGTTGTTTTTCAGGGACGGAATAAAGCCTACGGGAGTTATTTTTTGCGCCAAATTTATGGCAATAATATAATTCGCGGCGCTATTATCGGTGGGTTGTTGGCTGCGCTTTTGTTGGCATATCCTATAATTTCTGAAATTTTGGGTAGAGCCTTCAAAAAAGAAGACAAATTGGTTTACACACCTGTTGAGTTGGCTGCTCCGCCGCCACTCGATAAGGCTGCTCCGCCACCGCCACCGCCACCGCCGCCGCCGCCACCACCACCCGTTAAGCCACAAATTAAATTTGTGCCGCCTAAAGTGGTTGAAAAAGAAGAGCCTAAAAACCAACCTCCAATACCGCCCGATATTCCAAAAAATATCGACGTGAGTACAACAACGGTTAAAGGTGATACTTCGGTGAAAACTTATTCTGCTCCAGTAGCTGCACCGCCACCGCCACCGCCACCCGTCGAAAAAGAACCTGAGAAACCAAAAGCAGATCAGATTTTTCAGGTAGTTGAGCAAAAGCCGGAATTTCCGGATGGAGAGGCTGCATTGTTTAAATACTTGAGTAGCAATATTAAGTATCCAGCTATTGCGCGTGAAAACGGCGTTGAAGGAACTTGTTATGTCGGTTTTGTTGTCAACACTGATGGCTCTATCACTGACGTGACTATTAAACGTGGTGTAGGAGCGGGTTGCTCGGAAGAAGCTGTGCGCGTTATTCAAGGTATGCCGAGATGGAAACCTGGAAGACAGCAAGGCAGGGCAGTGCGTGTTGCTTACACAGTACCAGTTAAATTCAAACTCGATTAGTTTATAATTAATTGCTGCGTATTTTCCGCAAATACAAAAGCGTCTCTACATTGTAGAGACGCTTTTTTTTTGCACTTACCGCACTACCCTATGAAGGAGACTATTACAAATTAATCACGCCCACAGCGTTTTCGATTTCGAATTGATTTTCATTTTCATTTTCGATTTCATTTTCGATTTCATTTTCGATTTCGATTTCATTTTGATTTTCATTTTCGATTTCATTTTCGTTTCATTTTGATTTTTATTTTTCATTCCTTTATTTCAAAATTATGGCACAAATAACAAATGGCAACAAACGTTTGCCGCACATAGACATGACACCGATGGTGGATTTAGCTTTTTTGCTCATAGCTTTTTTTATGCTCGCAACAACGCTCGAAAAACCTAAAGCAATGCAAATTATAAAACCTGCACATTCCGATGGTGCAGACGTACCGATTGTAAATAAAAAACGCGTAATGAGTATTCTTTTAGGAAAAAACGATAACGTCTATCACTATCAAATTTCGGATGAAGACTTTGCCAACAATAATATTAATTTCGAAACTACTAATTTTTCTTCAGATGGTATTCGCGCAGTGATAAAAAAACGGCAGCAAAATTTAATTGAAACATTACACACCAAAAATGCCGACTCGCTCATCATACTTATTAAGGGTTCACCAAACTGCAAATACAAAAACTTGGTAGATATTTTAGATGAAATGCGGATTTGTAAAGTCAAACAATTCGCTATCATTGATCGCGATAAAATAGATGCCGCAATACTGCGCAAGGTCGGTGAACTTTAATCACATTTTCTCACAATTAATTTATTTAAAATGGATGTTCAAAATTTCCAAAATCTTTCTCTCGATGAAGTTATTTTTTTAGGCAGAAACAAATCCTACGGGAGTTATGCGCTACGCAAAGTTTATCAAAAAAATATGGTGCGTGGTGTTGCCATTGGTATTTCGCTTTTTGCTTTGCTTTTAGCATCGCCATTTATTTCAGAACTTTTAGGAAAAGCGTTTCCAAAACCAGAAAAATTAGTTTACTCCGCTCACGAATTAATGGCACCACCTGAACTCGAACATGAAAAAAAATTTATTCCGCCACCGCCACCGCCGCCACCAGTTAAGCCGCAAGTTCGATTCGTTCCGCCGATTGTAGTTAATCGGGAAGAATTAAAAAATACACCACCCATTCCACCCGATGTTCCGAAAGATGTAAATATTGGAACGTCCGACATAAAAGGCGACGCTAACGCGCCGAAATTTGTTGCACCTATTGATATTCCGCCTCCGCCACACGAACCTGAAGAAGTAAAGAAAAAAATTGATGACGATAAACCCGTTATATTTGTTGAACAAATGCCTGAATTTCTAGATGGGCAATTAGCTTTAATGAAATATTTAAGTAGCAATATTCACTATCCGGCTATTGCACGCGAAAGCAATATTGAAGGTACTGTTTTTTTGGGGTTTGTTGTTGAACGTGATGGATCTATTACCGATGTGAAAATTAAACGTGGCATCGGTGGTGGTTGTAGCGAAGAAGCGTTGCGCGTTGTGCAACTTATGCCGAAATGGAAACCTGGTAAACAACAAGGCAGAGCAGTGCGCGTTGCTTTTACAATACCAGTTAAATTTAAACTCGATTGAGCAATTAGCTCAAAACTCTAAGATATTTTTTTCATTTTTTAAATTCATTTTTTATGAAAGTTGGATTTTCTTATCGTACAATTTTAAAGTATTGTACCATTTTTGCGATTACCATTACTGCTTCAAGTGGCATTAACGCGCAAAAAAAAGCAAGAGTAGAATTTAAAGACTCTAAGGGTAATCCCGTTTATTCTATCGTCGAAACTCAGCCACGATTTCCAAATGGTGAGATGGAGCTGTTTCATTACTTAGCTACAAACATAAAATATCCAGAGCAGGCACGAAAAGACAGCGTTACTGGAACAGTTTACGTTGGTTTCGTTGTCGAGCGTAACGGGTCTATTATTGATGTGAAAATTAAACGGGGTGTCGGTGGCGGTTGCGATGAAGAAGCGAAACGTGTTATTGCAAACATGCCGAAATGGAAACCTGGAAAACAAGACGGTAAATCCGTAGCTGTTGCATATACAGTTCCGATAAGATTCAAACTTGATGATTGAAGTAGAACAAGTTCGTAAATAAAAAACGCGTTCTTAAAATAAGGACGCGTTTTATTCAACTATTTAACACTATAAAAAACAACAATAATTACAATTCAAAACAGAAAGAGCAAACTGCTGCTTCTTTTAAAATTTGCTAATACGGCGAATAACTTTGAACAATTGTGTGTTTTCGTTTACATCTTCAATGAATGGATCATGCTCTAAATAATTTGCTGAAACCAATTTTAATTGTGTTACGCGACCAGCTTTATTTTTAACGGGTTGCAAATATTTCACCCAAACCGTTCCGTTGTGTCGGACGGCATAAATTTCATTATCTTTAATTTCGTTCGGAGTGTTGAGTTTTCTGCACACTACTATATCGCCACTGTTGATGATGGGCTCCATAGAATTACCGTTAATTGGGAAAGCGAACAAATTACCACCTGAAAGACCGGGCACAGAAAAACGCGTTGTACTTTCATCGCGCGCAAAACTGCCTGAATCGAAAGCAGCCGTACCTGCAAATGCTTGAAAACTAGTGAAAATAATATTTCCACCTTCAGTTGGTGCAACTACGTAATATTTATCGGGGAATTGGTTTTCTTTGCTCTCGCTCGACGACGTTAAATCACCAAGACCGCGGAGTACAAAATCTTCGTTAATGTCATATAGACGACAAAATTTTTGTGCATTGTCGTAATCAATATGGCGTTTGTTATCCAAAAAAGCACGGATAATGTGTCCGTACATTCTGTTGCCGAGCACCTTAGAAGCTACGTCGCCAACACCTTTGCCGTTGCGATCATTTTTAACAATTTCGCCTCGTTCTTCAAGCAACCTGAACGCTTGAATAAAGCGTTCGTTCATTTGCATTCTGTTATCACTAATCATATCATTTCTTTTTAGTTAAAAAATGTTTTGTTGATTTAACGCTACAAATATAAAACAATTGCTGGTTAAATACAAAACATTTTAAATAAAAAGTTTATTTTTTTTATTTTTTTTTGAAATTACTGATCTCCGACGCGATTATCGGGTCTATGGATGAGTTTTCTGATGGCTTCGATGATATTTTCGAGTTGCGGTGGATAGCTCACATAACGAATGTGTTGTGCGTCTTCGCCATAGATGGAAAGCGTAATAACGCGTTTTCTATCGCCGTAATTAAGCATTATTCGGAGTGGGATGGGTGTTGGTTTTTGTATTTTTCTTTTCTGACACAGCGTTGATTCGCAATCGTAGAGTCGCTCCATACTAAAAAAATTATTCTTTTGTGCAAATTCCATAAATGCGTTGAGTTCTTCTTTTTGGATAGTGTGTTTTACAACTTCTAAAGGTTTATTGACAGTTTGAAACTCATGCAAAAGTTTTCCATCGGTGTCTATGCGCGTAAAATCTTTTACAACCGGGTCAATACCGCCGTAAAATCCACCGCCGATAAGTTCAACACTCATGTAAGGATACTCTTTTTTGAGCGTCGCAGCTTCTTTTTTTTCTGGCGCACGCGAAAGAAAATTCCACCAGCGATTTTTATTTTTTTGTTTCGATGGTGCTAAAACAACAACTTCGGGCAATTCATTTTGTGGTCGAACAAAAGGCGACTCAGCATCTTCGGCAGCAACATAATAATATTGATAGGTGCTGTGCGTATTGGGTTGTTGAAATTCGAGGGCTAAAACTTTATTATTTAGCACAGCAATTTCAAATTTATCTACGTTTCGGAAAGTATAATTTATGGAATTACCGAATAATCGCCATTTGCCTTGCGAAAACTTACCTTGCAAATATTGTTCGTAGGTATTATCGAATTTAAAATAGAGAAAATATTGGTAATCCTTATCCGCCTGATGAACCGTTGTGTTCGATTCGACGTGAAGCGTGTAGCTGTATCGCCATTTTGTACCTGCTAATTGCGCTTCATCCACACTTGGGTAACCAAACTTTTGCGCTTGGGCTGATAGTGTAAAAATTAAAAGTATCGGCGTTAGAATAAATTTCATACCAAGAGCTAAAAATGTTTTCTGTATGTTATTGTATGATTTTTTTAAAATCATGTCACGTTTTTTATAACGTTTCCAAAGAAACGCTTGTTACGTTTTTATGTTATAAAAAACATATTGGGGTTTTTGTTAAAGCTGCACTCTTTTGCGTAATTTCAGTTACTGAACTAAAACTAAAAAGAATGGGATGATACGCAGATCATCGAATAATAAAGGCTAATTTTTTTCAAGGGCTTTTCTGAGCAACTAACAATCTGTGAAAAAAACGGCTCGGAATCTGTGCACATCTGCACATTACTCATAAATATTGAGCTTCAACTAAGCGGCTACTTTGATTTTTTTATTCATCACAAAAAACCACAGCGTTGGCACTAATGCCATGAGCATACTCGCAGGATAACCGACGGGTAATTCGGGTGCTTCTTCGTGATGACGTAAAATTTGATATTTTCTGTTGGCTTTAAAATGGTGATCGCTGTGGCGCGTCAGTTCGTATAAGAATATCCGTCCCATGGCGTGTTCGCTGTTCCATGAATGTTGTGGCAAAACGTTTTCAAATCTGCCATTGGGTAAAATTTTTCGGCGCAAACCATAGTGTTCAATGTAGTTAACTGTTTCGAGCAATAAAAAACCTGTTACACCCATTAATACGGCAAGCTGCAAACCATTAAAACCAAAAATAAAATAAATGGCGACTACATAAATAATTTGGTAAAAAGTTGTTCTAATCATATCATTTCTAAAAGAAAAAACCGATAAACCATCGCGTCGCATATCGGCATTAGCAATTTGCCAGGCTTCGGTGTAAACGCCAAAAACAGATCGTAACCAAAATGCGTAAACGTTTTCATTGTATCGGGCGGATGATGGATCTAAATCGGTTGCCACATTTTTATGGTGTCCGCGATTGTGCTCAATCGTAAAATGCGTATAAAGTGCAGGCAATAAAAGCGCGCGCGCCAAAAGTTGTTCCGATTTTTTTTCTCTGTGTCCTAATTCATGCGCCACATTAATGCCAAAAGCACCCATAAAAACGCCGACGTTTAAAACCATACCAACTGTTTCTACATTCGTGAGTGAAACGTATGTTGCTTTATAGAGTGCATAAAATAAAATACCGTATAGAATCGGAACGTGTGAATACACCAAAACATCAAAAAATAAAGTGTTTGAGCGCGTTTCTTCAACACTTGTCGGCGCGTTTGTTTTATCAATGGATTTAAAAAATTCTATAACAGGTAATATTAAAAATGCAACATACACAAACCCAAATGACCAGACGCCACCAAAATAAATACCGGCTACGCAAGAAATGGGTCCGAGATATGCCCACAAATATTTTGAATCGTTCATTTTCTATAAATTGTTGAATAGTTCTTGCGTTCTAATTTCGAGTGCAACAGTTTTGATTAGCAAAATTAAGGTTTATAAACTAAATAGGAAAATAGTAGTCAGACTTTTTCTGGGTAATATTTAATTTAAGCAGTATATTTTTTGAATTGGTGTTGCTCTATAAATGCCAATTGGTTTTCTAAACGCAAACGCTCTTGTCAATCAATTGGTATTTTCACGATCTATTCTTTATCAAATCTCGCACCTGATTAAACAAACGTTCAATGAGGCGTTTATTTTCAGTGATGATTGTCGCAGTGCCTTGCATTTCTGGTTGAAACGGAATTTGTTTTTTGTAGGAAGTAACTAGCGAATCGTTCAAAGCGATATTGACTTGGTAGAAAACTTCTTTTTGAGAATTGTTTTGAGGTAAAGCCGAAATATTTTGCACAGTGCCTTCTAAAATGCCATATTGCTGAAACGGAAAATTATCCAATCGAATCTGCGCGGACAAACCTGTTTTTACTTTGCCTGAATTGAGAATGGGCATTTCCGCTTTACCGATAATTGTTTGGTGTGTAGGCGCAAACGCATGTGCGCTCCCGACGGGAACAAAAGCAACAATTTCGTCGCCTGCTGCTATAGCTTGTTTGGCACTCCAGATTTTTGAAAATGAAATTTTACCTGCAATAGGCGCAACAATAAGGTATTGTTTTTTCCATTCAGCGATACTGCTTTGCAGGCGGCGAATGTCTTCGGATAATGTGTTTTGTTTCGAAATGAGATTGTCGCTGCGCGTTTGATTGAGTTCGGTGATTTGGTTTTTATTCGATTCCATCGTTATCGCATTATTGATAGCTGATGCACCCGTCGCTTCAAAACTGCGCTGTTGTAGCCACAGTGCCGACTTTGATTTTTCCAAATCTTCATCCGATACTATACCGTCGGTATGCAAAATTTCCGAACGGTGCGTCGATTTTTGCGACATTTCTAATTCGTTGGTTTGAATAGGATGTTGTTTACTGAGGCTTTCGTTGAGGTCTGAAAGATGTGCATTTTGTGTATTCAAAAAAACTGTTTTAGTTTCTACGTCTGTTTTCGCAGCCAATAATCAAAGTCGTTGGCGTTTTGAGTAAAAGTAGAATACAATGTTTGCAAACTGCCTAATTTTAAATTCTTAGGCACAGCACTACCGTAGTTTTGGATAGTAAACTTAACCAAGTACTGCTCTAATGCCAATACATCGCGCCAATGCGCCGTATTTTCTATGACAGCAATAACTTCATTTTCTGCAACACTGCTGTTTTCCGAACGCACAATTTGTTCGATGCGACCACTCAGCGGTGCCATAACGCGAATAGGCGGATTTTCTGTGGTGAGATACACTTTGCACTCTACTTTTTCCGGCATTTTGACGATAAACGCCATAGCAATAATTGTAACAAAGCAGACTAACAAAAGGCGCGGTGCTAACGATGTCAAGTAGCGCGGCACTTTGGGCAAAAAATCTGTCTCATTCTGCAATTTATTAAGTTGCTTTTGCAACTGTGTGTTTGTTAGGGATTCCATTGTGGTGTTGTTTAAATTTAGAATCGAAGCAATGCGTTTAAGTTATAAGAAAATTAATCCACAAAATATTTCAAATCGGCAACGGTATAATGCTCTGATAGTTGTCTGCCATTAAAAATAATAGTCGGCGTGAACTGAATATCAACATCGTTGCACCAAGTTTCAAAATTTTTCAGTAATTCATCTCCAGCTTCTTTTTGCAAAGGAAACTTCTTCGTCCAATCGTCAAAATTTGGAAATTTTGCGCCGTTATACCAATCGTCAATCGCTTCAATAGCAGCTTCTCTTCCCGAATTTTCATACAGTGAAACGATATGTTTGGGCACTTTATAAATATCGGAAGTGGTATCTTTCGATGGCGAAACCGTGAATATCATATCAATACTCACATCGTCGTATGCACCGTGCAACACATCGTGAATACCTTTATGCGCTCCGACACAAGGCATACACCTCGAACTGCACACCAACATAATATTATTGGCGGAATTTGAATCTCCTTTCAATCGGATAGGCGTAAAATTAGGCATAGTGAAATCTTTTTGCTTAGTTTGTACGGTCTCGAGTGTACTGAAATTGTATTTGAATTTATTGTACGCTTGTTTTGTTTGCTTCAATTCTTTGTTTTCCTGCAAGCGATTTTTAAAAAAATAAACTACGCACATTGCGAAAACTAAACAAAGTACCAATGCAGCAAAAGACTGAATGTGCGAAGATAAATTAAAAATAAGCGCATTTGAAAAATACATACCACCTAGCTCTAACCAAAAAATTCCCATTATTGTAAGACAGAAATAACACCAAGTCTTAGCTTTGAATGCCTGATAGTAAACAGAGTAGAACGAGAATAGAACACCAGGTACAGCCATTAAAAACAGTGGGAAAATATTCGCATCTTTATTCAACAAATTAAAACCTAAATACAAAAGTGAGCCTGCAAAATACACAAAACCTGCATCGGAAAGTTTAAGAAAGCCAAAAAGTTTGGAGGCATCAGAATCCAAAACTTTATTACAATCTGAATTTGTTGCGCCAGACAAATCCTTTGAATAATGGAATTCGTTTTGTTGTAATCGTTAGTAATGAGAAGAATTGAAACAAACAGCCCAACAATTTTAAGCAAAAAAAGTGAAGGAATTACCCAACTTGAACTTGAGCTATGACTCAAAAATAAAATTCCTAAAAGAGCCACAATCGCAGCAATTTTAAATAAAAATTCTACATTCAAAGTCCATTTTTTGCTTTGTGCGTTTTTCAAAATTTCTTCTGATGGAAAAACCATTAATGCAATACCTGTCCATTTTTTCTTGAATTCTTCCCAAGGTTCTGCAAGTTTGCCCTTGTAATTCTCGAATTCAACAATGTCATTTTGAAATTTTGTAATTAAAGCTGGAGTAATTTCAAACTCTTCTTTTATTGTTGTGATGAACGGAAAGGACAAATCGCTGATTTTATCAAGTTCATTTCTTTTTAGGCTTACTAAAACATTGTCAATTTTTGTAGTGGAGAATAAATGCTTAATTGCCAATAGTGAGTCTTGATTAACTGGGATTTTTGAAAGGTTTAGAAAAAACAAACTCTTTGAGATTTTGATGTCTAATCTTTCCAATAATTCGTATGCAACAAAGCCAACACTTTTTTTATTTGTTAGCGAAAAACTCATAACTATTTGTTTATTTCTTTTTTTTTAATACATTTTTAATTTGTGTTATACTGGGATTTAAGCCGATTACTCTCCCTAAAGGATCAATTAGTATTGTATAGGGAATTCCATTAAGTCTATAGAAATTATCTAATATTTCTTTTTGTTTTTTATCTTGAATCAATGAATTGTCCCAAGGCAAATCATCTTCAGTAAGTATTTTTTTCCAAGCGGAAGAACTTTCGTCTATTGACACACTCAAAAATTTAAAGCCTAAAACAGAAAGATCGGTGTAGTTTTCCTTTAAATATCTGTTTTTAATCCTACATGGGTCACACCAACTTGCCCAAAAATCTAAAAGAAGATAAGATCCACGATAATTTTTTAAACTGATGATAGAAGAATCAGTCGATTGTGATAAGAAATCCATTGCCAATGAATCAGGTCTAATTTCGCTGTTTAGAATTTTTATAAAATGATTTCGTTTCTTAAACGTAGCTAAACTATCCACTTTTTTAAAGAAAATTTTAAAAAAAATATTATCAATACTATCCTGAAAACCAATTCTGTCATATTTCACTAAAAGCCTAAGACCAATATCAGGAAATTTATCTAAAAGATAAGATAAATCATTAAACGCTAAATTTTTTAAAGAATCATAGTCTTCCTCCCTCAAAATTCCTTTAAAAATATTAACCTCAATAGCTTTCGTAATTTTATTAATGGAGTTATTCCTATCATTATTAAAACTAAGATTTGATGTAGCACTCGCAACATCACTTAATTCCAAGTGAACAGTATCTTTTTGTAACAAATAAAAAGTAGTGGAAAAAATTGCTTGCACATTATCCTCTTCAATAGTTTGAAACAAAATAAAATAACTAAGACTTGAATCCGTGAAAGAAAAATCAAGTTTAAAACTCTTGGAATGTTTTGTTTTATCTATGAAAATTATAGTAGAATCAAATGTTGACTCTTTATCAGGTTGCCCAAACAAAATCTTAATAGCTTTATTTTCGAGAGAACTGTCTAATACAGAAACATTTACAGTACAATTTTTTCTTTCTTTTATAATCTGTAATGGCTTTGAATTTAACAGGGACGTGCTGCAGAATAAGATAAATATTGAATTAGCAAAATATAAAAAATAATTTGTTGACATATTTCTTAAAAATTTCAAACTATTATAATTGGTTGTTATTTTTGGATTCTAATTTTAGGTGCAAAAGTTAATTAATTTTCAAATAGCAAAGCGGTGAGAATAAATTATTTAAAGTGTGTTAGAAAAGTACGATATTCTCCCACTAATTTTAAAATGTAGAATTGTACTTTTCATCTCTAATCATGAATTAAAACAAATTGCTTTTAGCCTTGAACTTGCTCTTATTTTCCATCAGCAAATATAACTTAGCTGTTTTAATAAATACTCAATGTTCACCTTAGAACCTATATTTGCTAACTCATAATAGCCCGTAGTAATTATTGTAAAAATTAGGCTCAAAGACTTTTAAACTTAGACAAATTATAATAAGTAACAAAAAAGTATTGATATCAAAGAATGCCTTCTTTAATATCAATACTTTTATTAAACTAAGAGGACATAACACTGCCAATAGCCATATAATTCAGATGTTGAATTTCTGCACGAAACTATGACACCTTTTGAACATTTGCTACCCCATGTGCATGTTGTATAACTGCCGCCGCCATTACTTTCAGACGCCGAGCACCGATTTGAGGGACAAGGAGCACCTCCACCATTACTTAAATCACCTCCACCTCTCATCCAGTCTAACAATGAGTTGTCTACAGGAACAATAGGAGAATTTTGATTACTAGAAATATCCTCTTCATCATCTCCACCTACGATTTTTGAAAGCACGTAGTTAGTAATCACCGAACCTTTAAATTTTTCTAAAATTTCCTTTTTCATAAAAATTAATTGAACTTAATTTAACGCCTACTTACTTTTTATGCGCCTCCATACAAACATATTTTAGCAGGGTTTCGGCAATTTCCCTAAGTCGCAAAAATTCGGCATGTCGACGGTGCTTATTTTTGTTTCTTGTTGCAAGTTTCGGTGTTGTCACTGCAATAAAATTGCAGCGTTGTAAATATTTTCAAAATAATTAAAATTATTTTGCATTCCGCCTAAAATATTTTTTTTGCCATCGTCAGTAATCACAAAAACTTCAAATTTTGTAAGCACTTCACGTGCATAAAAATAAGTTTTATTTATTTTATCGTACACAATAGGCAAACCTTCATCGCGCAGGGCATGAATAATATTTAAAACTTGCCTTTCGCACAATCCCAGTTTTTTAGAAAGTTGTTTCGGCGAACCCGTCGCTTTTAAGCGAATTAAATTGTCAATGCGTTGAAATAAGTGGATGTCTTCGATGAAATTCATGATAGTTTGATTTACGATTTTGGATTTACAAATTATGATTTACAATTTTTTAGCTTTAATTATTCACCTAATTCTAATTGGTCTTTAACTAACGTATGATATATCCCTTTTTTTGCTGTTAATTCAGTGTGTGTGCCGCACTCTACCAACGCACCGCGTTCCAGAACTAATATTTGATCCGCATTTTTAACGGTGCTGAGGCGGTGCGCTACAATAACCACCGTTTTGTTGGTGTAAAATTGTTTTAAATTTTCGACGATAGTGCGCTCGTTTGTGGCATCGAGCGCGTTAGTAGCTTCATCGAAAAATAAATAGTCTGGATTTTTATAGACGGCGCGCGCAATTGAAAGCCGTTGTTTTTGCCCACCGCTCAAACCCGTTGAGCCTATTTTGGTGCTGTAATTATTCGGTAATTCTTCGATAAATTCTTGAATATTGGCAATTTTTGCGGCATTAATCAGTCGCTCGACATTAATTTGCTCATCTGCACCCGCAATATTTTGTGCAATGCTTTCAGAAAACAAAAAACCCTCTTGCATCACTGCGCCGCAATGTGTGCGCCAAACATCGGGTTTCAGTGCTTTTAATGGCAAATTATTGAGGCGCACAGTGCCTTTTGTAGGCATATACATTCCCAAAAGCAGTTTCACGAAAGTTGTTTTTCCGCTACCGCTGCTACCAACTATAGCTGTAATTTTTCCGTGTGGAATAGTCACATTCAAATCTTTCAAAACAAAATTGTAGAGTTCATTATATTTAAAGCTCAGATTTTCAATTTTTATATTGGCATTCGCTGGAATGAAATTTTGAAGAATTGGGACAATAGGTTCGTCGTCTTCTAAATTTTCCCAATCTTTCTTTTCTTTTTTATCGTCGGGTTTGCGCACAGTACCCATCAAAACTTCTTCTTCGTCAGGTTGTTGATGAATTTCGTTGAGGCGTTCCATGCTTATTTTGGCATCTTGCGCACTGCGAATAAATCCCATAAATTGTTGCAGTGGCGCGTTGAGTTGACCAATCATATATTGAATGGCGATGAGCGCACCCAAAGTAAAAGTGCCATCAATCACGCCTTTAACAGCAATTATAAAAATGAAAATGTCTTTGCCTTGACTAATTACACTCGCACCTGCATCCTGTATTTGCCCTAAATATAAAGAACGCAAACTCAACCTAAACGATTTAGACTGTATTGAAATCCATTGCTTGCGCCGTTTTTCTTCGGCGCCTTGCAGTTTTATTTCCGTCATGCCTTGAATGGTTTCAATAATGCTGCTTTGATTGCGGCTATTTTGTTGAAAACGTGCGTAGTCAATCCGTTTTCTGTATTTCAAAAAGAAAACAATCCAACTGAAATATAAAATGGCAGAACCCAGCCATATAAAAAATATGGTTGAATTATAGAGCAGTATAATGATGCTGTACAAAAAGAAATTGAAAACGGAGAAAATGATTGAAATACTTGACGAAGTGAGAAACGATTCTATGCGGCTTTGGTCATTGATGCGTTGCATTAAATCGCCTGTGGTTTTGCTGTCAAAATAGCTAATTGGTAAGCGCATGAGTTTCAACAGAAAATCATTCACCATCGCAATGTTTACGCGCGTACCGATGTGTATGAGTAATTGCGATTGCACAATACTTGTTAAAGTACTCAGCGCAAACACAACCAATTGGCAAGCTAAAATTTGAAATACGAAAGCAACGTTGCGTGTTGAAATACCTGTATCAATCAACGCCTGACTTAAAAAAGGTGTGATCAATCCAAAACTTGTGCCGATGAGCATACAAAGAAGAAGTCCAAAAATTAATTTTCCGTGCGGATATAAATATTTTATAACAGAACCAAAGCTGAGCGCACGTTGTTTCTCAACATCTTTATTGTAAAATTCTTTTGTGGGTTCTAACAGAATAGCTATCCCTTTATCGCCGTCACCGAGCCAACATTTTTCAAAAATTGAGCGCGAAATTTTGAACTTACCTTGTGCCGGGTCTGCCACCCAAACATTTTTTTCGTCTAAATCGTGCACCACAACAAAATGGTTTTGATTCCAATGCACAACGCAAGGCAAAGGTGCTGTACTTAAACTACCTTGTGATGCGTCGGGCTCATTGTACAAAATTTTTACAGCAAGTGCTTGAAGACCAATTTTTTCGGCAGCAGCAACAATTCCCGCCGCAGAAACACCTTCTCGAGTGATGTACGCAGCATCGCGCAAAAATGGGAGCGTATGCTTTTTACCATAATGATGTGCTACCATCATCACACACGTTGGACCGCAATCCATAGCGTCGCGCTGTTGAAAAAAGAGGAACTTCTTTTGTAGGGTAAAGAAAGATGTCATAAAAATTGGTTTTGGTGTTGTTGATTGTTTGTCACAATATTAATGACTGTAAATGTATTTTTGTTGTTTGAATTTCTGCTTTTAAGTTAAAATAACGTTAAAATTTTATGTGTCCCTAAATTAAAATTCAAGTCAAATATATTGATTAAAAGTTGTTGACATCAAAGATTGTTTTATCAGGCTTAAAAAAAATCTTTATATTTATTATGAGTTTGCAGAATTAAAACTGTTACATTGACCTATTAAGTTTCAATACATTTTAACATTTAATGGAGTGTTAAAAAATTTTTTAACATACTTTGCGTTATAGTTATTGATAAAGTGTTAAAATTGTACTCAATTTAAATTCAGATAACAACTCAAACGAACAATACTTTTAAAAAATACCCTTTCACACAATTGTAAGTTGTATGCAAAAGCCCAAGTTTTTACTTTCCATTTTATTTTTATTGGCGTCCGTTTTTGCTTTTGGGCAACAAACGGCGGCATTCACAGAAGCAGACGCTGCGTTCAAACGCGGTATGGATTTTTACGATAAAGGCATTTATAATGTCGCTATCCAAGAATTTACGGCATCGCTCAATCAGTTGCGACCGGCAGTTGAACCTGAAACACGTTTGTTGCGTGGTAGAGCGGAATTGTATTTGGCTAAATCGGCTGTGCGGGCAAACCAACCGAATGCAGAGCAATTGATGCTCGATTATATTCGCACGTATTACCCCGATCCGTTGGCGAGTGAAGCAGCATTAGAAATGGGTGATTTTTATTTCAATCAGAATAAAGTGGAAAAAGCGTTGTCGTTTTACGAAAGCGTTCCAGCGAGTACGGTGTCGCCTGCTTTACGCGACCAATTAGCTTTTAAAATTGGTTATTCTTTATTCTTACAGAAAAAATTCCCGCAAGCGAAAATACAATTCGTTAAACAAAAAGAAAATACAGCTGCAACCTATTATGTTGAGTCGAATTATTATTACGGTTTGTGCGTATTTTACGAAAATAATTTAGATGAAGCGGCGAAATCTTTTTTACGCATTAAAGATAGTAAACAGTACGCAAGTATTGCGCCCTATATGTTGGTGCAGGTTTATGCCGCCAAAAAAGATTACGATAACGTTTTACGCTACGGTTTAGACGCGGCGAATAATCCTAAAATAAAAAACTACAAACAAATTAATCAGTTGGTGGGTCAAGCATATTTTGAAAAGCGCGACTTTGCTAACGCTGAAAAATATTTAACCGTTGGTGCGGACGGTAATAATGCGATGCGCGAAGAAGATTTTTATCAACTTGGTTTTTGTCAGCATAAAAACGGGCATTATGCAGAAGCCGCGCAAAATTTAGAAAACCTGAATCGCGCCGATAACACCACGGGTCAGAACGGAATGTATTTACTCGGCGATTGCTACTTGCGTCTCGGCGATAGAAATAAAGCCAAGCAAGCATTTGCGCAGGCAGCAAAACTCAGTTACGATTTACCAACGCAAGAAGAAGCGCAGTGGAATTACGGCAAACTTTGTTACGAATTAAAACAAACGCAAGAAGCTGTTGATGCACTTCAAGCGATACCACCGCGCGGAAAATATTACAACGACGCACAAACATTGCTCGGCGATGCACTTTTGCAAACGCGCAATTTTGATGGTGCTATAAAAGTAATGTCGAACGCGTCTTATAAATCGCCTAAATTGCGCGAGACTTTGCAAAAAGCGAACGTGTATCAGGGTATGGAATTGTATCAAAAAAACGATATTGTCAACGCCAAGCGTTATTTTGAAAATTCTCTGCTCGATGCACCTGATGCAACTACAAAAACGATGGCAGAATATTGGCTCGCCGATATTACACACCAACAAAAAGATTATGCAGCCAGTCAACGGTATTTAAATAGTTATTTCAGCACGGCGCGCACTTTAAATAATTTACCTCCTGAATCGGCGGTGTATTCAGCAAATTATTTGAATGGTTACGATAATTTGAAACAAAAAAACTATACTGCTGCGCAGACAAATTTTCAAGATTGTTTAACTGCCTTGCGCGCTAATTGGTCTAACATATCGAATGACGGGCTCAAAACACAAATGCTTGGCGATGCTACTTTGCGTTTAGGAGATTGTTTTTTTAAGAAAAATCAATACGATAACGCCATGAAATATTACAACGAAGCCATCAGTAAAAATTATGCGGGTGTGCCTTATGCGTTGTATCAACAAGGTATTATTCAGGGTTTGCAGGGTAAACCCGTTGATAAAATTCTTTCTTTAGAAAAAGTAACTAATAATTATCCGACGTCGGAGTTTGCGCCGATTGCACTTTTAGAAGTTGGCTCAACGTATTTGAATATTAATCAATTAGATCAAGCACAAGCGGCACTGATGCAACTCATCACTAATTACAAAAACCGTCCCGATATTATGGTGCAAGGTTTAATGAAATTAGGATTGATTGCACAAAACAAAGGCAACAGCGAGCAAGCTATAAATTATTACAAGCAGGTTTTTTATAATTCGCCATCGGCATTGCAAGCAAAATCGGCGCAAGACCGTTTGAAAGATATTTATGTGAACGATTTGGGTAAGCCCGACGATTATTTTGCTTTTCTGCAAACTATTCCGGGTTATAAAGCCGATGCTTTAGAACAAGATAGTGTTACATATCGTGCAGCAGAAGTGCAATATGAGCAAAGCAATTATCAGAAAGCGATTGCAAATTTTACAACTTATTTGAGTCGTTTTCCAAACTCTATAAACACAACGCCTGCATTTTATTATCGCGCTGAAAGTCATGCAGCCTTAAAAGATTACGACAACGCACAAGCCGATTATGAAAATGTGGTTCAACGCGGACAATCGCGGTTTTATGAAAAAAGTGTCGAAAATGCTGCACTGTTAGCCTACAATAATAAAAAAGATTTCGCCAAAGCACTCGATTTATATTCTAAATTTGAAAAAGTGGCGAGTACAGACGATAAACGTTTCGAGGCAGAATTGGGCGCGATGCGATCTGCGTATCGGTTGAATAAATCGGACGCGGTAGCAGAATTTGCCACTAAAGTAGCGAGTAATGCACGCGCGTCACAAGCGCAAATTTCTACGGCAAGTTTATATCTTGGTAAAGTCGCGATTGATAGAAATAGTTTGGACGATGCGCAAACGCAAATTGAAAAATCAATCCGCACCAATTCCGCCAATGATGAAGCATTGTTTGAAGCCAAATATTTAGATGCACTGATTTCTTACAAACGGGGTCAATATGATGTGGCATTTAACAAAGCCGATAAAGCCGCCGAGAACAATCCGTTTGAATATTGGGCGGGTCGGTGTACGATTTTGCAAGCCGATGTCTATGTGCAGCGCAATGATTTATTTGGTGCTCGCGCAGCATTAAATTCAATTGTTGATGGTGTTAAAAATTTTCCCGAATTAGTGACGGAAGCAAAACAAAAATTAGCAGTATTAGAAGGTAAAGAAAAACTGAAAAGCCGTATCACAACCGATAAAGGTTCAAACAATAATTTATTAGATTTAGATAAAGGGAATTAGTTGATGGTTGTTAGTTTAAAATCTTTCTAAGACCCACAACTAACAACTATTAACCACCCAAACAGCTAGCTATCAATTAAAAATTAAAAAAAACATGAAATCCAATATTTTAAAAGTAATTTTAGTACTTCTCATATTTGTGCAAGTTGCCAAAGCGCAAACATCTGCGGGTGGCGATATATCGAATCAATCGCAAGATGTTATAAAAAATTTTGACGCGCGATTGATAGAAACCGAAAAAATTAAAGCATTACCTGTTTTGCCAGCCATTGATACTACAACCAAAGCGCAATCGTATTCTGTGCCTAATAAAGTGGTTAACATAAATTATCAACCGCCGAAATTGAGACCGATACCCGTTGCACCGCAAAAAAATGATCCTGCTTACAATGGTTATGCAAAAGTCGGTTACGGATTTCCCAATTCGCCTTTTGCTGAAGGTGCTTATAAGTTTAGTCAACCCAATCAATATGTTTTGGGTTTTTATGGCAAATATCACGCAGCTAACGATAATGCTTACATAGAAAATATGCGCTTTTCGGATTTAAAACTTGAAGCGAACGGCACTTATTTTACGACCGCTAATATCGCGATTGATGGAAAAATTGGTTTCGAAGGTAAAGAACGACCGTATTACGGCTATGACCACGTGAAATATACGGAAACATCGGAATCGAGCAAACAAAATTTTAATAATTTTTATTTTAGTGCCAAAGCATACAACACTGCTAAAAATGTGATAGATATAAATTATAATGCAGGTTTAAATTATTACAGACTCACGGATAATTTTGGCGGTACGGAAAGCAATATTGACTTGCGTTTCGATGCCTCTAAATGGTTTTCCAATAAATATCCTTTGGGTTTAACCATTCGAACAGATTTTACGACGTACGATTCAACGGGTGGAAAAACTCAAGACTTGAATAATTATTATTTGCAACCTAATTTTACTTTTAAAGACGATAATTACAGCATTCGTATTGGTGCAAACATTGTGAATACCAAAGACGAAACTTTCTTCTTACCCGATTTAGAGGGCACATTGAATGTTGGTGGTACAGAATTTATTATTTTTGCAGGCTGGAAAGGCGACATCAACAAAAACTCTTACAAACAACTCACAAGTTATAACCCGTATATTTTCACTAAAACTACAATTGCCAACACGCGCAAAACCGAATATTATGGTGGTATAAAAGGCTCAGTAGCGCAAATAGATTATTCGGCGCAGATAGGTTACAGCAATAATATTGGTTTGCCGTTGTATCTCGCTAATAATTCTGACCATTTTAAGCGGTTTAATGTGCTCTATGATACCGTTTCAATTACAAACATTCGCGGTGCAGTGACTTTTCATCCCATTCCAAAACTTGATTTTATTGGTACTGTTAGCCAAAACGTTTACAGCACAACGCGCGAAAAAGCAGCATGGGGTTTACCTTCTTTGGATGTTAACGCTACGGCAAAATATACTGCTTACGAAAATAAATCGCAACACGCTATTATAAAAGCATCCGCATTTTTACTCAACGGCGTAAATATTAAAGATGCAACAGGTAATCAGCAACGGCTTAATGGCATTTTCGATTTAAATGCCGGAGGTGAATTTTGGTTCTTACAAAACGTTGGCGTTTTTCTCGATGTTTATAATATTTTGGGTTTACGTCAACAACGTTGGGAAAATTATCCGTCGTTTGGTTTAAATGTTTTGGGAGGTGTTACCGCGCGGTTTTAAATATTCTCTGAAAGCGATTCTCTTAAATTTGTTAGTTTATTTAAACACACTCTTGAATAAATTACAATTTTTTAATCAATCGCCGTACATTTGGGAATGAAAAAATTATTTCTCTTAGACGGTCACGCGCTAGTTTACCGCGCACATTACGCATTTATTACGCGCCCATTAATGAACTCGAAAGGATGGAATGTGAGTTGCATTTCTGGTTTCACTCGCGTATTGCTTGAGTTAATGAAAAAGGAAAATCCCACGCATTTAGCTGTCGCTTTCGATTTACCCATGCCTACTTTTCGCCACGAACGCTACACTTTATACAAAGCGCAACGCGAATCGCAACCCGAAGATATTTCTTTTGGAATACCGTTCATAAAAAGTATCTTAGAAGCCATGAACATTCCGATTGTCACGAAAGAAGGTTTTGAAGCCGACGACGTGATCGGGACGTTGGCTTTACAAGCCGAAAAAGAAGGCTTCGACGTTTTTATGATGACACCCGATAAAGATTTCGGTCAATTGGTGAGCGACAAAGTGAAGATGTATAAACCCGCTAAAAGTGGAAACGATGCCGAAGTTTGGGGAGTAAAAGAAGTGTGCGACAACTGGCAAATAAAATACGTTTGGCAAGTAGTTGATATGCTCGCCATGCAAGGCGATGCTGTGGATAATATTCCAGGTTTTCCGGGTATCGGACCTAAAACGGCAGCTACACTTTTAGCCCAATACGAAACTTTAGAAAACGTCATTGCGCACGCCCATGAATTGAAAGGTAAACAACAAGATATCGTTAAAAATTTTGCCGATCAAGCATTGCTTTCAAAAATGTTGGCTAAAATTGAAACCGAAGTGCCTATTAAGTTCGATGATGAAGCCTATAAATTGAGTGCTTACAATAACGAAAAACTATCAGAAATTTTTAAAGATTTAGAATTTCGTGCCATAGCAAATGAAATATTTGGAAGCAATAATTCAGATACGAATGTTGTAAGAAATGATGAAACAGCAAAATCAGTAAATGCCGCACAAGGTAATTTGTTTAGCGACACGAACGATCACGTTCCGCAAGCGGCGCAAAAAAAAGGTATAAATACTTTTTCACCGTCACCGCCTACAACAATTGCTGCACATTCAGTGGCTGATAAAAATATTGAAAACACTACACACAATTATATTTTAGTTGATACCGATGAAGCTATTGAAAAACTTATTGCGCTTTTAAAAGCTAACTCAACAATCAGTTACGATTCGGAAACAACGGGTATTGATGCAAACAATGCAGAGCTTGTCGGACTTTCGTTTTCTATAAAACCTTATGAGGCATACTATGTACCTGTTTCAGAAAATCAAACAGAAGCGCAAGCACTCATTGAAAAATTTAGACCTATTTTTGAGAACGAGAAGATTTTAAAAATCGGGCAAAATATTAAATACGATGCCTTGGTTTTGCGCTACTATAATGTAAAACTTGCAGGTATTTATTTCGATACCATGCTCGCGCATTACGTTATGCACCCCGAATTACGACATGGTATGAATTTTCTTTCCGAAACGTATCTGAAATATGCGCCTGTTAGCATTGAAACGCTCATCGGTAAAGGCAAAAATCAAACATCTATGCGCGATGCGCCACTCGAACAAGTGAAAGAATATGCCGCAGAAGATGCTGATGTAACAATGCAACTTTACAATGATTTTAAACCGAAACTCACGGAGGCAGCGGTAGAAAATATTTTTTACGAAATTGAAATGCCACTCGTTGAAGTTTTAACCGAAATGGAATTTAACGGCGTACGGATTGACGCTGATTTTTTAGCAGTTTATGCCAAAGAACTCGCCATAAAAATAAAAAGTTTAGAAGCGCACGTTTACGAATTAGCAGGCGTGAAATTTAATATTGCTTCGCCAAAACAAGTAGGAGAAATTTTATTCGATAAATTAAAACTGCCGTACCGATTTAAAAAAACGGGTAAGAGCGATCAATACAGCACAGATGAAGATAAACTGACTGAACTTGCTGTAAACTATCCGATAGCACGCGCTATTTTAGATTTTCGCGGCGCGAGTAAATTATTGAACACTTACGTTGATGCGTTGCCTAAATTAATAAATCCGAAAACAGGACGCGTACATTCGTCGTTCAATCAAGCACTTGCTGCAACAGGTCGTTTAAGTTCAAATAATCCGAATTTACAAAATATACCTGTCAAGACCGAAGAAGGCAGACATATTCGCAAAGCGTTTATTCCGCGAGATGCCAACCACGTTTTAGTGAGTGCCGATTATAGCCAAATTGAATTGCGCCTTATCGCTGAAATTGCACCGGAAGAAGCGATGCTCGACGATTTTTCAAAAGGAAACGATATTCACACAGCAACAGCCGCGCGCGTGTACAAAATTCCGATGAGTGAAGTTACTCCCACGCAACGACGAAATGCCAAAACGGTGAACTTTTCGATTATTTATGGTGCAGGGGCGACAAATTTATCGCAACAACTCAGCATTCCGCGCGCAGAAGCAAAAGCACTCATTGAAGCCTATTTCGTACAATATCCAGGATTGAATAGTTATATGAAACGCATTGTTGAAGAAACGCAAAAAAGTTTCTATGTCAATACGCTCGGTGGTCGCCGCCGATTTGTACGCGATATCAACAGTAATAGTAGTCTTGAACGCAGCAACGCAGAGCGAATTGCCATCAACACACCTATTCAAGGTTCTGCTGCCGATATGATTAAAAAAGCGATGATTGCGATTCATAAAACTTTTAAAGAGATGAAAGTTGAATCAAAACTCATTTTGCAAGTGCATGACGAATTAGTTTTTGAAGTGCCACGTCACGAACTCGATATTGTGCAACCCATAATTATTGAAAAAATGAAAAACGCTATTCCGAATTTACGCGTACCGATTGAAGTGGGCATCGGTTACGGCGATAATTGGCTCGAAGCGCATTGAGTTTTAAATACCATGAATTTGAGTCAGATAGATTTAGCTTGCAATCCAGATTTTCCTATCTTTCACTAAAGATATATTTTTTTAAAGAAAAATTGTTAAAATATACTTAAAGTTCAAAATTGCGTTTTAAATTCGCACATTAATTAAGTTCAAATCAATTTATTATGAAAAATTTCTTGTTAGTGTTAGTTCTAACACTTGGTTTTGTGAGTGCAAATGCACAAGCGGATGCTGCTAAAATGAAAGCTGAAGCTGAAATGAAAGCGGCTAAAGCAGATGCCATGAAAGCTAAAGGCGATGCAAAAATGGGTGCTATGGACATTAAACAAGCTAAAGAAGCTAAAATGAAAGGTGAAATGGGCTCAAAAGCTGCTGAAGCCGACATGAAAGCTGGAAAAGCAATGAAAGATGCTGGTGCTGCACACGCTGCAAAATCAGAAGCAGAAATGAAAGCGGCTAAAGCTGATATGGAAGTTTCTAAATCAGCTAAGAAAGCTAAAATGGCTGATAAAATGGCTGACAAAGCGGATAGAATGGCGGTAGATGCTTCTATGGCTCCTAAAAAAATGGGAAAAAAGAAAATGGCAATGGCTTCAACTGGTATGCCTAAAATGACTTACAAATGTCCTAAAGGTGATGCTTTGTGCGATGCACCAGGTAAATGCCCGAAGTGTGGCACTGAGATGGTTGCTATGAAATCGGAAATGGTTGCACCTAAAATGAAAAAAGCAAAAATGACAGTAAAACCGGTTGACGCTGGTATGAATGCTGATCATAAAATGTAGTTGTAGGCTTTACATTGTAAAGCCAGAATTGTAATAAAAAAATCTCGAATTTTCCGTATTGGAATTTTCGAGATTTTTTTTATTGGAACAGTTTCAAAATCATTTACGTTTTCAAAATCATTTACGTTTTCAAAATGAAAACCATTTTCAAATTAACCACGTTCGTTGAACTTTAAAAGTTAAAAAAACATCACAACGTTGAAAAAAACCCAGATATTTTATACAAGTCAGAGACTTGCTTTACCGTGTATGCACTGGGTTTTTATATGAATGCAGATTTTAAGAATACTACCGCAGGTAATAGTTTTAAAAATAAGATGCTAAACAAAAATCTCTTTTTCAATCATCGGTAAAAAGTGCGATTTTTCGATCAATGCTTTGCGCAGCGCAAAACTTTTTGGCAATTCGTAACTGAAATAGTAAGCGTTAGTAGCCAATTTACTTTCGTAGAAAATTTTATCGTTTTCTGAAACGACGTTTTCACTTAATTTTATTTCTGCGACGATGGCTTGTTTGAGCCACATCCAACCGATAGTAACTATCCCAAAATATTCTAAAAATAATGTCGCGTTTGAAAGCATGACGGTTGCGCCTTCTGCTTTACCGAGGCGCATTAAATAATCAATCGTTTTTACTAATTCGGTTAACTCATCTACTAAATCTTGCGCGAAAGGTTTGAGTGCGTTTATTTTTGCTGCCTCACCGATGGTTTTAACAACTTCATCTTTAAAATAAAATAGCGCGGCACTGTCTTCAACTATAATTTTTCTGCCCAAAATATCTAAACCGTGTATGGCTGTCGTGCCTTCGTAAATAGCGTTAATTCTGATATCGCGATATAAACGCTCAATAGGGTAGTCGTCGCAATATCCCGCGCCGCCTAAAATTTGCATGGCTGCCGAAGTAGAAAAATTTCCCATTTCGGAAGGGTATGTTTTAGCGAGGGGTGTGAGTAATTCTAAAAGCAAATGGGCTTTTCTTTTTTCTTCACCATCCGAAACGTTGGCGATATCCGCGTAGTAACTGCACAGCGTTAGAAGTGCAATAGAGCCTTCTACGATAGATTTTTGATAAAAAAGTAAACGTTTTATATCGGCGTGTTCGATGATAGGAATTTGCGGATCGGCTGGATTTTTAGATTGAGGATGACGACCTTGAGGGCGTTCGTGCGCAAATTTAAGCGAACTATAATATGCCGCAGAAGCTAAACCTGCTGCCGCAATGCCTGTCCCGATGCGCGCTTCGTTCATCATTTGGAACATATAGCTTAAACCTTTGTGCGGCTCACCGACTAAATAACCTAAGCAATCGCCTTGTTCACCAAACATGAGATGCGCTGCTACGTAACCTTTTTGTCCCATTTTACCATAAATACCTGCAGTAGTAACATGATTATTTTTGTGCGAATCGGGTAAAAATTTCGGAACAACAAACAAAGAAATACCTTTTACACCCAGTGGTGCGCCTTTAATACGCGCTAAAAGCAAATGCACAACGTTTTGAGTCGCATCGTGGTCGCCACCAGAAATATAGATTTTCTGACCAAGAATTTTATAAACGCCTTCATGATGTGTTGGCTCTGCGGAAGTTGTAATATCGCTTAACGAACTACCCGCTTGTGGTTCTGTCAAAGCCATTGTGCCCTGCCAACTTCCGTCATACATTCTTTGAATGTAGGTATTTTTAAGTGTATCGCTACCAAATTTATAAATCAGATTACTTGCGCCTTGCGTTAAAAAAGCATAATTAGAATTGATATTCGCACCAAAAAAAATGAGCGACGCACTGTTCAGAACCATTAACGGCATCTGAGAACCACCCCATTCGTGCGAAGAATGTGAAGCAATCCAACCACTGTCGGCTAAACCTTGAATAATATTTTTAAGTTGTGGATGTACATGCGGAATACCATTTTGCATAACCGCTTTCTTTTTATCCATTTCATCTGCAAACGGAAAAAGTTCCTTATCCGCAAATTCTTTGGCTGCGGCAAGCGTCATGCGTATTAAATCTTTGTCGTAGTCGGCATAATAAGCAAATTTTTTTATGCTTGTAACATCAAAAACTTCAAACAATAAAAAATCTAAATTTCTAATACTCACGTACGATTCCATGCAGGTGTGTTTTTGTATCTATTAAATTGATTTTTCAGTAAGTTTGTTTCGATTTACTAAATTTTAATTTTAATAGATTTACAAAACCTCGTACGTTTTTGAAACCTACGAGATGGTATGAAATTTTAATTTCAATTTGTAATAAAATCAAAACTGACTGGATGTAATTGTAGCGTCATTTCATTTTTAAACATATCGAAAGTGTTTCTGAATTGCGATTTAAATAAGTCGTTTATAAACCGCCAAGGAATATTGAATTGGATATTTTGTACTTTTTGGCTCTTGTTAAAAGCAATTATTGTAATCTCACTGAAATAAGTACGCGCTAAAACCAAAGTGTTTTTATCGTCGAACAAAATTTCCGTGTCGCCATAATTGAGTGAAACGCGTTTACGACGAAGTTTTGTTACTTTTTGTGTTATCTGTTTAGTTTCAATTTCGTAAGGTGTTAATTTTTTGAAATACATCATGCGTCTGTTATCGGGTGTGCCGGCACCAGGCAAACCAATTTCATCGCCATAATAAATAACTGGAACACCTGGAATAGCACACATCAGTGCCGTTGTCATCTGCAAACGTTTATAACCAATGGGATTTCCTACACCAATTTTTCGATTAAATCCCGCTTCGCTCGCGTCTTCTGTCCAACTCAATGCACTACCTGCATAAGAAATTAAACGTGGTTGATCGTAATTGCCCGTTATATTTCCCATAGCTGAGTGATAACCAAAATAATTAAACGATTCCCTCAATCCTTTTGCTACGAGCGACATCGAAGTCGTATCTTTAGAGAGTGCCTCGCGCGCATCGAAATAAAAATTAAAATCAACTTGCGCATTGAACATCCCAGAATTGACACTTGCTTTTATTATCGGGCGGTTACCATAATTTTCACCGATTTGGTAAAATTGTTTACCTGTGGTGGCGGTTTCTTTCTTAATTTTTTTAGTCAATTCGCGCCAAAAAAAATTAGGAATATGTTTAGTAGCATCGTTTCTAAAGCCGTCCAGATCGTATTTTTTTAACCAAAACAAAGTCGAATCAGTATTGAGTTCCACCACTTCCGGTTTCGATAAATCAAATGTTGGTAAAAACAATTCTGAGCTTTCAGCAATAAGTCCAGAACTTTTAGAAGCAGGTGAAGGTTCAATGCCTGCAACATACGGAGAAAGATCAGCACTCAAATTTCTATTTCCATTTTCTAAATCAACAGCCGTAAAATATTCAGGATGTGAATTTATTAAAACATTTTCTTTAGGAACGTAGTGTTCAACGCAATCGAGCAGAACGTTCATGTTCTTATTGTGCGCAGTACTTACCATGGCTTTCATTTCTGATTCTGAACCAAAATGCGGATCAATTTCTGAATTACTCATTGACCAACCACCATGATAACCTGTACTCCAATGTTGGACTTTTGGCGATGCGTGTAGCGAAGAAAGTCGTTCTTGTTGATTGATAAATTGATCATCACTCATAGCTAATTGCTCAAAGCTCAGAAAAGCAGAATCCGGATTGCGACCAATCGGCGTAATCCAAATTGTATTGATGTTTAATGAATCGAAATATCCTTCACTCATTTTATTTCGGATGCCCGCAATATCACCGCCTTGCCAATTCGAAATTGGGTTGATGCGTTTATCGCGCGAGGGTTTATTATTGTGCTTATTTCCATCATTAAATCTATCTACTAAAGCCAAATATGTAATTTGAGTAGGCACGTCATTTCTATCTAACGCTTCGGTAGAATCTATAACTGTCCCGTTTTCTAAAGGAATTAAAATATCGTTCGATTCGCCGATAGAATTACAAGAAAAAATCCGAATGTTGGTGCGTTTTTTAAGTCTTAGTGCTGTTGGAATTTTAAATTTAAAAGTATTTTTGTTGAAAACGTAGTCGCTACCAAATCTATGCGCACTGTGAAGCACCAAAGAATTGTCAGCGTAAATAAAAATTCTGTCAGGTTTCGGATTCGAAATGCCAATCGTAACAGAGTCGGTTGTATGTTTGAGCGTAAAAATTTGGGGTAAATCTTTTGGATTAGGTCTTTCGATATGAATTAAAGAGTTTTTCCCATTTGCTGAGGAGAGCGGATTAGAAATATCTTTTTTGTTCACGCCATCTGCAACAAATTGGTATTCAAAATCACCTTCGTTAAATGGGAAAGTTATTTGCCAAGAATCATCCAATTTTTTCATTTCGCCCATTTTTACATTCCACGAATTCATATCGCCAATAACTGAAACGGCAGAATAACCCTCATCTTTGAGAGTAAATTTATAAGTTGTAATTTTTTTCGATTTCACTAAAACAGAATAAATCAATCCGTTTTTTGTATAAAAATCTAAATTTGAAAGTATTGGGGGTAAACTTAAAATTTGTAAGGTTAACGTTTTTTTATCTGTTGCAAGAATTGTTTTAAAGCTATTATCGGCTACAACGCGCTCAATATTATCCAGATTAATGAAATAATCTGATAAAGTAATGTCAGTCGAACTGTCTTGAATAATAATTGGAGAGAATAAACCAACAACATCTGGAAAGTTTCCTTGCGCTTGAATATTCTTATTAAAAATAAGAAGCGTAACAAGCCAAAAAGCGTGTTTAATTAGATTCATAAATGTGTTTGTTTTTTTGTGTAAAACTCAATAGATTTAATACACCAACTATCTTTCGCCAAATACTGAACCAGTATTTTCTTTAAACGTGTAAATATAATGTATTTTAAATAAAAAAATAAAAAAAATAAATCGTCAAGCGCTTACTTTAACTTTTTTATTGGTGTGTTTTTTATTTTCTTAGCGCAATTGCCTAATTTTTCGTTTTTAATAATTATGGAAACCTACACGCTCTATCATGTTAATGAATTTTTGCGCCGCGTAATTGCACTTAATTTCAGTGAACCTATTTGGATAACTGCTGAAATTGTGCAAGCCAATTCATCGAATGGACATACTTATATTGAATTAGTGCAGAAAGAAGACGGCGAAATTATTGCGCGCAGTAATGCCGTTGTTTGGCAAAAAGACTTGTATGCGCTACAATATCAGCATGGTGATATTATTAAAAATATTTTAAGCGACGGTAAAGCTATTAGGTTTAAAGCGCGGATTGATTTTCACGAACGATACGGTTTGAAATTAATTATTAAAGAAGTGGATGCGGCTTTTACACTTGGTGCATTGTTAATTGAACGCCAAAAGTTGATTCAAGAATTAACTCAAAAAAATCTAATGGGTAAAAATGGGAAGTTATCATTATCGAACGTCCTGCAACGTTTAGCTGTTATTTCAAATTCGGAAGCCGCTGGCTGGATAGATTTTAAAAAACATTTGGGCGATAACACTTTCGATTACGCATTTAAAATCGAATTATTTTCTTCAGCACTACAAGGCATTAAAGCGGAAGCGGAAATAAATTCTCAACTTGATGCTATCCGGCAACGCGAAACAGAATTTGATTGTATCATTATTATTCGCGGTGGTGGTTCGCGTTTCGATTTATCCACCTTCGATTCAAGAAATATTGCTTTAGCAGTTGCGCAAGCGCCATTACCCGTTATTACAGGTATCGGACATGAGATAGATAATAGTGTGACAGATTTAGTCGCACACTCAAATTTAAAAACACCTACCGCTGTTGCCGATTTTATTTTGATGCACAATGCCACCTTCGAAACGCAGATATTACAATATCATAAATTGGTTTTGCAGCATACGGCGCGCGCGCATCACAACGCACAAATGCAACTCGACGCATTCAAACAGCAAATACAATATTTAACTTCGCGCGTTTTTGAAAAGGAAAAAACAGTTTTGAAACAAATGGATATTCGTTTACAAACGGCGTTAAAATATAGATTACAAAAAGAAACTTTCAGCATCGAAACGCTGCAACAAAAATTACAATCATTCGATCTGAAACGCACTTTACAACGTGGATTTACACTGACGTATGTTGACGGCGTACTGAGTAATTCGAGTAAAAATATAAAACCTAAGACTATTTTAAAAACCGTTTTTATTGATGGTTCGGTCGAAAGTATTGCCCATTAAAATAAAATTTTTACTTTACAAAAACCTCTTTCCCGTATTTATTTTTAAAAGAAGATACCATTTTTTTCAACTCATCTTTAGTATTATAACTTACTTCAGCACCAACTACGGTTAAGTTTCCGCGTTTTTCAGTATAAAGTTGGTAGCCTTTACGGTTTATCCAAGATTCGAGTATGGCAATATTTTTTTCGTTACCAAAAGCACCAATGATAATTGTTGCCGTATTATTTGTTGCTGTGGTTTCCACTTTTTTAACTTCATTCATAGGTTTTCCCACTTTTTTTTCTTCCGATTTTTTTTCAGCTACTATGCCATTTCCAATAGCCGTATGAACCAAAGTATCTACACCTGAATAGGCGTTATTAGCAGAGGTAGAAATTGTATCAACCGTAATATTTGTTGTATCCGCCATTACTTTTGCTTCTCTGTTTTTACGAATTTGGACAAACAAAACGGCTAAAAGTGTGCAACCAATGGCTGCTATAAGTAAAACTCGATTAAATTTATTTTTTTCAATTCCCCAAGTTGTCGTTACTGCCGAAATTATTGGTTCCGTGTTGTAATCGTTCACATATTGGAATGGTGTTGCAATTTCAGGTGTTACAGAAGTTTGAGACTTTGAACTATCGTTGAGCGTAGTTGTAATTGCAGGGTTTTTATTCACTTTTTCCGTTCTTGAAATCGGTTCAAAACTTAAAGTTGGCAAACCATAGCTGTCTGCGTTTACATTAATGGCATCTTGCAAAAAATGAACTTTACCCATGCCATCATTGTAAAAACGTCCAAACCCATCTAACGTTACTAATTCAAATTTTTCTAAAGAAGCGCGCATGATATTAGTTTGCGCATCAACGAGTTTTTGCGCATCTAATCCGAACATACTTTCCGAATGTGCAATCGCATCCACTAAAACGCCATCGTTTATTTTTGTATCAGCATCTAAAAATATATCCGCTTGAGGCGGTTCAACCTGACCACGTACAGCATCGAGCAATGCCATTTTTTTTACGGTGTAGAGTTTTCCAATACTTGGAACGATGACCGAACCGTTCAGAAATAATAGTTCTTTAATGTTTTTCGCGAAAGCAGCATCCATATTGTAGTGAATCGTAGTAATTAAATTAAAGTTGCAAAAATTCTGCAAGGATTTAATCGCCCAAATTTAAAACCAAAATTCAATTAACAATACTTTAAGGTAAGGTTTATTAAACTTTTATCATTTTTTTTATTCAGAGTATTAAATAAGAAACAATGAAAGATAAATATTTCGTCAGCCAAAGATTAGGTTTTACAAACGCGCAAGCGGAAAACATTGAGCGATTGGGTCTTTCTCGATTTTTAGATAATAGTTTTAATACATCACCGGGAGTTGAAATGCCGTCTTTTTTAGTCAATGCGCCTAAAACACGCAAAGAGTATCGCGAGTTTAAACAGCTCACGGAAGAAAATAAAAAGCTCGTTGGTGTGATGGAAGTTTTTAGAAATAACGGTACAGCGCATTGGTGGATTCAGAAAATGGCAACCGATGAATTTCCGCTCAGAGAAAAAATGGTTTTGTTTTGGCATAATCATTTTACGTCGAGTTACCAAAAAGTGAAATCAAGTTGGGCGATGTTTCAACAAAATCAACTGTTAAGAGACAATGCTTTTGGTAATTTTAAAGAATTGACGCGCCAAATTCTGTATGATAATGCCATGATTACTTATTTGGATAATATTCAGAATAAAGTAGGTTCACCAAACGAGAATCTGAGTCGAGAATTACTCGAACTTTTTACGCTCGGTATCGGCAACTATACAGAGCGCGATGTGAAAGAAGGTGCGCGCGCTTTAGCAGGTTTAAATTTAGACGATAACCACGGCGCATACATAAAACGTTGGGAGGATGACGGCGAAAAAACGTACCTCGGTGTTTCTGGAAATATAAAAGCAGATCAGATGGTGGATATTATTTTCAATCATCCGAAAGCAGCACACAGAATTACAGAAAAACTATTAAAACATTTTGTCACTTCAGCGCCTACTCAAATTTATATTGATAAATATGCTGCTGTTCTCAGAAATAATAATTTCGAAATTCAACCATTTTTAAAAGTCTTATTGACGAGTGATTATTTTCTGAAGAGCAAAAGCAATTTGGTAAAAGATCCGCTTTCGTTTTTATTGCAACTTTTGTACGAATTTCAATTATCTGTTCCGCCACAACGCTATTTAGTGCCTTATTTTCAGCAACAAGGTTTTGTTTTGCTGAATCCACCGAATGTAAAAGGTTGGGATGGCGGTCGCGATTGGTTGAGTTCACAAAAATTGATTCAACGCATGAGTTTGGTACACACCATAGCTACTGGAAAGGAACTTGAGGCCTATAAACTCAAAGCCAAAAAAGAAGCTGCATCGGCAACGGCTGATATGACATTGCAAAAAGAATTTGATACGGCATATTTAAATTCTGAAACGCCCGCTATTCGTTGGAATAAAAATAAAGACTCGACAAGCGCGAAAATAATTAGCTCTTTTTGTGCGCAGTTTTTAATTCATGACGACGAGGACACCAAAAAAAGCCTAGAAGGTATTTTGCGTTACGATTTCGATCCGAATACGCCGAACGCTGAAAAAACGGTTTCTTCCTTAGCTGAAAATCTTTTAAAATTACCTGAATTTCAAATTATCTAATGTAGTTTAAAGTTGTTTCGAGAAATCGAAGATTTCTCGAAACAACTTTAAACTACCAACTATAAACTATTATGACAAATAGACGTGATTTTTTAAAACTTGTTGGTGCAACTTCTGGTGGAATGTTATTTTTGCCACAATTTTTAACTGCTATGTCGCGCGAATCGCTTTACGCACAAGCACAGACAAACGGTAATATTTTGGTCGTTATTCAACTCAACGGTGGAAATGATGGCTTAAATACTTTTATTCCTTACACCGACCCAATGTATTATACGCTCCGAAAAACTATCGGAATGCCGAAGGATAAAGTTTTAAACGCTGCCAACGGCATGGGTTTTCATCCTGCGATGCAAGGTTTTAACGATATTTTGCAAGATGGTGCTTTGAGCGTTGTTCAGAATGTGGGTTATCCAAATCCGAATCGATCGCATTTTAGAAGTATAGAAATTTGGCAAAACGGTTCGGCGAGCGATGAATTTAAATCGCGCGGTTGGTTAGGACGCTATTTAGACGCACACTGCAAACCCGAAGATAATTTGGCTGGATTAAATTTAGATGTTCTCGATTCGCCAGCATTGCGCAGTTTTAATCCACACAGTTTAACCATTCAAGATCCCGTTCGATTTGAAAAACAATTGAAACAATTGGGCGAAGATTCGGTTACGATGCACGATGATCAATCGCAGTTGAGTTTTGTGAGAAAATTGATGGTTAATTCGTTTTCTGGTTCTGAAAATATTCAGAAAGCAATTGATAAATCAAAAATTCAAACCGCAACGTATCCGAAACATAAATTAGCGCAAGATTTACAATGGATTGCACGCATGATTAAAGGCGATTTACCGACTTCTGTTTATTATACTGGTCAAGGTGGTTTCGATACGCACGCCAATCAATTGGGTAAACATCCACAACTTCTGAAAGAGCTTTCTGAATCGGTTAAAGCTTTTTATGACGATTTAAAAACTTCCGGACTTATTGATCGCACTACCATTTTAGTTTTTTCAGAATTTGGTCGTCGCGCCGCTGAAAACGGTGCTGGCACGGATCACGGCACAGCTGCACCGGTTTTTGTTTTGGGTGGTGGTCTGAAATCGCAATTAGTGGGCAGCAATCCCGATTTGAGTAACTTGGATAGCAACGGCGATTTAAAACATCAAATTGATTTCAGAAGTATTTATGCATCAATTTTGCAAAATCGTTTCAATTTCGATCCATTAAAAGCAGATATAAAAATACCTGCGCATAAAGGCTTATTTGTTTAGAAAATTGATGAACACTGAGCGATGGGAAAAAAATTCTTATCGCTCATTGCTCAATCACAGAAAAAAGCGTGTTGGTATTAGTTTTTTCAGTTGTTATAATGCGTTTAATAACGCGCAGTTTATGACTGTATCTTTTATGTTCTTCGCTAAAAATACCAAAATGATCGAGCGTATCTATGCGAACTTGACCAGAAGCGTGAATAATTTTATCGTTACCGAGAGTAATGCCAACGTGCGTAATGCGTCCTTTATCGTTTTCGAAAAAAGCGAGATCGCCAGCCTGCGCAGTTTCAACAAAATCAATTGTGCTTCCGAGTTCTATTTGTTGGCTGGCATCGCGTGGTAAAGCGATGCCAGCCAACCTGAAAACTATTTGCGTAAAACCCGAACAATCTATTCCGAACGGCGAGCGACCACCCCATAAATACGGCGACATAATAAGTTTGCGCGCCATCTTTACCACGCGTTCAGCAGTAGGCGTACAATCCTTCGAGTAAATGGCTTGACCGTTATACGTAAATTTTTTATCGCCAATGCGTAAATTCAGCCCATCAAAAAAAGGTAAAACAGCACCGAGACTGACGTGAGAAAAAAAATCTGCACCCATTATGGGTGAAATAACATCGTAGCAATAAGCGCAGTTAGAATTATACGCCTTAGCATCTTTTTCAGAAATCGGCGTAAGTTGGCGTATATCCATCCATCCTTCATAATCATCGAAAGTGCATTGCACGCGACACCAATTTTTTTTTAATTTAGGTACTTCTAAAACGCAGACCATTTCACCAAATAAAAGTTGTGTTACAATTTCAGAACGGTCGTTGTGTTCTAATCGAATAGGCACAACGGATAAATGGCAAAGCGCAGCGTAGAGCATGGAGTTGGTATAATAACGTTGTAAAGGTAATTACAAATTATGCTTACTTAACAAAAATCGTTCAGGAAAAATATAAGGGCTGTTTTTATCCTTCATCCAATCTATCATTTTTAAAATACCAATGAAGTTTATTGCAGCGCCTAAAATAGCGCCTAAAATCCAATCAGAATTTGTTGCTAAATTATTTCCATTTACAATTTTAAAAAAGAAATAAGTTACTGGCGCAAAAAATAAACAACTCGTTGCCATGCCAGCGTTATAAAATGTTTTGCCCTTAATATTAAACAAAAAAGTATGTGCCATCAAATTTCCGAAAGAAACTAAAATGGTAGCGAAGCCCATCCATATTGCTTTTTCAGCCAGCACTGCTGCCAAAAAATATCCACTCCAACCAATATAAACGTTTATGATTAGAGAAGTATTCATATTTAGCGGAAACCGGTCGGGTAAATCACTTTTGTAAAGTGCTGTGTTAATCATGCCTGGAAACGTACCTGCAATTCTATATTCTTCTAATTGATGAAAAAACAGCGTTACCAAACTTAACCACATCAATAGTTGGTATTCGGTCAAACGAGAATAATTTAAGCCTAAAAAAATTAAAACAATTACCGATAGCGCGCCTCCAATATCAAACCAATGATTCCTTAAAAAATTCATAGCATTTTAATTTTGAGATTGTAATATTAGCCCATTAAAACTTATAATTAAATAAAACGGGAATAGCGACGGCTAACAAACACATCGTTACGCTTACAAAAACATACACACCCGCTAATAGTAAATTTCCTTTTTGCATCAATTGTAACGTTTCTAAACTAAATGTCGAAAAAGTACTCAATCCTCCACAAAAACCTGTTGCGAGCAGTAATCGCGTTGAGGTATTTAAATCACCTCGCACATATAAATGTGATACAAAACCAATAACAACACACGCAAAAATGTTTGCAAAAAAGGTTGACCAAGGGAAATTATTAGTAAAAGGTAACGGGTAAAGCGCAAAACTATAGCGCAATAAACTACCAACGCCCCCGCCGACAAAAACGTAAAGAAGATTCATAAAAAATTATAAAACTTTAAATTCAAAATCAAATTAAAGCACAAGTTTTCATTTTTCACACAGATAACAAATTTAAGCGTTATTTTTGTACAAAAAATTAGATAACAAATTCGTTATTAAGAAATGATTGAAGAATTTGGCCTCAGATGGTTGCAACAATTTTCCACTCACCATTTTATTTCTGATTGTAATCTGTTGGAACACATCGAACGGATTGGAAAAATATTTTACCAAAATGAGTATGCCTGATACTGTTAGTATGAAATACTTTTTTATTTGCTTTAGTATTCTTATGTTTTGTTTCAGAATGGAAGCGCAAAAAACAATTTCAGGAAAAGTTTTTGATAGCCAGACAAAAGAACCGATTGTCGGTGTTGTAATTACTGATTGTTGTAGGTTGATAGTAGATGGAAATACTAAATCACTTACAACGGTGACAGATGATAATGGTAATTTTACGTTACAAACAACTGATGAAAAAGTTACTGTAACGTCTTTGGGTTTTCAAACAACAGAAATTATTGGTTCAGAAAATATGCGTATTGCGTTAATTCCATCCGAAGAAAATCTGCAAAGCGTTATCATAACCGCTAATCGAGTCGCCTCTGCGCGAACAACTTCACCGATAGCGGTCTCAAAATTATCAACTAAACTGATTGACGAAACAAAGTCAACGAGTTTGTATGAAGTGCTGAACAAAACACCGGGCGTTTTAGTGACGAATCAGGGTAACGAACAAACACAAATGTCTATAAGGCAACCGATGAGTTTAAACGCTTTGTTTTTATATCTCGAAGACGGTTTGCCAATTCGCCCACCAGGAATTTTTCAAGCGAACGCATTGATTGAAATTAATCAATTAGCACTGAGTGCCATCGAAATTGTGCACGGACCAGCGTCTTCTCTTTATGGTGCAGAAGCTGTGGGTGGCGCAATAAACTTTATTTCGCAAAGACCAACGGTTGTTCCAACAGGTAAAATAGGTATTCAATTCGACCAGTTTGGTTATGCGCGTTTGCAATATGGCGGCGGTGCAACAGTCGGTAAATTTGGTTTTTATGTGGGTGGGTTAATTTCAAGACAAAGAAATTCGTGGCTTTCAAATTCCGATTACGATAAACAGGCGCAATTTGCGCGCGCGGAATATACTTTTTCGGAAAAAACTAAACTGATCGGTACGGTTACTTATGTTGATTATAATTCGAGTACGTCGGGCAGTATTGACAGCACAGCTTTTTATGCCCGGCAGTATATGAGTACCACTGATTTCACTTATCGTAAATCGTTTGCGCTGCGCACGCGATTTACTTTAGAGCAGAAATGGAACGACAATGCGCAAAGTTTTGTCACTGCTTTTTTCAGAAATAATAATATTTCACAAAATCCTGCGTACGCTATTTCTTGGGTGACGGGTGCAACAACGGCGAATGGACAAATTAATTCAAACAGTTTTAAGAGTTTAGGTTTGGTGGCGCAACACACTATTAATTTTAAGCCGTTAGCTCTAAGGCATGAGCCTTCTCGCGATAGCTCAAAGCTCAGAGCTAACGGCTCAAAGCTCATCATCGGTGCTAGCATAGATGAATCGCCAAATGATTACAATGCGTATCGTTTGGAATTAGCGGCGCAATTGCGGACTGATAAAAAATCGGTCGAGAAATATTCCATTCTGCGCGAGCGACCAGATATTAAACTCTCTGATTACAACGCGCAAATACACAATGAAGCAGTTTACGCGCAGCTTACTTTTAGCTTTGAGCCATTAGCCACGAATTCTGACCACCGCTCGCGAAATGCAGTTGATAGTTCAAAGCTCAAAGCGCATAGCTCATGGCTTAAATCTCTATCTATGAGTTTAGGTGCGCGATACGATAGAATGGCGTTCGATTATTTGAATAATTTAGATACCTCAACAGGATTAAAAACATTTGACCATTTTTCGCCCAAAATTGGTTTGACGTATGAGATTGTGCCGAACGTAGGTGTTTATGCGAATTTCGCTAACGGATTTTCGCCACCGGCTTTATCGGCTATTTTTTTAAAACGAACCATACCGACGGCTTCCGGCGATAAATATTATTTCAATTTAGAACCCGCTACTTTTATTAATTCAGAAATTGGCGGTTGGGCAGCGCTTGCAAATAATAAAATTTATATTGATTTCGCTATCTATCAACTCAACGGTGCGAATGAATTATTAAATATCCGTCAACCTGATAATTCTTTCGATTTCCAATCGGTTGGAAAAACTTCTCATAAAGGCGTTGAGTTAAGCGTGACATTCAAACCAACACCCGAATATTTTTTTCGTTTCGGTGGCACTTACGCTATTCATAAATTTATTGATTTTACGTTGAGTACAAAAACAACGGACTCCGTAAAAAACGTCAATGGGAACGAAATGCCGAGTGCGCCGCATTTTGTTTGGAACACAGAGTTTAATTATTATCCTAAAGGAATTAAAAATTTTCGTGCCGCCATAGAGTGGCAACACGTAGCAGGGTGGTACCAGAATCAAATTAATACCGTGAGTTATGAAGGTTACGATGTTTTTAATGCGCGCTTCGGTTATAAATGGCATAACCTTGATATTTTTACCAACATTTTAAATCTATCCGATGCGCTGTATGCTACACAAGCCACGCGTGGGAACAACGCCACTGATAGGTCGAATTATTACGCATCGGCACCGCGAACATTTATGTTTGGTGCGCAATATAATTTTTGAGCTCACTTTAAACGCATTATTCCGCGCGCAAAACATTCAAAGGTGAATCATTCACCACGCGACGCAAATTAATAACGCCGAGCAACAATGTAACGCCAATAATGAGCGCGCTGATTTCAAAAATTTCAAAATAAGTGACGATGAAATTTATTTTGAAAACGAAATGCGCGAATATGTACGAACCCAATATACCGAGTAACGCGCCTATAAAAATTGAAATCAGACCAAGCCAAAGATATTCATACAAATTAATTTTAAGAATAATTCCTGTTTCGGCGCCGAGCGTACGCAAAATATTGGAATCTCGAATACGCTGTTTTTGCGAAAGCCAAAGCGCGCTTAGTAGAACGACGATACCCGTCAGCATACATAAGCCAGACATAAACTTAACTATGTAACTAATTTTATCAATGATGGTTTCGACTGTTTTTAAAATGACAGTGAGATCTATGATTGAAACGTTCGGAAATTTATTGACCAACGCGTTTTGAATTTGCGCCGATTTTTCGGGATTCGGCGTACGCGTCACAACGGCAAAAAATTGCGGTGCTTGTTCTAAAACGCCACTCGGAAATAAAACCAAAAAATTGGTTTGTGCTTTATTGAAATTCACTTCTCTGATGCCTGTAACGCGCGTTTTCATCTGAACACCTTGCACATTAAACGTAATGAATGAACCGAGTTTAGCGTCTAAACTTTTGGCTGATAAATCGGAAAGCGTTATGCCAATAATGCCGTTGGCGTCGCGTCCTTTAGGTGGCAAAACACCGGAGATAAGTTTTTCGGAACTCGTGAGCGTATCTCTGAACGTGACGCGATATTCGCGATCGAAAGCGCCTTTTTTTAATTCGCTGCGCGAATTACTCACTGTATCGTCTAAAATTTTTTGTCGGGTTATACCATCTTTTTCATCCAGTCTGATGGTTACTATCGGTACGTTTTGCACAATGGGCATTCCGAGCTTTTTTATTTCGGCAATCACGCTATCGTGCTGCGTAGGCTGAATATCGAAGACAAACATATTAGGTTGGGTGGCATCGCCAGAAAATTCAAATTGATGCAATAACAACGCACGAATTTGAACCAACAAAATAATAAGCATCGCGCCTAAACCCATACTCATCACCAATAATCGCGTCTGATTAAATGGTCGGTATAAATTTGCTATGCTGTGACGAACCGTAAATGGTAGATTGGTAGTTTTTAAAAGTTTCACACCGCGCAAAATAAGTTCAGCGACAAACCATAAAATACCAATAGCAGCCATTAAACCGAGCGCAAAATATACGGTATCTTTCACATCTTTGAGCTGCCAATAAATATAACTTAAAATAAAAATGGCAATCGCAGCGTAAGCTAACCCAACTAAAGCATCGAAAGAAGCGCGTACGGGTTCTAAATTTTGGCGCAACACCAACATCGGAGAGGCTTTGCGAATTTGCAAAAGCGGTGGTAGCGCAAATAGGAACGAAATAATTGTTCCGAGTAGCAAACCCTTAGAAATGGCAGCCCACGAAATATCGGAATGTAAATTATCGAACGGTAGGAAATCTTTTAAAAGCCAAGGTAAAGCGCGATTAAGACTTACACCCAAAGTTACACCGACCAAAGAACCAATAACACCAATTCCTAAAACCTGAATGAGAAATAATAAAAAGGCTTGATTGCCACGAAAACCTAACGTGCGAAGCAATGCGACAACTGGTATTTTTTCTTGAGCATACACATTTACAGAACCCGCAATGCCCAAACAACCGAGCAGAACAGAAATAAATCCGATGAGTTCAAAAAAGCGCGTTAGATTATTGAAAGCGGCAGTCGTACTTTTTTTACGCGCTTCAACGGTTTCTATTTTAAATTTTTCTTTTTCTGCAATAGCTTTAATGTGCGCTTCTGCCACATCAGCGTTGACTTTTTTATCGAGCTTAAAATAATAATTATACTCCACGCGACTACCACGTTGCAATAAATAAGCAGAATCTAATGTGTTTAAATCTAAAAAAACGGCAGGTGCTATACCTGCTGATGCCGCAGTTCTGCCAGGCGAACCCAGCAAAACACCTTCTATTAAATAGTTTTTTCCACCGACGACGATTGTATCGCCTACTTTTGAATTGAATTGAAAACTCAACGTTTGATCAATCAATGCGCCGCCATTTTTTTTATAACTCGTCGCTGCCGAAGAAGGAACGGTTTCTAAACTTCCAAAAAACGGATATTCGCCCCGCACAGCGCGCACATTCACCGGTCGAATATTTTGCGTTTTCGGAAACTGCGCCATCGAAAGAAAACTCACTACTTCCGATTGTTCGGCTTTTAAACTATCGAAACTATTTTTTAATTGCAATGTCGGTTGCGAAAGTCCTGTCGCTGCTAAATCTGCGCCGAGTAATTCCTTCGCTTGCGCATCAATATCAATCTGTAAATTATAACTGAAAGTATCAATCGCTACCAAACCTGCAATTCCAATGGTTATGCTGGCAATGAGTAAAAATAAACGCGATTGTTGCTTGAGGCTTTCGCGCCAAGCCCAAAAAATAAGTCGTGAAAAATTCAAAATGTATTAGTTTACTTAAAGTGCAGACGAGTTAAAGGTTTATTTATTGTAAAATGAATCGTTAGGAATTACAACGTATTTCACGAACGCAAAAAATCCCGATTTATGGGAGTTTTTGAATTCTCAAATTTCTTTTTTATACTTTTTTAAAAATGAATGGGTGGTTATTAATTAGTTGTAAGGTTTTTATGTAAAAAAATATTTAGTACTTTCTTTTTAAAACATGGCTTTTGATAAAACTTAGATTTGCGAAACTTTGTTCTTGCGCGAACTTTGAAGGGGAAAAATTCGTAGTGGGACTTCAATGCAAATTTAACTATGCACTAAAGTTTTACAAAGGATTCCGAAAGCGCATCAATTTATAGAGCAGTGTAACTTAACTTTGTAAAATTTTTTAAATAACTCTCAAATGGATGTAGCAAAACCAATAAAAAATGCGCTGGCATATTTTAATCTTATTGAAACCTTTTTTTTTGATGTTGACGGCGTGATGACGGATGGTAAAATAATTTCGACGGAATCAGGTGAGTTGTTGCGTACTTTTCATAGTCGGGATGGTTTTGCAATTCGTCATGCCATTGATCAAGGTTATCATATTGTGGTTATTACTGGCGGAAAAGGAAAAACGATTGAAAACCGCATGGCATCGTTGGGAATTAAAACGTATTTCACGAATGCACAATTTAAATTACCCATCTTCGAACGCTATTGTCGCGAAAATAATATTGATACTTCGCGCGTATTGTACATGGGTGACGATTTAAACGATTACGAAGTGATGGAACACGTCGGTTTAGCTTGTTGCCCAGCCGATGCTGCCACAGAAATAAAAAAACTTTCGCAATATATTTCTCCTGTAAATGGCGGTGAGGGGTGCGTCAGAGATGTGATTGAAAAAGTGATGAAACTGCATGGTAAATGGATGAAAAATATTGATGTCATTAGTGGGTGAAACAAAAAGCAAAAAGCAAAAGGTAATTCGCAAAAAGCAATTAGCAAAAGCAAAAAAATATTTCTTGTTTGTTAACTCTAAAACTTTAATTTTACAACAGTATAGTATGAAAAAACTTTGGCAGAAAAAAATTGAAACAAATTCATTTATTGAACAATTTACGACGGGTGATGATCCGATGTTGGATTTAGAACTCGCGCCGTTCGATGTATTAGGTTCTTTGGCGCATATTCAAATGCTTAACAGCGTAGGTTTATTGGGTGCGGAGGAATATGAAATTCTTACTGAAAATTTACGCGCTATTTATAAAACGATTGCAGCGGATAAATTTGAAATTGAAGACGGGATTGAAGACGTGCACTCTCAAATAGAACTTCAACTGACGCAAACACTGGGCGATGTAGGTAAACGTATTCATGCTGCGCGCAGCCGAAATGATCAAGTTTTAGTGGATTTAAAGCTTTTTTATCGTGCGCAACTCGAAAAAATATTAAATGCTACACAAACACTTTTTGAAACGTATTTAACGCAAAGCGAAAAATATAAAGAAGTTGTTCTACCTGGCTATACACATACACAAATTGCGATGCCGTCAAGTTTTGGTTTATGGTTTGGCGCGTATGCAGAAACGCTTTGCGATGACGCACATTTTTTATTAGCAGCATATAACGTAGTAAATCAGAACCCGTTGGGTTCTGCAGCCGGTTACGGTTCAAGTTTACCGATTGATCGTACCTTAACGACAAAACTTTTAGGTTTTGCCGACATGAATTATAACGTCGTTCATGCACAAATGGGTCGTGGCAAAGCAGAATATTCTGTTGCGGTTGCCATTGCAACTATTGCTACCACACTTTCGCGTTGCAGTGCCGATGCTTGTTTATTTATCAATCAGAACTTTGATTTTATTTCTTTGCCCGATACACTTACAACTGGTTCGAGCATTATGCCACACAAAAAAAATCCTGATGTGTTTGAAATTTTACGTGCTAAATGCAATCAGTTAATTACAACACCTGCGCAAGTATCATCGCTTACTACCAATCTAATAAGTGGTTATCACCGTGATTACCAACTTTTAAAAGAAATAATTTTTCCTGCATTGCATACACTTACCGATTGTTTAGCGATGATGGAGTTTATGATTGCGCGCATCGAAGTCAAACAAAATATTACTGAACGACCTTTGTACGATACACTTTTCACTGTTGAGGCTGTTAATGATTTGGTGCAAAAAGGTATGCCGTTCAGAGAAGCCTATCATACTGTCAGTCAACAATTAGCCGATGGAACTTACACGCCTAACCGAGAATTAAATCACACACACGCGGGTAGTATTGGCATGCTTTGTACTGATGAAATTAAAAATAAATTTCAACAAATTTACGCGCAATTTCCTTTTAATAAAGTTCATGCCGCTGAAAAAAATTTAATAAACGGTTAAAAAAAAGCTGCACCATTACGCGCAGCCTTTCACTTAAATCACATTAGTAAATCTTTTGAGAAATAATTTACTTCGCATCAAAAACAGCTTTGTAAATTGTCGTATCTTTTTCAGAAAAATAAACCCTGCGGTTGTCTTGCTTTTTAAATTCAAACTCATCGTTGATTAAAAATTTCATTTCCACAAACTTATAGCCCGTTAAAAAAGTGATAGTGTCAGTATAAACAGAATCCTTTTTGAATGTTTGCACATCCAAATTTTTACTCCATTTTAAAGGTCGGTTATCGCCTCTAATGTCAGTTAGCTATTTAACGCGTTTCGCCTCATCTTCTGAGCTTGTTTTTCTATTTCTTGCCGATTGCACGTTCTTATTACCAAAACGATAATTAAAATTTAATTTTAATCTTCTGCCTTCCCAAGTACCTGTTCCACCAGCGGTTAAATTACCTAAGGTTGTTTCGTAAACATTCCAACGCGATGTACCGAAAATATCGTCGAAACCTAATTTTACGGAAGCATCGCCATCCATAAATTTTTTCTGAATGGCCATGTTCGCTACGCCTTGTGGTTTATTTCTAAAAATTCCCCAATTATCATTTACGCTGTAATATCCGCTCACTTCTGTTGACCAACCTTTGCCGAGTGTGAAAGTATTTTCGGCGTAAAAACCAAAGTTAGGTAATGTTAAATTGACCGTTTTTCCGTCGCCGAGATTAGCATTCAAAATATCGTAATTAAACCACGTATTCAAATAGCCGTTCCACCATTTTTTTATCGGTAGCGGTGTGCCGAGACTAAGATAATAGTGATCTTTAGTCGCTAAGTTTTTTTGCGTAACGAAAAAGCGCGTTTTATTTAAATTTGTGTCGAACTCTTGATCGGTTATATCTGTAAAATAATCGTTGGTTTTAGAATAACCAAAATTAAAATTGACAGATTGTTTGAAAACGTAACCAAATTCAAAACTGTGCGTGTATTGAGGGCGTAAAAATGGATTTCCTTTCTGAAATAATAATTCACTCAACTGATACTCAAACGGGTTGAGCGATTGATAAGACGGTCTATCAATGGAGTACCGATACGTAAAGTTGAGCGCATTATTATCGTTAAAAGCATAACCAAAAGCAGCACTTGGAAATAAATTTAAGTAAGTTGTGTCAACATTTTTTGTATTGGTCGCTTTTAAAGCTACCAAATCACCCATTGAACTGGTGTTTTCTGCACGTAAACCCAACTGCACACTCAATTTTTTTCCCAACTTGCGATTAAAATTCACATAGCCTGCTAAAATTTTTTCTTTGTAAATGAAATAATTAGTGCGGTTAACGTCTACTTCTTCGCTTCCATTTAAAATTTTAAACGCATTGAGTTTATTATCGGTAGTTACATTCGAAAACTTTGCACCAAAACCGAGTTTACCTTTCCAAAAGTTTTGCTCATAATCCGATTTAAACGACATAATATCAATATCAACCGGCGTATTCGTTCTGTAAATATTAGAACTTAAAACTTTAGAAAGGTTTGCATCCGTGTAATATAAATTAGGCAAATAAGAACTGCCATCGTTTCTGAACGCACCGTAATCTGCATCAATCGTTAGTTCATGTCCTGTGGTGTCTGCAAATTTATAATTGAGATTGTAATTAATATTTTTGTTTGTGCCTGTATTAGTATTAGTTGCTACTAAAACAGAATCGGTTTTGTTTAATGATGGACGACCGATAACGGTGGTACTATAACTATCGAAACCATTTTCGGAATACGTGCCGTTTACCAAAACACCGACAGTTGTAAATTTATTAACCGTATAATCGGCTCCAATTTTAGCCGAATGATTGTAATTTGAATTTGCCTGAGTGTTACTTTGTGCGTATAGTGTATCACCTATGCGATTATTCCAATTCAATATATTATGGTATATGCCTTTACTCGTTGAATACGAACCAAAAATATTTAAATTGGCATCGCGATGATTTAAATTAATGGCGAAATCTCCTTTAGGCGTTATACCTTGCTGTACACCGAGCGATACGTTTCCATTTGTTCCGAGTTTAGTATTTTTTTTGAGTTTTATATTGATGATTCCACCGTTTGCTGCGGCATCAAATTTTGCACTTGGGTTTGAGATTAATTCAATAGCTTCAATATCGTTCGAGTTTAAACCTTTTAAAAACGCCGCTAAATCGGCGCCTGAAAGCGGCGAAGGTTTACCATTAATCCATATAGCAACGTTACTCTTACCTTTAAAGCGCACGTTTTCATCTTTATCAATTTGTACACCCGGCGATTTGCGCAAAAGCTCCAAACCATTTAAACCTGTTGCGCTAAGCGACTCTGCGACATTGAAAACCAACCTATCCGCTTTGACTTCTATAGTTGGTTTTTTTATTGAGATTGTAACTGTTTTCAATTCATTTTCAAGCGATTTTAAAGTTATAGCATCCAGTGTGACATCTTTATCATTAACTGTAAACGGTGTTGTCGTAAAACTTTTTAAACCTATCAAACTTGCGTTGATGTAGTATTTTCCTGCAGTTATATTTTCAAAAACATAACTTCCGTCAGCTTCAGTTACTGCGCCTTTAATAAAAGCAGAATCGGGTAAGTGCATGAGCATTAGAGTTGCAAATTCAACAGGTTTTTGCGTCGAGTCTCGAACAACACCCGTTATTTTTTGCGCATTAGTGGCAGTTGTAAATAGCGTTAAACTGACACAGAGAAAGTAAAATAAATTTTTCATAATGAATGAATTAATTTTTTTAAAATGTCAAATGATTTTTTTCCTTTTTGAACTTGTTTGGTGAATGAATTAACTAACACGAATTCTAATTTAGTAACTGATGCAAATTTGATAGCACTACCGATTCTATTTAAATTTTATGGATGAACGCATTATTTTTTTCGACGTAAACAGATATTAGCTATTCTATTAGAGAACTCTTTTTTTTAAAAGTTGCATGTAAAGCACCAGAACACAAATTTTATTGAGTGATTTTGATTTAATAATTAACCGACGATTGAAAAAATAATTGGTTACACTATTTAAAGATGGAGGAGAAGAATTAAAACACTGGAATATTTTAAGTGTTTAATCTTTTGGGTGTTTAATCTTTTGGATCAAGTAGTAAGTTGTATAAATAAACAAGCAGAATAGATATGCCAAAACTTGGAATGGTATAAAGCACAATTTTTTTCAAATAAAAAGGCGTAAATTCTTCAACCGAAAAAAATATAAAAATGTGAATGAATAGAAACAATGCCGCATAACGCACAAACCATAAAAATCCAAGATTATGTCGTGTCGGACTAATTCCAATTTTATATCCGCCTTGTGGCTCTAAAATAAGCAGCAATCCACCGCGTATGTACGCTGAAAAAATACAAGCCGCCATGTGCATACCAATAGTGTCATAAAAGATGTCAATAACATAGCCGTAAAAAGCACCAATGAGTATCATTAACCAAGTCGGCGTTTGAATAGGTAGGTGCATAAAAAAAACGGGGTATAGAAATACCGTTATAACCGAAAACCAACCGATACCGAGATTAATGTTGCGTAGCACAAGCACTTGCACGAATATGAGAATTAATCCACGAATTATATTGCGCAACACAACCGCATTGTTCATATTTGTTGTTAGCGTTTATCGTTTTTTAAGTATAATATCTTCATTAATTTTGTTCAACTCTTGATACAGCAAATTATCTATAACGTACACATAGGCTTCGTTAGAAACGTCGTTGTTTAATTCAACCGTAAGTGTAAACGAATTACTTCCGCTTTCAATTTTAACTTCGGTGACTCGACCAATAAAAACGCCACCAGGAAACATCTCCGAAAATCCTGAGGTAACTATAGAATCACCTTTAACTACGTCGGCGTGTTTAGGAATACTTTCTAAAATCATTTCTTTCGGATTTCCACCGCGCCAAACCAACGAACCAAAGTACCGATTTCGTTTTATCATCGCAGAAATACTTATTCGTTTATTCAGAATAGAAATAACCTGCGCGTAATGATCTGTGATATTATTACGTACAATTCCGACAATACCTGTTGCACTTATAACTGCCATATTCGGATGAATACCTTGCAATCGTCCGCGATTGATGGTGATGTAATTTTCGTTTCGGTTAATCGAATTATTTACAATCTCCGCACTCAGATAATTGAATTGTTGTAAAACATCTTTTTTTTGTGTTGTATCAGGTCGGATAGTAGAAGTATCAAGTGGAAAAATGACGGTTCCTTTACTCACAGGCACGACATACTTTGTTGATTCCAAAGTTGTTTTTAATCGGCTATTTTCGGTAGCTAAACTATCAGCAATTTGGCTGATAGAAAAAAAGCGACGGACGGAGCTAAAGTTTTCGTAAACAGTTCCGACCACAATGTTTGCCGAGCTTTGATAAATTTCGTTTTGCTTTCTGTTATACCGCGCTACCAACGAAATAGCATAAATCTCCATCAATAAGAATAGGAAAAAGTTGCCGTATCGTTGTAAAAAATTCATATTGCTGTAATAGAACGCGTAAATTTTTGTTGTGACGCGTATATCTCATGAAAAAACTCAAAATTAATTAACCTTCACCAAAAAAATGTGCTATTCCTAAAATTCATCTTTTTCTTTTCAAAATTGTTTGACGCAATGCGTGCTTTTAAGCAATAAAATTTTCAGTATTTTCTAAGAATTTCAGCAATCTGCATCGTTGTAATATCCCAATCAAAATCATTTTTGCGCATTTTACCAAGTTCGATGAGTTGCGTTCGTAAATAAGTATCTGAATAAATATTTTGCATCGCTAAAACAATTTCTTGTGTATTGTTTGGATCGATTAAAAGGGCAGCATTTTTAGAAATTTCGGGCATAGCCGTGCAATTAGAAGTTATAACTGGCACTTCGCACGCCATTGCTTCAATAATCGGTACGCCAAAACCTTCAAACAAACTGATATAAGTCAACGCTAAAGCGGCACCGAGTAGCGCGGGTAATTTTTGCGCATCAACGTAACCCAAAAAAATAATGTCTTTTTTAAATTTTGCAGATTTATAGGCAGCTATAACTTTTTTTTTTTGCCACGCTACCTTACCCACCAAAACTAATTTAACATTGTTTTCTGTTTGCGATTTAAAAATATCAAATGCTTTTACGAGTGTATCAATATTTTTGCGCGGATTAATTGAACCAACATAAATAAAATACGGCGCGCCATTGGTGTATTGATCGCGAATACTTTTTTTTTCGGTATCGCTTATCGGGATAAATTCTGAACGACAACCGTTGTAAGTGACATGAATTTTTTCTGAAGAAATATTTTTAAATTTGGAAAGAATATCGCGCTTACAAAATTCTGAAACAGTAATGATGCTTTCTGCGTGCGTTAAAAATTTTGGAACAAAATATTTGTAGTAAGCCAAAACAATACGCGGTACTTCGGCTGGATAATGCATAAAAGCTATATCGTGCATAGCCAAAACAGTACGCGTTTTGGTATTCAGTGTGCAATAATTATCCATCGAAAGAAAAACGTCTGGTTTTAATTTTTTCAGAAAACGCGCAACGCTCATTTCAAACCAAATAAACCAAAGTATCGGATGACGTGCTGGTGGCAAAAGAACGATTGGAATAACATTTTTGCCAAAAATAGAATCAGGGTTAAACGGTCTATCAAAAATAAAATAAAAAGTATCATCTGGCATATTGCGCACTAACCGTTGCAGCACTTCAAAATTAAAATAACCAATGCCTTCTAATTTTCCTTTGAGCAATAATCGGGTGTTAACAGCAATTTTCATATCGTTGGGTAAAAGCTATAAGTAATGAGCTTTGAGCTACTATTCTTGAACAGTGCTCAAAGCTCATAGCTCAATACTATTTAGCAGACCATTCCAAAATAGATTTATCATTCATACGAATGTAATCCATGTTTTTTTCTTGCTTTGCTAATTCTAACGATTTTTTAGCCGTTTCAATAGCATTTTTTTTATCTCCTAACTTTGCTTGAATGAGCGATTTATTGCGCAGCGTCCAATACTTTTCACCGCCTTTTGCAATACCTAAATCGGCAAACTCTAATGCTTTGCTTAAATCTCGGTTATTTTCAAAATAAAAACGCGACATCGCATAGTAGTCATCGCCTGTTGGTCCGTCCAACTTAGCTTGAATTTGCGCTTTAATTTTTGTGTCAATATCGTTCACGATATTAAAAGTTGCCTTTGTATTTTCCCATTTTAAAACAACAGTACAAGCATTTGAAGTAATATTATCGGTCGTAATTTCAAAATTTTCTGTTACTTCAGAAGTGTTGCTGACTTTAGCAATAAGTTTTAACACATCGTCCTCCGGTTTGTAGTTAAAAACGGAAACGTCTGGGTTTTTGTTAAAAATTACTTCCCACTGATCCCTGAATGGACGCGTTAAAACTACGTACGTGCCTTTCGATAAACCTTTTCCTTCAATCGTGATTGAGTCGAGTGTCGTAAATTTAGTTGCGACATTAGCACCAGTGCGCCATATTTCGCCGAAGGGTACTAATTCGCCAAAAATTTTTCTACCTCTCATAGAGGGGCGACTGTAATCGAATTTAATTTCGGTTAATCCTACTTTTTGTGTAAATGTTGCGCCAGGGCTTGGCTGTGGCATTGTTATTTGTGCCGATACACTCAAGGCGGTTAAAACTAATAAAAAAAATAAAAATCCTTTTTTCATGTTAGGTACATTAATGTTTTAATTAAAAATCTGCGTAAAGATAATCGTTTGATTCGTTTTAAAGCAATAAAAAGTTTTTATAACGCATACGCCGTCAAAGTTTATTTGTGCAAGAGTTGATTATTGTCCAATTTTTAAGTTTAATTTATTGAGCACAATTAGTTTTAAATTTAATTTTTTAGGGTCAATTTCTTTTTTTATTCTAAACATCTCATTAAATGTATTTCATTTGCAGGTGCAAATAATTATAGTGCACTTTAATTTATGAATATTTTAGTTTTTGGAAGCGGTGGAAGAGAGCATGCTTTGGCATTGGCAATCCGAAATTCAAAAAAATGTAATAACCTTTTTGTTGCGCCTGGTAACGGTGGTACAGCACAAATGGCACAAAATGTAGCATTAAATTGGCGCGAAACTGACACAGTAATTGAATTTATTAAAATCAATAAAATCGGCATGGTCGTTATCGGACCCGAAGAGCCTTTGGTTTTTGGTTTTGCTGATACTTTGAACGCTGCTTTTTCTAATAAAAAATTAATCGTTATTGGTCCGTCTAAATTAGGCGCGCAATTGGAAGGCTCAAAATCATTTTCTAAAAAATTTATGGCACGGCATAATATTCCGACAGCGCGCTATGCAGAAATTACGAATTTGCAACAAGGCGTAGCATTTCTGAAAACACTTAAACCACCGTATGTTTTAAAAGCAGACGGTTTAGCAGCAGGCAAAGGTGTCGTCATTTTGGATGATTTAAATGCTGCCAAAGCAGAACTTGATGCTATGTTGAATGGAAAATTCGGCGCAGCCAGCGAAAAAGTAGTCATCGAAGAATTTTTGAGCGGTATAGAATTTTCAGTTTTTGCGCTGACGGATGGTAAAGATTACGTTTTACTACCCGAAGCCAAAGATTATAAACGCATCGGCAAAGGTGATACGGGTTTAAATACGGGTGGAATGGGTGCGGTATCGCCCGTTTCTTTTTTTACAAAAAGTTTACAAACTAAAGTGGTTGAGCGTATTATTGAGCCGACAATAAAAGGTTTACACACCGATAAATTGCCTTATGTGGGTATTGTTTTTTTTGGATTAATCTTAGTCGGCAAAAATCCATTCGTTATCGAATATAATTGTCGGCTCGGCGATCCAGAGACACAGGTTATTTTAATGCGTTTAAAAAACGATTTGGTTAATTTATTTGAAAACGCGGCGATGGGTAATTTAAAAAATATGCGACTGCGTTTCGACAAACGAACGACACTGGCAACAGTTTTGAGTGCTGGAGGTTATCCGGAAAAATATACTTCCGGCGATGCCATACAAATAAATTCAGACAATACCGTTGATAGTTATATTTTTCATGCAGGTACAACTTTAAATGAAAATAACGTTTTAGTGACTGCTGGTGGTAGAGTAGTGTCGTGCGTAGCAGTTTCGGATTCGATTGAAGGTGCGATGCACAAATCGCAAGAACTTGCCGAAAGTGTTCAGTATGAAGGTAAATATTTTAGAAATGACATAGGTTCAGACATTATCAGTTTTCAGCAAAAAAATGAAAAATAAAGTAATAATCTTTATGCTTAAACTTTCAAGCACACACTATTTATTATGAATAAAGTTTACGCCGCACTTAAAAATACTTGTTTTGTTTTATGCCTATTAAACACCTCAATAACCGATGCGCAAGTTAATAGCGTTTATAATTTTTCATTTTTAAAATCATCGCCTTCGGCCCAACTTACGTCATTAAACGGTTCGAGCATTGCGCGAAGTGGTAAAGATGTTTCTGTTGCAGCATATAATCCGAGTTTACTGAGCTACGAAAACGATAAGCAACTCAACTTTCAATCGCAATTCGTACCCACAGGTATTAGCGATAATTATTTTGGTTATGCTTTTTTTTCTAAAAAATTAAATACTACTTTTTATCCACAGATACAATATTTAAACTACGGCACGTTCATTGGTGCTGATGCGTTCGGAAATAAAACTTCCGACTTTACGGCGCGTGAGTGGGCATTTTCCATCGGAGCAGCCAAACAATTGACGGAACGTTTATCCATAGGGTTAACTGGTAAATTTATAAATTCTCAGTTCGATGTTATCAGTGCGCGCGCAGTAGCATTCGATTTAGCGGGTACATACCATAACCCGGAGACAAATTTCGATTTCACCGTTCTACTAAAAAATGTGGGTGGCGTGTTAAAAGATTTTTCGACGACTTCAAAATCGCAACTACCTATTGATGTTCAAATTGGTTTATCGAAACGATTGGGTAAATCGCCGTTACGTTTTTCTGTTGCCGCCGACGAACTCACGCGTTGGTCACTTACCTATAATAATCAGTTCGATGCGTCTGTAAATTTACTCGATAACACAGCAGCAAATACACCAACCGCTTTTGGAAATGCGGTAGATAATATTTTTAGACATTTAAAATTTGGTGCAGAAATTAATTTTGGTGCACAAGATAATTTTTTGATTCGCGCTGGCTATAACTACCGAACTAAACAAGAATTAGTTTTCAATAATATCCGTAGTTTTGGTGGCTTGTCGTTGGGCGTAGGTTTTCGTTTAGGTGGTTTTCATTTCGATTACGCTACGGCATTACAAAACGGATCTGGAAGTATTCAACACATCGGCATCAGTTCGCAGTTTGGTTATTCAAAAAAAGTTGAGCCTACACCGATGTAATGAAAGTGCAATTATTTAAAATTATTTTCCTTTAACGATAGTTCGGAAAAAACTGGGAGAGTACATCCATGAATTTATTTTCAGTTTTAGTAATGCGAAAAAATGGTTTTTGCAGTGCACCAAAATTACGAAAAGCAAATTCGACGTTTTCAATCATGCTGCCTTCAAAATCGAAAATAGATTTACCTGCTTTTGCAGCTTCTTGAATAGCGTGCCACAAAATAAATGGTACTGCACCGCTGTTGCGCAACTCAGGATCGGAACCTCCGAGTAAATAATGTGCCGAATCAGTATCGTAAACAATGTAAATTGCAGCGTGGTCTTGTCCGTTTTTATCGTAAGCTACATACATGTGCCGTTTGAAGCGCGCTGCTAATTGATCATCCAACTTTTCAAATAAATCTAAATTTATGGGCATTTTTTCGCTGTTGCGCATAAAACTTTTCTCGCACAGAGCGTAAAAAACTGCTGTATCTTCGCATTCGTAAATTTCAATATTTTTTTGTGCTTTGCCAATTGCTGTTCTAACGCTTCCTTTAAAATTATTAAAAATAGTATTTGTGTCTAAAATATTTTCTAGAAAGTAAGTGTAATGCACTGTACTTTTAAAATTTTTCCAAAAAAAAGGCTGCCAATCCGTTAGACTATGATGAAAGTTTTGTGCATAAATTTTAACGGGCGGTAATTGTGCAATAAGCGTATCTAAAATTCTTTTCTTAGCAGTCAGAAGCGAATGTAATTTAAGTTTTTCGGCGTCTTGAATATAAAAATACACGCCACAATTTGGTGTTAACGGGGGCATTATTACAGCCGAAACTAAATTTTTAAGTTTCGTTTTAAAATAAACTAAAACACCTTCTACCGTATCATCCGATTTTTTACATAAACAAATATCCCAATTATTTTCACCTCCGCAAACCACATCTAGCCACCAAGGTTGCATATAGTTGGAAACACGCAAACCTTCACTACACGCAGCGCGGTAAAAAGATTTTGTATCCATAGCTTCTATTAGCAGTGAGCCAGGTGATATAGTTTTAGTTACTTTATCGGGCGCTATTTCTCGTAGCATTTTAGGTGTAGTTTGTCTTAGTGGGGCAAAAATAGTACCTAATATGATTTTAAGATAATTTTAACTAAAAATTTATGCGCTACAATTCAATTATTTCATTGCAATTTTGTGATTCCTATTTATTTAACTTATTTCGTCGTGTAATTTAAAATCAACTGTTCTATGAAATATATCTTTATCGCCTTGATGATATCCTTTTCTTTTTTTTGTTGTAATAATTTTCCAAATGAAAGTTCAAAGCTCACTGCTCAAAGCTCAAAACTCAGAACCGATTGGTGGAAAGAGGCAGTTATTTACCAGATATATCCGCGCAGTTTTAAAGATTCGGATGGCAATGGTGTGGGCGATTTAAAAGGCATTATTTCTAAACTCGATTATTTAAAAAGTTTGGGCATTACAGCCATTTGGCTAAATCCGATTTACACATCGCCGAATGATGATAACGGCTACGATGTAAGTGACTACCGCAACATTTTGAAAGATTTTGGCACGATGAAAGATTTCGACGATTTGTTGAAAGGAATGCACGAACGTGGAATTAAATTAGTGATGGATATGGTTTTAAATCATAGTAGCGACGAACATGAATGGTTTAAGCAGTCGCGTAGTTCGAGAACAAATCCTTACAGAGACTATTACCATTGGTGGAATGCAGAGCGTGGTAAACCTGCGCACAGATACAGTCTTTTCGATGTTAACCATGAAGCATGGCAATACGATACACTCACGAATGCGTATTATTTACATTATTTTTCTAAAAAACAACCCGACTTAAACTGGGAAAATCCGAAACTGCGACAAGAAGTTTACAATATTATGAAATTTTGGGCAGATAAAGGAATTGATGGTTTTCGCCTCGATGCGTTTCAATATGCTTCTAAAGATACAACATTTGGTACATTACCTGCCGATCTCGATAAATTTTTTAATAAGTATTATACTATGGGTTCAAATTTGCATAATTATTTAAGAGAAATGAACAGCGAAGTGTTTAGCAAATACAACGTTATGAGTGTGGCGGAAGGTGCTGGAAATAATTTTGAAGATGCCCACAATTTAGTAGATTCCAGTCGTAAGGAATTAGATGTAGCGTATGCTTTCGATGCCGTTGATTTAGCAAAACCCGAAGGTTACGATTTAATAAATTTTAAAAATGTTTTTTCGCGATGGGATTCTGCATTTGCACAAAATGGTTGGCTTTCTATTTTTTTAGCCAATCACGATCAAGCACGTTTGGTGAGTCGTTTCGGAAATGATAAACCCGAATTTAGAGAACTTTCATCAAAAATGCTCAATACTTTTTTACTAACAATGCGCGGTACACCGTTCACTTATTTCGGTGATGAACTCGGTATGACGAATGCAGGTTTTACAAAAATTGAGCAGTATAATGATATGCCGACACACAACGAATATCAACACCAAATAAATATTGGAGGCGATATGCAAAAGTTTATGCGCAACGCGCAGTTCAGTTGTCGCGATAATGGCAGAACACCGATGCAATGGGATACTTCTAATTTTGCTGGATTTTCTGCATATAAACCATGGCTTTCTGTAAACCCAAATTATAAAACCATTAATGTGGTTGCGCAAGAGAGGGATGCGAATAGTTGTTTAAATTATTTCAGAAAGATGGTACTATTGCGCAAAAATAATGGCGTGCTTGTGAGCGGTAGTTACGAAATTTTAGACCTTGCTAATCCGAATATTTATGCTTACACGCGCACACTGAACGGAAAATCTTTTTTAGTGCTCCTCAATTTTAAAAGCACAACAGCTACTTTTAATTCTCAATTAGATTTAAGCAAAGCAACTTTACGTATCAGTAACTACAACGCGCCCAATAAAAATTTTAAGCAATTGCGCGCTTACGAAGCTGCAGTTTATGAATTATAATTTAGTTAGAAACGCAGATACGCACAAGAATTGCAGAGAACTCAGCGCATGAAATGCCGACAGTTAATTCATTTCTTGTACTTACCTTACTTTATCGGAACTAATTCATTCTGATTAATCACTTTTTTCCATTTCACTTCGCCTTTGGCATCTAATGTTTCAATGGTTAGAATTCTGTTTTTAGGCGCGCCCGATACGGAAAGTCGTCCAAAATTATTTTCTAAAAATAAAGAACCTTCTAAACGTTGCGGATTATTTACTTCTCCTTTAGAGGGTTTAGAACTACCGGCCGTAACTGCCGAACTTGTATATTCTGGAACGGCATAAAAATCAGCGCGTGGTTTGTAAGTTATCATTTCAGTAAAATGCCGATCGCCGGTTAAAAAAACGAGTCCATTTATTTTTTGATTCGCCACAAAATTCATTAAATCGTTGCACTCAACCGGATAATGCAATAACGTTTCATCTGTGCCGAGCGCGTTAAGCGCCTGTCCACCAGTAATAATAAATTTAAAAGTTGCGTTTGAAACTGCCAAACTATTTTTAAGCCACTGCATTTGCGCTTCGCCAAAAATAATTTTATCGGCATTCGGTTTGCCGCTAACGCTATCGCGCAATTGTTTAGGCGTTCGGTTATATCTATCATCGAGCATAAAAAATTCGCAATCGCTCCATTTAAATTTATGATAGATACCCGCGTGTTCCTGCTGACCGTAGGTTTTATTTCCCCAATAATTTTTAAAAAGTTCGAGTGATTTTTCTTTGAGTTCAAACGTTCCTTCCGAATCGTCTGGTCCATAATCGTGATCATCCCAAATAGCATAATTGGCACGCGTGGCGCGCAATTTCTGAAATTCTGGCAATCTGAAATTAAATCCATACCGATATTCCATACCCGATTCCGTACTGTAATCTGCTTCTCTATAATATAAATTATCACCGAGCCATAACATTAAATCACTCGGCGTATTACCCATTGTTTCCAAAATATGTGTGTCTTGTCCGTAAGGTTTGCCAGGTCTGTCGTACGGCGTATCGTTCATATAAAAACATGAACCCATCAAAAAATTAAAGTCAGGTGCAGGTTTACGCCACTCCCAAAGTTCTTTTGTTTTAAATTGCGTCGGAAAATTTGTTGGTTGTAATTCATCGTCAACATAAAAACCATATTCGTACGTTGTTCCGAATTCTAAATTATCGCAAATAAATTTTATAGTTGCCGTTTCTGAATTATTACCATGCGCAGCATATTCAATTTGTCTGGCAACGCGAAGAGTATCGTTACTATTTTTTTTCTTAAATTTAACGGAAAAAGAATTACTGATGTCAGTTTTTACCTCGTACCAAATCAATGCTTCTCGGTGTTCAATATAGCCAAGCATTGGTCCGGAAAGAATTACTTTTTGTGCTGTTATTTTAAAACACAAAAGCAAAAGAATAAGAAATAGCGTGTTACTAAAACGTAGCATTTATTTTTTTTTGCAAAGATGCGAATTTTCGTTTTCCTTTTTAGTAAAGAAAATAATTTTAATCGAAGTAACTATTTAGCTAAAGCTATAATATTAATCTGTTTCTGCGGGAAATTTTCTAAGTTAGCTGCTATACCTGTATATACTAATGGAAAATTAATAATTAAGTATCAGATAAAACCTTTACGCTTTTTTCCAACTTATATCGTAAAAAATGCAAAAACTAAATACCAAACCTGCGTTATAGTAATTATCGTTGCTTTAACCTTAACTTTGCAATGTTGAGCTATGCGACTTTAGTTATTAACTTTCAGCTTCCCCCACTTAGCTCATAGACTTATTAACGGACAGAACTTTAACAATTCTATGACCAAACTTATATTCGATGCAAAGCATTTTTGCGCATTTTTTTTAGTATTTACACTCGTAAACGTAGCAAACTCCCAAATAAATTTTACAGCAAACGACAGCATTAAGCCCTACACAGGTGGATTCCGTGCAGGTGTAAATTTCGATATCTATCGCGGATTTACGTCTGGCGATCAAGGCATTCTGGCAGCCGGAAGTGCAGCGCAAGGCGTTGTAGGCGTGGGCGTAAAAGCTGTTCGACCTTCGCTTCAAGAAGATTTTGCCGAAGCTTATGGCTACGATGCCGAAGATAGATCATTCGCGATTTACGATTCTATTGGTTTAAAAGATAATACACTTATTGTCGGCTTTCCATCAGCGGCACACCGCGATACAACTTTTTACTGCCCAGGTATTCAATCAACTGTTTTTAAAAACTTGGATTTACCGATTTGGGATAATGGAAAAAATGGAACGCCCGTGAATGATGATAATTATTATGCGCTTTATATTTATAAATTAGCAACGCGCTACAAAGGCAAGGTTAAATTTTACGAAGTTTGGAACGAACCCGGTTTTGATTACACTGGCGATAAAGGCGCACTATTTAAAGGTTTTCCAGATAGTTGGTGGGATAATAATCCTTCACCGTGCGATTATAAACTGCGCGCACCCATTTTTAATTATATCCGATTGTTGCGCATAACTTACGAAGTCGTGAAATATGTTGATGCAAATGCGTACGTCATGACTTCTGGGTTGGGTTATCCTTCATTTTTAGATGCTATTTTGCGCAATACTGATAACTCTGATAACGGAAAAATTGATGCAACGCATCCGCTCAAAGGTGGTGCCTATTTCGACGGTATTGGTTTTCATTCTTATCCGCATTTCGACGGTGCTTTGCGCTCGTTCGATAGTATCAATTTAAAATTTATTAATTTCAGGCATTCGGATGCTGCTTCGCAAGACCCTCAAAGAATAAAAAAAAGTTTTGAGGATGTTTTGAAAAACTATGGTTATAACGGTGCGCAATTTCCGAAAAAATTATACATTATTACAGAAGCCAATTTACCGCGATTTCCGTTTGGCGATTTTGTGGGCTCTGCCGAAATTCAACGCAATTGGATTATAAAAGCCTACGTGAATTGCGCTGCAAATGATATTTACCAAATGCACATTTTTAAAATCGCCGAAGAAACGACTCCCGAACTTTTAGCTTACGAATTTGACGTAATGGGTTTGTATAAAAAAATGAATTACACTGACAAACTTCATCCGGAAGTGAACGATGAAGGCATTGCGCTTCGAACCTCAACCCAACAACTTTTTGGCAAAAAATACGATGCGGCACGAACCCAAGCTCTGAATTTACCAAATAATATCAACGGCGGTGCTTTCATTGATTCGGTTGGTGTTTATACTTATGTTATTTGGGCAAAAACGACGATTGATTTAAGCGAAGTAGCATCAGCTGCGTATTCGTTTCCAACAAATTTGGCTATCGCTAATTTACAAAAACGCGATTGGAACTCAAGCGTTAATAACGCACTGTCTTACATTGGCACACAAAATATTGCTTTAACAGCTTCACCGATTTTTTTAACTGAAGCGCGTGTTAAAGTATCTTCGCAAAATATTTGCGTCGGGCAATTTGTTACTTTTGAAGACAATACGAACGGTTCTTGGTCAATAGAAAATCAAAGTGGTGTACAACAAAAATCGGGTACATCGTTTATTGTCTCTTACATTCGCGAAGGTTCTTACAAAGCCATTTACTCGAACGCCGGAAAAATTCAACAAACTTTTACGATTCAAGTAACGGCTGCACCGCAACCTTCGTTTGTGTATAGTTTATTCAATCCACAAATTATTCTGACCAACACTTCTACACCGAATTACGATAAATTGGTTTGGAATTTTGGCGACGGCACAACCTCTACATTACCGAATAAAATTAAATACTACGAAACAAGTGGGAGTTACCCTATCACGTTAACGCTCACAAATACGTGTGGCGAAGTGAGTTTTGTAAAAAATATTGCCATAACAGCAGCACAAATAAAACCTTTGATAAACTCTGCGCTGATTAAGTTACCAACCTATAATCCGTTTTTCAGAATGGGCGTTAATATGCGTTATTCTGATGGTTGGACGGATCAGCAGATTGGGAATATTGCCGCAGGAAATTTGGAAGAAAATATTATGGGTGTGAGTTCAAAAGGCATCAGAACACAACTGGGCGAATATTTTATAGATTATTGGGGTGCAGATATTCGCAAACCTGCGTTCGAGCATTTCAGAAATATTGATATGCAGGATATTGTTTTGAACGTCGGTTATCCGAAAGATGCGCACCAAGATACAGCGATGATTTGCTATAATAAGCGATCAGAACTTTTTAAAAATATGTACACCGATATTTGGGACAGTGGTGCAGATGGAACGCCCGTGAATGATTCAAATTACATTGCGCGCTATTTTTACGATTTGGCTACGAATTATAAAAACACTGTTAAATATTGGGAAATTTGGGACACGCCAGGTTGGGATATTGAAGGGCGCAACGGCTACAAAAAACCAGGCGAAGAAGGTAATTGGTGGCAAACCGATCCTGACCCGTGTGAATTGGGCGTTTTTTCATCGGTACAAAATATTATCAGAATGTACCGCATAGCTTACGAAGTCATCAAATCGGTTGATCCCAACGCGTATGTTGTTTTTAGCGGTGCGGGTAATGCCAGTTTTTTTGATGCGATAAACAGAAACACAGATAATCCTGAAGGTGGAAAAGTTTCAAAACAGTTTCCTTATAAAGGTGGTGCGTATTTCGATGCTGTTTCTTACACTGTTTCGCCTTTGTATGATGGCAGTTTATTAAAATTTAATCAGCAAGTTGGTTATTTTCAAAATTTTAGAAACACGGATTTTGCCGTTCAAAGCATCATAAATAGAAAAAATGATTTAGAAACCGTGTCGCTTAAATATGGTTTTGACGGTGTGCAATATCCTAAGAAGAAATTTATTATCAGCGAAATAAATGTGCCACGCAAAGCACTTGGTACAACAAGTTGGGGAAGCGACGAGATTCAGAAAAATTTTATCGTCAAATCGTACATAACCGCAGCTGCGAATAATATTTTGCAAATGCACGTTAAGAGTATTACTGAAGAAACGAGTATTGAATCGGCAACTGATGGATCGCAGGTTCAAGGTTTATATAAAGTTTTACTCGATAAACCGTACTCACAAACACTTAATATTGAAGGTATAGCTTTTAAAAGTACGAGCGATATTTTGTTTGGCAGTATTTACGATTCGATTAAAACCAAAGCCATGAATTTACCCGCAGGCATAAAAGGCGCAGCGTTTAAACACTACAACGGAAAATATACTTATACTTTGTGGGGTGAAAGCACGCAGGATTTAGTAGAGTTTGCAAACGTTGGTTATACTTTTCCAGACAATGTAACGAAAATGCCTTTGTACAAACGCGAGTGGAGTTTTAGTAACGATAGTAAAGTTACAACCGTCACAAATGCCACAATACAACTTGGCACTACACCTATTTTTCTTTCCGAAGATAATAATATAATTAAACCACCTGTTGCTGCGTTTTTATCCGATTCTACGAAAGGTTGCGCGCCATTTGTGGTGCATTACCACAGTAAATCGAGCGAAAATGGCAGCTTATTTTGGCAATTCGATGGTGGTGTACCTGTAAGTTCTACTTCAACCGATCCAACTGTAACGTATAATGCATTTGGCAATTACACCGTTCGATTAATAACAACAAACGCTGCATCTAGTAGTTATAGCGAAAAAACGAGCCTTATCAATATTCAACCTAAACCAAAAGCTGATTTTACTTTTACGCGCGGTAATAATTCGCGCAGTGTGCAATTTGTAAACAATACCACTAATTCTTATACAATGATTTGGGATTTTGGTGACGGCACACCGTTCGATCAAACTTTAAATCCGTTACACTTTTTTTCGGCTGTAAAGGCTTATACTGTTAAACTGATTGCTCAAAATTTGTGTGGTTCTGATACAATTGTTAAATCAGTTAATTTGCTAACTGCTACGAACGATGTAACAGAAAATAATAATTGGAGCTGTCAACCCAATCCCGTAAATGATGTTTTAACTATAAATTTAGACATTGCGCAAAACACCAACACTGGCATTTCTATTTGTAATCTTATCGGCAGAGTGGTTAATGTTGTGCAATTACCCACAAATTTAGTTTCTGGTAAACACGTTTTTAATGTCGAGACTGGTGCATTAGCATCAGGTGTATATATGATTTTATGTAATCAGAATGGTGTTGTGACATCTAAAAAAATTGTGAAAATGTAAAAAGTTCTTTGAGTTTTAAGTTTTGCATCAAGGCCCAATTTTTGCAAACAAAAAATTAAACTAGATTTAAAAGATTTTTCAAAAAAACAATAAAATAATACTTGATACGCTTATGAAAATCGCCTAACTTTGGCGTGTCTTAATTTATCTTTCACTTTCATATCAATGATCAATACCCTGAACGCGCCTATTCCTAAAGTTTATGAAAAAGCGCAAGACTTTTTACCACTCAACGGAACAGACTACATCGAGTTTTACGTTAGTAACGCAAAGCAAGCCGCCTATTTTTATCAAACTGCTTTCGGATTTCAGCCTGTTGCGTATGCAGGATTAGAAACAGGTTTGCGCGATAGAGAATCTTATGTCGTTCAGCAAGATAAAATTCGACTGGTACTTACTTCGCCACTTAAAAGTGGGACAGATATTGGTAAACACATTGATACACATGGCGATGCGATAAAAGTTGTTGCGCTTTGGGTAGATGATGCTGAATACGCTTACAACGAAACCGTAAAGCGTGGTGCAAAATCTTATTTCTCACCCATTACAGAAGAAGATACTTTCGGAAAAGTTAAACGCGCCGGAATTTATTCGTATGGCGAAACGGTTCACATTTTTGTAGAGCGTAGTAGTTACAAGGGCGTTTTTTTACCAAGTTTCAAAGCTTGGAATCCGAGTTATAAACCGCTAAGCACGGGTTTAAAATATATTGATCACGTTGTGGGTAATGTTGAACTCGGCAAAATGAACACTTGGATAAAATTTTACAGCGACGTTATGGGATTTACACAAATCGTTTCTTTCGATGATAACGATATTTCGACTGAATATACTGCTTTGATGAGTAAAGTTGTCGCGAATGGCAATGGCAGAATTAAATTACCGATTAACGAACCTGCGGCAGGTAAAAAGAAATCACAAATAGACGAGTATTTAGATTTTCATGAAAGTCCGGGCGTTCAGCATTTAGCATTGGCGACAGATGATATTGTAGCAACAGTTACAGAATTGCGCAAACGTGGCATTGAATTTTTGCGTGTTCCTGATACGTATTACGACGGTTTAATAGCACGTGTGGGGAATATTAAAGAAGATATTGCCGATTTAAAAGCACTTAATATTTTAGTTGATAGAGATGATGAGGGTTATTTACTTCAAATTTTTACTAAGCCTTTGGAGCCACGACCAACTATTTTTTTTGAAATTATTCAGCGTCGCGGTGCAACATCATTTGGTAAAGGTAATTTTAAAGCTTTATTTGAATCCATTGAACGCGAACAAGCGTTGCGTGGAACACTTTAGTTTAGTTAGTCGTTAATATTATTGATAGTTGTTCGATTACGAGCACCTAACAACTAACATCTAACAACTGTCAATTATGTTTTATCATAAACTTGGAAAAATTCCGCCAAAGCGACACACGCAGTTTAGAAATGAAAATGGTGGTTTGTACTACGAACAACTTTTCGGCACCATCGGATTCGATGGTATGTCAACGCTTATGTATCAAGTTTACCGTCCGACGATGGTGAAAGAAATTTTATCCGAAACGGACGTTGCGCCAAAAATAGCCCTACCAAAAAATATTAAAGCGCGATTACTCAAAGGTTTTGAGGTGCAACCTGCAAACGATTATTTAGAAAGTCGCACGCCGCTTTTGGTCAACACCGATATTTATATTGGTCTGGCTGCGCCCATAAATTCTCTAACCGAATATTTTTTTAAAAATGCCGATGCGGATGAAATGCTTTTCATTCATCGCGGATCTGGTGTTTTGCGGACGCAATTAGGAAATATTAATTTTGAGTATGGCGACTATTTAATTATCCCGCGCGGTATAATTTATCAAATCCATTTTAATACAACTGACAATCGCATACTATTTGTCGAAAGTTTTCACCCCATTTATACACCCAAACGTTATCGCAATTATTTTGGTCAACTCTTAGAGCATTCTCCGTATTGTGAGCGCGATATTAAACTACCAAAAAATTTAGAAACGCACGACGAAAAAGGGGACTTTGTTTTAAAAATAAAAAAACAAGGCGTTTTATACGAAATGCTTTACCCAACACATCCTTTTGATGTTGTCGGTTGGGATGGTTATAATTTTCCGTACGGCTTTTCGATTCATAATTTTGAACCGATTACAGGTCGTGTGCACCAACCGCCACCTGTGCATCAAACTTTTGAAACGAAAGCATTTGTAGTTTGCTCTTTTTGCCCGCGTTTGTACGATTATCATCCGCTGTCCATTCCCGCGCCCTACAACCATTCCAATATTGATTCCGACGAAATGTTATATTACGTTGATGGCGATTTTATGAGTCGCAACAATATTGAGCAAGGACATATCACACTGCATCCGAGCGGGATTCCGCACGGACCGGCACCGGGTGCTTATGAGCGCAGCATCGGTAAAACAAAAACCGAAGAATTAGCAGTTATGATAGATACGTTTAGACCTTTAAGTATTACAGAGGCCGCACTTAAAATTGATGATGGTAAATATTATCAGAGTTGGTTGGAGTAAACTGAGGGAGAAGTGAATAAACCCAATCAAATAATTAATGAATAATTTATTAAAATACATTCCCAGTTTCTCCATTCATACAATTCCATTTGGTATTTTTTCTATAAATTCTGTAAATAAGCAAAAGAAACGCGTTGCAACAATTATTGGCAATTCAGTAGTTGATGTGTTTGCTTTGGCAGAGTTGGGATATTTCAAAGATTTAAAAATTAAAAAATCGGTCTTCAGGAGCGACTATTTAAACGATTTTATTGCGCTCGGAAAAACTAAAACCAATGCTGTAAGAGTTCGATTGCAAGAGATTTTAATTGATGCAAAAAAAATTCCAAATTCAGTTTTTTATCTTGAAAATGCCGTTAATTTACATTTACCAATAAAAATTGGCGATTACACCGATTTTTATTCTTCCGAACAACACGCAACCAATGTTGGTGCTATGTTTCGGAATCCAGAAAATGCTTTATTGCCTAATTGGAAACATATTCCAGTGGCATATCATGGTAGGGCGAGTTCAATATTTGTTTCAGGCACAAATTTTCATCGCCCAAAAGGTCAAATTTGCCCAAACGAATTGCAATCACCGGTATTTTCTACCACTAATCTTTTGGATTTTGAAATTGAGATGGCAACCATAATTGGTAAAGGCAACACTATTGGTGATAATATTAATGTTGATGATGCTGAAAATTACGTTTTCGGCTTTCAATTATTTAACGATTGGTCGGCGCGCGATATTCAAAAATGGGAATATGTGCCGCTCGGTCCGTTCTTAGGTAAAAATTTCTTCTCTTCAGTTTCGCCTTGGGTAGTTACTATTGAAGCGCTCGAACCATTCCGAACACAGCTCGAAACGCAAAAACCCGAAGTTTTACCGTATCTGAAAGAAAAAAATAGAAGCGGTTTTGACGTACAACTAAACGTATATCTTGAAAATTATAATTCAGAAATGAATAGGGATTATTCAACACACCTTTCGAAAAGTAATTTTAAAAACTTGTATTGGTCAGTGGCGCAACAAATAGCGCACCACACAATCAATGGCTGCAATTTAAACATTGGCGATGTGTTGGCATCGGGAACAATTTCTGGTTCTTCGCTCGATAGTTTTGGCTCGATGTTAGAATTAACGTGGGGTGGCAAAAATCCGATAACTTTAACGGATGGTACAAAACGCAAATTCATTGAAGATAGCGATACGATCATCATCCGTGGAATAGCAGAAAAAAACGGTATTCGCATTGATTTTGGTGAAGTACGAAATACCGTTTTACCTGCAAAATAAAAACTAAAAGTAAAACTTAAAAAATCATTTCAGGTATTTCGCCTTCGATAATTAATCTTCCTTCTGTTGCACGCTTAACATCTTCAACGCTTACGCCGGGCGCAGTTTCTAATAATTTGAAACCACCCTCAGCTAAAACTTCGAGTACAGCTAATTCAGTAACAATTTTTTTGACGCAGCCAATACCTGTCAGTGGCAATGAGCAATTTTTAAGCAATTTAGATTTTCCATCTTTACTCACGTGTTGCATAGCTACAATAATATTTTTTGCCGATGCCACCAAATCCATTGCGCCGCCCATACCTTTTACCATTTTACCTGGGATTTTCCAATTGGCAATATCGCCATTTTCAGAAACTTCCATCGCACCCAGAATGGTTAAATCAACGTGTTCGCCGCGAATCATAGCAAAACTTTCTGCCGAACTAAACAGCGCAGAACCTTTAAGCATTGTTACAGTCTGTTTACCCGCGTTGATTAAATCGGCATCCACTTTATTTTCTGTCGGAAACGGGCCAATGCCAAGTAAGCCATTTTCGGATTGTAATACCACATTTATATTTATCGGAATAAAGTTGGCTACTAAAGTCGGAATACCAATTCCGAGATTAACGTAATAACCATCTTTCAATTCGCGGGCAATCCGTTGTGCAATTTGATTTTTATCGATTCCTTTTGAACTTTGAGCCGTTGGTTTTGAACTTTGAGTTTTATTTGATAACTCAACGCTCAACGCTAAAGGCTCACGACTCACTGTGCGTTGTTCAATCCGCTTTTCATATTTTTTCCCTTGAAAAATCCGTTGCACATAAATACCCGGTACGTGAATATCGTTAGGATTGAGTTCACCTTCAGGTACTAATTTTTCGACTTCGGCAATCGTAATTTTTCCTGCGGCTGCCATCATCGGATTAAAATTGCGCGCCGTTCCTTTAAAAATTAAATTTCCAGTTGTATCGCCTTTCCATGCTTTAACAATCGCAAAATCGGCGGTTAAACCCAATTCCATCAAATATTTTTTACCGTTAAATTCGCGCACTTCTTTACCATCTGCTACTTCTGTTCCGACACCTGCTGGCGTAAAAAATGCGGGAATGCCTGCGCCGCCGGCACGAATGCGTTCTGCTAAAGTTCCTTGTGGTAATAATTCAACTTCTAATTCGCGCGCTAAGAGTTGGCGTTCAAACTCTTGATTTTCACCCACATAGGATGAAATCATTTTTTTAACTTGTCGCGTTTTAAGCATTAACCCAATACCAAAATCGTCAACACCAGCATTGTTCGAGATGCAAGTTAAATTTTTTACACCCGATTTTAAAAGTGCAGTAATGCAATTTTCTGGGATACCGCACAAACCAAAACCACCGAGCATCAGCACTGCGCCGTCTTTAATATCTTGGACGGCGAAGTCGGCATCTTTTACTACTTTATTTATCATTTTAATTTTTTGTTAGTTGTTCACTGTAAATAGTTATGTCACATTCGTAAACTTACAACAATCAATGAAACTAAATAATTCCTTCGCGAATAATATCGTGCAAATGCACCATGCCGATATATTTATTTTTATCGAGAACAATTATTTGTGAAATGCGCGACGTTTCCATATATCTGAGCGCATCAACGGCTAAAGTTTCGGGTGAAATTGTTTTCGGATTTTTAGACATAAAATTCTGAGCGCAAATCCCTATTATCCATTCTCTACTCTCAACAGTTTGTAACAACCGTCGTAAATCGCCATCCGTAATAATGCCAACTAAATTATTTTCTGCATCTAAAACGGCAGTTGCACCTAAACGCGATTTAGAAATTTCGAGAATAACCTCCGCAAGTGGTGCATCTAATGCAACGGCTGGCGCGGCGTGTTGTTTACACAAATGTTCGCAACGCACCGAAAGCTGTTTGCCGAGCGCACCCGCCGGATGTAATTGCGCAAAATGTTGCGCCGTAAATCCGCGCAAACGCAGAAGTGTCATCGCTAAAATATCACCCATTACCATTTGCGCGGTTGTTGATGCCGTCGGCGCTAAATTATTGGGGTCAGCTTCTTGTCCGATAGGTGTGTGCAAAATATAATCGGCATGTTTGGCTAAATACGATTGTTTGTTGCTTACAACTGCGACTAAAGTATTTCTCAAATTTTTTAAAAACGGCACTAATAATTTCAATTCGGATGATTCACCCGATTTAGAAAGACACAAAACGATATCATTCGATTGTATCATTCCGAGATCGCCGTGTAGTGCGTCGGAAGCGTGCATAAAAATAGCAGCCGTACCCGTTGAGTTAAACGTAGCTACAATTTTCTGCGCTATAATTCCACTTTTACCAACCCCCGTTACAACAATTCGTCCTGAAGTTTTGTGCAATAATTCAACAACTACAATAAAATTTTCATCGAAAACGCCATATAAATTATTCAGTGTTTCGACTTCTATTTTCAAAGTTTGTTGCGCCGTCTGGAGAATTATATTTTGCATAAAAAAGTTTAGGAAGGTTTATTGACGCGCATTATCTGGTTTTGAAAAGTATTTTTATTTTCTTGAAGTTTTTCCTGAATTAATTCGGCGAGTTCTTTAAAGTCTGTATTTTCAGTGCAAACTATTATTCCATAATGCAAAGGTTTATTTCGGTGCAGACGGATGAAATCTCGACGATTGAGCGTTAGAAAAATTCTATTTTGGTTAATCGCAAATTCTAAAACTTTCTCGTCTGGAATTTTTTGATTAGCATTTCCTGTATCCAAAGAAGTTAAGACATCATATCCAAAATCACGAAGAAATTCAACTACTGGATATGGAAAATTTTCATTGACATAAAGTTTTTCCATTTTAGATTAAAAATCGTTTTTAGGCTTCAGAATTTTCTTTTAAATCGATTTCAATTTCATTTTTATTAGCAATATAGTATGCCCAAGCATTATTTAAATCTTGGTGAATAAGCGAAGGGAAAGATGCCAATAATTTTTCATTAGTCATTCCTAATTTTTTAAAAGAAATAATTGTCCATACAGGTATTCGGGTGCGAATAATGCAAGCACTACCGCCACAAATATTCGGGTTTTTTTCAATGCCCGGAAATACATCACCTAATTCCCTAGAAATATGATTAAGCAGTGTTGCTTTTTGCGATAAAGTCAACTTGGATATTAAAAGTTCAATTCTATTCAAAGATAAAATCATGATGTTTACAATTTTTTAAAAAACTTTTTTTTAAAGAATGTATTTGCAAATGTAGCTCTTTTAAATTTTAGGACAAAATTACGGCGTTGCTCTTTTAGCTCTATCAAAAATAAATTTAGAAAGATTACCACCAATAAATTTATGTTTTTCAGAACTGATAAAAAGCGTTTTGCTATCGGTTGTTGAAAAACACAAGCCTTCGCGTTGCGCTAATTGATACAGTTTTAAATCGAATCGCTTTTGTCTTCCTTCCCAAAAATTATTTTTTTTAAAATCGCTGAATACCCAAACTGTTCTGTATGCTAAAAGTGCAACTGTTTTTCCATCGAGTGTTTGTGCCGCAGAAGTTATTGCTCCTTTCCATTTCGAAGTCTCATCCGTTTTAAAACTATGAACAAACTGCGCGGCGTAAGAACCCGGTTTATTCGGCACGCTGTAAATGCGCGTTGAACCTGTGTAGGGCTTCGTGAAAAAGTCTTTCGTGAAAATATAAATCGAATCGGAATGAACAAGCATGGCTTCCGCGTCAAAAAAACTATGTGCTACATCGTTTGGAAAAGTGGCGCGGTCACCGTAATAAAATTCTATTTTTTGCGCTGTTATCGAATCTACTGTGTTCGTTTCAAAATTAGGCACAAAGTAAATGATTAATTTTGTGCGCGATTGATTGTTGTTGCCAAAATCGCCGATATACAAATTCCCTGTGTTATCCATCACTGCATCTTCCCAATCAATATTGCTGGCGTTCAAAATTCTAACCGAGCGCAATAATTTACCTTTTTCATCAAAAGCATACATCGTTGGTTCGCCACCACTATCGTTATGCGACCAAAAATGATTCGGCACGTCGTTTATCAATCCCGAGCTTTCATTTAAAACTTTTGGTAACGAACATACTTTTACGATATGTGGTGCATTACAACTCATACAAAAAATAAATAGAACACAAAAAAAGTATTTGGTTATCATAGCAAGAAATGTTTTTGTTTTAAACGCAAGGATTATTTAAAAGTTGAGCTATTTTTGCTTTGATGATACCTAATAACTTATAAAATAGAGCAAATGACAATAGAAAACTTACAAGCAACCGTTGATGCTTGGATAAAACAATACGGCGTGCGTTATTTTAATGAATTAACGAATACAGCTGTTTTAATGGAAGAAGTAGGTGAAGTTGCGCGATTGATGTCGCGCATTTATGGGGAGCAATCTTTTAAAACAGAAGAAATTGCATCACAAGCTCCCGAAAAACTTGCCGATGAAATCGCCGATGTGCTTTTTGTTTTGGTTTGCATTGCCAACCAGACAGGTATTAATTTAACAGAAGCAATGGAAAAAAATTTCGCTAAAAAAACCACACGCGATAACACACGACATTTGAATAATGAAAAACTAAATTAGCTCTGAGCTATCAGCTCTTAGAAGTCACTCGCGAACAAGGCTGATAGCTGACAGCTCATAGCTGAAGGCTATTTGTTCGACATAGTAATTTTCATGCCGCGTATTCCAAAATCAACGATGCGCTCCAAAACGGGTGTACCTGAATTAGCTTGCGCCGTTATGTCCCATTGTCCGTTGGCGCGTAAATTTTCTTCCCATTCAAAACATTTATTTGTACTGAGCGAAAGCGTTGCCACCATATCGGCAGTTTCAGAACCTGTTATTGTTAGTGGTGCATCGAATGAACCGGTAACTATGCAAGAATTACTGGGCGTTGGCGACGTTGATTGGATTGGATTAACAACGGTAAGCGTACTACCATCAAACATTTGACCGTTGTAAATGGCATCGTAAGCGGCATAACCAGTGCTGAGTTTTGTTTCAAAAGCCCAATAGCCTTGCTGACGCGTACCATTAATTTTTTCTTCTTTGTTAAAAATTTTGTACGACGATATAAATGTTCGCGCATTTAAAAAACCATTGAAAGTGCCGCGCTCGTCCAAAAAATCGCCCGCGAAAGGAACGTTCAATAAATTAAATTTTACATCAAAATTAATGTAAGCTACGCCCAATCGTAAGTATGTAAACTTACCTGTTCCGAGACTTTTTAATGGGATTTCAAGAATAACATCGCCATCTTTAAAGTTTTTTATGTATTGATAGTCCAATGCACGAACTCCATTACTACCGAGTGTGGTATCATTAATTTGGAATAAAACTTTACCCTGACCTAATATAGTGCTGGCATCGGGTGTTAATTCAATATAACTGCAACCAATACTATTTACGGCAGGTGTTTGTGCGGCATGACCTGAAGGAATATCTACTATTGTTTTTCCATCGCTTTTAAATCTTTCTTGCAACGGATCGAATTTTAATTTAAGGCGCAAAACTGGATCGGATTCAACTGTTTTTTTACATTGAAAAAATAGTACGATTACGCAAAGCAATAGCCGTGTGAATGTGCTGAGGTTCATAGGTCGGTAATTTTTATGTTAAAAGCTTTTGCAAAATTCATTGCTTACGCAAATAAAAACTTTTTCTACCGATATGTCAAATATATTTTTGAGACAAAGTGTTAAAGTTTAAAACGTTGCGAAAAAAACCAAGCCACTATACCTGCGGTGACAGCTACATTAATGGAATGTTTGGTGCCAAATTGTTTTATTTCTACAACGTAATCACAAAGTTTGAGCGATGCATCACTTAAACCATCCACTTCATTGCCGAGGATTAAAGCTAATGGTTTATTTAGTTTTGTCAGAAAATCAGAATCATCTAAAAAAATTGAATCAACGACTTGTTCAATTCCGACGATTATAAAATTACTTTCTTTGAGTTTATGTATAGCATCGGTAGTATTTTCAAAATATTCCCAAATTACAGTTTCACTTGAGCCTAAAGCCGTTTTCATAATTTCGCGATGCGGAGGTTGTGCACTGATGCCGCAAAGTATTAGTTTTTGTAAAGCAAACGCATCGCACGTTCGGAATATAGAACCCACATTGAGTGCCGATCGCACATTATCTAAAACTAAACATAACGGTAACTTCTCGGACTCTTTAAATTCTGATACACTTAAACGACTTAAATTTTGTAAACTCAGTTTTGTAAATGGCATTTTTTTGTCAAAATTTTTTCAAAATTAGGGAAATTGATTATTAATAATGAATTAGTTTGCCATCGAAAATGCAATATCTTGACAACATCAATAATAAAAATTGATTCAGACTAATCAAATAAGAAAAAGTTTAAGTTAATGTTCCAAAATTTATTTAATTACTAATATTTTTTTAATAACTTTACTCTTTAAAATTTCAACTATTAAAATCCCATCAACACGATTAAAAGTTAATTGCCAATGTATTAATTATTTAAAAGTTTCATAGCGAACTAATATGCACAATACTATAAAAGTTTTGCTTAATAAAAAGTATATGATTAGTATGCTTTTGGCTTGCTATATCTTGTTTTTAAATCTCATCAATTTATCTGCTCAAATTACAACTATAAAAGGGAGCGTCATTGATAAAGAAACAAACGAAGCGGTTCCATATTCTAACGTGGGGTTAAAAGGAAAAAGTATTGGCGTTACTTCCGATGAGTTTGGTGTGTTTGAATTAAACTATACCGATAAATTAGATTTAGTGATTGTTTCTGCAGTGGGTTATGCTAATTTAGAAATAAAAGTGCAGCGTGGCATTTCTCAAACTGTTAAAGTAGAATTACTACCTTCCGCTACGCAATTAAAAACAGTAACGATTGGTTCAGGTCGGTACAAAAATAAAAATAATCCAGCGGTTGAGCTGATTGAAAAAGTAATTGCGCACAAAAAATTTAATCGTTTAGAAAGCAATGATTATTATGAAGCCAAAAAGTACGAAAAAATTGAAATTGATTTAGTCAACATCAGTGACAGTTTGCGAAATAAAAAATGGTTAAAAAATTTCCAATTTGTTTTCGATAACATTGATACTACCCGTGTAAAAAATAAAAGACTTCTACCCGCATACATCACAGAAACCGCGAGCGATGTCTATTTTAGAAAATCGCCGGAAGCTAAAAAAGAGTATATTCAAGGGAAAAAGCAAAGTGTTATTGAAGGACTATTTGATGGGGAAGGTTTGGGCGCGTATTTGCAACATCTTTACGCCAACGTCAATATTTACGAAAGTAATATCATGCTGCTCAATAAACAATTCGTCAGTCCAATTTCGGGTTTAGCACCAACATTGTATCGTTTTTATATCATGGATACCTTGATGGTTGGTGGACAGCGTTGCATCAACTTAGCTTTTTTTCCGCGTAATAAACAAGATTTAACTTTTGTCGGCAATTTATATATTACGGACGATTCGCTGTACGCCGTACGACAAGTAAAACTCACGCTACCGCCAGAAATTAATATCAACTTTTTCAATTCCATGAGTATTGTGCAAGAGTTCGATAAATTACCCGATTTTTCTTGGACGATGGTGCGCGACGAAACCTCGATTGATTTTGGTATTGGCGACGGCAAAAAAGGTTTTGGAATGTGGGGACGCAAAGTGGAACGGTTTAAAGATTTTATTTTTAATGCCCCGCGCGAAAAAAATATTTACAGTGGTGATCAAAACACAATTATTAAACTCGGCGCGAAAAAACAAACCGAAGATTATTGGTTGGAGACGAGACAAGAAAAACTTTCTAAAACTGAGCAATCTGTTTACACAACCATTGATAGTATAAAAAAAGTACCCGACTTTAAAAAATTTTCCAAAATATCGAGTTTATTATTTTCGGGTTTTTGGTGCGACGATAAAATTGAATGGGGTCCTTTCAGTTCTGCATATAGTTTTAATGAAGTTGAAGGTGGACGTTTACGATTTGGCGCACGCACGACGCCATTGTTTAACAAACATTTCAGAATTGAAGGTTTTGGTGCTTACGGATTATTAGACGCGCGTTGGAAATACGGCACTACCTTAACTTACCAGTTTAACGATAATAACTTTGCTGAAAAACCACAAAGTGCAATTAAGTTTGTTTATCAGTATAATACCGAAGTGCCTGGTCAGTTTGTTACAAACAGAAACGAAGATAATTTTTTACTATCGTTCCGTCGAGGAAAGAACGATAGGATGTACTATAAAAAAACGATTGGACTTTCCTATATCAATGAAAACGAAACTGGATTAATGTATCAAGTTGGTTTTCAGCACATGGAATGGACTCCTGCGGGAATTTTGAGTTTTACACAGATTGATAGTTTAGGAAATCCCGTTGAACTAAAAAATACTTACGCCAATGAAGTTTATGGTGATATACGTTTCGCACCGAATGAAGAATATTTTCAAGGTAAAAACCGCAGACGACAAATAGTGAATCAATATCCTATTTTTGGTGCGCATTACCATGTCGGTTTTGGCGAAAACAGATTGAGTAACCCGCTTTATTACCACAATGTGAGTTTCGATGTATCTAAACGTTTCTACATTGCGCCTTTAGGTAGAACCGATATGATGCTTGAAATTGGAAGATTATTTGGTACGGTACCGTTTCCGTTATTAATAAATCATCGTGCGAATCAAACATTAGCGTATCAAGATTTTTCGTACAACATGATGAACAATCTGGAATTTGTGAGCGATAAATACGTGAGTTTCACCATGACGCACCAGTTCGATGGATTTATTTTTAATAAAATACCAGTCATTAAAAAATTAAAATTGCGTGAAGTGCTGACTTTTCGTGCAATTTATGGCGGACTTGACGACGACAATAAACCCGGTGGAAAAGTATCGTATCGTTTTCCGGAAGATAGCTTAGGCAGAAAATTAACTTACACTTTTGAAGGCGGCACACCTTATATGGAAGCATCAGTTGGTGTAGCTAACATTTTTAAAATTTTGCGCGTTGATCTCATCAAACGCCTTAACTATCTCGACCATCCAAATGTTTCGGAGTACGCTATTCGTTTAAAAATTAGGTTTGAGTTTTAAAAAACATTATTTCCCAACCGTAATTTCAGTTAAATCTTTAGGATTTAAATATTTAGCGGCGAGTCTTTGAATATCGTAGGGTGTAACATTTTTTAAATAGTTAACAAATCGCTCTAATGTATCAAATGGTAATTTTTCACTCACATAACCGCTAATAACTTCGCTCACATTCATCGGTCCGTCAATCAGTTGCAACATATTTCCGAGTAAATAACTCCGTACCATTTTTAATTCAGCTTCGCTCACAGGTGTATCAATGAGTTTTTGTAATTCGATATAAATTTCTTTAATCGCCTTTTTAACAAACGCATTACCCACATCGCTGGCAATATAAAAATAACCATCGTGGGTATAAGTTTCGAGTGCCGAGTAAATATTATAGGTATAACCTTTTTTCTCTCTAATGTTCAACATCAGTCGTGCACCAAAATAGCCGCCTAAAATGACGTTCAGTATATTGAAACCAAAATAATCGGGATCGTTGCGCGGCGCAAATCGGCGACCGATACGAATAGATGTTTGCGTAGTTTCCGTATTTTTGATGTGTAATTTTTGTGGTTCAATCGGGTTTATTTTTAAAAAGCGCGCAGGAGGTAAAATAATTTTTTTCGAAGTAAAAATGCCGAAAAGTGTTTCTATTTGTCGGATAGTTGTATCTTGAACATCGCCTGCCATGAGAATAGACAGATTATCGGATGTGAAATTATGGCGATAATAATTTTTTAAATCGTCGGTCGTCAGTGCATTGAAATTTTCTGCAACCGATGAATAACCATACGCAGAATCTTCGCCAAAAAGGATTTCCGTTATTTTTCTGTAAGCAATAACGTCATTTTTCGTGAGTTCAATCGCGAGTTTCTGAATATTATTTTGCGCCCAAACACTAAGCTCTTTTTCTGGAAACAAAGGTTCAAAAATAATATCAGCAACTAAATTCAATAATTGCGGCATATTTTTAGTAAGCGCATAAACCACAATTCGGTTAGAATCGAACAAAACAGGCATACTAACCGTGCCCGCTAAAAATTCCACTTCTTCCGCCCAATCAGCAGCAGAAAGTTTTTTTGTTCCTTCGCGCAACATTCTCAACGTTGCGCGCGATTCCAAACGTTTTTGCTCTTCTGCTCGACCCGAAAAAAATATGAATTCTACTTTTACAATCGGTTGCGTACCCATGCGCGTTACATACAACGGTATGCCATTCGGTAATTGCGTAATATTGGGTTGTGGTATATTTATTTCACTGACTTCAAAAACTCGTGGCTCAATTTTGAGCGGCACTCTTACATTTTTAACGGGCATAAATTAGTTTGGGTAAAACTATTAATTTGAATGCTACTTGTTGCAATTCTTGAATTCTAATTTCAAGTGCAACAATTAGAATTTACTAAAATAGGCTTTATCTTTATTGAACCAAATGAGATTTCTCTGTTGATTACAATTTAATTCGACGCATTTAAATAACCGCGTACTTTCTGAATAACGCTTGGCGTTCTCGGACCAAAATAAATAATTTCTTGTTCATCAATACGATAAATGCGTTTATTTTTTCCGGCAGGTGTGAGTGCAACGCCAGGCATAGTCGCAAATTTTTCGGCATCGCCAAATTTATCGAAACCGTAATCGGTTGCTAAAATAATATCGGGCGCAGCATTAGCAATTTTTTCGGGCGATGTCAGACGCGAAAGTCCGCCGGTAGTATCAATAGCATTGACACCACCTGCCCAATTAATTATCTGGTCGGCAGGGCTGTTTTTGGCAACCGCTAAATATATATTTGCTGCGCGACCATAATGAATAATCATTACGCGCGGTTTCTTTTTACCCATACTTTTAAGTGTATCGGCGAGAGCAGCTTGCATTCCCAATTTCCACAATTTAATAACACTGTCTGCGGCAGCTTCTTTTTTAAAATATACGCCAACAGTGTGCATCAACTGCATAGCAGTATCAATACTATTTTGACCAGGTTTCATTTCAAGCATTGGGATACCAACTTGTTTTATTTGTGCAATAACGGCATCCGGACCAACCGAACCATCGTGTAAAAACAAAGTAGGTTTCATGGAAAGAATACCTTCGGCACTCAAAGCGCGGTGATAACCAACATTCGGTAATTTTTTAATTGCTTCCGGATAAATTGACGATAAATCAACGGCGACCAAATCTTGTTCGGCACCGATGGCGTAAATAAATTCATTAATTTGTTTCGAGACGCATACAATGCGCGTTGTTTGATTGGCTTTCGCGTCTTTATTCCCTAGTCTATCGCAAGATGTAAGACCAACGAGTGCTAAAATAAAAAAGAAAATAAAATTTTTCATGTAACAATTATTAATTCGGTGTAAAACTAATCGTTCTGATGAAAAATTTATAATTTAAAAACCCAATGATTCGTATTTTGTGTTTCGTTAAAAATAGGTTGCGCTTGTACGCCATAAACGGCATTAATAATTTCGGCTGTGACAGCGTTTTTATTTTCAACTTCCGCCAAAATTTTACCCGATTTCATAAAAAAGAAATGTTCTCCGTATTCAAAAGCCGTGTTCAAATCGTGCAAAACGGCAATAACTGTTATTTTTTTTTGAGTGAGCGATTGCACCAAATTCAGAATTTGTAATTGTACACGCACGTCTAAATTCGATGTCGGTTCATCTAAAAAAAGAATGCGCTGCATCAATGTTGTTTCTTCTAAAAAATTTATTTGTGCTAAAACGCGCGCTGCATGCCCTTTTTGTTTTTCACCGCCAGAAAGTGTCATAAAATTTTGGTTTCTTTTATGTTCTAAATCAACGGCAATTAAAGCGGCATTTGCTACTTCTCTATCGTAAATGGTTGGCGCACTCGCGTTGTGTGGGTAACGTCCCATTAAAACAACTTCTTCCAAACTGAGCGGAAAAACGATATCAATACTTTGCGATAGTACGGCGCGCATTTGTGCTAATTGGCGCGTAGAAAATTTTTTAATATTGTTATTACCGTAAAAAACTTCGCCTGAGGAAGGCGTTAAAGCACCCGCAGCAATTTTTAACGCTGTTGATTTACCCGCGCCGTTCGCACCCAAAATTATATTGAACGCGCCTTGTTTAAACGCAAGGTTAACATTTTTGAGAATTGCCGTTTTTCCGACGCTGTAATTAATATTAATGAGCTCAATCATTGCGCTACAAAAATACGCAGTAATTCTACATTGAAGTATTATTGATCTACTTCTTTTGTTTCAATTTTGGTTAATTTCGAATTTTTATTATCAGCACTTTGAATAATTTTATTTATATCAGCCATAGAAAAATGACCTCTTAAATTGACGAACACATTGTGCGTACTATTTTTTACACCATCAGAAACCATTATCAAAACGTTGTGAATAATATCTTGGCTTTCGTCAATTAAAATATTAACGCGCTCAGTACCCGATTTTACATAAAAATGTTTAAAACGAGCGGAAAAATGAAATAAAATAAAAAAATTTTAAAAAACCTATGTTTTTTTTTTTCATACAATTTGCATTTATCAAAATAAAGCTTTAAGTTTATTTAATCAAAGAAATTCTGAGGCTAAGAACAATTTGATGCACTTAAATAAATTTCTAAATTGATATTGTTTGTAACAATTGAGATTGAAACTGCACGCCTCCCACAACTTTCTTCTTTTACGCATAAATTTAGCTTCCTCCTCCCTGCGCTAAGCATTTTCATTTTTTTAACCTTTTAACTTAACATGCTTATGTTTTTACTAAAACGCCTATGGCTTGTGCACCCAAGCCGACTTAAATTGTTTTGCCTTTGTGAAACCCAATTGTCTGGCAAAGCCGCATTTTTTCTTTTTTCTTGTATTTTGTTTTTTAGTAGTTGCAAACAAGAAATTGGGAGTAACAACTCTTTAATTGATAATCCAAATGGTAGTTTGATCGATCTTAGCTATGATTTGGAACAAGTCAGTTTTACTAAATTTGGAAATGGCACACCCGAAGTGAACAAAAATCTCAGTATGGTTGACAGAGTAAGTGCTACGCCTAAAGTACAAAAACAAAATTTTTTCATTTCTATTTTTGAGGATGGTACGTCTGAAATGACAATAAAAAGATTAGAACCTGATCACAAAGATTTGATTTTAAACGATTCAAATCCAAAAGATCCACACGGTATAATCCATATCATCAAAAAAAAGCGAGATGGTAGCTATCACGTCTTCAACGCAAAAGGAGACGACCTCTTGGCTGATAGAAATATGACACTTCCATCACAAGATTTTTCGCCCATTATAAAAAAGGTTCTTGAGAATAGAAAAAATGTCAATCCTTCTGACTTGCCACAGTTTCTGTTCGACAATGCACCAAAATTTAATGCTTCTTTTAAAGATTTAGAATTGCAAGGTGCATCAGTTTCACATTTGGAGGGCAGTATTTTTCAAGTTGATGTGGCTGTAATTAATACAGGTGACAACTCAGCAATCAAAACAAATTTTAGAAACGAGAAAGATTTTATCTCTGAAACTATTGTAGATACTTCAGCTAAAGTAGTTTTAGGAGGCTCTTTGTTGAATAAAGATAAATCGCCAGTTTCTCAATTTTTTGTAAAATACACACAGCCTGATACAAAAAATGAAAAGCCAAAGGTTGAGATTGTACATCAGGAAATAACCAGCCCAAAGTTTGTAGGTAATAAAAAAGCAACACTAATCCATGACTCCTATTACAGTAATCAATCATTTAAAATACATTAATCAATTTTTAAAAACTTTTTTATGAAAAATATTTTGATTGGAGTTCTAAACTCTATTATATTAGTTTTTTTATTTTCCAACTTGGGAATCTCACAGAGAAATGTTGTATTTGTCCATGGTTTTAATTCTGCGGGTGGCACTTGGACAGCTTATAATAGTTGGCTACAAACCAATGCTGGTTCTAATGTTTCGGCTCAACCCCTTCAGGATTATGACAGTTATGATGGAATTCAAAATTTTGCAAACGAAGTGATCACTAAAAATACTTCAGCAATGCAAAGTGGTAATAATATTATGATTGCACACAGCACAGGTGGGTTAGTACTTCGGAACTTAGATTTAGACGGAAGGTTTGGTCAGACAGGTGAGCATGGTATTGTGACAGTTGGTGCTCCGCTGAATGGCGCGCACATAGCTAATGCATTCAATGACGGTTCTGTTCGAGATTTAGTTACAGTTTCAACTGTTGAATTAGCAGCTGGTCCATTAATAAATTTGTTTGGCATTCCTGGAGGTTCTGGTTTGTACTATGTTATTGGATTTTTTGGAGCAGATTTTACTGTTTTTGAATTACCAATATATGTACAACGTGCATTAGCCTCTAAATTAGGTGTTGATAAAGGGGCAAAAACAGTCATCGATTTGGAAGAAAATAGTAAATTTTTACAAATTGATGCTCAAAAGAATACTACTTCTACGCATAAAGTAAGTATTTACGGCGTAGTGCAATCACCCGAAGTTTTTCGATTTGTAGGGTCTTCAATGTGGCAAAATAATGAACATGGTTATTTAGATACTGATTTATCACCAGCTAATGATGCAGATGCATTCGTTTCTCAAATTGATGCTGTTAAGGGTGTATATGCAAGTGCAGCAAGTGCGAATTTTTGGTCAGGTACAGCTAATCTTATTTTTAGTTTTTTTGATTTTGGAGCAACCTCACCATTAACTGCATATTATTATGCTGCAGCAGCAGGATGGGAACTCGGTTATTACGCTCTAGATGATGGGATAAATAGAAGCTATTTAGGTTTAGTGGATGCCAATAATTGGCAGCAAGCGTGCTACACTTATCAAACTTTGACATGCCCATATTCCTATTATTTTGGAACTTGCTATAACTCCAATCTTGGAAATGCGGATGCATTTCATGCTTGTCAAGCCCAATGTTGGCAAAATACTCAATATTGTATTGTTTCTCCTGCTAATTCTGTCAGTGATGGTTTCATTAAAGGTAATTCTGCGATTGGGTATAACAACCCCACTTGGAATCCTGGAAAAATATATATGGCGGATGACATCAACCACAACGAAGAAACCAATAATGAAAAGATGACTCCAGTGTGGAATCAAATATTTTTTCAAGATTTTAGCTATTTTAAACTTAAACAATGAATACAAAACAGTTTTTAATATTTATTACAATTTTAGGTTTAAGTAATTTTCGATGCACTAAAGATGTAGTAACAGATCCTAACGGAACTATAATCAAACTACCAACTTTGTGGTCAAGTGCTACGACAGATGGTGCACTTGCTACAAGCGGATTAGTTTCTTCAACAATTTTTTACAATAATTCGATGCTGGTAGGAGGGCGACAGAATGGTTCGGATGCTTTAATGTTATTGGATATAAATTCAGGCACAAGAAAATGGGTATGGCAAGATTTCCCAATACCCGGAGCTTACAGTTATATCAGTTATCCAGAAATTAATGAGTCCAATATGATTTGCCAATCGTATTATTTTAATATTAACGTTGATTTACAAACAGGTAAAACAGTTTGGAAAAATAAATTTATTAAGTACGGCTTTAGTAGATACAATAGTTTTTTCAATGGCACAATCTATTGTGGAAGCGACGGTGTAAATAATTATAACTATAATCCTGTTGGCATTTTTGCTTTGAATAAGCAGACCGGCACGCCAGAATTTATTTTACCAGTTAAAATTGATTCATCGAATGCTTTGAAAAACACGGGGTACTCTGGCGAAGCATCTTTTGTTTATCCTTTTGTGAATAATCAAGATACACTTATTTCTATAATTGTTTTTGATCCTCCCATCACGGGGTACAAAGCAAGGTTAACAACTTGCCTTTATAACAAAACAAAAGGCGTTTGGATTTACGAGCGAATGCCTCTGTTTGATGCAAGCGATTCAGGCGTAAATGGTAAACCCGTTATTTTAGGCGATTACATGTATGTGTGCTCAGGGGCATCTTTAACGCGCTTTAATATGCTTACTGGAGAAAAAGGTTGGGCACAAAATTTTACTGTTGCTGGTATTCCGAGTAGTTTTTTAACTTCAACGCCTCTTTTAGCAGATGGTAAAATATTTATTCAGAACGAAAATACGTATATGTATTGTATTGATCCGCAATCGGGACAGATAATTTGGAGACAAGGTAACTTTGGCACAGCTTCATTTATGCAATATCTCAACGGTGTTGTGTATTTTGTAAGCGGCGGAGATGGCAAATTGTATGCTATTGATGCTGCCAACGGTACTAAACTTTGGGCAATTACTTCGCCGGACTATGCTAAAAACAGTGGGGCTACTTTCGATAGATACGTCGGTCTCGTGCCGCCTCAAAACGGCGCAAAAGGAAAAATTGTTGTAACAACAGGGCTTAATGCGTATTGTTACGAAGCGTATAAATAAGCGGTGCTGGTAAAGTAAACAGTTTTAGTAAAAACAAGGCGCAAGGTTTTTAATTTTGCGCCTTGCTTTTTTGTTAAAGTCATACACCACGCCTCCGGATTTTTTAATGCTTCAACATCCGTCTGTTTGTTCAATACTTTAAAATAAACTTCTTGCACAACATCTTCCGCTTCGCTTTTGCAGTCGAGTATTTTGAGCGAAAACCGAAATAGTTTATCGCGCATTTTCCAAATTATTTGAACTACTTCTTCAACAACCATTTTTTAAAATATACAGTGCTTTTCAATCAATGAGTATTACAACAAGTTTCATAAAAATTCCAAACCTCTTACACTGAAACGACGACTTGAAAAAGATAAAGTTACACAATTTTTTAAAAATATTGGCGTAATATAGATTCAATTTATTTGTTCAATTTTAATAAAAAATTAGTTTTTATGAAAAAGTTTTTCGCACTTACAATCTTGCTCTTCAGTTTTTATTTTGGCGCGTCAGCGCAAACAGCACCCACAACTTCAACGGCAACTGTTAAATCAGAAACAGTGAAGCATTCAAAAAAAAGCGACAAAAAAACGGCGACAGTTATGTATGCTTGTCCGATGAAATGCGAGAAGGCATCGGCTAAAGCCGGTAAATGTGCAAAGTGTGGTATGGATAAAGTAGCGGTTAAATAAACTTAGTTCAGCCGTTAGCTATCAGCTATCATCAAAAATTATAATTAATGATAGCTGGTGGCTATTTATTTTAAACTCATAAAACCAAGCTATTGTGCGTTTTTACTCTATACTCTTGGGTTTTAGTTTGTTTGTGTTATGGAGTTTTAAAATTAATGCGCAAACTTTCGATGAAACCTTTAATTACGTTCCGAACAATAGTTTCGAGGATTTCAAATTTTTTCCGATTGGTTGGTATTATAAAGGTACTGATTTCGATCGCGTGATGTCGTTTTGGAATTCTGCAACGGTTGCATCACCCGATGCTTACGGACCTAACGTGCGCGTACCTGAATCGTGGGCAGAAAAAGGATTTGGTAAAACTGCTGCACACTCCGGCAAAAGTATGGCGGGTTTAACGTTATATGGTTGCAGAAATGGCAAACCACATTGTCGCGAATATATTGAAACAAATTTGCGCGCACCATTGGTTGTCGGGCAAAAATATGTACTTGAGTTGTGGGTGAAATCTATTGAGCGTGGTATTTTGATTAACAATATTGGTGCGCACCTTTCAGAAAAAAAAATTTACCAAAACACCGATGAAAAAATAGATTTTACTGCCACACTGGCTACCAAAAATATCGTTCGTGCGGATAAAGAATGGAAAAAAATAAGTTTTGTGTTTACGCCTCAAACACCTGTTGCTTTTTTAACGCTTGGTAATTTTTCGATTGATACCCTTACATTGAATGAAAGCACTGGCGACAATAATTTTGCTTACTACTACTTCGACGATGTGGTACTTCATAAAATAAATCCCATTCTACCCGTTAAAGAGCGCGATGAATCGGTTGATACATTCAGGCTTGAGGTAGGTAAATCTTTTTCTTTACAGAATGTGCTATTCGAAAACGATAAATCGGAATTTATATCCAATTACAATCCAGCATTAGAACGTGTTGTAAAAATTTTAAAAGAAAATCCCAATTTAGACATCGCTATTGTAGGACATACAGACAATAATGGCACGCCCGAATATAATTTAACACTGAGTAAAGCGCGCGCCAAAAAAGTTATGGATTATTTGATAACTAAAGGTATTGATGCTGCGCGATTACAATTCGATGGTTACGGCGAAAGATTACCCCTTGTTCCGAATACCAACGATGAAGCACGCAAAAAAAATCGGCGAGTAGAATTTGTAATCATTAAAAAATGAAGCGAGTAAGAAGAAACTTAGAAAACCAATTTACCAATGAAATTATTTGATCAATTTGTTCATTTATTTTTTGGGTTTTTACAAAATTAAAACAGAAAACTTAAACCTAAAACCGTTTATTTTATTAAGTCCAATTTAATTTTTTGTAGGTCGTCAGGAGACAACCTAATAACACATTCAAGTCTCATTTTTAGTGGCTGCGCTGAAAAAAAATTTTGACTTGAACAAGCGTAGAGCGTGATTACTAACACTTAATGCAGTAAGAATTTTTTAAACACTTTATGCAGCGAACAAATTGTTTTATTTAAATTGCTAAATAATATTTGTATTCTGAGAATAATTGAAAACTGGAGTTCATTCAAAGATTGAATATTACTGTTTAAATTAAACGCAACTAAATAGCAACAATTTTTAAATTTGTGAAATCTTTTGATTATAAACTGCTTTTCTTAAAAAAATAGTTTCGCACATTTGTACTTTAGCAAAAAATTTAGAATGGATTTAAAAAGCTATATCGCTTCAACAATTGGAAACGGAAAACTTAAAGATGCACTCGCTGCTTTTATGTCTTGGGCGAACGATTCAAGTTCGCCGCTTTATAACACCATTATAGCATTGAGCGGTCAGTTCAATCGAGCAGAAAATAGTTTTAATACGGGTCTTTCGACGCAAGAGAATTACAATATCACTTTAGCGCGCCTTTCAAATGCTTTATTAGTGGTTGCAAAAGATATTCCAACAGGTGCAACAACCAATTCAGAATTACCGCCATCCATTCAACCAACACCTGCGCAACCGCAAATCGCGCCGTCAATAAGTAATTCAAATTTATTATTTTTAGCCGCTAACCCTGCCGACACGACAGAACTCGATTTAAAATCGGAATTTGTAAAACTGTATGATAAACTCCAAAACTCTTCATACTCTGTAAAAACGCAGTGGGCAACAACGCCTTCGCAATTACAAGATGCGCTCTTAAATTATCGTCCGCGCATTATTCATTTTTCTGGTCACGGCACGGCGGGAACTGCCATCATTTTACCTGATAATAATATTTCTGGAACGCGCGCCATAGGTAATATTCCGAGCAATCCATTAGCAACGCCAGCACAAACGGAAGGTATTTTTTTGCAAGATACTTTTGGCAACAAAAAATTTATATCGGGTATAGCATTGGCTAATTTATTCGGAACGTGTCTGGAAAAATTTCCAATTGATGTTGTTGTTTTAAATGCGTGTCATTCGGCATTGCAAGCAGGCGCGATTGTTCAAGCGGGTGTAAAATTTGTTATCGGAATGAGTCGGGCAGTACCTGACGATACTGCCATTCAGTTCACCGAAGGTTTTTACCGCACACTCGCTAAAGAAAACGATGTAGCCTTTGCGTTTAAAATGGCTTTAAATAATATTGAACTCGAAGGCGGCACAGGCGATGATATTCCGAAATTGTATCAAAAAACAACGGCATGAAATAAAGTTTATGTTCCGATGTTTTAAAACGGTAATTTTGAGGTTCGGAGCTGTAAGTCCAATTTTTGTTTTTAATAAACGTTTTAAGATATTAAGGCGTAATTTTGCACACGTCAAAATTTCATACACCACATCATGGGATTAAAATATCTTTTTTACATCGTTCTTATTTTATTTTTATACCGCGCCTTGTTTCGCCCAAAAGTAATTGTTGAGCATCGCCATTTTTACGATAAAAAAAATCCGAAACCCAAAAAAACAAATACGGACGATTTTAGCGATTACGAAGAAGTAAAATAGCCTGGTTTTGTTAGCGTGCTGATTAAATTAAAAAGAAATAAATTTTGGAACAGACTTTGCAAACGCTCAAATTAGAGCAGTATAACATTTTAGTAGGAAATTTTGAAGCATCGCTGAAGCAAACATTGGAAGCTGCGCAATTTTCGCGGTTGGTAGTTATTACTGATGAAACAATTTTTGAAAAAATTTATAAACCGCGCGCAGCTCTATTTCCTAAAAATACTTTAGTGATTCAAATACGTGCGGGAGAGCAATACAAAATTCTCGATACGTGTAAAATAATTTGGGAAGAACTTTTGCGAAACAATATTGACCGCAATGCACTGTGTGTAAATCTCGGCGGTGGTGTTATTGGCGATATGGGTGGATTTTGTGCTGCGACGTACAAGCGCGGTATCCGATTTATTCAAGCACCTACAACGTTATTAAGTCAAGTAGATGCTTCGATTGGTGGGAAACTCGCCATAGATTTTTCGGATGTAAAAAATAGTATCGGCGTTTTTGTTCAACCTTACGCCGTTTTAATTGACCCAACATTTTTAAACACGCTTCCAGAGCGCGAACTTTTGAGCGGATTTGCAGAAACAATTAAACACGCTTTAATTGACGATACCGTTTTATGGAAAAAGTTAAAAACAATTAAAGCATTAACGCCACTAACTGTCTCCGATATCATCATTCCTTCACTAAAAGTAAAGCGCGAAATTGTTGAGAAAGATCCTTTCGAGCATAATGTGCGCAAAGCATTAAACTTCGGGCACACAATTGGGCACGCTATTGAGAGTTATTCGTTTAGCACAAAAGCACCACTCACGCATGGAGAGGCTATTGCAATAGGCATGCTGTGCGAACTCGAACTTTCGCAGCAGTTACTCCAATTTCCGAAAGATGAATTGTTGGAGGCAAAGCAATTCATAGACGCACATTATCCAAAATACCAATTAGATGCGCACAAAATTCCTGAAATCATGAATTTTATGCGCAACGATAAGAAAAACGTCGGCGATAGCATTCGTTTTAGCCTGATTGAAAAAATTGGCACTTCTAAAGTGGATGTAGCAGTGAACGCGCAACTTATAGAAAAATCTTTGCGTACGCTGTGTTCTTAAAAAGCTAAAAATTAACTCACATCTTAGAACCCATAAAAATAATAATTCCTATTAATAGTGCAATCATTAAGAGTGGTAAAATGCTAAAAGTTATTTTTGTCTGGGTTGGTTTTTCAGTTTTTTGTTTGGTGGTTTTTACAGCAGTTAAATACATGGTTAAAAAAACGTTATGGTTAAAAAAATAAATTGCTTGCACTAACACGCCACAAAACTAAAAACTATTTATTATAAAAAAAATAAATTTGATACGGAAATTTAAAATTAACAAAAAAAAATTTCACGTCTAAGTCTTTTAGAATTAACAGAGTTTGAAGGCTTAATAATACGGGTGTTCAAAAATTTTACTCAAAAATTGTAAATTCAATTTTAATTTGTGTACCCCATTTATTAATATGTCGTAATTTTAATTTCAGAAATTTTGATTTCAGAAAATAAGTAATGCAGATAGAAGGCTTAAAAGACTTTGTAACAGAATTAGAGAAAATTTGTGCGAATGTTACTTCAAACTTTACAGATAAATCGCGCGCAATTGAGCAATTATTGCACGCTATTGTAATGCAAAATACTTTGGCTGATAAACTTGAATTGAATAATTTTTTTGGAAGATTGATTTATTTTCAACAAAAATTTCAATTTCCAGAGGAATTAAATAAACGCATCACTCATTTTCGCGCACTTGTACACTATCTCAATTTTACTGAAAAAACCGTTAATATTGGTTTAAACATTATAGCTGAACTTCTTCAAAAGATTTACGATTTTGACATTTCTTCTTCTCAAATAATAATTCCTGAAATTAAAGAAAATAAAAAAGATGCACAACGCGTACTCACTACCGAACAACAAAAAAATATACGCGTCGTCATTTATTCCGACGATAAAAATAATGAGCGATTTCGCGGCGTTTTAGAAAACACCTCCGAGCACGTTTTTGTGCGTTACAATGTAAAAGATGTAAACGATAAATTTGTTAGCACAATTCGCGGTATTCAGAAACAAAATTTTTATCCTTTTACATTGGCTTTAATTGATTCATTATTCGTTGATAGTTGCTCGTTGCTCGTTGATAGTTTAAACAATTTAAGAGCAAATGACGCACAACGAACAACTAACAACGAACAACTATTGATACTTACTCCGCGCGCGTTTATTTTTGAACCCGATTATTTAGTTGACGTAACAGCGGTGGCAGAATGTTTTAAACCCGATAATCGCACTGAGCCGCTCCGAATGTTTTTAAGCAAATTTGCCGAACGCCGCAACGCCACACCGATTTTAATGGGTAACGTTGCCAACTTTTTTTTCGATGAAATCATTGCTGATAAAGACGTGACGTTCGAGCAAACCTTTAAAAAAATATTTGCGCTTTACCCACTTCAATTGGTTAGTTTCACGGATGCTGATATTCAAAAACTTGTTACTGATGCCAAACGACATTGGTATAATATTAAAAAATGTATTGACGGACAGTTTAGTGAACAAAAGTATGAACGCACACAGTGCTACATTGAGCCAACTTTTTATTCGCCGCAATACGGTTTGCAAGGTCGTTTCGATGCTTATTTTTTGAACGAAGACGGCGAAAATAAATCTGCGATTATAGAATTAAAATCTGGAAAAATTTTTAAACCTAATCCTTACGGCATCAATAATAACCATTACACGCAAACTTTACTCTACGATGCGATTGCAGAATCAACGGTTATTAAAAAAAATTCGGTTCTGAATTATATTTTATACTCTTCGGAAAGTGAACACACGCTCAAATTTGCACCACCGCAAGCACACCAACAATATTTAGCTTTTAATGTGCGCAACCAACTACTTTTGCACGAAATGTCGTTGCGTAAATTAGGTAAAAATTATGATGCTGATGTATATTTTTTTGAATCGCGATTAAATCGGCTGGCACAAAATGCCACAGGTTTTGAAGTAGAAGATGTGGCGCGTATTCGTAAAATACTCTTTGAAAAAGCCAGTGTTTTAGAGCAAAAATATTTTTTTGTATTCATGGCGTTTATTTTTAGAGAGCATTTTGGTGCTAAAGTCGGCGACGGAATAACAGAGAGATCGAAAGGTGCTGCGGCTTTATGGCGTAATTCTGATGTAAATAAACGCGAAAACTTTGAAGCCTTAGCTTATTTACAAATTTCTGAAAACGCCTGTGAGCAATCGGATCCCATCATAACTTTAGAGCGCACGGAAAGGACTTCACGCATCGCTAATTTTCGCGTGGGCGATATTATTGTGCTTTATCCGAATGCGCATTTTGAGCAATCGGAAGTTAGTAGTCAGCCAATAACTGATAACTTAAAACTGAAAGCTCCATTGCATCCAGCATTACAGCAACAAATTTTTAAATGTACACTCGTTGAAATAAATACAAACGATATAAAAGTTCGGTTGCGGCATCCGCAACACAATAAAATAATTTTTAAAAAACATCCTTTTTGGGTGATAGAAGGCGATCACCTCGATAGTATGTTCTCGAATATGTATCGCAGTATTTTTTCTTTTTTAAGTGCAGAGCCCAAAAATAAATCGCTGCTACTCACAACGCTTGCACCGCAACAGCCTGAAATAACCTTAGAAGTACCGCGAATTGCACAAATGACGGATATACAAAACGCGGTTTTTAAACAAGTGGTGCAGTCGAAAGATTATTTTTTGTTGTGGGGTCCGCCAGGAAGCGGAAAAACAAACGTTATGCTAAAACATTTGACCGATTATTTTGTGCGGCAACAGTCTGAAACGGTTTTAATTTTAGCTTATACCAATCGCGCAGTAGATGAAATTTGTGAAGCGGTTGAATCACTCGGCGATTGGGTGAAACCTTTGTATTTCCGTATCGGTTCGCGATTTTCTACACCCGAAAAATTTGTTCCACAACTGTTAGAACAAAAAATTAAAGATATAAAAACGCGCGTCGCGTTGCGCGCATTTTTTGAAATACACCGTTTAATTATAGGTACTTTAGCATCGGTTGTCGGTAAACCTGAAATTTTTGATTTGAAAAATTTTGATAGAATCATCGTAGATGAAGCCTCACAAATTTTAGAGCCTCAAATAGTTTCAATTTTAGCGAAAGCAAAACATTTTACGCTCATCGGTGACCATAAACAATTACCCGCCATAGCGCAACAAGATGAAAAATTTACTGCCGTTACCGATACAGATTTAAACGCAATTGGTTTATTAAATACAAACAGTTCGCTTTTTGAACGACTTTTTAAAAATGCTGAAGCAAAAAATTGGCATCATGCTTACGCTATGCTGAATGAACAAGGCAGAATGCACGCCGAAATTATGGCGTTTCCGAATGCGCAATTTTACGGCAAGCAGCTTTCTGTAATCAGCAGTCAGCAATTAGAAAACTTCGAAGGTTTTAAAAGTTTACGAAGTTTAGATAGCCCTAAGCGTGTAAAATTTATTGACATAAAAAATCCTCAAGATGCTTATTTTTCTAAAATAAATACTGCCGAAGCCAATGCCGTTTTAGAATTATTACAACAACATTACGAGCAATTTTGGAAACTACGCGGTTGGTCGGTTGGTATTATCACGCCTTTTCGCGCACAAATTGCGACGCTTACAAATCGTATTTCCGAAATTGGATTAAATTTTTCTGAATTTACGATCGATACCGTCGAGCGGTATCAAGGAAGTGCGCGCGATGTAATTATTATTTCGCTTTGTGCACAAAACGCGCAACAACTCGAATCTATTATTTCGTTAAACGCTGAAGGCGTTGATAGAAAACTTAACGTTGCGCTAACGCGTGCGCGTCAACAAATTATTGTGTTTGGCGATGCCGATGTTTTAAGCGATGCACTGCATTACAAAAAGTTTATTGAATTGTACAGTTAGTTGTTCGTTTTTAATTGTTCATAATAGAGCACTAATGAATAACAAAAATGAATTAACACTGCTGTAAGCATAACCATATTACAACGTTGGACTTTTGTTCTGCGATAAGAACAACGAAATTACAAAATTATGAAAATTTTAGTAACAGGTGGCGCAGGTTTTATTGGTTCACACACCGTTGTTGCATTGGCTCAAGCAGGCTACGAACCTATAATTTTAGACGATTTTAGTAATTCAGATAAATCATCTTTGAGAGGAATTGCGCAAATTTTAGGTAAAAAAATAAAATGCTACAATAAAAACTGTCTCGATAAAAAAGTTTTAAAACGTATTTTTATTGACGAACACATTGAAGGCGTTATTCATTTTGCTGCTTACAAAGCGGTGGGTGAATCTGTAAAAAAACCGTTGGATTATTACGAAAATAATATAGTTTCGCTCATAACTTTGCTTCAAACAATGATGGAAGTGGGCATCGAAAATATTATTTTTTCATCCTCTGCAACGGTTTATGGTTTAGCTGAACAAATGCCGGTTACAGAACTAACGCCCATTCAAACAGCAACTTCACCTTATGGTAACACCAAGCAAATTGGCGAAGAAATTTTGAAAGACGTTTTTGTTTCTGGTGCAAAAATGAAAATTGCCGCGCTGCGCTATTTTAATCCGATTGGTGCGCACGCCACCGGATTAATTGGCGAATTACCACTTGGCGTACCCAATAATTTAATACCGTTTGTTACGCAAACAGCGGCAGGCATTCGTTCGCATTTAACGGTTTTTGGAAACGACTATGCCACACCAGATGGCACTTGTCTGCGCGATTATATTCACGTTGTAGATTTAGCAGAGGCGCACGTTTTGGCTTTAAATTTTTTAATGGGTACTAAAGAATTTTCTTTTTACGATGTTTTTAACATCGGTACTGGCACTGCACACAGCGTTAAAGCAGTGATTGATATGTTCGAGCGCGTTACAAAAAAAAAATTGCCTTATACAATGGGTGAAAGACGCATCGGTGATATACCTGCACTTTGGGCAGATGTTGCAAAAGCTAACACCGTTTTGGGTTGGCAAGCAAAACGCAATTTAGAAGAATGTTTAATGGATGCGTGGCGCTGGCAAGTTAAGTTAGGGGAGAAGTAAATAATTATTCACTAATGTTTTTACCGTTGTTACTTCGTTGTTTTTATTTGACACTGAAACAAGCTCGTGCGTTAACAACTGTCAAACCCAAACTTCAAAAATTTTTTTGTTTTCAATTTCTATCTATTCGCAATTCCAATTTTCTACTTCTGAATGATCAAAACGATAAACGTTTAGAACAACCCGTAAAACAAAATTTCTAAAATTTTCGTTTTGTAACTAAAATTTTTTGAATTTAAGTAAGTGGTGCCTAAATTTGACTTTGAACTTGTTTAAACTTATTTCCTTCTAAAAAAATAAAAAATGCAAAGACGCAAAGTAGTAAAAGGCATCGCGCTGACGCTCGGTAGTTTTGTAACCCTACCTGCTTGGGCAAATTCTTGGAGTATATCTGCTTTAGGTAAGCAAATTTTTTTAAAGGTTGGTAACGAAGCTCTTTTAGCGGAACTCGTTGAAACTATTATTCCTACAACAGATTCGCCAGGCGCAAAAAGTATGAACGTGCATCTGTTTGTTCAAAAAATGATAACCGATTGCTACGATAAAAAATCGCAAATCAATTTTGAAAAAAATCTTTCCGATATTGATCCATTGAGTAATAAAACGTTTGGTAAAAGTTTTATCAGTTTAGATGCAACACAACGATTAAATCTATTACAAACGCTTTCGCAATCGAAAGATCCTGAAACGGTAAATTTTTATAAAACGCTTCGCGGATTAACTATTCAAGGTTACACCAGTTCGGAGTATTATTTAACGCATTTTTCCGATTACGAGATGGCACCTGCACGATATTTAGGTTGTGTGCCAGTAAAGTCTTGAGCCTTGAGCAATCAACTTTGAGCTTTATTGTTCATCAACTATTCTAAAAATTATTTTAAAAATTATTCTAAAACTATTAATGCTCGAGGCGCATAGCTTAGAGCTAAAAGCAAAAAAATGGATAGTATAAAAAAACGCACATACGATGTCATTGTCATTGGTTCAGGCATCAGTGGTGGTTGGGCAGCAAAAGAATTTTCAGAAAAAAAGCTAAAGACTTTGGTGTTAGAGCGCGGTCGCGAAGTAAAACACATTTTTGATTATCCAACAACTTTAAAAGAACCCTGGGAATTTGAACATCGCGGCGAAATGCCACGCGAAGTGCAAGAGGCAAATCCGATTGTAAGCCGTTGTTATATTTTCAAGGAAGATGCTGCGCATTTTGTGGTGAAAGATAACGAACATCCTTACATTCAAGAAAAACCTTTCGATTGGATTCGAGGCTATCAAACAGGTGGAAAATCGCTTTTGTGGGCGCGACAAACGCAACGTTGGAGTCAGTTTGATTTTGACGGACCTGCGCGCGATAATTTCGCTGTCGAGTGGCCTATAAGTTATAACGACATTGCGCCTTGGTACAGTTACGTCGAAAAATTTGCGGGTATAACTGGTAATAAAGATGGTTTGCCGCAACTTCCGGATGGAGAATTTTTGCCGCCACACGAAATGAGTTGCGTAGAAAAATATTTTTCGGCACAAATGGCGAAGACTTATAAAGATAGACCTGTCATTATTGGTCGCGCGGCGCACATTACAAAACCCGAACCCATACATTTGCAACAAGGCAGAGGACAATGTTTGAACCGAAATATTTGTCAGCGCGGTTGTCCGTATGGTGGCTATTTTAGTAGCAATGCTTCAACATTGCCTTGGGCAGCAAAAACGGGTAACATGACTTTGCGCCCTCATTCGGTTGTGCATTCTATAATCTACGATGAAAAAAAACAGCGCGCAACGGGTGTGCGCGTTTTCGATTCGGAAACTAAAGAGATGATTGAGTTTTATGCACGTGTAATTTTTGTAAATGCGGCAGCATTGAACACAAATTTAATTCTTTTAAATTCTACATCCAATCGCTTTCCGAATGGTTTGGGCAACGATAATGATTTAATGGGGAAATACGTCGCCTTTCATAATTATCGCGCTACTATTAACGCCGATCACGAAGGCGATTTAGATACAACCACAGAAGGAAGACGACCGAATGGTTGCTATATTCCGAGATTTAGAAACGTGTATAAACAAGAAACTGATTTTTTACGGGGCTATGCTGCAGGTTTTAGTGCAGAACGTTATCACACGGGTGCAGATGGAAATGCGGTTGGTGAAGATTTAAAAAATCAACTCGTTAATAATAAAAATAAATGGACGAATTGGAAAGTGGGTTCGCACATGATGGGTGAAACGATTCCGAAAGAGACAAATTTTGTCGCACTCGATAAAAATCAGAAAGATCCATTTGGTATGCCGATGCTGCGTATTTCTGTCGGATATGATGATAACGACGAAAAAATGGTAAAAGATTATTTAGCGCAAATGACAGAAATGTTTACTGCCGCCGGATTTAAAAATATCAGAACCCATGATAACAGTAAACGCGCACCCGGAAATGATATACACGAAATGGGTGGTGTGCGCATGGGTAAAGATGTAAAAACTTCATTACTGAATGAATGGAATCAATTGCACGCGTGCAAAAATGTTTTTGTTACCGATGGTGCTTGCATGACATCCACGTCAACACAAAATC
>JAYVNP010000020.1:0-7268 GCA_043758385.1 Saprospiraceae bacterium
ATGGTAAATTTTTGAGCAATCGTACCATTATATGCTTTCGATACTTCCGGATCGTTCTGATCTGCACCCGAGATATACGTTCCAAAATTTTGGTTGCCAATATTTAATGCTACGTTCGATGAATTATTGGAAGCAGCAACAAAATTAAAACTCAATTGTGCATCCGTATTTGCGACAACATTTGTAAAATTAAATTTTGACGCATAATCTTTCGTATTCGCTTGGGCATTAAAGGCATCACCCACCCAAACTTTTCCGCTGCCTTGTGTACAATTACAAGCTGTACTTGCTAAAACATTTATTTTATCGTCTTCAACACGATTATGATAATCGTAAGTAGAAGTTTGATACGTACCGCTCACACTCGGATTGCCCCTTTTTGAAACACGCAAACCATTTACGCCACCTAATTTCAGAAAATAATAGGTGTTGTCGTCGTAAATATTTTTGGGTTTATTGAACGTTTTTGAAGTTGCATCGAAATACCATTTGCTCGCGCCTGCCGAATAAAATAAAATATAATCGGTCGGGTCAAATTTACCATCTTCTTCACCAACAATTGTTATCGCATTTTCTGTTAAATCTTCTGAGCGTGCTGCGTTATTAGCTTCGGGCAACATTCCGCCACCGTTGCCAAAAATTTTTATGGTTCTTGGGTCAATGGCATCTAAATTGGACACGCCAAGTTGCGATTTCAAAAAATTATAATCAAGTTTGTATATTCCCGCTTCTTGCACACTCATTTTATAAATTATGCCATCGTTTAAAACAGAAATTGTTACACCATCTAAACTTCTAAATTTTGCGGACGATGTATGAGAATCAGTAACTATATCGTCAGGGAAGTTTGAAAATCCTTCATTTATATTCAAGTAAGCAACATGATGTAAATGAGAAGTATCGCTTGGTACATTTAAATTTTTATTTTTAGAAGCATTATCAGTATATTGTGCTTGTAATTTGCAGACATTCAAAATTATTCCGAAAAAAATCAGAATAGATAGAGTGATGCTGTTTAAAACAAGATTAGTAATTTTTTTGAACATATTCTGAGTGAATTATTGATTTAAGTAACGAACAACAAACTTTGTTATTTTGTGTTCGTAATCATTATACGAAAGTAATAATTAAGTTCGTAATTTCGTTTGAAAATATGAATAGACATTTAAAATATTAAAAAGAGAAAATGAAGTTTTATAAATTTACCAGCCTCCTTATATTATTTTTTTGTGCCAAAAATATTTTTGCACAAGATCCCATTTTCTCGCAATTCTATAACGCACCCTTGCAACTTAATCCTGCTTTTGCCGGCAATGCTTATGCGCCATTTATTGCAGCTAACTATAGGATTCAAGCACCATCATTCGTTACAGGTAGCGCGGCATATTCAACGTATCAAGTGAGTTACGATCAGTTTTTGGATGGATTAAATAGTGGTATCGGTTTGAGTTTTATGTCGGATGATCAAGGCGGCGGTATTTACAAAACAACTTACGCCAATGCGTATTACTCGTATAAAGTAAACATTACGGAGCAAATTTCGGCAAAAATTGGTGTTGGTGCGGGTCTTATTCAATCGAGTGTAGATTGGAACAGACTAATTTTTCCGGATCAGATTGACGGCGCAACTGGAAATGTTCTCCCTTCGGCTGAAGAAAGACCCACTAATTTAACAAATAGTAAAATTGATCTGCAAACGGGTATTTTGGTGTATGGTCCAAGTTTTTATGTAGGATTAACAGCAAAACATTTAGCTTCACCGAATCAATCTTTTTTAAAAAGCAGTAATTCAAACGTGAATTTAGGTTTACCGCTTCTAATAAATTTTCACGCCGGTTACGATTTTATTATTGAGAAGGAATCGCGTTATAAACCAGCAACTTTTATCACGCCATCTATATTATACGTCAAGCAAAGCGATTTTGCACAAATTATGCTCGGTGCTTATGGCGGTTTAGGTCCGTTATATGCAGGGCTTTGGTATAGGCATGCCAATACAAATTCCGATGCCGTTATCACAATGATTGGTTACAGACAAGAATATTTTAAAATCGGTTACAGCTATGATTATACAGTCAGTGGTTTAGCAGGAAAAACAGGCGGTACGCACGAAATCTCGCTCACCATAAATTTCGACCCCAACCCAAACAGAATAGATTTTAACGACTGTTTTAAAATGTTCCGTTAATTTCTTAATTATTTGCTTATTTTCGCACTTTCAAAATAAAAACGATAACACATCGTTTAAAGTTAGAATTACAAAAAAGAAAAATTGGCGATTAATTTTGCCTCAATTTTATTTCCTAAACAACCGTTTTCATATTTACCATGGCTAAAACGCTTGTAAAATTTCTGAGCCTTACCGTCATTACGCTCAGTGTTTTAACTACATCTTGCAAAAAGAAAGAAACCAGTGGAACAACTGGTTGGAACTACAACGACAAAAAATGGGGAGGTTTTGAAAAACTTAACTATGAAGGTCAAGCTACAGGTCCGAATTTAGTGCTCATTGAAGGTGGTACTTTCAATATGGGATTAAGCGATCAGGACGTTACTTTTGAATGGAACAACGTTCCGCGTCGTGTAACTGTTTCATCTTTTTATATGGATCAAACAGAAGTTTCAAATATTGACTACCGCGAGTATTTGTATTGGTTAGAAAACCATTATGGTGGTTCTTTTCCAGAAGTAGCGCGCAAAGCATTACCCGATACTTTGGTATGGCGCGAGGAACTTTCTTACAACGAACCTTTTGTTGAAGAATATTTCCGTCACCCATCGTACAGAGATTATCCGGTAGTTGGTGTTAATTGGATGCAAGCCAATGATTATTGTGCTTGGCGTACTGATCGCGTCAACGAAATGATTTTGATAAACAGAGGTGTTCTAAAACCCGATTTAGAACAAAAAGATCAAAACGTTTACACCACTGAAACATACTTAGCAGGACAATACACTGGTAATGTTCGCAAAAATTTAAAAGATTTGCACAGCGGTACGGATAGACAGGTGCGTCATGAAGATGGTATATTGCTTCCAAGTTACCGTTTACCAACAGAAGCGGAGTGGGAATACGCAGCTTTGGGTTTGCAAGGTAACTTAGCATCGAGCAAAGATGAGCGTATCACTGATAGACGTATCTATCCATGGAATGGTAATTCTGTTCGGTGGCAGCGTCACGATAAAAATCAAGGTCAGATGTTAGCCAACTTCAAACGTGGCGCGGGTGACTATATGGGTATGGCAGGTAATTTAAATGACCATGCTGCACGTCCTGGTCCGGTTAGTAGTTTTTTACCAAACGATTTTGGTTTGTACAACATGGCGGGTAATGTAAACGAATGGGTTGCCGACGTTTATAGACCAACAACAAGCACTACTCTGCGTGATGCCGATAACCAAGATTTAGATCCCTTTCGTGGTAATTTATTCACTACTAAAATGCTGGATGAGAACGGAAAGCCTTTAGAACGCGATTCATTAGGTCATTTAAAATACCGCGTTGTTAAAGATGATGAAGTAGCGAATCGTGAAAACTATAAACGTACTAAATTGTACGATTATATGGATGGCGACTCAACTTCTCGTGCCTTTGAAGGCTTAGCAATGTACGACGCTAAAAATACGCTCATCAGCGATAAATCACGCGTTTACAAAGGTGGCTCATGGGCTGATCGCGCGTTTTGGCTTTCACCAGGTGCACGTCGTTTTAAAGACGAAGATAAATCGGATAGAACTTTAGGTTTTCGCTGCGCCATGACGCGTAACGGTGGTGCGTCTGGAAACGGACAACCTGAAGCAAATATTTTCAAAAATGCTAAGCACAAGGATACTAAAAAAAGTTACAGACGCTAACTGAATTTAGTTTTTTATTCAAACTTTGTACAAAAAATATACGGTTGTTCAATAAAATTGAGCAACCGTTTTTATTTTTTAGCGTTCAATCTTTAATGCTTAAATTTGCGACATGAAAGAACGGAATGCTCAAATTATTTTAGGTGTATTATATGCTGTCGGTGTTGTCGGTTATCTTTCGCCTGTCGCTAACCAATTTACACAATTAACTTGTCTAAATTTACTGATTTCAATATTCATTGTTTTTTATTTTCAACCTTTAAAAGACGCTAAATTTTACTTTATTGCGTTCAGTATTTATTTTATTGGCTTTTGTACTGAACTTATAGGTGTTAATACAGGTTTATTTTTTGGGAATTATGCTTATGGCGATGTTATGGGCGTTCAGTTTTTGAAAACACCATTTGTAATTGGTATTAACTGGTTGCTTTTAACGTATTGTACAGCGTCTTTTTGTTCAGGAATTTTCTATTCTACAAAATTTAAAAACTATACTCCATTGGTTGCGGCACTTCTGATGGTCAGTTTAGATTTTCTGATAGAGCCTGTTGCGCAAAAATATAATTTATGGCATTGGGAGCAAGGTTATGCGCCACCTAAAAATTATGCACATTGGTTTGTTCTTTCTTTTATTTTACAAAGTTTGTTATTTTTATCATTCGGAAAAATAGTGAACAAAATTGGCAGATTTGTGTTTTTCATGCAGTTTATATTTTTTTTCATTCTTTTTTTATTCCTAAAATAATATGCTTTTCTATTTTTTAGTTACGCTTAGCGCAGTTGTTGGAATGGAATTTATGGCTTGGTTCACACATAAATACGTTATGCACGGTTTTTTATGGGATTGGCACGCCGATCATCACTTACCAAAACATCAGAAAGGTGGTTTTTTTGAAAAAAACGATCTGTTTTTTTTAGTGTATGCTGTGCCAAGTATGTTCTGTTATATGTATGGCTCGTTCACAAAAACATACTGGGTATTTTTTGTCGGCGTTGGCATATCTATTTACGGACTGATTTATTTTCTCATTCACGATGTATATATACACCAACGATTCAAATGGTTTCCGTTGTTGGATAATTTTTATTCGCGTGCTGTTTTGCGTGCACATGGCAGACATCACGCTGTTCAAACCAAGGAAGATACGGAATCTTTTGGATTATTAGTGATCGATAAAAAATTTTACAAAAAGAAAAATCAATGGAAAAAATCCGTTAAAGAAGAATATCTGTCAGAACTTTAAGTAAAATAGATTAATATTATTCTATCTTTTGCGTTTAGCTTGCAAAATTAGTTAAACACTATACATTTGCACCTTAAAAAAATTTACAGCGCTCGAAATCAAGTATGGCAAAAAATCTTCTGATTGTAGAATCGCCCTCAAAAATAAAAACGATTGAAAAAATTCTCGGCGACGATTATAAAGTGGTATCGAGTGTTGGTCACATTCGAGATTTAGAAAAAGGCGATGCAGGTGTTGATATTGCGCACGACTTTCATCCCAATTATGTTATTTCGCCCGATAAACTTAAAGTTGTCAAAAATTTAAGAGATGAAGTAAAAATTGCAGGCGAAGTTTGGCTTGCGACGGACGACGATAGAGAAGGAGAAGCGATTTCTTGGCACTTATGCGAAGTTTTAAAATTAGATAAAGCGCGGACTAAGCGAATTGTGTTTCGCGAAATTACAAAACCCGCCATACAGAAAGCAATTTTATCGCCGCGCACCGTTGATATAGATTTAGTAAACGCACAACAAGCGCGCCGCATTCTCGATCGTTTGGTTGGTTTTGAACTCTCAGGTTTGCTCTGGCGAAAAATAAAAGCAGGTCTTTCAGCAGGTCGTGTACAATCGGTGACTGTAAAATTAGTGGTTAATCGCGAACGCGAGATTAAACAATTTAACGCAACACCCTATTTTAAAATAGAAGCGCAGTTCGATGTCAAAAACGCACTCGGTAAAATTGTTATACTCAAAGCAGAAACAAAAAATAGGATTGAATTGGAAGGCGATGCGCGTACATTTTTAGAAAAATGTAAAAACGCAATTTATACCATCCGAAACATTGATGTAAAACCAACGAAACGCAAACCTACTGCACCTTTCATTACATCAACGCTTCAACAAGAGGCGAGTAGAAAATTGGGTTTTTCTGTGAATAGAACGATGCAAAATGCACAGCGACTTTACGAGGCTGGTCACATTTCGTACATGCGTACCGATTCTACGAATTTAAGCGAAACTGCGATTGCAGCTATCGCCGACGAAATAACTAAAAGTTTTGGTGCCAATTATGTTCAAACACGCCGTTTTAAAACCGGTAAAGAATCGGCACAAGAAGCGCACGAAGCAATTAGACCTACCTATATTGAAAAACGTGATGTATCGAGCGATAGAGATGAACAGCGTCTGTACGAATTAATTTGGAAACGCGCGATTGCCTCGCAAATGGCAGACGCGGAATTAGAAAAAACAACGGTTGATATAAATATTTCTACGCAACCTACTGAAAAATTAATTGCTGAAGGCGAAGTTTTAAAGTTTGATGGATTTCTAAAAGTATATTTAGAATCGAAAGATGATGATGACGACGAAGCTAAAGGCACTTTGCCACCTTTAAAAGTTGGACAACTTCTCGATTTTAATGAGATGCGCGCTGTTCAACGTTTTACGCGTCCACCTGCGCGATTCACCGAAGCGGCACTCATAAAAGAATTAGAAGAACTCGGTATTGGTCGCCCTTCAACGTATGCGGCAACTATTACTAAAATAATGGAAGAAAATCGCGGCTACGTGGTTAAAGAAACGCGCGACGGTACGCCACGCGCATTTCAAATACTTATTCTCGATAAGAAAAATTCAATTTCCACTGAAACAGGATCGGAAATGACGGGTGCTTTGAAAAATCATTTAGTACCAACCGATATGGGAATGTTGGTAGTTGATTTTTTAAACAAACACTTCGACGAAGTAATGAATTACACTTTCACAGCAGAGGTGGAAGATAAACTCGATCAAATTGCCGATGGCAAACGCGATTGGGTAGATATGCTTAAAAATTTTTACAATCCGTTTCATTCCGACGTTGAAAAAACGAGAGAAAGTGCAGATCGTGCGAGCGGTGAGCGTATTCTCGGAAAAGAACCCGGCAGCAATAAAACTATTTTAGTGCGCATGGGGAAATACGGACCCGTTGCGCAACGCGGAAATACAGAAGAACTTGCAGAAGATGAGAAACCACAATTCGCAAGTTTAATGAAAGGACAATCCATTGAAACAATAACACTCCCCGAAGTTCTAAAATTATTTGATTTGCCGAAGAGTTTAGGAACTTATGAAGGCAAAGAAATTATTGTTGGTATCGGCAGATATGGTCCTTACGTAAAAGTGGGCGAAACATTTGTATCATTAC
>JAYVNP010000021.1:0-2283 GCA_043758385.1 Saprospiraceae bacterium
AGCGAAGAAGATATTACGCGTTTGACGGAAATACGGATAAAACGGATTTCAAAATACAATACTTTTGAAGCGGATGATTTAGTAAAAAAATTATTAGAAGATATATCGCAAACCAAACATCATCTCGAAAATCTAAACGCTTTTGCCATTTCTTTTTACGAAGATTTGCTCAAGCGTTACGGCAAAGGGCGCGAGCGGAAAACAGAAATTAAAGTATTCGATACGATTCAAGCGACGAATGTTGTAGCGAACAACGCTAAGCTTTACATAAATCGGAAAGAGGGATTCATCGGAACAGGATTAAAGAAAGATGAGTTTATTCAAGATTGCAGCGATATTGACGACGTGATTATTTTCCGACGTGACGGAAAATACCAAATCGTTAAAGTTGCCGATAAAGTTTTTGTCGGTAAAGATATTTTGCACGCCGCTGTTTGGCAAAAAGCCGATGAGCGCACAACCTATAACGCGATATATTTAGACGGAAAATCGGGTACAACGTATTCAAAACGTTTCAACGTGCCGGCAGTAACGCGCAACACCGAGTACGATATTACACAGGGTTCACCTAATTCTAAACTTTTATATTTTGCGGCGCGCACTAACGGCGAATCGGAAGTTGTAAATATTCAACTCACGCCACAATGCACAGCTAAGATTAAAATATTCGATTACGATTTTGGTGAAATCGCCATTAAAGGGCGTTCGTCGCAAGGCAATATTGCCACCAAATATCCAGTGCGACAAGTGAAATCGCGTGAAGTCGGTATGTCTTCGCTTGGTGCAAAAAAATGGTATTTCGATGATATTGTTGGTAAACTCAACGATAACGAACGCGGAAAATTTCTCGGCTCATTCGATACTGGCGAAACCGTTTTAGTCATTTATAAAGACGCAAACTACGAGCTTTCTGAACTTGATACTTCGCGGCATTTCGACGGTAATACCATTTTATTGCTCGAAAAGTTTACGCCCGAAACCGTCCTTACAGCAGTTTATTTTGAAGGTAATAAAGAAGTAACACTCGTGAAGCGTTTTAAAGTTGAAACAACCAAAACGAACGAGAAATTTTTATTCATTACGGAGCATAAAAAATCTAATTTGCTTTATGCAACAACAATTCCAAAACCGTTTATTACTTATGCCATTAAAATAGGTACAAAAAAAATGCTCGGTGGCGAAATTGATTTAGCCAAACTCATTGATGTAAAAGGTTGGAAAGCACTCGGCAACAAAGTGAGCGATCAAAAATTAATTGAAGTGAAGGAAGTCATTAAAGAAGATGAAGCACCGAGTGAAACTTTAATTGAAACGCCAAAACCACCAACCGAAACGCGCTTCAAAGCGGGTGAGACGATTGAATTTGATTTTTAAATTATAATTCCCCGTGAGCTATGCTTTCCATATTTTGTAATTCCATACAAGCGAAATGTTTTTTGGGGCAAGTTGCAAATCCAATTTTAGAGCAAGGTCGGCAAGGTAAGTTTTTAACTTCATTAATGTGCGCATCGGAAAATTGTTGTTGCAATTCTGTTTTTAAGTACGGATACATTCCAAATTCAGGCACAGTACTACCCCAAATAGAAATTATTTTTTTATCGAAAGCCGCTGCAATGTGCATTAAGCCAGTATCGTGCGTAATAATATAAGCTGCTTGTTGTATCACAGAAGCCGATTGTTGTAAATTTAATTTTCCAACGGCGTTAAAAATATCATTTCTTTGAATCGCATTTTCAATTTCATTCGCCACTAAAACATCGTCTTTCCCGCCCAAAATAATTATAGGTTGTTTAATTTGCTTAACCAATTCTTTAAGTTTATGTGTTGGTAATCGTTTTGTAGCGTGCGCTGCACCAATCACTAAAGCTACATAGTTAATAGTTGACAGTTGATAGTTGATAGTGTTAGATTGATTAAGTTTTATACTTTCAACCAAAAACTGATGACTATGAACAATATTGTTTTCTATGTCAATAAAAAAATCTAAACCCATTCCATCGTTAGCAATCCCAAATTTTTTAACAGCTAATAAATATCTATCAACAATATGAATTTTTGGTAAAATATTTTTTTGGAAGTGCACTAATATCCATTTTTCAAAATTGAGTTTATTAAACGTAAATCGTTTTACACCCAATTGCCAACTTATTTTCAAACTCCGCAAATTATTGTGTAAATCAATAATGCCATCAAATTTTTCGGCACACAGTTGTTGAATCAAATTTTTATTTCCGTCCGTAAAAAGCCAAACTTTTTTTATGTATGGATTATTTTCTACAATGC
>JAYVNP010000022.1:0-49941 GCA_043758385.1 Saprospiraceae bacterium
TTCTTTGCACGGCGATATTCGCAGTGCTGAAATTGTGAAGTTAAAGAATAAAAAAATGCTCTTGTTTGGAGTGAATAATGGCGCGGCGCGCATATTTGGGTATTGAAAAATATCCTTGTGTAATAGACTTTTACATTTTCCTTTACGCATTGTAACTACTAAATTAAAAAACTTCTGAAGCTAATTGAAATTAACTTCAGAAGTAAACTTTTCTAACTTATAATACCAATTTAAAACTGCGTAGTAGAAAGCACTATTTGGTCGCCCGGCATTTGTGCATTCGGATTGGTTTCAGCGGTAATGAAAATTCTTTTTGGCTTGAAGGACGAAACAGTTTCGAAAGAAGCGTTTAATTTGTTGGACATAAAACCCGTTTTGCTAACAAGTTGACCAATATTTTTAGTCGAATCTTGATCGGTAGTCATCCAAACTAAATAAACATCTTTCGCAGTTTGAAGCCTTTTAACTTCGGCTAAATTGTCGAGCTGAATTTTAATAACGTAATTGTTGTTTTTGTCGCGCGTAACTTTTACGTCTCCACGCGCAGCAGGCACAACAGCTGATGGTTGAAAAGCTACTTTTTTAGTACAAGCATCAGTTGATACAATAGCAATAGCAATAAGCGAGATAGCAAATAATTTTGAAAACAAGTTCATTGTAAATAAATTAAATAAAAATTGAAAAAATTGAAAATAAAAATCTCTATGGATTTAATTCTTTCAAAGAATTAAACTGAATAAGATTTTGTATGAAACGAAAACGAAAATCAAAACGAAAATCAAAACGAAAATCAAAATGAAACGAAAATCAAAATGAAACGAAAATCAAAATGAAAATGAAATGAAAAACGAAAATCAAAATGAATTAATTTTCATTCCTTCATTCTGTAACAGTTAACCGCGCCATTAAATAGCTGACGGTTGATTCAGCACCTTGATTTAAATTGACGTAAGTATCTTCTAAACCGTCATAACATCCGCCTGTACAAGGGTTATAAATTATTTGATTCAAATGATTATTTCCTAAAAACCATTCAAAAGCAATTTCCATTTTGCGCGCATAATCATCGGATTTAAAAACTTTATAAAATTTACGCAACGCCATTATAGTGTAAGCCACATCAATAGGCTGTTCGCCACCAATCGGAAAATCTTCGGCATTCGCTTCTTTTTTCAACCATCCTTTGTTCGAGATTACTTTAATAGATCCGTCTCTAAAAATTTTGGTCAATAAAAAATCAAAAGATACTTTAGCAATGTCTCTATAAATGCGCTCGCCGGTTGCTAAATAAGCACACAGTAACGCCTCGGGCAAAATACTATTAGCATAAGTCAGGTAACTTTCAAACCAAAACCAATCTGTGTGAGCTTCGTGTCGGAACATTTGAACCAATCGGTTTGTAAGTTCAGTGATTAAATCTATAGTTTGTTGCGATTTATTTTTCAAATTACTGTAATACAAACCTTTAATCGCAAAAGCTATGGCGCGTGTTGAACGCATATTGCGCACGTTTGCACACGCACTTTCTAAAATAGTTTCCGCAAAATTTATAAGTCCTTTGGGCAAAATAGGCTGCATTGAAATTAAAAAACCTAACGCCCAAATAGCTCTGCCGTTTGAATCTTCTAAGTTTTCGGAATTTTGCAATGTAAATTCGCCGAATGCATCTACATAATTTAAAAAATTACCACGCGGTTGTAAGCAATATTTTATGAAATCGAGATAGATAGCAATGTATTTTAAGTCTGTGCTATCCTTCGTTAATTCAAAATGCTGACACATAGCCACTAAAGCGCGCGCATTATCGTCAATCGTATATCCCGAACTGAGATCAGGCTGATTTATTTTGCTAAATTGGATCATTCCAAAATGTGTAGTCAGCCTTTTTATATGATCCAGATTTATTTCAGGGATTGCATAATGTAAAGAAATTTTACGCGTACTCACTTTTTTAAAAAGTTTCGCGTTAGCGAGCGCTGTATTTTCCCACGATGTCACCGCCATTCTGCCTAAACCTTTTGAACTAATTTTTTTACGCAATTCTTCATTGCTTAATAAACTATCAATGGCTTTAGAAAGTGCCTTAGAATCACCGAAGTCAAAAATGATTCCGTTCTCAGTTTCTAAAACTTCCAGTGCGTGCGGTATAGGCGTAGAAATAATCGGGCAACCACAACTTAATGCGTAAGAAAAAGTACCACTCACTGCTTGGTTCGGGTCTTTAGAAGTAAAAACATAAATATCGGAGAGTTGTAAAAACTCTAACAAATCGGGCAACGGCAAATAGTAATTAATAAACTTTACGTGCGCTTCTAATTTTAAATCCTTTACCTTTTCTTCTAAAAATAATCTGTATTGTTCTCCTTCCGATTTTACAACCGATGGATGTGTTTTGCCTATAATTAAAAAAACAACATCCGGATTTTTTTGGACAACATCGGGTAGTGCTTCTAATGTTGTTTCAATACTTTTACCCGAACCCAGCAAACCAAAAGTTGAAAGCACTTTCTTACCTTCTAAATTATATTTTTTCTTCAGAATATTTTTGTCGCCATGCGCTACTAAATGCGTTCCATGTTCGATAACGCTTACTTTTTCTGGTGCAATTTTATAATCGTTTATTAAAATTTGCGCCGAATTATTCGTCATTACAGTTATAGATTGACTGAGTGCTGCTAACTCTTGTACATCAGTCAGTACCGATCCGTTTTCATCCTTATCGAGCGGTAAAACGGTATGAAAAGTAATCATCACAGGTTTTGAAACGTCGGTAATAAACTTTTTTAAAGCTGCTTTATTTTTAGCAAAAAGTCCAAATTCATGTTGAATCATCACCGTATTGATGGAATCATCTGTGTTTATCGCGCGCACTAATTGCTTAAATGAATAAGGATTATCGGTATCAAGTGTGTACTTAACTTCTGGAACGTTTGAATTTCCTTTCGGATAAGTATGTTTCTCGTTATTCGATTCGAGCGCGCAAACAGTAATTGTAAACGAATTACTGAATTTGGTATTTATGGCTTTTATCAAATCTTGTGAATACGTTGCAATGCCACACTCTCTCGGCGGAAAAGTTGTTATGAACAAAATTCCAGGCAGTTCAGTAACCTTTTTTTCAATTACCTTTGGAATTAAATCTGCTTGTTGATAAAATTCGGTTTGTATAAACGTATTAAAATCCGGCAAAAAATTATCACTTCTCATATTATTGGGTATTTTGATAGTTCAGTTAAAAGTTCAGAAAGGCTGACAGAAGCATAAGCAATACGTGCGTCGGCAGCACCATAATAAATATAAAGCGTATCGCCTTCGAGTGTTGTACCTGTTGGAAAACAGACATTATTTACTTCGCCATTCAATTCCCAAGTAAGCTCAGGAAAAAAAAGTGGGTACGGTAATCGGGCAATTTCAGTTTCTGGATGTTCTAAATTAAGCAAAGAAACACAAGCGCAATACACAAAACCATTCACACTATCGTGCACGCCATGATACACAAGTAACCAACCTTCTTTTGTTTCTATGGGTGGTGCGCCACCGCCCAAATAACTAATTTCGTGTTCAAATTTTGGCGCAATCACTACACAACTTTGAAAACTCATAAAATAGTTTTGCCAAAACTCGGGCGTTAATTCTAAAAAGTCTGAGAATGCTACAATCTGAATATCCGGCTTTATTCTATGCAAAAAATAAAATTTATTATTTATCTTTCTCGGAAAAAAAACAATGTTTTTATCCCAGAGTAATACTTTTTTACCTAGCTTTTCTGCAATGCCCCTGTTGCTGTTATATCTTGAATATTTTTCATTGAGCGGTCCTTTGGTTTCAGCCAAGTGCATAAAATCAGTAAAAACAACTTGTGGCGTCACAATTCCTTGCTTAACCCAATGCACTAAATCTTCCGAAGTTGCTAATGCGCCGAGCGCGTTCACGCCATCGTAAGCGGTGTAAGTTAAATAATATGTACTTTCAATTTTTACGATACGTGGATCTTCAACGCCTTGCGATTCATAATCTGCTTGCGGAAAAAGTATCGGCATATCCGACCTTTCAACTACTTTGTGCGCAGAGTTAAGTTTGCAATAGCCCATAGTTGAAAAATTACCTTTAGCGACTGCGCGATAAAAAATATGAATGTCATTTCCCTCTTTTATAACCGCTGGATTTAAAACGCCATCGCTTTCAAAACCTACCTCGGTTTTTTCTAATAAAACGCCTAATTTTTTAATAGCAATCATAAATTTTAGTATAAATTCACTTTAACCTTTCAGCTATCAACTTTGAGCTTTGAGTCATTTTTAGTTTAAGCCAATGGGACTTTCTTGCTTATAATTTTGTTGAATCGTTAAAGCATTGTGGAATTGCGTTCTCAAATCGTTCAACTCCGACGCAGCATATTTTTTTATGTCCGTGTCGTTACATTCTACCGATGCTCTATCGAAAACTATTATGGCGTCTTTCAATTCAGAAATTACCAAATTGCAAAAAGCCTTATCAAAAAAAGAACCGACGTTCATACTCACTTTTTTGTATTCGCTTTGCGCTGTTAATGTTGGCAGCGTCGGTATTTCTATGGATTTATCGCGCGCTAAAGATTTTAATTTACTATTTAAATCGCTGTAATTTTTTTCCATCAACTCCCCTAATTGGCAAATTTCTCTTCTCAAGCAATGATTTTGAGCCAATCGTCCTAAATCGTATTGTGCATTATTTATTTCAGCAGCGGCTCTCAAAAATTTTACATCCACATCTGTATTAATTTTTGGTGTAATTTCCGAAACGGTATTCAAGCTCGAGTATTCGTTTTTAGCTTGCAAGTTTCCAGATTTGATATAAGTTGTAAATCCTAATATAACTCCTACGGAAACTACGCACAGCACAACTAACTTCAAATAATTTGTAGGTTTCATTATTAAATTGTTTTAAGGATGAATCAAGACTGCAAAGTTGGGCGATTGCAAGGTGCAGTGTGTTACACAACTTTGCCAAGTATTTGTATAATTCACAGTTGAAACTTATATTTGCAACAGAAAAGAAATTAATTAACGGGAGCGGCAAATTGGAATAATGAAAATGGCAATCCACCATTTTCAAATCAGTTTTAAAGTGCGTTTATATTACCAGAATAACCCGTATTTTTGGTGAAGCACGGTAAAATATTTCCCTTTCATGTATCTCTGACATCCGTTTCAGATTTAATTGAGTTGCGATGCACCTCTCAGTGTGTTTTTGCGTTCAATGAACAATTCAAAATTATTCACACCCGTTGCGCAAAAGCGTCACGCAACTTTTAAATCAAAAAAATTAATGGGAAAGCAAATTGCGCATTCCGTTTCGTTCCATTTACCCGATGGACGTGAAGTCAGTATTGAAACTGGCAAATTAGCCACTTTAGCCAACGGCTCGGTGGTTGTAAAGTGTGGTAAAACAATGTTATTTGCTGTTGTGACGGCATCGCCTGAACCAAAACCCGATCAAAGTTTTTTCCCGCTATCGGTTGATTACCAAGAAAAATATGCTTCTGTTGGTCGTGTACCCGGTAATTTTTTCCGTCGTGAAACGCGTTTGAATGACTACGAAGTATTAATATCGCGTTTGATAGATCGCGCTTTGCGTCCTTTATTCACTGAGGGTTACATGAATGAAACGCAAATTATCATTAACCTGATATCGGCTGATAAAGAAACACAACCCGATGCTTTTGCGGCGTTGGCTGCTGCTGCTGCACTTGCAGTTTCGGATGTGCCTTTAGAGCATCTCATTTCTGAAGTGCGCGTTGCGCGTATCAACGGTGAGTTTCATATCAATCCGTTGACTTCTGCTCTAAAAAATGCGGACTTAGATATTATCGTCGGTGCTACTGCGCACAACGTTACAATGGTGGAAGGACAGATGAAAGAAGTACAAGAACACGATTTAGTTGAAGCGATTAAAGTCGGTCATGCCGCTATTAAAACACAAATCGAATGTTTAGAGCGACTTAAAGCATTACACGGTAAGTCAACAAAAATTGCCGTTCCAGTGGCTGAAGTAAATGCAGAAGTTGAAGCACTTGTTAGTAATTTCGCTACGCCATTAATTCAGAAAGTAGCACTTTCTGCCAGTTCAAAATACGAACGCAAAAATGCGCTTTCAGAAATTAATACCAACTTAAAAGCGCATCTTTTAGAAACGAAAGGTGAAGAATGGATGACAGCACACGCTAAATTCGTCGGTAAATATTACGACAAAACAAAAAAGAAAGCCATTCGCGAAGTTGTTCTCGATCATGGTGTGCGTTTAGATGGTAGAAAAACGGATGAAATTCGCCCAATTTGGTGTGAAGTTGATTATTTACCTTCTGCTCACGGCTCTGCTGTTTTTAATCGCGGCGAAACACAATCGTTGACATCGTTAACGCTCGGTACACAACTCGATTCTGCTTTAATTGATACAGCTTTAGACCCGCACAACAGTAACTTTTTATTACATTATAATTTCCCTGGCTTTTCTGTCGGCGAAGTAAAACCGATGCGTGCACCTGGCAGACGTGAAGTAGGTCATGCGAATTTAGCAGGGCGTTCAATCCGTCAAATTTTGCCAGAAACGGGTTACACTGTGCGTTTAGTGTCCGATATTTTAGAATCGAATGGTTCATCATCTATGGCGACTGTTTGCGCAGGTTCATTAGCATTAATGGATGGCGGTATAAAAATTCCGGGACACATTGCAGGTATCGCGATGGGAATGATTACCGATGGCGGCAAAGTAACTGATCCGAATCGCGTTGCTATTCTTTCCGATATTCTCGGCGACGAAGACGCACTCGGCGATATGGATTTTAAAGTAACAGGTACTGTAAATGGTATTTGCGGTTGCCAAATGGATATTAAAATTGATGGGCTTCCGTATGAACTTTTAGAAAAAGCGCTCATTCAAGCACGTGTAGGTCGTTTGCATATTATCGGCGAAATGAATAAAGCGATTGCTGTTTCAGCGGACGATTTAAAACCACATACACCGCGTGTTGAAGTTATAATTATTGATAAAGATTTTATCGGTGGTGTAATAGGACCCGGTGGTAAAATTATTCAAGAAATGCAGCGCACAACCGGTGCGACTATTAATATTGAAGAAAAAGAAGGCAAAGGCTACGTTAGTATTTATGCACCCGATAAAACAGCGATTGATGCAGCCGTTGCGCGCATCAGTCAAATAACGTATTTACCTAAAGCTGGCGATGAGCACGTCGGTAAAGTTGCATCGGTTATGCCGTATGGCGTATTCGTAGATTTTCTCGGTAGCCAAAGCGGTTTGCTACACGTTTCCGAAATGTCATGGACGCGTATTGATGATGTAGAAGCAGAATTTGCTGAGGGCGATGAAATCCGTTTCAAAATAATTGAAATTGATAAACGTTCTGGAAAAATGCGGTTGAGTCGTAAAGCCGTAATTCCTTCACCGGATGGCAGACCTTATGTTGCAACAACAAATGAAAGTTCTGGCGGTGGTGATCGTGGTGGTGATAGACGCGGCGGCGGTGGTGATAGAAGAGATGATCGCGGCGGACGCGGTGGTGACAGAAGAGATGATCGCGGACCAAGAAGATAGAAACAAAGGGAGTTAGGAACTATGAGTTGTGAGTAATAAAAAAAATTACTCATAACTCATAAACGTTCTACAGTTACAATCATTTCAAATAGTCTTTAGCCTGGTGTTAACGTTATATTTATTCTGTATATCGTTAATCTACTCAATAGAGAGCTCTAAAAATTTAGCAATAATAGCAGCTTTTACACCTTGAACAAACTGATTCATAATTAAATTTATGCCCAGAATTATAGCTATCGATTACGGATTAAAACGCGTCGGAATAGCGGTTACTGATGCCTTGCAAATGATTGCAACACCTTTAGAAACAGTGGCAACGCCAACCGTCTTAGAATTTTTAAAGCAATACGCTTTCACCGAAGAGATTGAATGTTTCGTTATCGGTGAACCCAAAAAACTCGATAACACCGAAGCCGATATTTTACCCGCCATTCAAATTTTCGCAGAAAAACTCCAAGTGCTTTTTCCGGATACTTTAATAGAATGGCAAGATGAGCGTTTTACGAGTGCTATCGTGCGCAAGTCATTAGCGACATCGGGTTATAAAAAAAGTCAACGGCGAGATAAAACGCTTATTGATAAACTGAGTGCTAATATTATTCTCACCGATTTTATGATTAGAACAGGTAAGTGGCAACACTAATAATTCCAAAACAGAATGACATACTTCTAAAAAAAGCGTAAATACATATCAGAAAACCCTTTTTCATTATTTTTTGCCATTTCTTCTGAGTAGTAAAGAAATTAAAGTTGTTTCTGAACGTTAAAACCTTTTTTTTTGCAAAAATTATTAAAACAGTTTTATGAACATTTCAAGAAAATTACAACCATTTATTTTTTCGGTTTTAAGTTTATTCCTCGTTCTGAATAGTGCTTGTGCGCAAAAGTCGTCTAAAACAACTATTGTTTCAGGTAAAGTCATTGGATTAAATGTCGGAACGGCAAAATTAGTGGGCGTGTATGCCGATCAAAATTTTTTAGCTGATACGGCAAAAGTTCAATCGGACGGAAGTTTTAAATTTGAACGCAAGGAAGGTTACGCCGATGGTTTCTATTATATGCTTTTGCCGAACCAACAAAACTTTCAAATCATTGTTGCCGATGGCGAAAACCCCGTTTTTGAAACCAGTATGGAAGGTTTAACGAATGAGATGCGCATTAAACAATCGAAAGAAAATTCGCTTTTTTACGAAGTGCTTAAATACCAACTCGATTTAGAGAAAAAATTTGATGTGCTCGCGCAACAAGTTAAAGCTGTTGGAGCAGGTTCGCCGGAAGCGGAAGATCTGAAAAAGAAACAACAAAAACTTTTAGATGACCGCGATGCTAAATTAGCAGAACTCTGGAAAAATAATCCGGCTTCGTTTGCCATGAAGTTTAAAATGGCGGGGCAGAATCCAAAATTGCGTTTCACTAACAGACCCGACGGCACATTAGATTCGGCTGCGACGCTTAATAATTACCGCACGGATTGGTGGAACGATGTTGATTTTAACGATAGTCGCTTTTGCAACACGCCTGTTTTTTTCAACAAACTGAAAAAATATATTTTGGAGTTAACGCCTCAGAACAATGATTCTATTATAGCTTCTGCCGATAAAATTATTGATAAAACAATTAATAATAAAGAACTTTTTAAATTATGTTTAAGCTGGATAACATATACCTATAAGCCTGCTTCAACAACTTATATGGACGGCGAAGCTATTTATGCGCACCTTGTAAACAAATATTACACGAAAGAAAAAGTGTATTGGGAAACACCTGAAGATATTGACGGCTTGCACAAAACGGCGAATCAAATGAGTGCGAGTATTATTGGTGCTATTGGTCAGAATGTAACAGCGGAAGATAAAAACGGTGTTAAGCGTTCGCTATACGATATTAAATCGGATTATGTACTGGTTTATATTTACAATTACGATTGCGAACATTGCCAAAAACAAACACCCGAACTCGCACAGTTCTTGGTGAATTATAAAACTAAAGGCATTGATGTGTTTAGCATTGCCGCCAATTGTAACGATTACAAAAAATGGACAGAATTTGAAACCAAATATGGAATTATTTGGACGGATGTTTGGGATCCGAAAGTTGAATCGCGCTATCATGAAAAATATTACATAGACATCACGCCTGAAATTTATGTTTTAAATAAAGAACATAAAATTATTGGTAAAAACCTAAAAGTTGATCAACTGCCCGATTTCTTCAAAAATGAATTTGCAAAAATTCGTTGAAGTTTTAGTTAAGAAAATGTTACTTTTGCATTCTTAATACTCTAAACTACAGAACAGAGAACTACGTAAACTACCAATACGTAGTTTTTTGTTTATACCGACTAATACCGCCTATGATTTGGATTTTCTTTTTAGCATTGGTTTTTTTATTATTAATCCTCGACTTAGGAATTTTAGGAAGAGATAATTTAAAAGCAACTACTTTTTCAAAAGCACTCACCGAATCAGCTATTTGGGTTACGGTAGGTTTATTATTTAGCGGTGTCATTTTTTATATTTATGAAAACGATTTATTCGGACCCGACAACAATACCTCTGGCGCAACGGCTTTTATACAATACTTAACAGGTTATATTTTAGAATTAGCATTAAGCGTTGATAATTTATTCGTCATTGCGCTCATTATGTTGTATTTTAAAATACCTTCTAAATATCAGCATACCATTTTATTTTGGGGTATAGTTGGCGTTTTAGTGACGCGCGGATTATTAATTACAGTGGGTTACCAACTTGTCACGCATTTTAGTTGGGTGAATTATTTATTCGGTGCCGTTTTACTTTTTTCGGCATATAAAATGGCGACAAGCAATGAAGAAAATACAGTAGATTATGAAAACTCAAGTATCATAAAATTTTTGAAGCGATTTATAAAAATTACTTCTCAGTTCGATGGTACAAAATTTTTTACTTTTATTCACGGCAGAAAAGCAGCGACGCCGATTTTAGTAACACTTTTAGTCGTTGAAACAACGGACATATTTTTTGCGTTCGATTCTGTACCTGCCGTTTTTTCTATCACGCGCGATCCATTTTTAGTTTTTAGCTCCAATATTTTTGCTATTTTGGGTTTGCGAGCGCTTTATTTTGTTCTCGCCGCTTCGATGGGAAAATTTAAATATCTCGAAACTGCGCTCATTGCCATTCTCGTATTCATTGGTTTTAAAATGATTGCTGAACATTGGATACATATTTCTGTCGCCGTTTCACTCGCCGTTGTAGCTGTTTCATTAACTTTAGGTATTGTCGCTTCGCTGGCGACTAACAAAGTTTGATTGTGATAACCTAAAAATAAAAAGCCTTGCTAAAGTTTTAGCAAGGCTTAAAATATAAAATAAAGCTATGAAAACTTCTTTATAAATATTAAGTAATAATTTAAATTTATCGAAAAACTATCAATCAATCACTTAGTTTATTCTTTTCCTCCAATGTGCGCGTCTTGCCAAACTTTTAATTCAGCCCACTTTCCTTCTGCTGCCATCTGAGATTGATGCGACCATGAAGCAGGATTGTGCATTGTGTAACGCGGACCTGCAGTGTGTAAAATTTCTTTTAAATGTTCAACATCAGCAGTTGCTAATTGCGCGAACGTAAGAATACCTGAATTATTAAATAATTCTTCTATTTTTGGTCCGATGCCTTCAATTTTTTTCAAATCATCTTTCGAAGAAGCAACTTGCGGTGTAGCAGCTTCTGCAACGTGTTTAGCAACTGGTTCAACGTGAATTAATACTGGCTTTTCTGCAACTACAGGCTCAACATGAACTGCTTCTGCAACAGCAGGAGTAGCTTTCACAACAGTTGCTTTAGTGACTACAGGCTTAGTTGTTCTAACAGTTGCTTTTGCAGATGAACGCGCTGCGCGATCTGCAACAGTGAGCAAGGAAGTTTTTGCGCCTTTTATTTTGCGCGGTTGTGGCGGCACTAACAAAGAACCATCCTCTTTTACAGGCGAAACATACACAACGCGTTTAGCATCTCTGCCATAACGAAAACATACAACACCTTCAATTCCGGCGTGCAGTGTAAAATCTTTTCCTAAATACGTATTAATACCGGGGTGAAATCTTGTTCCGCGTTGCGTGACAATTATGTTTCCAGCGCGAACGCGTTCGCCGCCAAATTTTTTTACACCAAGGTACTGCGGCGCGCTATCGCGTCCGTTGTCGGTACTACCCGCACCTTTCTTGTGAGCCATTGTTGACTAAATTTTGAAAATGATAAAAAATGATGAAATCAAAAATTACACACCAATAGCATCAATAGTGATATTGGTCAGAAAATCGCGATGACCGTTTTTAACACGATAACCTTTGCGGCGTTTCTTTTTGAAAACAATGACTTTATCGCCTTTCACGTGGCTGTTGATAGTGGCTGTAACACTAACACCTGCTACTGTCGGCGTGCCTACTTGAACTGTGCCGTTGTTATCGAGAAGTAAAACTTCTTTAAACTCTACACTTTGTCCTGCTTCGGCTTCTAACCGGTGGACGAAGAGCTGCTGCCCTTGCGTCACTTTGAATTGCTGACCGGCTATGTTTACGACTGCGTACATAATGAATAAATGAAAAATTAAAAAATTGGCTGCAAAAATACAATTAATTATTTTTGTAGCCAATTTATTTTATAAAAATTTAAACTTATTTCGGATAGTTTCGCTATTAGTAAACTAAAATCAGATTAAAACTATAAATTTATTTAATCGTGTTAAAAAAAATGTTCAGCTATAAGCCGGATTCTGTCTGCGCAGTTCAAAAAAAAATAAAAAAATACGCAGGGCTATCATTTATCTACGCTAAGTGTTGCCACTTAGCTCTATCTGCCTACCCCTCGCGCAGCGCGAGTAGCACTGTTTGCTGTTTTATATTTCAAAAACAGCGCCGCGATATATTTGGCATTTCAACCCACAAGGTTTATCCGCAACATAATTTACAAAATATTGCCGTACGCTCTTACCGCACATTTTCACCCTTACCGTTAAAAAAAAATAAAAACGGCGGTTATTTTCTGTGACACTTGCTGTTGCGCTTGTGCGCACCCATCCGTTAGGTGGTGTGGTACTCTGAGTTGTCCGGACTTTCCTCATCGCACTTTTGCGCCGCGATAGCCCGCTGAACAATGCAAAGTTAAATGTTTAAAATGTTAATACGCGATTGATTTTCATTTTTTTTCGTGCAGTACCATTTTTACATTAGTTTCTGATAAAATTGGCACAAATATTTATTCAATAGTGCTATTACAACCGATCTAAAAATAAAATTGCCTGAAGAGGCGAATTCTATGGTGTTGTAGTTATTCGCTTAAACTATTAATTAAAAACTATGAGATTATTCCCATGTCTGTTGCTAATGCTTTCATCATTCAGTATTGCAGCGCAAAAAGATTCTTCAAAATTTGCTGAATCCAAAAAAACTTCTAAAACGAGCGTCACAGGTGTAGTTCGCTCAAAATCTTTAAGTGTTTCGTCGGGTATTCACAAGGTAGGTACTAAAGTAGAAATTAAAAATCAATCGCTCATCAATGGCGATAAGGATGATTTTTCACCCATTTTTATTGACAACGGTTTGATGTTCTGCTCGGATAGCAAAAAAAAGAAAAAGAACGACAAAAACGATATAGAAGATTATAATTTAAAATTTTCTTCTTTCGATTCGTCGGGTAATTTAACAAAACCGACATCTTTCTCTTCGCGTATAAATTCTAAATATCAAGAAGGTCCGTCGTGTTTCAGTATTGATTCAAAAACGATGTACTTAACGCGTGTTGGCGATGGTACAGGCAAACACGTTGATAGAAATGGAACAGCAACTTTGAAAATTTTTATAAAAACGAAAGACTCTTTGGGTTGGTTTGGTAATGATTTATTTTCATTCGAAAGCAATAACTACAGTTATTGTCACCCATCTATGAGCGCAGATGGTAAAAAAATATTCTTCGCCTCGAATATGCCGGGTGGTTTTGGCGGCATGGATATCTACGAAATTAGAAAATTGCCCGACGGCACTTGGACGCAGCCGATTAATCTGGGCGCGCGCGTCAACACCGCTAAAAATGAAATCTTCCCGTACATTTCTGAAAATGGTATTTTATATTTTTCATCGAACGGACTACCAAACAACAAAGGCGGTTTGGATTTATACAAAATTGATTTGGATGAGCGCACCTCGCGCGCAACTGCATTAGGCGCGCCTTACAATAGCGAAGCAGACGATTTCGGCATTATGTTTATGCCTGGTTCTGATAAGCATGGTTTCTTTTCATCGAATCGCATCGGCGGAAATGGAGGCGACGATATTTATTCGTTCGATATAAATGAATAGTTGTTAGCTATGAGCAATGCGCTTTGAGCTTTTTCCGAATAACTTAAAGCTCATTGCGCCTTGCTGAAAATTATTAAATTTCAATCATCGTGTTGCGCATTCTTCCTTTGAACGATTGCATATTGAGATGCGCAAAAACAATACGAGCTTGTATGAAATTTTAATTTTTGGAATCAATATGAAAACAATGCAAAAAACGATGAATGAGCGGCGAAAAAACTATCGTGATGCCCGAAAGAAACGCGACACCACTATAAATAGCATACACACCTGAAAATATTTTAGCGGCACTTGTTAGTTTTATGCTGCTATCAACAACAGGTCCCATGCCAGTTAAAATCATAGATGCATTGTAAAAAGCATCATCCCAACCTTCCACGTGGACAATATATTTATAACCTACCATACCCATCATTAAAGAAAAAGCCAAAATTCCTAAGCCTACAAAAATAGATTTTTGTAACCGCTCATTAAATTTGCTTTTACTCAGAATAGGTTCCGAAAAATGTTCGAATGATAAAAGTCCTGATGCTTGTTGAACGCGCATAGCGATTAATTTTATAAATTTTACGGCACAAATAAACAAAATCTCGTTGAATAAACTTTAATTTGTGAAAAATTTTTTAGACGGGAGTTCGTATCGTAAGGTTATTATATTGCTAACTAACGAATGACCAACAACTAATAAATGGCATCTAACAAGTAAAATATGGTCGTTTTTGAAAAATACACTTTGAGTAATGGTTTACGCGTCATTTTACATAATGATACCGCCACACCGTTGGCAGTCGTCAATATTCTGTACAACGTAGGCAGTCGCGACGAAAATGAAAATCATACCGGTTTAGCGCATTTGTTTGAACACCTGATGTTTGGTGGCACAAAAAATATCAAAGATTTTGATATCGTTATACAAAAAGCAGGTGGCGAAAATAACGCTTACACCAATCAGGATGTGACGAATTACTACAACGTTGTACCTGCCGAAAATTTAGAAACTGCGCTTTGGGTGGAAAGCGATAGAATGCACAATTTAAAACTGACCGATAAACTGTTGCGTGTTCAGAAAAAAGTTGTGATAGAAGAATTTAAAGAGACAACAATTAATGAACCGTATGGCGACGTTTGGCATCATCTCGGTGAATTGGTTTATAAAACATCGAGTTATCGTTGGCCCGTGATTGGTTTAAATTTTGACCATGTGGCGCAAACTACTATGACGGATGCTGAAAATTTTTATGCACGCTTTTATGCACCAAATAATGCAGTGCTTTCGGTTGCCGGAAATTTTAATCGCGTAGGGGGTGTTCAATCTGTAAAAGATTGGATAGAAAAATGGTATGCGGACATTCCGTTTTCCAAAACATTTACAAAACCAGAATATACGCTTGAAGCCGAGCAGACGGCGCGGCGCGAAAAAAAAGTAGAAGCCAAAGTTCCTGCGGAAGTTTTGTATATGGCTTTCCCTGGTGTGGCGCGATTAGAAAAAAATTACTACGCGTTAGATTTATGTACCGATATTTTAGCCGGTGGAACATCGTCGAGATTGTATCAGAATTTGGTGAAGAACAAACAAATTTTTTCTGAAATTGACTGCTACCAAACCGGCAGTATTGATACTGGTTTAATAATTATTGAAGGCAAACCGCTACCGAACATTGGTTTTGAAACCGCCGAAAAATATATTTGGGAAGAAATAAACAGTATGAAATCCGATTTAATTCAGCCGCGTGAACTCGCTAAACTTAAAAATCTAATCGAAAGTCAGAATACTTTTAGTGATGCAGGTATCATGAATAAAAGTATGAATTTAGCATTTTACGAACTCATCGGCGATATAAACCTCATCAATACCGAATCTGAAAATTATAATTTAGTTACTGCGGAAGAAATTCAAACTGCTGCGCAATATTATTTCGCTCCGCAACGCGTCAGCGTTTTGCGGTATCAACCGGCTGACATTGTAAACGTTTCTGAAAATTAAAATAGCTCCACCATTTTCTAAAAAAATTAAATTATGAAAAAGATTGTTTTTGCGCTTCTATTTTTTTCTACTTCTATTTTTTGTCAAACTAATTCTGTTCATTCATCGCAACCACTGACCGAAGATAAACCCGAAAATGTTGGTATGTCTTCTGAAAGATTGAAACGGATTGACGTTTTTTTGCAAAAATCAATTGATCAAAAAGAAATTCCGGGTGCCGTTGCATTAGTTTCTCGGAACGGAAAAATTGTTTATCAGAAAGCGTTTGGCTCGGCGGATAACGTTTCAAACAGAGCGATGAAGACGGATGATATTTTTCGCATCGCTTCTATGTCGAAAGCCATTACATCAACGGCTGTGATGATGCTTTGGGAAGAAGGTTTGTTTAAATTAGACGATCCGATTTCGAAATACATTCCTGAATTTAAAAATCCAACAGTTTTAGATAGCCTAACTTTGTCAGATACTACTTACACAACTAAACCTGCTGGAAAAGAAATTACAATCAGGCATTTAATTACACACACTTCCGGAATTGGTTATGGTGTTATTGATGGCGATGCGCGATTTAAAGCCTTGTATAAAAAAGCAGGCATAGTAGATTTATTTACAACCGACCCCGTAAAAATTGGCGATAATATTCGCAAATTGGCTAAACTACCTTTGCACAGCGCGCCCGGCGAAAAGTTTACTTACTCTGAAGGTTTAGATGTTTTGGGATATTTTATCGAAATTATTTCAGGTATGCCGTTCGATGAATATTTAAGGAAACATATTTTCGAGCCGCTCGGCATGAACGATACTTATTTTTATCTTCCGAACGAAAAATCCACCCGATTGGTAAAAGTTCAAACAAAAATTAATAATAATTGGATGCCGTTTACGGATGATTTTTATGATACAGAATATCCCGTTAGAGGCGCAAAAACTTTTTTTTCTGGCGGTGCCGGACTTTCGAGCACTGCTAAAGATTATGCCACTTTTTTACAAATGTATTTAAATAATGGCGAGTTGAACGGTAAACGTTTATTAAGTCGAAAAACAATTGAAACCATAATGATGAATCAGTGGAAAGATTTACCTGGAAATTCGGGCACTGACCAAACCTATGGTTTAGCATTTGGGTTAGTGACGTTGAGAGGTCAGACAGAGGGCGGCAAAGGCGATGAAGGTACTTTCACTTGGGGTGGTTATTTCAACACAAATTATTTTGCCGACCCAAAAGAAAAAATTATAGGTATTATTATGAAGCAAACACAAAAAATTAATGATAATGATAATAGCAACGTTTTTCGTTCATTAGTCCTCCAAGCGATTGATAATTAAGTGGGTTTAAAAATTAATTACCTAAATTATTAACTAAAAATAAAAAAACAGGGACGATTTTTTGTTGCTCATCCCTGTTTTAAAAACTTAGAATTTATTTACACCGCCACTGCTTCACCGTACATCTCGGCGCGCAATTGTTTAATGCGTGGGCTATGAATATATTCGCCGTAACTCATCAACTGATCAATCATACCGTTTGGTGTGAGTTCAACAATACGGTTAGCAACCGTATCGAGAATTTGATAATCGTGACTGCAAAAAATCATACTGCCTTTAAATTCCGTCATGCCGTTATTGAGTGCTGTTATACTTTCTAAATCTAAATGGTTTGTAGGTTCGTCTAAAATGAGAAAGTTGGGATTTGCCAACATCGTTTTCGACATCATGCAGCGCACTTTTTCACCGCCCGAAAGCACAGAGGCTTTTTTAAAAACTTCTTCACCACTAAATAACATCCGACCCAAAAATCCGCGCACAAACGATTCGTCTTTGTCCGTCGAGTATTCGCGCAACCAATCTACTAAAGTTGTATCGGCTTCTTTTTTGAAAAACTTAGTGTTGTCATTCGGTATGTATTGCGGTGAAATAGTTTGTCCGTAACTATACGTGCCTGTAAAATCTTTATCTTCACCCGAAATAATATTAAAAAACGCTGTTTGCGCGCCACTATCGCGACTAATAATCGCCATTTTTTCGCCTTTATTAAATCTGAAACTCACGTTTTGGAAATAATAACCGCCGTCGGGATGTGCTTTTGTTAAGTTGTTACATTCAAAAATGACATCGCCAGGTTCGCGTTCCGGCTTGAAGTTAATAAACGGATAGCGACGACTGGATGGGCGAATTTCGTCAATATTTAATTTTTCAAGTGCTTTCTTACGACTCGTTGCTTGGCGCGATTTAGAAGCATTTGCCGAAAACCGCGCGATAAAGTCCATCATCTCAGCGCGTTTCGTTTCTATTTTTTTATTTTTATCAGATATTTGGCGCGACAGCAACTGACTTGTTTCGTACCAAAAAGTATAATTACCACTGTACATTCGCACTTTACCAAAATCTACATCTACAACGTGCGTGCAAACCATGTCTAAAAAATGTCTATCGTGCGAGACGACAATCACGATGTTTTCGTAATCGGCTAAAAAATCACAAAGCCAATCGGTTGTTTCAGCGTCTAAATCGTTCGTCGGCTCATCCATGACTAAAATATCCGGATTGCCGAAAAGTGCTTGCGCCAATAATACTTTAATTTTTTCCGGGCTCGTCAAATCTTTCAGAAGCGTGGAATGTTTCGCTTCCTCGATACCTAAATTACTCAAAAGTTCTGCCGCATCGCTTTCGGCTTGCCAACCATTCATTTCAGCAAATTCGCCTTCTAAATCGCCGGCGCGCATAGAATCTGCTTCAGTCGGATTTTCCATTTCATAAATAGCATCCTTTTCTTTCATAATGTCGTACAATTTCTTGTAACCCATTATAACGGTATCTAAAACCGGGAATTCGTCGAACGCAAAATGGTTTTGCGTCAAAATTGCCATACGGTCTGTTTTATCCATCGAAACTTCACCGCGTGTCGGTTCTAATTCGCCCGAAAGTATTTTCAAAAAAGTAGATTTACCGGCGCCGTTTGCACCAATAACACCATAGCAATTACCTTTCGTAAACTTTAAATTCACTTCATCGAAAAGAACGCGTTTGCCAAATTGTATCGCGAGATTATTTACTGTCAACATAAAACTTCAATTATTTGTCTATGACTTTGTTAGACGGTGCAAAAATACAAATCTTTTAAATCATGCGCGAAGTACAATAACTTTTTTTAATAGATTTTTTGTGAAAATCATACATCATTTAAAAAAAAATTACGTTTATAGAACTATAATATTATTTTATGAAAAAGAGAAGTTTTAAATCGCTCGGAATATTTACCATCGTAATTGCATTAGTTACAATGGCGTTTACAAAAACTGATATCGGTGGTAAGTATTTTGAAATCTCGAAGAATATTGAAATTTTTACGTCGCTCTATAAAGAACTCAATACCAATTATGTGAACGAGCTGGATCCATCAAAACTGATGCGCACAGGCATTGAAGCGATGGTGACGTCGCTCGATCCGTACACGAATTATATTTCGGAAGGCGATATCGAAGGTTATCGGTTAATCACAGAAGGGAAATATAATGGTGTAGGTGCTACGTTCGATAAATTTGAGAACGACGTAATGATTACCGAAATTTCCGATAATTCGCCTGCACAAAAAGCGGGACTTTCAGCGGGTGATGTCATTCAATCGGTAAATAATAAGACGGTAAAAGGCAAATCGGTGGAAGAAGTGGGCGATTTATTGCACGGTACAAATGGTTCCGTCGTTGAACTTTCAGTGATGCGTTTGCAAAAAGATGGTTCAACGAAACCGCAAAAAATTAAAATTACACGCGGCGAAATAACAGAACAAAACGTACCCTATTCAGGCATTGTTACCAACCATATTGGTTATATTGTTTTAACTACTTTTACGCGTGAAGCCGGCGAAAACGTGCGTAAAGCTTTTTTAGATCTAAAGAAAAAAGACCCGGAATTGAAAGGCGTTATTTTTGATTTACGCAACAATGGCGGTGGACTTTTAAATGAAGCCGTTAATATTTGCAATGTCTGGATCGGTAGAGATAATTTAGTGGTGAACACACGCGGTAAAGTTGCCGATTGGAATCACGCTTTTAAAACTACAAACCCGAGCGACGACGAACAAATTCCGATTGCCGTTTTAGTAAATAAAGGCTCTGCATCAGCATCTGAAATTGTGAGTGGTACTTTGCAAGATTACGATCGCGCTGTTATAATCGGTCAGCGGAGTTTTGGTAAAGGTTTGGTGCAAAATATTTATGAAATTGGTTACAATGCCAAAGTTAAAATCACGACCTCAAAATATTATATTCCATCAGGGCGTTGCATTCAAGCGGTGCGATACGAAAACGGTAAACCCATTGAATTACCCGATTCGCTATCGGCAAATTTTAAAACGCAAAACGGTAGAATTGTTCCTGACGGCGGCGGCATAAAACCCGACATAGCTATTATCGATGCAACAAATTACGGTTTGATAAAAGAGTTGAAAGAAAAATTTATTATTTTTAATTACGTCACAGAATACGTCATTAAACACGACACGACAAAAAGTATTTCCGATTTTAGATTTACAGATTATGACGATTTCTTGGCTTTCGTTAAAAAGAAAAATTTTACTTACACGAACGAACTTGAAACACTCGTTGGTAAATTAAAAACTGAAGCCGATAAACAAAAATCGGATATAGCATCGGCAACAGAAATGGCGGCGTTGGAAGCAAAACTTAAATTAGAAAAAGCTACGGCTTTTATGAAATACAAAACCGAAATAGTCTCTCAAATAGAAAAAGAAATTATTGCGCGTTGGTTTTACGAAAGTGGCGCAGCACAAATAAACTTGCGAAACGATGCTGAAATTAAAGCAGCACTCGCTGTTCTATCCGATAAAGCGCGGTACAATGATATTCTGAAAAAAAAAGAATGAATTTAAAATGATACCTATTTTACAAACCGAACGATTAAGGCTGCGAGAATTTAATACTGCCGATGCTACTTTTATAATTCAGTTGCTTAATAGCGAAGGATGGTTAAAATTTATTGGCGATAGACAAATAAAAACAATTGAGCAAGCTCAAAATTATTTAATAAGCGGACCAATGAAAAGTTATTCCGTTAATGGATTTGGGCTTTCGATGGTAGAATTAAAGAACACGCACATACCGATTGGTATGTGTGGTCTCATTAAACGCGACAATTTACTTTATCCAGATATTGGTTTTGCTTTTCTGGAAGAATTTATGGGCAAAGGTTATGCCTTCGAGGTAGCTGAGGAAACGATAAATTTTGCAAAAAAAAATCTGAACAAAGAAACGATTAAAGCCATCACTTTACCTACCAATGTGCGCTCAATTAGTTTGTTAAAAAAGTTAGGAATGACTTTTGAAAAGAATTTTTCTTTTGACGGTTCAACGGAGGAGCTGATGTTGTTTAGTAATTACCCATCTCAGTAAGCCTGACGTTTGCTATTGTCACTGAGTTTGCCACCATCAACACCACAATCAAGACTTATTAGCGAACTTTTAATTAATTGTTGTGCTTCGATGTCAACCGATACGGAAAAAAAAGCGTGAAACTGCTGCCTTTACCAATATCGCTTTTTAAACTAATAGTGCCGTCGTGTGCAGTCACTAAGGCTTTAACATAAGCCAAACCTAAGCCGAAACCTTTTATGTCGTGCACGTTACCTGTATGTACGCGGTAAAATTTATCAAAAATTTGTTTTTGCGATTCTTTATTTATTCCCATGCCATTGTCCGTAACCGTTACTTCAACGCCTTTAGGTTTCGATGCCGTTGTGACAGAAATAATCGGTCGGTCGGGTGAATATTTATTGGCATTGTCGAGCAAATTATTCAGAATATTGGCGATATGGTTTTGGTCGCCTTCAACAACAGGGTTTTGTGCTTTTAAATCGGATGTAACAATCCCGTCGCGTTTACTAACTTGCAAAGAAATATTATCTATCGCGTGTTCAATAATTTCATCCAAATTTACGGGTGTTACATTTAAATGAATAGCATCGCGATCTAACTGAGCCATTTGTAAAACTTTTTCAACTTGTCCGTTCATGCGTTTATTTTCGGCAGTAATAATGCCAGCGAAACGCCTAATTTTATCCGGATTATTTATTATTGATGGACTTGTAATAGAATCGGTGGCTAAAGAAATAGTTGCAATGGGCGTTTTAAATTCATGCGTCATATTGTTGACAAAATCGGTTTTCATCTCAGAAAGTTTTTTCTGTTTCAGAATAACACCCACCGTATAGCCAAAACAAAGCAAAATGAGAATTACAAATATTGCCGAAAGAAAAACGGAAATGCCCGCACTTCCCCAAACGTACGTGTTTTTATTGGGGAAGTACAAATACAAATCGCCTGGCGAATACGGCAGAGTTGGATCAGCACTGAGCAACGCGACATGATACGGCGATTTTGAAATAGATTCATAATCATCGGAATTATCCTCCGATTTTATAAGTCGGTTATTAACGGCAATAAGTTTTTTAGCGTGATTAGAATATACACCATAACTGAACGGAATGCGCACTTTATACTCTAAAAGTTCACGTTTGAGCAATTTATCCAACAGCGGTAAATCTAAACGTTCTTCCAATGGTTGATCATACAATGAAATTTTAAGTTCCGATGCCGTCATCTTAGAATTCAATGTGCTTATTTGAAGTGCAACTTGCTTCGAAATGTAGAGATGGGTGTAGTTGCCTTGCGTATCACTTTCTAATTTTTGTATCGAAAACCCATTATCGAATTGCAACGTTTGGTACTCTTCTTCTTTTTCAATTTTATTCGCCACCTGTTTGAGCGCACTGATGACATGGCGTTCAAACTGCTCTTCATGTAGTTTTATCGTGTTGGATATAAAGTGCCACTGTATGAAAATTATACCAAGCAGTGCCACAAACATGACTACTATAATAAGTCCAAAAAATTTTAAATTCATATTAATACGCGTTTCACATACAGAGGCATAAAGTTAAGAATAAAATTGTTATGCGCATTTTAAAGTCGCCTTAAAGAAATCGTAATTTTTTTGGGTTTGTTTTGAGTAATAGTTTTTTGCAGGGAAAAGAAAACTCTCGCTCACGACTAAAGAATTTGAAAGAGGTTTTTTCAGCAATTAAAACTCCCTTATTATTGTAAAAATGTTAATTATGGAATCGATTGTTAGTAAAGGAGAAAATTTGATTTTCACAATTCCTAAATCTTTGATTTCTGAAAAAGAAATTCAAAAATTTTTGGACTTGCTAAAATTCTATGACTTGTGTCGAGTAGATTATTTATTAATACATATATTCTTTGAAGTCTTCTAAAGGTGTATCAAAATCAGCCTGCATTAAAAACACTCCTTTAGCACTACCAAACATAGGCGTGTTTTTCGAGGGAGTTAAATTTTCTTTTTTAGCTTTAGTGGTCAAAAAGCCCATAAAATCTGCCACTTGTGAGCGCAAGTGTTGCGGCAATGCGGTTAATTTAGAATACATCATAACATCTTTTGTAGTTGAATTTTTAACAAATTTACTACAAAAAATTAAATTCGCAAAATTTAGTGGGTTGCAACCTGCCTGCTTTTACTTTTTTACAAAAACCATTTCTCCAGAGTACAAAAACTTAATATGTTCTCGAAACAAAGTATTACTTTTGCACATCGGCATTAACCACGCTAAATTTGTTGCATTAATAAAATTAATGAATTCCCATTATCCAAATTACGGCTATCGTTTGACAATGCTTTCAAAAGAAAGAATATTCAAATGGACTTTAGGGTTGCTCTTTGCAGCCCTTTTATGGTTTGATGTTTTTCACCGCGATAATTTTAAAAATATTGTAGCCGCGTTTATGACGACATGGCATAATTCTGAAACATTTTGGTTGATTTTAGCGGTTGTTTTAATGCCACTGAATTGGTTTTGCGAAATTTTTAAATGGCGCATTTTAATGAATCCGTTTAAAAGTTTGTTTTTTTCAGAAGCTTTGCGCGCTATTGCTGCGGGTGTAACTTTTTCGCTTTTTTTTCCGAACCGCGTCGGCGAATTTGGCGGTCGTGTTTTATTTCTCTCGCCAGAATTGCGCATTAAAGGTACTCTCACAACGTTTGTAGGTAGTTGGGCGCAACAATTTATTTTAGTCACCTTTGGTGCTTTCGGTTTAACACTATACGTAGCTTATTCGGGCATAATACAATCACCCGAAAAAGAATGGATGATAGCAGCAGTTGCATTGGGTGGTGTGGCACTTTTAGGTTGTTTTTTAAAAATTTCAGTATTGGTAAATGTATTCAAGCACATCAAATTTTTGCGCCGTTTTCCAAAACTGATTCAAAATGTCGTCGTTATTCGGTCGTACAGCGCGCAAACTTTACTCCACGTTTTGGTTTGGTCGTTCGTTCGTTACAGTATTTATACGCTGCAATATTACTGCATCATTCGTTTTTTTGGTCTAAAAGTTGTTTTTTTGAAAGCAATAGCCAGTATCGCCACTATCTATTTATTGCAAACAGGCATACCTTTTCCACCATTAGTGGGTTTAATGGCGCGTGGCGAAATCGCGATTCAAATTTGGGGAGAAGCGGCGCAAAGTCAACTCATTATTTTAGCAGCAACTTTTACGCTCTGGATAATAAACTTAATTATCCCTGCGTTGTTAGGTATGTTTTTCCTTTTGAATTTGCGTTTCACTAAAAAGAATGTATTGCATGAATTTGAGTATCAAAAAATCGAAAACGGCAGTGTTTTCACTAACATTGATGTGCATAGTTCTTCAATTAGCACACTATCCACCGAAGTTTCCGCGCGATAGTGCCGTAGTACCTAAAAATGTTTTAAAAGTTAATTCTAATAATTCAGATTTAGGTTTCGCACCTGGCGAAGAGTTGACATACAAAGTGTATTATAATCTGAATTTTGTTTGGATTGCAGCCGGTGAAATCACGTTCAAAGTGGATGATGCAGGCAATAATTTTCATTTCACAGCTACAGGCAGGACTTACAACAGTTACGAATGGATTTATAAAGCGCACCATAATTACAGTAGTTACGTTGATAAAAAAACGATGCTCCCGATAGTAAGTCAACGCACGGTGAACGAAAGTAAATACCATTTGTTCGATAACGTTACGTTCGACCAGAATTCTAAATCAGCACAATTTGAGCGCGGACCGACTGAAAAAAATATTGACAATCGAGGGTCAAAAAAATTTAATGATGCCATGCATGATGTACTTTCCGTCGTTTATTACAGTCGGACTTTAGATTATCAATCGGCGCAAATTGGTCAAGAATTTCCGATAAATGTTTTACTCGATGAAGAAGTTTATCCTTTAAAATATAAATTAGAGAATCGCGAACAAAAAAGTATTCACGGATTAGGCAATTGGGATGTTTTGCTTTTTACGCCACAATTGGTTGACGGTCGCGTTTTTACGAAAGATGCAAAAATGAAAATTTGGGCATCGAACGATTCCAATCGCTTACCGTTGATGATTGAATCACCGGTATCGGTCGGTTCGTTGAAAGTGGTTTTAAAATCGTGGAAAAATTTAAAGAACGATACCACCGCGAAAATAAAGGAATAAGTTTCTAATAGTTAATTATTAATAATTTGCAATTATTATTTTTGCTTTCAAGGCGCGATATTCTTCTTCCATTAAATCAGACCAAAGCGTTAAATATAATGCTACGTCTTCCTTGACATTATATTTAAGCGATGTTTTAAAAGGCATTCTTTCTAAAATTTTTTTGTCTGAGAGTCGCTCTAAATGTTGCAAGTCAGAGACATCGAAACCCAAACCAAGCATTTCAGATACAACTTCATCAAAAGCCATACCCGATGTTGCACAATATCCGTTGAGTTGTTCGCTCCAATCGCCGATACCCAACATGGCGCGTTTATGAATTTCAGCTTTGTTGCGCATGGTTATAACTTGCGCCAAATGTCCGCAATTGCACGCACCCATGTGTCCCCACTGATAATCGGAACTTTGTAAAACGCGATCTGCCGTTTGGCGTAATACAGAAACAATTTTAAGCGTCGGAGATGCCATAGAAGAAAATTTTAAGCGTGTTTTATAGCTATCTAAACTGAAATTAAATATTTTTGTTCAATGGATTTTCCATTTATTGAGCAAGTCTAAAATTTTTAGAATTATTTTTTGCATTTTCAACTAAAAAATTACAACTTACCCACGTTTTCGAAACTTGCCGTGTATTGTGTATTAGTACTGAAAAATCTGCATGATTAATGGTGACGGCTTATCAGACATTCTTGACGGATGCCGCAAGGGCAATCGTTTGAGCCAAAGAGCACTTTACAAACGTTTTTTCCGTTACGGCATGAACGTATGTAATCGGTATGCGCGGTCGGAAGCAGAAGCAGAAGAAATGCTAAACGACGCTTTTTTGCGCATTTTTACAAAAATTGATTTATACAACGCTTCTTATGCTTTTCCTGCTTGGTTTCACACCGTCGTCATCCGGACGTGCATCAATTATTTAAAAAAATACCAAGATTTAACGCATTCTACCGATTTAGAATTGGCTGAAAATAAAATTTCGGTAGATGAGAATGCCATTGCAAGACTTTCTTTCGATGAATTAATTTTGATGGTAAGGCAGCTACCAACATCGTATCGAACAGTATTTAATTTAGCAGTCATAGAAGGATATTCGCACGTCGAAATTGCAGAAATGACAGGTATTACAGAAGGCACGTCGCGCTCAAACTTGATGGTAGCGCGACAAAAACTTAAAATTATGGTTTCACAATCGCACAAAGTCAGAATATGAACGACGAAAACTTCGATAACGTTTTCGGGGAAAAACTCAAGTACGGTAAAAATTTTGCTTTCACAGATGCAAACTGGGAGGTTATGGAAAAAAATCTCCAAAATTATTATGCACAACGCGACGAAAAACGTCGTTACCTGTGGTTGTTGTTGCCGCTTTTGTTGTTACTTGGTTTTGCAGCAGGTTCAGTTTATGCTTTGCAGGGTTTACAAAATAAAATAAATAATCTGAATGCTCAAGTAGTAAAAATACAAAGTTCAAAGTTGGAAGAAAATGCAAAATCAATTAAAAACGAAAACACATCTTTCATTCAACACGACACTATTTATAAACGCGTAGTTGTAAAACAATACGATACTATTTACAGAACTATTATTATTCAGAGTGCAAAGCTAAATGATTTTTCAAGTCAAGTTGAAACTATAAACACTTCTGAAAATAATGTTACTACAACTAAAAACAATTTTCCAGCATCCGAAAATTCTAACTTCTCGAACGATGAATTTGATCCAAAGAACACTAAAAGCCCGTTAAAAAATAATTTAATTTTTACGAAAAAAAATAAAAAGGATTCTTCTACAGAAAATAAATTAGTGCGTAATTTTACAAACAATTCAAGTGATGTTATCATCACAAAAAATGAGAATCGTTTGAATCAACCAAAAAAAGATACGCCAAACGACACAATGAAACAACGGCTTTTGTTAAAGCAGGACTCAATAACAGTTTTATTGCCAACCAAATTAGATACAAACAGCAGAACAGTTGCCAAAGAAATGGCTGATAGTATTACCGATAAAAAAGTGCTGAGCCCAAAAAAGGAAGTACAACCCATTAAAATTGAACTCATAAAAATTGAACCCGTAAAAATTGAACCCGTAAAAATTAAAAAATTTGAAATTGGCATTTCGGGAGGTTGGGCAGCTTATAGCGGCGATAGTGTTGTGCGACAAACGGGATATTCAGTGGGTGTGCGTGGCAATTATTTTATTTCTAAAAGATTTAAATTAGTGGCTGATGTGCAAATTGCTGAAAGCGATTACCAGAAAAATACCATTTATTACACGAAAGATGTTCCTTACATTTTACCACCTACTAGGTACGATGTTTTTTCTACGGTGTATTGCGACCAAACTTTTTTGAATTATGGTATTGGTTTGCAATACGCGCTTACCGATAATAAGCGCATCGATCCATACTTAGGTTTTGGTTTTATTGGTCAATCTAAAATAAATGAACAATTCGATTATCGGTTTATTAATGGATATCAAAAAGAAACGGCTGTTGTAACTACGCGCAAAGATGCAGCGATTAAATTTCCTTTTCTGCGATTAAATATAGGTGCACAGTTCCAACTTTTAAAGAAAATTTCGGCACAACTTGAAGGCAGCTACGACGTGAAACTCAACTCCGACGTTTATTCAAAATCTTTTTTACAATTGCGCGGCGTAGTGTTGTATCAATTATAATCCATAAAATAATAGTTAATTTTAACTGGTTAATGATTAATTTTACCCTGTAAACCATTACCAATGACGGATGTTTTTATTTACGATGCCCTGCGCACCCCACGCGGAAACCATAAAATTTCTGGAGCACTGCACGAAGTGCGCGCTATAACGCTTTTAGCAACGGTTCTTCGTGCTTTAAAAGAACGCCAAAATTTAGACACTTCACGCGTTGATGATGGCATTTTTGGATGCGTAACAGCGGTCAATGATCAAGGTGGAAATATTGCGAAAACGGCGTTGCTTTATGCCGATTGGGATAGTTCGGTGGGTGGCGTACAAATTAATCGCTATTGCTGTTCGGGTTTAGATGCCGTTAATATGGCGGCGTTGAAAATTGGATCGGGCATGGAAGATTTAATTGTTGCCGGTGGTGTTGAAAGCATGAGTCGTGTACCGATTTATTCCGATGGCGGACCGTCTTTATACGATCCCGAGGTTGTTTCTAAAATAAATTATATCCCACCGGGTATTGCCGCCGATTTAATAGCGACGCTGGAAAATATTTCGCGTGAAGAAGCCGATGCGTACGCTTTGCAATCGGAACAACGCGCCTTAAATGCGCAAAAGTTAGGCTATTTTAATAAATCGCTCATACCCATTTACGATTCTAATGGTCTCATCATTTTAGACAAAGATGAACGCCCACGCGCTGATACAAATTTAGAGCTACTCTCGAAATTAAAACCTTCATTTGCTTTACAAGGCGAAAACGGATTCGATGCCGTGGCTCAAAAAAAATACCCGATGGTGGAGCGCATCGAACATATTCATACGTCCGGAAATTCTTCCGGAAAAGCAAATGGTGCTGCTGCTGTTTTGCTCGGTAGTGCCGCAATTGGTAAAGAATTGGGTTTACTGCCGCGCGCGCGCATCGTATCAACCGCGACGATGAGTTGCGAACCTACTGTAATGCTCACAGGTTTTGATGCTGCGGTGCATAAAGTTTTAAAAAAAGCAAACCTTACCAAAAACGATATTGATTTGTGGGAGATAAACGAATCGTTTGCAGCCGTGAATGTTGCTGCTATGCGCAAACTCGATCTCGATACAATTAATGTAAATGTGAATGGCGGTGCCATTGCATTTGGTCATCCGCTTGGTGCAACGGGTGCAATGCTTGTCAGTGTTGCACTCGATGAGCTTGAACGACAAGGAAAAAAACGCGCACTCATTACAATTGCCGGCGGTGGCATGGGTTCAGCAACAATTATTGAAAGAACATGATTTCGATTCCGTGAAAAAGTATTTCCGAATCGCTTTTATTTTGAAAACCAAAATCATTTTCAAAATGAAAGCGAAAATGAAAATGAAAACACTTTTGTTTTTCAAATCAAAAATGAAATTGAAAACAAATATTTATTTGGAATTAAAACACAAATCAAATAAAAAGTAGCTACCTAAAAAAAAGTCATAATTCAAGGTTCACAACTGTCCATAACACTTCAAAAAAATCTTTTTTTCACGCGCCGTAAGTGTAAAATCATCAAAAACAAGTTGCGTGTTTTGTAATTTTTCGAGCACTGGACGTTTATGTGGTGTAATAATAATAAGCGTATCGCTGAGTTGCCACATAGCTTGAACAAAACTATACAAAATTTTTTCGGATGCTAAATGCAAAGCGAATGAACAAATGATACTGGAAAATGGCGTTTCAAAGTGCGGATTGGTTAAAATTTGCGGTAGCAAAAAATCGGTAAAAGCATAATCTAAACAATGGCAAGCGGTTTTTTCGCAATAAAGTTTAGCGGTGAATGGATCGCAGCCGAGCATATTTTTATAGCCTAAAGTTTGAAGCGCGCGCGTAACTTCACCGCTGCCGCAACTTAAATCTAAAACTTTATTATAGTCAATCCGATTTTTATTTTTAACGAGCAATTCAGCAATATAAATCTCATGAGGATTGATATATGTTTCGCCATGCGACGCATAATATTTTCCAACGCCTTCCGTGGCGTAGCCTTCTCGCACCGATTTAAAAATATTGGACGCCACAACTTAATTTTATTTTCAACGATGCCCTAAATGGCACGGCTACAAACTGTTCATGCCAACGGCACTTTCAAATTTCTTTCATTCCTTCATTTTTCATTCCTTGATTCCTTAATTTTTGTCGCTAGTTCTAAAGCACGCTCAATAATTTTATCTTTAAAAATTAATTCATCACTCGCATTTGTTGCTACTTCAACATCGGGTGCAACGCCACTTTCAATGCTTCTGCCGTTAGGTAATGTCGTGTAACTCGCTGACATTCGGTATTGCCAGCCGTTTGGCAAATCGAATGAAATAGGAATACCGCCGCCGCCGCCTGTTCTATCGCCGACTAAAGTAACATTGGGTAAAACAGACATGAACGCCGCGTAGTAATTTGCAGCGGAGTATGTTCCGCGATTGACAAGTACAAAAATGGGTTTTTGGAAAATTATATTCCTACGAGAAGGTGATAGCTCAAAAAGTTTACCTTTACTAAAATCGGTGCGGAGCGGTCCTGTTTTGCGGTAGCCATAACCCAAAAGAATTTTATTTTTTGTACAAAATGGCGACATAAGCGTGAGCGCATTTTGCAGCGCACCACCGCCATTATCTCGAATATCTATAATAATTGCTGGCGAATTGCGGTATCGCTGCAAAATATAATCGAGTTCTTCGGTAGTGAAAGGTGCTGCGAACGAACGATAAGTAACATAACCCACCGAATCGCGCAGAAAGTTGTGATAAAACGGACCCGTAATTTTAAAATTATTTTTTAGATATTGGCGTTGCACAAATGCTTCGTTGTAGTTGTCGGCGAAATCTTCTTTCCAATGCCAATTTCTACTTTTATCGGTCGTTGAAAAAAGATTTACGTGCCCGTCGTTTAATTCGGCGAGTAAACCACTCATGACTACAAAAAGCGAATCTTGCGTCATTGAATCGTAAACACGTGCGCGGTAAATTTTCGTCAGTTTTTCCCAATTCACTTTTTTTTCAGCGAATAGGCTATAATGTGTATCTACAGTATTACTCATCATATCGAAACAATGAAGCGGTGTGTTCGATACATCTTTTTTGATCAATAGCCTACTGCACGCTGAAAAATAAAAAATCACTGCAAAGGCGAATAAAACTCGAATAAGATTTTGGGGGAACGCAAGATTTCGTTTGTAATTTTTAAACAACATCCGTTTTTGATACAAATATACAGAGTCAATTAAGAATTAAGAAATTCATTAAAAGAAGAGCCAATCAACTGCCGCAGAAAACTCCTCACCCCAACGCGCCTCTGAATGTTTGCCGCTTGGATTGAGATGCGTTTTAATATTGAGCAATGATGTATCGAATCCGTGATTATGAATATGGTTCGTAAACTTCTCAATATTTTGCAGCATATTCGAGCCTTCTTCGCCGCCGCCATAAATATAGGCTTTGATGGGAAAATTCTGTATAGGTGGTAAATTCTGAAATCCAATTTTTTGCTCCACCCAGAACGAAGGTGAAAAGATCATCATTTTACCAAAAATTTCTGGATACATTAAACCCGCATGAATTGAAATGAGACCGCCCAAAGAACTTCCACCCAAACACGTATTCTCGCGGTCGGTCAGCGTACGCAATTGTGTATCAATAAAAGGTTTTACAGTTTGCGCTACAAACCGAATATAATCTCTGCCTTTAGCCTGCGCGAAACGACGCGTCGGCTCAACAATAAACTCCTCCGCTCTATCTTTTTCTGTATGATCAATAGCGATAACGATGATTTCGCCTTTACCAATTTCGGCTAATACAGCGAGTTTTTTATCAATTTCCCAATTGCCGAACGGTGATTTTTCATTAAATAAATTCTGTCCATCGTGCAGATATAAAACGGGATAACGACGCGTAAGGTTGTAAGCATAATTATAAGGTAATAATGCCGTTATTTTACGATGGTTTTGCAATTCTTCGCTAAAAAAATTATCGCTTATAATTAATTTTTTGGGTAGATATTTCGGATTAAACTCTAAGCCATAATTTTTCCAACGCGGCACGGCATCGCGTAAAATACCATTCGGATTGCGCACTGTACGGTTTTGCAAAATGTTTCCGAAAGCGTCGAGTTCTTGATTATCCCAACCACCGCGCACGTATTTATATTCTAAAACTTCCGGCAAAGCCACGTCATTCGGAAAATGAAATGAGAAACGTCCTTGCGCAATGCGCTTCAACCTAAACCGCTCTTCATCAACGCGCCAATTATTAAAATTACCGACTATGTAGATCGGTCTTGGATCATCAATAGGTGTGGTAAGTTCAATGGAAAGTTTTATTCCTGTTAAAATTTCTCTCGAAAATATTTGTTTTTCGCTTTTTAATGCTAAATTCATCATCAAAAAAAGGTCGGTCTTAAAAATCTATTTCTTTCTTAACTTTGGCAGTATGTTTATTAAACAAAATTAAACATAAAAGTTTAAACCGACGATAAAATTTTTAATGCTTTCTTAAATTAAACCTTAATAGTTAGTTAATATTGGAATGGCTTTAGTAATAAACTATTTGGCATCAATTTTATTAACGCCTTTTAAGAAAGGTACAAACCTAAAATTTTCGAGTTCAACGGTTTCAAAAGTATGTTCAGCCGTACGCGTAATTTTGCGCATAATCTGTGTTTTAGAATCGCCGATAGGCATAACCAAAATACCGTTAATTTTAAGTTGTGCGAGTAAAATTTTTGGCACACTGTTACTGCCGGCTGTTACCATCATTTTATCGTAGGGTGCAAATTCGGCTAAACCTTGCGTACCGTCGCCGAAAAAACATTTAACCGTTTTAAATCCTATTTTTTTTAAAAATTCTTTCGTGCGTTTATACAGCATTTCTTGTCGCTCTATCGTGTAAACGCGCGCACCAAGTAACGCTAAAACAGCACCTTGATAACCCGAACCTGTTCCGATTTCTAAAATTTTATCATCGTGTTTTACTTCCAGCAGTGCCGTCATGTATGCTACCGTGTAAGGCTGACTAATGGTTTGGTTATTGCCAATCGGAAAAGCATTTTCGGAATATGCCCATTCATCGAAGGCGGAATCGAGAAAGAAATGACGTGGCAAAGTATTCATCGCCTCCAGCACTGCTTCATCTGCAATCCCTTTAGCGCGCAATTCTTCAATCATTTGTCGGCGTAAACCTTTGTGTCGGTAGGTATCTATCAATAGTTGTTAGATGTGAGTTGTTTATTAATTGCCTACGTATGTAGGGTTCAAAAATGAACCCTACAATAATTACTTAATTTTTTGTTTTACTTCTATAATCTCATAAGCTTCAAGCGTATCGTATTCTTGAATATCGTTAAACCCATCAATAGTTAAACCACATTCAAAACCTGCTTTAACCTCTTTTTGGTCGTCTTTGAAACGTTTAAGTGAGCCTAAGCGACCGACTTGATTTTCTTTGACAGGAAACACGACAATACCATCTCGCACAACCCGAATAAGCGCGTTGCGTGTAATTTTTCCTTCCGTAACGTAACAACCCGCAATGGATCCAACTTTGGAAATTTTATACACTTGTCTAATTTCAACTTGTCCGAGTATGCTTTCTTCTTTAGTTGGTTCAAGCATACCTTCAATCGCCGATTTCAACTCATTGATAGCTTCATAAATAATGGAGTACGTTTTAATTTCTACGCCTTCACGCTCGGCAAGTTTACGTGCATTGAGCGATGGACGCACTTGGAATCCAATAATTATGGCATCGGATGCAGAAGCTAAAAGCACGTCGGTTTCTGTTATCTGACCAACAGCTTTGTGTATAACAGCCACTTGAACTGTTTCGAGAGAAAGTTTTAATAATGAATCTACCAACGCTTCAACCGAACCATCCACATCACCTTTAACTATGAGGTTTAAAGTTTTGAATGTACCGAGTGCCAAACGGCGACCAATTTCATCCAAACTCACGCGTTTAGTAGCACGAACGGATTGTTCACGCACAATTTGTGCGCGTTTTTTCGCAATCTCGCGCGCTTCACTTTCGTTTTCCATTACTTTAAACGTTTCACCCGCTTGCGGTGCACCGCCTAAACCTAAAACCAAAATGGGTGAAGCGGGTAACGAATGCTGAACTTTTTTACCACGCTCGTTGAACATGGCTTTAATTTTACCAGAATATTCACCCGCAATAATAACGTCACCTTGATTCAAAGTTCCGTTTTGCACTAACATTTTTGTAACGTAACCGCGCCCTTTATCAAGCGATGCTTCTATCACCGTACCGGATGCGCGTTTGTTCGGATTCGCTTTTAATTCTAAAATATCGGCTTCAAGTAATATTTTTTCGAGCAATTGATCAATACCAGCACCTGTTTTTGCCGAAATATCCTGCGATTGGTATTTACCACCCCATTCTTCCACCAACAAATTCATTTGCGCCAGTTCGTTTTTAATGCGTTCTGGGTCAGCACCAGGTTTATCAATTTTATTGATAGCAAAAACAATCGGCAATGCTGCTGCTTGCGCATGACTAATTGCTTCTTTCGTTTGCGGCATAATGTTGTCGTCGGCTGCTATTATAATAACGGCTACGTCGGTAACTTTTGCACCGCGCGCACGCATCGCTGTAAACGCTTCGTGACCCGGCGTGTCTAAGAAAGTAACTTTTTTATCGTCTTTTAATTTCACTTCGTACGCACCAATATGCTGTGTAATTCCACCCGCTTCACCGGATGCGACGGTTGCTTTACGAATATAATCGAGTAAAGACGTTTTACCGTGGTCAACGTGACCCATAACGGTAACAATGGGTGCGCGTGGCAATAAATTTTCTGGATCATCAGGCGGCTCAACAATATCGGAACCAATTTGCTCTTCGGCTGAAATGAATTCTACTTCTCTATCGTATTCACCAGCTATTACGTCTATCAACTCAGCATCTAAACGCTGATTGATAGATACGTAAATGCCCAAACCCATACAGGTTGTGATAATTTTTGTGGCAGGTATATCGAGTAAACTCGCCAATTCAGATACTGAAATAAATTCAGTAACTTGGAGTTTATTGGTCGTTGAATCTTGTTGGCGTTGCTCTTCTTTTTCGCGCATTCGTTCGCGTTTGTCGCGTCGAATTTTCTGTCCTTTATTTTTGCCGCCAATATTAAGGCGCGCCATCGTTTCTTTAATTTTCGCCTCAATTTGTTGCTGCGAAATTTCTTGCGGTACTTCTGGTTTTAACGGTGGGCGATTGCTGCCACCCGTTGAAGGTCCGCGATTATTACTATTTGAATTTGACCTATTATCGTACGGGCGATTATTTGAGCTACTATTGTTGTTGTTACCAGTTCCAGATCCAGATTGTGGTGGTCGAATATCGCTTGGTAAACGCTTGCGTTTTAAACGGTCAGCATTACTCGCGCCTGTATTCGCGTTTGTGTTTGGCGGCGGAGCAGGATTCGATGGATTGTTAACGCCACCACCCGTTTGCGGACGGTTCGGATCATTCGTCCGATTTTGTGGCTGACGGTTCGGATCTTGCGGACGGTTTGGATCGCGCGGACGATTTGGGTCTTGCGGACGGTTCGGATCGCGCGGACGATTTGGGTCAACTGTCCGATTTTGCGCGGGGCGATTTGGATCGTTTGGTCTGTTCGGGTCGCGTGGACGATTCGGATCTTGCGGACGATTCGGATCTTGCGGACGATTCGGATCGCGTGGACGATTCGGATCTTGCGGACGATTTTGTGGCGTACGATTTGGATCAACATTTCTATCACTCGGTCTATTCGGATCGCGCGGACGATTTGGATCATTCGGGCGATTCGGATCACTCGTACGATTTTGTGGCTGACCGCTCCTATTACCATTACTGTTATTATTACCGCGATAATTATTATTTCTCGTATCTTGACTCGGCGGACGCTCGTTAAATTTATTTACGTCAATCTTTCCTTTAATTTTTAATCCTTGTAGTTGCGGCGCATCCATTTTATGGAAATCGTTACCTTCCGCAGTATTGGTTGTTTCTACACCATTAATTATTTCAGACGGAGCTGTTGGCGCCGTTGATGCATCAACTTTTATCGGTGCTTCTTCTGTGGTTACTTTTGGCGCAGCAGGTTTTTGCTCCACCTTCTGAATGGGTGGGCGTGGTTTCTGAAGATCCCTATTGGTTAAAGTAATTTCAGGTTTTATATCTTTCTGAGTTTCTTTGACAGGTGCTGGCTTATTGAGCGCAGCTAAATCAATTTTACCAACAACTTTAGGTTGTTGTAATGTAACAGTTTGACGCTCAATAAATTCAGCGGCGGGCTTTACAATAATAGGATCGGGCGCAAGATTTATATTTACTTGTGGCCGAATCTCGAATGGAGCGCGTGGCTTATTTTGAAAATTACCAATAGGTGTATTAATAGTGGCTCTACCATTGTTGTTGTTGCTACCAAACGACAATTGATCTGCTTTTTCTTTTTCAGCCTTAGAATCTGAGAATTTTTTAAGAAGTGCGGAGTGCATTTCTTCATTAACCCGTGCGTTGGGTTTGTTGTCGATAGAAAAACCTTTACCTGACAGAAACTCTACAATAGTTCCCATGCCCACATTAAGCTCCTTTGCTACTTTAATTAATTGAATATCCATTATAGAGATTAAGATATCTCGTCAAGCGTTGAAGTCAGCAAAAGAATGTAAGCAAGTTTGCTTTACGCAAATGTCATTTCATATTTTGTTGATTTAAATGATACGGTAATTTGTAGTCATAACGCTGTTAAAATATCTGATTAGTAAATTCGGTGCAAATGTAAGCTAATAATTCAACTTATTTACAAAAACAAAACGAATGTGATTTATTTTTTAAAAGAAAATCAATACAAAAATTGTAAACGAAAGTTTTTGAATCCGAAAAAATTATTTGAAACCGCTTGTGCCTACATTTTTTTTCGATTCAATAATGTTCTGCTTTCTAAATGAATTATTGCTCAGAAAGGTTTTTATTATTAATTTTTAGACGTAATTCTGAAAAAATATTTTTTAAAGACATCTGCTATTGCCGTACATCTACGAAAATATTGAATTTAATTCGCCAATAATTATCACAACGTCGCCACTGCACGATTCAACGCCACTACCAAAATATCAATTTCTTTTTTGCCCACCGTTAAAGGCGGTAAAAACCGAATGGTGTTAGGTTCGGAAGATGAGCCGATGAAAATATGTTCATTGTACACCAAACGCTTGCGCAATTCTGCAATCGGGAAATCGAATGAGAAACCGATCATTAAACCTAAACCGCGTACTACTTTAACACCGTGTACTTTTTTTAATTCTGCCATGGCGTAATCGCCAACAACTTGCGCGTTTTGCATCAAGTTTTCCGATTTAATAACATCGAGAACAGAAATGCACGCAGCACACGCCAACTGATTGCCGCCAAACGTTGTGCCCAACATTCCCATGCGTGGCGCAAATTTTTCGTGAATTAATAAACCACCAACTGGAAATCCGTTACCCATTCCTTTTGCCATCGTTATTACATCGGGCTCAACGCCTTGGGCGTGTTGAAAGGCGAAAAATTTTCCGGAACGACCATAACCCGATTGCACTTCATCTAAAATTAAAACGGTATCGGTGAGTGTGCAGGCTTTCTGAATTTTTTGTAAGAGTTCTGCCGATGGCACATGAACACCACCGACACCTTGAATACCTTCAACGATAACAGCGGCAACATCGCCTTGAAAAATTTCTTCGCAAACGCCGTCAATATCTGTTAAATCGAAAAAAACTTTTTCAAATGTGGCGTTTATAGGTGCCACAATTTTAGCATCGGGCGTAACGTTTACGGCTGCTGAAGTTCTGCCATGAAATGCTTTTTTAAACGCTATCACTTTTGTTCTTCCGTTATGAAAAGACGCGAGCTTCAAAGCATTTTCGTTTGCCTCAGCACCCGAATTAACAAAAAATAATTGGTAATTATTTAAACCACTCAAATCTGCAATGCGCTGCGCAACTTCATTCTGCATCGGGTTGAGAACGGAATTAGAATAAAAAGCAATGCGGTTAAGTTGATCCGTCAAACTTTTTATGTATTTTGGGTGCGAATGACCGATACTAATGACGGCATGACCTCCGTAAAAATCGAAATAAGTATCGCCTTTTGAGTCAAGAATTTCAAAACCGAGCGCACTAACTGGCTCAACATTGTATAAAGGATAGACATCGAACAATTTCATCAGCAATTTTAATAAATAAATAAGCAAGGGAGTGCAAAAATGAGAATTTTTTTTGAATATTTGCATTAATTTTTTGAAAGAGAAAGCGAAACTCTAATTTAAATGAGTAAGAATAAAACGAACGCTATTTTACCAATTCAGATTCTATTTGAAGACGAACATTTTATTGCAATCAATAAACCTTGTGGTATCCCTTCTCAACCCGATTTAACCGGCGATATTTCTTTGCTCGATTATGCGGATAATGAGTTAAACAAAAATTTTTACGTCGTGCATCGCATTGATAGACCCGTAAGCGGTGTCATCTTTTTTGCTAAAAACGATGTCGCCGCCGATTACTTCGCACAAATTCTCACGCAGCCCGAAACGCAAAAAACTTATTGGGCAATTGTAAATAATTCGCCCCCCAAAAAAGAAGATACGCTGAATCATTTTATAGAACACGACACCAAAAAAAATAAAGCCCGCGTTTACGCCGAAGCTGCACCAAACGCGAAACCTTCTCAACTGAATTATAAACTTTTATCCGAAAGCGATAATTATTTCCTCCTCGAAGTTACATTACAAACGGGTCGTTTCCATCAAATTCGTGCACAATTGGCACACATCGGTTGCCCAATTAAAGGCGACGTAAAATATGGTGCGCGTCGCGCCGAAAAAAACAAATCTATTGGTTTACACGCAGAGGGTTATAAATTCAAAAGTTTTATGGGCGAAATAATAAACGTTACTGCTCCACCACCTGATGAACCAATTTGGAATCATTTTGTAGAAGCTGTAAAAAAATTACGCTGATTTAATATATTGCAAGTAAGACAAAAAGTTAGTGTGAAAAATAAAAGGATTCCCTTCATTCAACATCTCTGCGTTCTTTTCTCATACTTAAATCAAATAAATTCAGTTTATTGTGCAATGGATAATGTTTTTTAAAAGTAACCCAAACAATGGATAATATTTTCTTAGAGCGATACGCACAGCTATTGGTGAATTATTCACTGTCTATAAAACCAGGCGAAAAATTATTTATTCAAACCACACCTTTAGCCGAACCTTTGGTGCGCGAAATATATAAAGCTGCTTTGCAAGCTGGTGCAGCATTGGTTGAAATTGATTTTTTGTTTGAAGGTAAGCAAGATATTTTTTTGCAAAACGCCAACAAAATGCAACTCGCCGAAGAGCCACCGCTCTATAAATTAGCCATCGAAACTTTTGATGCCTATTTGCATATTCGTGCGCCATACATTGTCTCCGATAAGTTTCATTCCGAAATAGACACCAGAAAAAATGCTAAGCTACGTCAAAAAGCAATGCAGCCGATTAACGAAACTTACAACGAGCGCACAGGAACACGCGCGTTAAAACGTTGCTTGTGTCAATATCCGACCAAAGCAGGTGCGGATGCCGCGAAAATGTCGTTAAAAAATTATTCCGAATTTATACAAAATGCTTGTGGTTTACATCTTGAAAATCCGAGGAATGTTTGGCTCGAACAACGACGCAGTCAGCAGCACATTGTTGATTATTTAAATCAGCGGTGCGAAATGCGTTATTTAAACACCAACACTCACACCGATATACATTTTAATACTTTAAATCGCATTTGGATTAATTCGGACGGGCAAACCAATATGCCATCCGGCGAAGTTTATACAGCACCGATTGAAAACTCCGTGAATGGTAAAATTCAATTTACAGTACCAACTTTTTGGGGTGGACAAAAAATTACAGGCGTTCAACTCAATGTTAAAAATGGTTTTATAGAAAATTGGTCGGCAAAAACAAACGAAAAATTTTTAGATGCGCTTTTTGCACACGAAGGCGCACGCTATTTTGGCGAAGCAGCCATCGGAACGAATGTGCGGATTCAAAAACAAACCAATAATATTTTGTTCGATGAAAAAATTGGCGGCACTATTCACATGGCCGTTGGGCAGAGTTATGCGCAATGTGGCGGCAAAAATCAATCAAGCGTTCATCACGATATGATGACTAATATGCGCAATGGTGGCGAAATTTTTGCAGACGGGGATTTAATTTATCGGGATGGCATTTTTTTAATTTAATTTTTAATCGTCCTCTTCTTCTGGTCTATTAATAAGGTGATATAATTTTTCGGGCATAGAAATAAACATTTTACCGTCTTTAACGTGGTCATTAATTTTTTCGTAACTGCCTTTATAATACCAATAAAATTTTTCAGACACTGGAATATCGTCTTGCTTTAAATATTCTAACACCATCGGTTTAAAATGACCGATAAAATCGTACGATTTAATACTGTCTAATGGGTGTGCAATAGTGAAAGTTCGCAACGGAATAGCAACAATAGCACCAAATCTGCCAACAGCTTGCGGTGCGTTCCGCTCTAATTCAATCAAATAGGATGCTGCATAACTTGGGTTGGCAAACGTATTAATGTCGTACGCGTCGTTCCAACTAATTTCTGAACTGTACATTTTTTCGGCAGCCACATTATCTAAAGCGTCTTCAAAAAGTTCTTCGTCAGTTTTATTCCATTCTTTAACCAATGGTCGTTTAAAATATTGGAGTTTGTTATCGTAGTCGAGAACCAAAACAGAAAACGTGCCAGGGAAATCTTGCCGATAAAATAAATCATTTATGTTAGCAACAGGCATAGGCAATTCAGGTCGGACTTGCACGCGCAAAAATTGGCGCGCATAATCGTAATCTTTCCAAATGTAGCGATCTTTACTCGGGTTGTTGGTAAAATTACTAAAATGCGATTTAATCATGTCTGCCCATTCACTGCGCGGCGTTTGTCCGCACCGACGCACAATATTATCGAGAAAGAAATGTAAATTTTCAGTTGTGTATTGCGTGCCTGTTACAACAATCTCACCATCTTTTGCCGATTTAATATCGCCAAACTTACCAAGAATTTCAATGGCTTTATAAAATATAGTTTCATAGTCGAGCTGACTAATGAACGCTTCGTATTTATCAGGCAGTGTGGCGTCTATCATATACAATGCTTTTAGTGAGTGCAGAAAATTTGAGTGCTAAATTTTGTAAATTTTTCGTTACCAAAATTGAACATCATACAATCAAGATTAAATATATTCCGTGTTCCGAAATTTTCCAAAAAAAATTAATCTTCTTTAAACAAAATTATAACTTGGCGCATTATACATTTGTTTAGATTTCTTCTAAACAAAATTTATTACTCAATGCAACTCTGGAATATTGCCACTGTAACATCCATAGAACAACAAAGTTCTACTACGCGCCGCTTCTTTCTAAAAACGGAAACAACGATGCAATTTGTTGCGGGTCAGTTTATTATTTTAGATTTACCGATTTCCGATAAACGGCAAAAACGTTGGCGCAGTTACAGTATTGCCAATGCACCACAAATTGAAGGGAATAAAATTTTAGAATTGTGCGTTGTCCGCTCATCGAATAGCACAGGCGGGACAGAATATTTGTTTAATGAGGTGAAAGTTGGATCGCAAATTAATTTTAAAAAACCAGACGGCGGTTTTACGCTCAAACACGATTTAAAAACCGTTGATACCGTTTTAATTTGCACCGGCACAGGCGTTGCGCCGTTTCGGTCAATGATTCACAATATTATTTCCGAAAAAAAAGAATTTAAAAGTATTCATCTTATTTTCGGTGCGCGCACTGTTGCGGATATTTTATATTTCGAAGAGTTTAAAAACATACAAGTTAACGAAGCGCGTTTTATGTACGATGTGTGTCTATCGAGAGAAAAAACAGATTTTGCAACGCACGGCTATGTACATTCAATTATTGAAGCAGGATATAAAACTTTTAGACCCGATGTTTCGTTTTATTTATGTGGTTGGCAAAACATGATTGATGATGCTGTCGAAAAATTAATGTCTTTCGGATATCAACGCCATCAAATTCACTATGAGCTTTACGGATAAACTCCTATATTTGTCAAAATATGTAGTTACACTAGATTGTAAGATTTTTAAAACTGACGTAGTTTAAACAAAATTTAAAAAATAGAAAAAATATGGATACTGCAACAAAAGCACCTGTACTCATTTATACAGAAGAAACACCGAATCCGGAATCGCTCAAGTTTGTAACAAACAGGATGTTATTCAACGGGACAGCTGATTTTAAAGACGAAGCATCAGCAAAAGAATGGTCGCCACTGGCTGAGCATATTTATAAACTTCCTTACGTAAAAGGCGTTTACGTCAGTAAAAATTTTGTCACCGTCACAAAAGAGTTCAATTACGATTGGCACGAAATTAATTTAGAAATAAAAGATCGGATTAAGCACTACGTTGAAGAGGGAAATACAATTGTTTCTGACGGTTACGCTGAAGCTATTGCCAAGCACCAAAGCGACAACACTATTCACGACGATGCCGCATCGGGTGAAATTGTGATACGAATCAAATCGCTCATTGATGATTTTGTTAAACCTGCTGTTGAAATGGATGGCGGTAATATCGAGTTTTTGCGCTTTACTGAAGGAACAGTTTTTGTTTTATTGCAAGGTTCGTGCAGTGGTTGTCCGTCATCTACTGTAACACTCAAAGCAGGCATTGAAGGAATGTTAACGCGCATGGTGCCAGAAGTTAAAGCCGTTGAAGCAGAAATGGGATAAAAATAATGGTTAGTGGTTAATAAAAAAGGGTTGAAAATTTTCAACCCTTTTTTATTTATAAAGCACTCATTTTTTCTCTTTGTCGAATTGAAAAGAATTTTAAAAATAAAATACTAAATTTAAACAAAATTGTGTAAAATTTTATCGTATTCTTTTACCTTTCTCACTTTCTTCTATAAGTTTTTCGAGCCGTGATAGTTTTGTAATTTCTTGTTTTGCTGCAAGCACCCTATGAATCATAAGTTTTTTGTAACCCGCAGGTTGCTTATTGAAAAACTCCCAAGCGACTACGTTAGCTTGAAATAAATTTTCTAATTCTGTCGGAAATGGAGAAGCAACTCTTTCGAACGAATAAATATTTTGCTTCCTTCCATCTCTCAAATTAAAAATACTTAGACCTGCTTCTTGCATTTTTCCGTTAGCAATCAGTTCTTTCATTTTTTTTAAGTTCACGGCACTCCAAATACTTTTTTGTTTACGCGGTGTGAAGCGAATGCAATAACTTTCTTCATTGATTGAACGACGCACACCGTCTATCCAAGGTAATATGTTTTTATTTATGTCAATCGCAGTTTGCATATCTCCGAATAAGGCAGGAATAAAAACTAAATCTGGAGGACTGGCATTTTCTAATTGTGCATCGGTATGCACCGAAAACATACCACCATTCAATTTTATCTCAAGTATGCTCGCCAACCAATTGCACATTGAACAATGGATTTCTACCTGATGCTAACATGAACTGATTAACTGCGGAAAATAAATATTGTGGATCTGCAATAGCTTGCATAACACATGACTCAGGAACTAGAATACAGACATTTTTCATGGCTCACTTAAATTAAATACTTGCAAATGTAATAAAATTAATTTTTGTCGCAAAACACCCTTTTATAGATGCAATTATACAACAAAAAGTTTTATTTATTGGAATATCTTTGCATCGTCAATTAAAATTATTATTTACAATTAAAAATGCGAAAATTAAAATTACAGATGCAAATAAGCCTTGATGGTTTCGTGGCTGGTCCGGAAGGACAATTTGACTGGATAACTTTCAGTAGAGATGAAAAACTTTTAAAGGCTCGGGATGAATTGATCAACTCTTCAGACACAATGCTCATGGGTCGTAAAACGTCCGAAGGATTTTTGCCTTATTGGGAGAGCGTCGCACAAAATCGGGAACATCCAGAATTTTTATTTGCAAAAATGATGGTTGATACGCCTAAAATAGTTTTCAGCAAAACACAAAAAACCATTTCAGGTTTGAACGTTACCGTCTCGAACGAGGATGTTGTAGAAGTTGTCAATAGCTTAAAAAATAAAAAGGGTAAAGATATAATCGTTTATGGTGGTGCGCGTTTTGTCGCTTCATTGATTGAAAATAATTTGATTGACGAGTATTATTTGATTACAAATCCAACAGCTATTGGTGAAGGTCTTAGAATTTTTAAGAGCCGTGCTAACTTAAAATGGGTTAAAACTTCGACATTTGCCGGCAAAGTAATGAATAAATTCGTTCCAATTAAATAAAAATTATTATGACAAAAGATCTCTGGATTAATTTACCCGTAAAGGATATTGGTAAATCGAAAGCGTTTTTTACTGCGCTGGGTTTTTCTTTCAATGAGGGTGGTGTCCCTAAAGGAATGGCATGCCTTATTATTGCGCCTAATAAATCCGTTGTAATGCTGTGCGAAGAACCTCTTTTTGAAGGCTTTAATCAATTCCCTGTTACAGATACTCAAACCTCTTCAGAAATTTTATTTTCTTTCGATGCAGAAAGCCGTAAAGAAGTAGATGAATTGGCACTTAAAGTTACGGAAGCAGGTGGTGTTGTTTTTGGCAAACCGAGCGAAAATCAAGGTTGGATGTATGGTTGCGCGTTTTCCGATCTGGACGGACACAGATGGAACGTGCTGTATATGGGAAAATGAGGAATCAGGAATCAGGAATCAGGAGTAATATATCCGGTGGCAGATATTGTGATTGATTTTTTCTCACGCTTGACATCTCGTTCCTGACAACTAATTATCACAAAATTTTTAAAATAATTTTTTTTATTAAACAAATAGTTTTTATTTTTACTTGATAGTTCACAAAAACTAAAATATAATGGCTAAAAAATTAGTTGTAAAGAACTCTGTCGAGATCAATGCACCCATCTCAAAAGTGTGGGATGCTTTGGTAAATCCGGAACAAACTTCAAAATATATGTTTGGCTGCGCAACCGTTTCTGATTGGAAAATTGGAAGCTCATTGCTTTGGCAAGCTCATTACGAAGGTAAATTAACAACTTTTGTGTCAGGATTTGTTTTAGAATTTAAAGAAAATAAATTGCTGAAATATTCTGTCATCGACCCAAATGCAAAATATGATCACACGCCCGAGAATCATTTAATTGTAACTTACAGACTCAGTGAGAAAAATGGCATAACAACTTTTTCAGTCGCACAAGATGGATTTGAAACGGCTGAGGATGGTAAAAAACGCTACAAAGATGTATATAATAATGGCGAGGGATGGAACCCAATTTTGGTGCAAATAAAAAATATTCTCGAATCGTAAACAACTTTGAACATGACATCTAAATCAATTGACATTTTCTATGAGGTCATGGTCATGCGATGGCAATTTTCGCAGCGTTTAAACGGAAAACGGAATAAAATATGAATAAATCTATAAAAACTGTCGATGAATATATGTCGCTTCAACCCGAAAAAGTGATTGAAGCATTAGAACGATTGCGACAAAAGGTAAAAGAACTTGCACCTGATGCAACCGAAGGTATCAGTTATGGAACGCCAATGTTTAAATATTATGGTATGTTGGTAGGCTTTGCGGCATTTAAAAATCATTGTAGTTTTTTCCCAAGTGGTGTGGTTGAACATTTTAAATCGGAATTAAAAGATTTTAAAATTGCAAAAGGTACCATGCAATTCACCATAAATAAGCCGATTCCTGAAAAGCTTATTGAAAAAATAGTATTGTACAGAATGGGAGAAAATGAGGCGAAACGGGAAGAGAAAAAAATTAAACCTCTATTATAAAATCGGTAAAATTTTATTTTTGTTTTTTAGGGATAGGATCGTAATGTGGATGGGTTGACCAAGGATGACAACGCGCTAAACGTTTAGCTCCCATGTATACGCCACGAAAAACACCCCATTCGTTTATAGCATCCATTGTGTATTGCGAACACGTAGGTTGGTACCGACATTTATTAGCACCAAGCATGGGCGAAATCAATAGACGGTATAATTTTATAAGACCAATGAAAATAAATTTCATAAAAAACTAAAACTTTATAGTTTCCGAGTTGTGATTTTTATCAAAAATAATAAAACCATCTTTTAAGTTAGTCGCTTTTAATTCAACTATATTTTTTTGGTCGCTAAATGTTTCTGTCAATAAAGTTGTTTTCAATTCAATGGATTTTATATTTTTAACTTTCGCAATCGTGTAATACACATACATCGCTTGGTAATCTTTTGCACGCTCTTTGCCTACCCATTGTATCGGATAATTTTTTCCGTTTATGCTCACCAAAAAATGTGTACTGATATAATTAAACACTGCCGAATCGCCTTGTGGTTTTATTTCTTTATCGGAGCATAAATTTAAACCTTGCCTACCGCTTTGCGTGAGTGTTCGTTCAAAATCGTCAATAAAAAAATGCGTCGTGAAATTAAGTGTATTTTCGTTTTTATTTACTTCAATTTCTGTTTTAGAAATATGAAACGCATGGGTTTTATGTACATTAGTTCCAGTAAATAATTTTATTAGAAACAAAATTAAAATCATTATTTAAATTGAAAAGATTTTAAAATTCAAATTTTTTTCAGCACAAAGAAACAAAGAATCAAAGTTTTCACAAAGTTTTTAGTAAAGTAGGCTTCAAAACTTAATTATATCAGTAACAAGTGTCAAATTAATTAGGAGCTTAACGAAAAATAACCGTAATTTTGTGCATTATTTATTTAGTGGTAAAAATTTACCCACCCTATTATTTTCATGTCAAAAAAAACAGGCGTTCCAAGAGAGCGCAAACTCGCCTCTGCCGATTTATTCAAAGCAATTTATAAATTATACAGCGAAAACCCCGGTAAGAAATTTACATCTGGGCATATAATTGAGAAACTCCGTATCAGCAACAACAAAGATTCTGTTAAACACGCACTTGCCAAGTTAGACGCGGAAGGTGTTTTACAACCTTTTATTTCTGCGCCGCGTCCTAAAGTTGGCGAACCAAACTCGAACACAAGAAGTGCAGCGCGCGAAACGCGCAGTGGCGAACCGCAACCGCAACGTGGTACATACGAAGGAACGGTTGATGTGACGCGCAGCGGCGCAGTGTTTGTGACGACAAAAGAATTTGAAAAAGACGTTTTTGTTCCCGAAAAATTTATGAACACGGCGCAACACGGCGATACTGTTATGGTAAATGTCTATTTTTCGGCGCGCAGAAACAGACCAGACGGCGAAATTGTAAAAGTAATTAAACGCGCGACCGAAAATTTTATAGGCACGCTGCAATTGATGAAAAATATTGGCGTTGTCGTTCCAGATAGATTAAATATGCCAGGCGTTGTTGTATCTGTTGACCATTTAATGGGTGCGAACGATGGCGATAAAGTAACGGTTAAAGTCACAGACTTTGGTGAGAATAATAGATTGAAGCGCTACAAAGGTGAAATTACAGGCGTACTCGGAACACCTGGCACGAGCGATATTGAAATGAAATCCATTTTAATCAATCATGGTTTCAATATCTTTTTTCCAGATGATGTGGTGAAAGAGTCTGAAAAAATTCACGATGATATAGACGCCGAAGTTAAACACCGACGTGATTTTCGTGGCATCACTACCTTTACGATTGATCCATTCGATGCGAAAGATTTTGACGACGCGCTATCTTTTCAAGTTTTACCAAACGGCAACATAGAAATTGGCGTGCACATTGCCGATGTGACGCACTACATAAAACCGAACACCGCTTTAGATAGAGAAGCATATCATCGCTCAACGTCGGTCTATTTAGTTGATCGCGTTTGCCCGATGTTGCCCGAACGCATCTCGAATGAATTGTGTTCTTTGCGGCCGTTTGAAGATAAACTCACTTTTTCTGCTGTTTTTGAATTTGATGACGCGCACAACGTGGTTAATAAATGGTTTGGCAAAACCATTATTCACAGTACGCGCCGATTCAGTTACGAAGAAGCACAAAAAGTTTTGGAAACTGCCGAAGGCGATTTAGTACACGAGTTATTAATGATGAACAAAATTGCGTATGCGCTGCGCAAAAAACGTTTTAAAGACGGTGCCATCAATTTTGAGACGGAAGAAGTTAAATTCAGACTTGATGAAAACGGTGTACCTGTTGAAGTATTCATAAAAGAGCGTAAAGACTCGAATATGCTCATCGAAGATTATATGCTTTTAGCAAATAAAGAAGTGGCGTATTTTATGTCGCACAAAGAAAAAGGCGTAGAAGTACCGTATATTTATCGCATTCACGACGAACCCGACATCAATAAAATTGCTGACTTCGCGCTTTTCGCGCGCACTATGGGTGCGAAAATGAATATTGATACACCGAAACACATTGCTGAGTCGCTCAATAATTTAGCAAAATTAGCTGAAACGGACGACAACATTAAAATGCTCACGCCACTCGCTATTCGATGTATGGCGAAAGCGGCTTATTCGAGCGATAATATTGGTCATTACGGTTTAGCATTCGAATATTATTCGCATTTCACTTCGCCTATTCGACGTTACAGCGACGTTTTAGCCCATCGAATTTTGTTTGAAAACTTGAAAGCGACAGTGCGCGTCAATAAAGAAAAACTTGAAGAAGAATGTAAGCATATTTCGGCGCAAGAGCGCAAAGCTGCCGAGTGCGAGCGCGAAAGCGTAAAGTACAAACAAGTAGAGTATATTCAGCAACATATTGGCGGCACATTCGATGGAATTATAAATGGCATGAACGATCGTGGTTTTTTCATACAACTAACGGCGTATTTCGCTGAGGGCATGGCAATTTTTGCGCGCTGTCCAGAAAATTTCGATGTCGAACCTTCACGTTTGCGCGCACGCGGTTCGCGCACAGGTAAAACTGTAACGATGGGGCAATCGGTAAAAGTTCAGATTGTTGATGCTGTTTTGCAAACGCGTCAAATTGATATGCGGCTGTTAGAATACTAAGGATAAAATGCTCGAAACCCTGCAAGGCATAATGTTGCGGCATATAAAATACGGCGAAACAAGCATCATCGCCGATATTTTTACGCCCACGCACGGTATAAAAAGTTTCATGGTGCAAGGTGTGCGCAAAACGGGAAGTAAAATACCAGCCTCTATTTTTCAACCGCTGATTTTATTAGAAATCGTGAGTCGCGTGCATCCTAAAAATTTATCGTACATTAACGAAGTGCGCGTAGTAAATCCGTTGAGTGGAATTTATTTCGATGTACGCAAATCGGCTTTGGCACTATTTATGGTTGAAGTGGTTCATAAAACCATGACCGATGCGATTGAACACGAGGCGAGTTTTGATTGGCTGTATTATTTTGCAACGCAACTTAATGCACAAACTGAACCCAAACTTTTTTTTGCGCAGCTTTTTTTGGCAAAAATAATTCAACTCTTAGGCAGTTCACCAAATATTGAAACGTATCAAGAAGGTTGTGTGTTCGATCCACAGAACGGTGGATTTATTTTATTAAACACTTCCGTTTCTGTTAACGACGCGAAATTAGCCGAATCAATTTATGCACTTTTCAAACACATTGAAAACATTAGTGAAGCGCAATTTTTTGAATTTGACGCTGCCTTACTTCCTTCCAGAAAAATTATTTTAGAAATGCTTTTGCATTACATGGCTTGGCACGTACCGAATATGAAAGAAATACATTCGCATAAAGTGTATCAAGATATTTGGGCGTGAGCAGAATTTCTAAATTAATATTGTTAAG
>JAYVNP010000023.1:0-20755 GCA_043758385.1 Saprospiraceae bacterium
GATACGCCTTGTTCGTGCAGGCGCATCAAAATTTCTTTATTAACAGCGTTTAGGTCTGACACATTATTACGACCAATAAACCTAAAGCACACTAAATTCATCGTTACGGGCGCGAGCATTTCTAATTCAGTTTCTTTCTGAATCAAACTTTCCAGATAAAAGGCTTGCGCAATATTTTGTCGAACGAGTCGCACGAATTTTTCAATGCCATGCTCTTTAAAACTCATCCACACTTTCAGCGATTTAAAACCACGCGAAAGCTCCATTCCATAATTTCCAATAGGGTCTGGTCCGGCAGCCAAACCGCGCTCGTGACTCAGTAAATAATTTGGTTGCAAAGCAAAAGCGTTTCGGTGTAAATCTTTATTTTTTACCAGCAAGCAACCAATTTCATACGGCATGTACATCCATTTATGCAAATCGAGTGCCACCGAATCCGCTTTTTCAATCGCTTTTAACGCATCTTTATATTCATCTATTAATTTAGCCAGCGCACCGAATGCACCGTCAACATGAAACCAAATATTTTCTTTTTGGCAAACTGCCAGAATTTCATTCAATGGATCAATCGCTCCGGTGTTTACTGTTCCAGCATTGCCTACAACACACAATGGAATATTTCCTTCAGCACGATCCATGGCGATACATTTTCTTAAATCATCCACATTCATTCTGTAATCAGCATTTATTTTTACAACGTGCAAAGCATCGCTTCCCAAACCAGCCACTTCAACGGCTTTTTGAATGCAACTGTGCGTTTCAGAAGTGATATAAACTTTCATTTGCGCGACACTTTTCAACCCTTCGCGCCGTACCTTTTGGTTTTCGTAGGCATTGCGTGCAATCACAATAGCGGTGTTGTTTGCCATCGAACCGCCACTTAATAAAATACCAGAACCTGTTTTCGGAAAATTCAGCATTTCTTTTATCCACTCAATCACTTGTGCATCAACGTACATCGCAGCATGGTCGCCAATCGCTACGTTCGGATTCATTCCGGCAGCCAACATTTCCGCCATCATCGCAAACGGCGTTCCTTGTCCTTGCACCCAACTCCAAAAACGTGGATGATTATTTCCTTTGTTGAACGGCAGAATATTTTGTTTGAAATCGGCATATACTTTTTCAATAGCTTCGCCTTGCTGCGGTAATTGCTGATTCAAATGCGTTTTCGCTTCCTCCGATGTTTTTTGCCAAACTTTTTCGTTTTTCAAATTTTTCAAATAGTCGAACATATCATCCACCATCGTGTGTGCGAGTTGTTTCATTCCTTCCCAATTTTCCGGATCGAGCGTTTCTTCTTTTTCTAAAATTTGATTAAAGTTGCGCATTCTTGAGTTATAATTTTTAGACATTAATTCAAAATGAAAAGTTTGAGTACTAATTGTAAATGTATGATAATTGACAGTTTTAAACCAAGTTTATGATAAAAATTAATTGCACGGACGTTTGAGTCTAACACTGAAAGCTTTTCTAATTTCAACGCTCATGCGTTCCGATTTAGACATTTCATAACCGAGTAATACGCGCTTACGCGTACTTCCCCAATGATATTCGCCTACGACACCTTCTTTACGAATGACGCGGTGACACGGAATAAGATATGCGATAGGGTTTTCTCCCACAGCACTACCAACAGCGCGAACGGCTTTTGGGTTTTTTATTTGCTCTGCAATATTACTGTAAGTGCTCACTTTTCCTTCCGGAATACGCAACAAAGCTTCCCAAACTTTAATCTGAAAATTTGTTCCGCTGACTAACACGTTCAGCTTTTCGCGAGGGGAACCAAATATTTTTTCTGCGTATTTTTTAATGACGGTATCATTATGTTCCATTTCAGCAGAATTAAATTTATTTTGAAAGCTGGATAGCTCTCGCGAAAAAGAAATAGGATCAACAAAACTTAAATGACATAAGCCACGCGGCGTTATCCCAATTAAACAATCGCCAAAAGGTGATTGCGTTACACCAAACGTGATATCCAAACCGCTGCCTTTTGTTTTGTATTCGTTAGGCGTGACGGCTTCGAGCGTTACAAATAAATCGTACACGCGCGACGTTGTTGAAAGCCCAACCAAATCGGCAGCTTCTTCCAAATTTTTAGTTTCAAAAATATGGCTGCGCAAATAATCAACGGATAGATATTGCATAAATTTTTTCGGACTAACGCCAGCAAAATCGGTGAAGATGCGCTGAAAATGTTGTGCCGATACATGAACGTGATCAGAAACCTCATTTAAATCGGGCTGCTTTTTAAAATTAGTGACTAAATAATTTATCGCATCTTCCACACGGTCATAATTAAAATCTGTAATTTTCATAGAAATATATTTTTGATGCAAAATAAAGCGTTAAATTATTTTGTAACCACCCGAATCTTGCGAAATTTGTTTTTTAATTTTTTATGAATAAAAATCTGACAGTAATAATTTTTTTTGCTCTTAACTTATCCTGCGAAGGACAAAATACGCATAAGTATTTGCGCAAAGCAGACGATGCTTACAAAGAATATAATTTTGAACAATCGCAACAGTATTATGAGCAAGCGCGCAATAAAAAAAATGCTGCTCAAATAGATTATAATTCCGGCAACATACAGTATCAACAAAAAAATTTCGATAAAGCCTTAGAACTTTACGACCATGCCACTAAAAGCGATAATCGCGATATTAAAGACCGAGCATTTTATAATTCAGGTAATGTTTTAGCAGAGAAAAAAAACGAAGGCGAAGCATTAAATAAATTTAGACAGGCGTTGCGTAACAATCCGAGTGATATTGAAGCGCAACACAATTATTCTTTTTTGAAGAAAAAACTGGATCAACAAAAACAAAATCAGAAGCAGAATAAACAAAATCAGAACAAACAATCCGATAATTCTAATCAGAATAAAGGCGACAATAAGGAGGGAAAAAATCCGCCATCGCAAAAACAACCGCAAAACGCGGACGACAAAAACAAACAAAAACCCGAGCATAATAATAATCCATCAAATCAGGACCAACAACCACAACGCGATTTAAAAAAAGAGGATGCCTTGCGCGCGCTTAAAATGCTCGATAACGAAGAGCAAAAAGTGCAACGCAAACAAAAGTTGGGTAAAAATGGATTGGGCAAAAACGAAAAAGATTGGTAACAACAAAGAATAAGGAATGGATAGCTTTACCTTATTCCAAATTAAACTACTCGCTTTTTTAATTTTGTAAATGAATTTATAAACCTAACGCAGCCATGAAAATTTTAAAACGTGACACCATTATAAGCCATGAACCAAAGATTACCGTTTTTACCTAATTGCGTTTTTGTATTCTGAATGAGATTAGTCAGACTTGAGAGAGGTTTATCGAGACGCATAAAATACGTTCTCTGATTTGTAAAAGCGACAGCAATTGTATTCGGATTGAGTGCTAAAGTATTATCAATGAATTGAAAATAACCGTAATTGCCATTCAACAAAGAAAAATTATGCGCATAAGTTTTTAAACTGTCCGAAAAAGCATTGACAAGATTTACTTGATCGGCGTTGTATTTAAGCGTTCCCCAAATTGTTCCTTGTGGCACACGCAAAATATCGTTAATTGGTATTGTAATGCCATCAGTTGTTTGCATTTGTAAACCCAACTTAGTATCAGAAACAGTAAATGTACCATTGTTTAGCACAACATCTTTTAAATTTATCTGAATCGGATAACTGCCGTTAGAAAGCAAACCTAACTTCGTAGTGTCGCGCACAATATCAGTACTATTTAAACAAGTATCGGGAGTTATAAACGCTTGCAAATTTACTGAGACACTACTTTTTGAAACAAGTGGCACAATACGTATTTTTGTACCATCGCATTTTTTTTCAGTCGAAGCAATTAAAAAGCCAAATTCTGAACCCGATTCTTTTAAAATTTCCCAAGGCTGTATCGAAAACTCCTTTTTAATATCAATCACTTTAATTTGTTCCGATCCATCGCGTTTGCAACCGCTTGTAATTAACAACGCAGTTAAAAATATTAAACCAAAAATTTTTGTCTGTGTGTTAAAGCGCATTGTGCTAAAAATATTGCGACGCGTTGCGCCATTTTTATTACTTTAACGTTACAAAATTAAATTTGCTGCTTCAAGTAAAAATAAAAGTGAAGAAATTAAAAAATTAAAAAATGACTCAACTAAACTTTAATCAATTGATTTCTTCATTCTTTAATATCTCAGTTCTTTAATTCCTTCATTCCTCTTTCCTATATCCTAATTGATATAAAGACCAAGTGACTTTCTTATTCAATCCATAATTTTCTAATCGGTTTTTGTAGTAAAATAAAACGCTCAGTTCATTGCTTTCAATATTGCCTTTTTTATTAAACACTAAAGGTTTAATGAGGTTGTATGCACCTAATTTTTTTATTCCATCAACGAGCAATTCATCAGCATCAAAAAGTATTTCTCTCGAAATTTTTAAATTTCCTTTTTTAGCCAATACAATAACTTCTTTTTTTAAGGCGTCAACAGCTTTGCGTAATTCAGCGCGCGGAAAATAAAAATCATCCACAGAAAGACGCAATAAGGAATATAAATCGAGTTTATCGTAATTAGCACTGAGCATATAATAGGCTGCAAAAGCCACTAAATGACTACTCAAAACAATATTCGCTTTATGAAAACGGTCTGTAATTTTTTCGGCTAAAAGTTTTGTGAATTCTGTCTCGCGCTGTAAATCAGTATTAATAATTTTTCCGTCCGAAAAATATTCTTTAATGTCAATAACGTTTCCGTGTTTATCAATACTGTTTAAGTCGGCATCTAATTTATTGCCAAACACATCCATCGGATGATCAAATGAAAGTAGAATTTCAGATTTTTTAGAAAAAAATTGCCACGCAAATTTCAACCATTCGTATAAATTATTACCTTGAAATCTATTTTTTAAAAATTTTTCTTTACCTTCAATTTGCAAATACTGATGAATTAAATGCGGTGCTTCGAGTACAAAATGGTAACTTGTAACGAGTGGTACAATTACAATTTTAGTTGTCTCGCCTTTTTGAAACAAGGCGCGTTGTGCTTCCATCGCCGTTCCCATTAAACCCATTTTAAGTTTTGTTTCTAAGGCACCTGAACGCGCGCGCGTTCCGCCCGGAAAAAATAAAGTATTAGTGCCACGCTCTAAACTCAGCGTTGACATGGCTTTAAGTGTTTCGAGGTAAATCATATTTTTTTTGCGCCTATCTACTTGATACGCACCAAGCCTATTAATAAAGAAAGCAAAAAAACTTGAATTACTCAAATTAATGCCTGCACCATACGAAAACGACGGCAAACCCATAATACTATCCATCGCAAAACCCACTAAAATAGAATCGAGATTGCTAAAGTGCGTTGGCATAACAATTAAAGTTCCTTTCTGACTTAAATCGCGGATGAGTTCTGCATCACCGAAAACTTGAATGCGTTGGTGCAAACGATAACGTGAGCCTAAAAATCGCCACCACCGCTCAACTGCTGCATTGAGTAAGCGATTGAAAAAGAAAAACAATGTATTACTCGAAAATTTAAAAATAGCTGGTACAAATTTGGCAACAATTTCATTGGCATATTGCTCAATGATGTCAGTTATGAGGCTCTCACGACTAATCGCAACATTTTGAATTGTCTCGCTTTCTGTTTGTAAAAGTCGTTTGCGTACGCCACGCCAAAATTTTTTTTCTTTCTTTGTATCAACCTTCCAGGGATTATCACGCAAGCGATTGCGTTCTTGAAACAAAACCTGCTCGATGAGGCTATTTTGATCAGGTGCTAAAATTTTTAATCGCTCATTGGTATAAGCAACAATTTCTTTTATAAAATTTTCGCGATCTTCCGAAAGTTTATACACAGGCCATTGTCGCAAATCTTCAATCAATCTTGGATAAGGTTGAATAAAGTTTTCAACGAGTTCACTTTCTGTTTTTTCAATTTTAGGTTCAGCTATTGTTGATAACATACTACTTAATTTTGTTTGTTCGTTCTAAAATCTGCATTCGATTCTCCAATAAAGTTTAGCACATCCTCTTTACCCCAACCTTTTTCAGCCGAAGTTAAAAACATTAAAGGTAGTTCGCTCCAATGATTACCCAATGCTTCTTTAAACTTAGAAACATTTTCTGTAATTTTTGGCGCGCTCAATCTATCCGTTTTTGTAAAAGCAATAACGAAATGCAAATTATTTTCGCCTAAAAAATTAATAAATTCAATATCAATTTTTTGTGGAGAAATCATACCGTCCACTAAAACAAAAACGCATTGGAGCTGTTTTCTATTAAGTAAGAAAAAATTTATCATTCTTCCCCAATCGGCGCGTTTGTCTTTCGATTGGCGCGCATACCCAAAGCCCGGCAAATCTACTAAATACCACGCATCGTTGATTTTAAAATAATTTATGGTTTGTGTTTTTCCAGGCGTATTAGATACTTTAGCCAATTTAGCTTGGTTCGTCAGCATATTTATGAGAGATGACTTTCCGACGTTTGACCGTCCGATAAAAGCATATTCGGGTAATACATCTGTCGGACAATTTTCTTCTCGGACGAAACTCCCAGTAAATTTGGCTTCTTTAATGATCATTAAATTTTTGAATTTCCCAAAAATAGAAAAAAAGTTTCTATTCAGCGATAATTATACGACGCTGGTATAAAAATTTAGTGTATTTGGTAAAAAATATTCATATTTGAGCATAAATTAAAAATATGGTTGACGTAAACGACGCGCTTCTCGATAAATTAGAATCGCTGACCAAATTAGATATTGAACTTAATGAGCGCGCAGGCGTAAAAAAATCGTTGCAAAATATTTTAGCAATGATGGAAAAACTCAACGAATTAAACACCGAAGGTGTTGAGCCTTTGGTGTATATGAATGAACAAGCTTTTTTGCCGCGTGAAGATGTCGTAAAAGGTCAACTCAGTATTGAACAAGTTTTTTTAAATGCGCCAAAACATAATGCGCATCATTTTTTTGTGCCTAAGGTTTTATAAAAATATAAAGCCTTTTTATAAATCAAGGAATTAAAAATCATTTAAATAAGGAATGTTACGTGGTTAATCTATTTACTACTTTCATTCTTAAATTCCTTCATTTAGTAATTCTATCATTCTTTAATTTTTAGTAATGGAACCAATAATTGCTATACGCGAGTTAAGAAAAACATACGTCATGGGAGAAGACATCATCAACGCACTGAAGTCAATCTCTCTGGATATTTATAAAAATGAATACGTTGCGTTAATGGGTCCGTCTGGCTCAGGTAAATCAACGCTGATGAATTTATTGGGTTGCTTAGATACGCCGAGCAGTGGCACTTACTCGCTCAACGGTATTGACGTAAGTAGTATGAGCGATAACGAATTGGCAGAAGTTCGGAATAAAGAAATTGGGTTTGTATTCCAGACTTTTAATTTATTGCCGCGCATGAGCTCACTCGAAAACGTTGCTTTGCCGTTGGTTTATTCGGGTTTGAAACGCGATGAACGGTTAAAACGCGCCGAGCAAGCACTTTCATCCGTAGGTTTAGATGGTAGAATGCAGCATAAACCTAACGAACTTTCAGGTGGACAACGACAACGCGTGGCTATTGCACGCGCATTAGTAAACAAACCTGCCATTATTTTAGCCGATGAACCAACAGGTAATTTAGATTCTAAAACAAGTATAGAAATTATGGGTTTATTTGAAGATATTCACAAACGCGGCAATACGGTTATTCTTGTTACACACGAACCCGACATTGCGCTACACGCACACCGCATCATTCGTTTGCGCGATGGATTAATCGAGTCGGATGTTTTAAATGACAACATCACTACCGTTGCCGATGCGATGAAACATTTACCGCAAACTATTTAGTTGTTAGGTGTCAAAAAATATACAATAATATCTACCGTTGGGTTTGAATAAAAGATAAACTTTGAAAATTTACACAAAAACAGGCGATGCAGGAACAACTGCTTTATTCGGAGGGAGACGCGTTTCAAAAACAGATGCACACGTTGAGGCGTATGGAACAGTTGACGAACTGAGCGCGCACCTCGCCGTTCTGCGTTGCAGTGCTATTTCCGAAAATCATAAATTATACCTTCAAAAAATACAGAACACGTTGTTCGTAGTTGGTTCAATTTTAGCGGATGGCGAAAAAAATCGGAGCGCATATATCCCCGCATTCAATGCAGAATATGTAACAGACTTAGAAAGCGTTATTGATGCTTTAGAAAAAGATTTATCGCCACTTAAAAATTTTATTTTAGCGGGTAGCGATATGGCAAACGCGCAATGTCACGTTTGCAGAACCGTTTGCCGTCGTGCCGAAAGACTGGTTGTTTTTCTAATGGAAAATAAATTAATGGAGGATCAAAGCGTATTAATATATCTCAACCGACTATCAGATTATTTATTTGTGTTGGCGCGCCATATTACATTTCAAACGTGTAGCGAAGAAACTATTTGGAAGAACGAAATAGTGCTTAAAAGCAAATAGTTTGAACCACGTTTTTGTAAACAATACTGAGCTGTAAAAATTTCGATTACTTGATTACTTTTGTGTTATCGTTTAATTTAATACAATTAGTATGGATAATTTGCACAGGTATTTACAAATGGCAATGGATTGGGGTGTCTTGTTTGTACCTAAACTAATAATAACTTTTATTATTATTTGGGTGGGTTTTCGCGTCATTCATAAACTAAATGAGATTACAAACCATGTCCTTACCTCGCGCAAAGTAGATTCAACGATCAAACCTTTTTTTGCATCGCTTGTTGATGTTGGCTTAAAATTCGTACTATTTTTAATTGTAGGTAGTATTTTTGGATTTGAAATCAGTGCCATTATTACGCTTGTGAGTGCATTAGCTTTTGCAGTTGGTTTAGCTTTGCAAGGAAGTTTAGGGCATTTGGCGAGCGGTATTTTAATTTTAATTTTAAAACCCTACAAAGTGGGCGATGAAATTAAAATTGGCGAAACAGAAGGTCACGTTGAAGAAATTCAGGTTTTCAGCACCATCATTCGCACGCGTGACAACCGTCGCATTTTTATTCCGAATGGTTTAGTAACATCGGGAACTGTAACAAATATGTCAGGTCAAGGTACGCGCCGCGTTGATATGACAATCATTGTTGATGAGCCTAACAGTGTTGAAAAAATAAAATCAGCTTTAGAGCGCGCCGTAAATAGTTGCTCAATGGTTTTGCCATCACCAAAGGCAGAAATTTTTATGGACAAGTTCGACTCTAATAATTTATTTTTTTCTGTTCGCCCTTGGTGCGCCTCCGAAAATTATTGGCAAGTTTGGGGTTTTGTTCATGAAGCCATAAAAAATGAATTCGATAAAGAAAATCTCATCGGAAATATTCATTACGTTCAGTTAATTAATAAACGCGCCGATGTGTTTGATCATTAGCTTTGGGTCATGAACTGTGGGCTGTGAGCTTTCTCGATAAATAATAAATTGGGCTCACATAGCTTATACTAATTGTATGACTTTTACTTTATTGAGAAATTTTATAACAACATACGTTGGGTCGAACTCGTACCATTTAACACCGAAATTTGGGCTTTTGTCGAATTTATGGTGGTTGTTATGATAGCTTTCGCCCATCATTAAAATATCAATCGGTAAAAAGTTAGTTGAAGTATTGCTCATTTCATAGCGTCTGCTACCAACTTTGTGCGCTAACCAATTTATAATAGCACCATGAACAGGCGACATGGCTAAAGTAATGGGTAAAAATAACCATTGCCACCAAGCCGTTGCGAGCCAAATATAAATTAAAATATAAACTGCTGTCCAAGCAATGCGCATGAAAATGTTACCTGCAATTTTATCAAAAATAAACCAATCGGGTACGTTTTTAGTAAATCGCACTTCAACCGTAACTTTACGTCGAACAATATTTCTGAAATTAACCAAAGTTTGTAACATCATGTCAAATATGTTTTTGGAAAATTTCGGCGAATGCGGATCTTTATCAGTATCGGCGTAAGCGTGGTGCATTCTGTGCATTACACCATAACCATAAGGACTAAAATAATTTGAACCTTGAGCGATGAAAGTAAAAATAAAAAAGAAACGCTCCCAACCTTTAGACATAGTAAACATTCCGTGCGCTGCGTAGCGATGTAGGAAAAAAGTTTGAGCGAATAGTGAAATGTACCAGTGGGCAATAAAAAAAATTACAATAGCCATTAAAAGTTTATTTGTTTTTCTAAAATTAGTGATTTTTAAATTGAAGAACCAAAGGTATGAATTGTTAAATTAGTTTACAGAATGGAAGATTTATTTTTTTTTAAAACGTAGTATTTAAATCTCATCTAATTTAGAAATTCCTATCTCTCTTCGGAATTGTAAAAAAAATGTAAAATCTTATTTTTCAGTTTCAAATACTTATTTCTTGTCGTTTCTTTGTAAAAAAAATTGTGTGTGGTAAAAACTTTGCAGCAAAATATTAAACTTCCTACACCGAGTATTGATAAAGCACCTATGCCACGTAAAAATTTGGCACTGCGTTTATTCTTTAGGTTTTTACAATTTTTTTCAGTTGTCACGCTGCGTTCCTATTTCCGTAAAATAGAAATTATCAATCCTGAATATCTAAACACCACTGGTCGAACGATAATAATATCCAATCATCCTAATACTCTGATTGATCCATTGATGGCGTTACAAAATTTATTTTTACGTCCATTTTTACTTTCCAATGCGAATTTATTTAAAAGTCTTATTCCGCGCACCGTACTCAGCACATTGTATTGCATACCGGTTAAGCGTGCTAAAGATTTCGATTCTGGTTTTGTAAACAATACAGAAATTTTTGCCCGTTGCGTGACGCATTTAAAAGAAGGTGGTTCGCTTTACATTGCACCCGAAGGAACGAGCGAAAACGAGCGACACGTACGACCATTTAAAAAAGGTTTAGCGCATATTTTTTCCGAAGCTTATAACGCACCAAATAATTTGACCGATTTAAAAATTTTGATGATCGGCTTAACTTATTATTCGCCACAAAAACCGAATACTGATGTTGTTATAGAAGTGGCGGAACCGTTTCAACCTAAAATGAATTATGGCGATTTTACGAACAATAAAACACTGGATGCTATCAGGAAAGAAATTGAAACAAAATTTGGACAGTTAGTTATTAATTGCACAAACGCTACGGAAGAGCGATTTTTAGAAAAAATTGAATCCGTGGCGCAATCGGAAAATTATTTACCATTGCGTGAAAAATTTTTTCGATCAAAAAAAATATTAAAAACTTTACGCGAAGAAAAAAATAAAAATGAAAAAATATTTATTGAATTTGAAAACCGCGTTGAAAATTATTTTTCATCTCTAAAAAATAAAAATTTGCGCGATGTCAACACAAAAAATTTTGCGTTTGCAAAAAATATTTTTTTGTTTTTACTGAGCTTGCCGTTTTCAATTTTCGGCTTCATCAATAATTTTATTCCGCTTACGCTGATAGGTTTTTTGAAACGCTCGCGTTTTTTCAATTTTGAATCCGATTACTATACATGCGTTCAATACGTTTCTGGATTTATTTTGTACCCCGCGTTTTGGGTTTTGCAATTGCAAGTTTGGCGTTGGTTTATTTATCTTCCGCACGATGCACCCATTTATTTTTTTGCCGTCATTGCTTGTGGTTTTTTAGCGCGTGCCGAGTGGGTACGTTTAAAAAAATGTATCAATTATTTAAAATTTAAACGAATTTCAGAATCCATTGAAGTTACTCAGGAGCGACTAATCATAATAAATCAATTAAAAACTTGGAAAGTTTTTTAAAATCATAATTCTATTAAAGCATCAAACTTGGTTGGTGCATTCTGCAAACGTACCATCGTTTCTTTTTTTGTGAGCAGCACCATCGTTTCAAAAACGGGCGGACCAGCAGTTACACCTGCTAAACTTAATCGCAGGAGAGGCATCATATCGCCAATTTTAAATGTGCGCGTGTTCAAAATTTCTTTCACTTGTGTTTCTAAAACGTGTGCGTCATCAAATGTTAATGCTTCAATATCTTTTACAAATTCTAGGAATTGCTCTTTTATCGGCGATTTCCATTTTTTTTGCAATTGTACTACATCATACGATTGCACGTCCTCAAAAAAATAATACCCTTTTTCTAAAAACTCAGGAAAAAATTGTACTCGCTCGCGCATTAAATTGGCAAATGTTGTTAAAAAAGTTTTGTCGGTTGTTAAACCTTTTGCTGCACACAATGGCATTAATCGTCCCACTATTTTTTGCGTTTCCATGCGCAAAATATATTGTTGATTAAACCATTTAGCTTTATCGAAATCGAAACGCGCACCTGCTTTCTGTACTTTTTCGATACTAAAAAGTTTTACCAATTCACCTAATGAAAATATTTCTTGCTCAGTACCCGGATTCCAGCCTAGCAAAGCTAAAAAATTTATAACTGCCTCCGGCTCAAAACCATACTCTCTAAAACCTTCAAAAGATGTTTCTGGTGTTGCGCCTTTCCAACCTAAAGCAAAAACAGGGAAACCAAATTTTTGCCCATCCCGTTTAGAAAGTTTACCTTTGCCGTCAGGTCTTAATATTAAAGGTAAATGTGCAAATTGTGGCGTTTCGTTTTTCCAACCCAGCGCATCGTAAAGTAAAACGTGCAATGCCGCAGAAGGCAACCATTCTTCGCCACGAATAACGTGCGTAATGCGCATTAAGTGATCGTCAACCAAATGCGCTAAATGGTATGTCGGCATTCCGTCCGATTTCATCAAAACTTTATCATCTACTTCCTCCGAATTAACGTTCACTGCACCACGAATCAAATCGTTAATGACGACGTTTTTTCCAGATTCGACTTTGAATCGAATAACATAAGGTGTATTTTTTTCTAAAAGTGTCGCCACTTCGTTTTCAGGCATTGATAAACTATTGCGCATCGAAAGGCGTGTATGCATTGAGTAGGCTTGGTGCGAACTTTCTTTCAATCGCTCACGCATCGCGTCTAAATCTGCGCTTGTATCGAATGCGTAATAGGCTTTGTCTAAATCTAAAAGTTGTTGCGTATATTTTTTATAAATGTCTTTGCGCTCGCTTTGTCTGTAAGGTGCGTAAATACCGTTACCAAAACCAATGCCTTCAGTGGGTGCAATGCCACACCATTTTAGCGATTCAACGATATAATTTTCCGCACCTTCTACAAAGCGCGTTTGGTCGGTATCTTCTATGCGTAAAATAAAAGTGCCACCTAATTTTTTGGCTAATAAATAATTAAACAGTGCGGTGCGAACACCACCAACATGCAAAGCACCTGTCGGACTGGGTGCAAATCGAACGCGAATACTCATAGAACTAATTTTTTCAATGCAAAAATACAAAAGAATTATTGTATTGTAGTCTATAAGCAAGAAGCGAAAATGTTTATTGGGTGCTTAGCTCTTAAATTAATTTTTAATTCAACTGCAATAAAAAAACCCGAACTAAATTTAATTAATTCAGGATGTTTTATTCTGACCTTAAAAAAAATTAACCGTAATAGAAAATTTCTTTAACAATTTTTCCGTCGCGCACTTCGTAAACACATAATTCATTCATTACGTGGCGCACACTGTCTTGCGTTGTAAAATCTATTCCCATACCACAAGCAAAATAGTGTGGACTAATAATAGTGGGGTTAGTAACGACAGAGCCATGCATCTCTTTAATCATACTATGAAAGTGGTGATGACCTTCAAGCAAAGTTGAAAGCCCAGTTCTGATTGGCGCATTCGGATTGCCATGATCGTGTGCTGAAGCGTTTTCAGCAAAAAGCGTTTTGTAAGCATCTTCGTTTTTACCTTCGCGACAAAGTGCTACTAATTTGTCGGCAATTTCTTGAATTTCCATAAAAAATTAATTTAATTGTAGAGATATTTTGTTGCAATTTTACGCAATTATTTTTGTTTTGTTTGAAAAATTGTGTTAAGTCACCATCATATTCTCTTAAATTCTTTCTCTACAAGAGTTTGGTATCTTTCGTTTTTAATTTAAAAATATTGTAAGGTGAAATACCTTGTAATCCACCGCCGTGAATAATTACAATGGTGCTATTTTTTGGAAAAAAATCTTTTTCGATCAAATCTAAAACACCAAAAACCAATTTACCAGTATAAATTGAATCTAAAGCGATATTATGCTGTTCTTTAAAATTATTGATAAAATGTATCAATTCCGGCGTTGAGCGCGCATAACCACCGAAATGATAATTTTTAAAAATTTGCAAGTTATTTATTTCAACTTTAGCTAATTCTCGATTTTCAGAATAAAATTTTTGTAAATGCCCTTCAATTTCACGCTTAAGAAAGTCACCTTTTAAACTGTGAAAGCCTAAAAGTTGCGTTTCATTTTTAATCGAAATTAATAATCCCGCTAACGTTCCGCCTGTTCCGCCAGATGCTGCTACGAAATTAGGCGTGAAACCTAAATCACTACATATCTCAGGAATAATTTCAGCGCAACCATGTAGTGCATTGTTGTTTGTGCCGCCTTCGGGCAACCATAAAAAATCTGGAAATTGTTGCTGGGCTCGCTTTTCTAAAAATATTTTATCGCTAAATGCTTTTCTATCAATAAATAATAGCTGCATTGCGTTATTTATTGCAGTAACTAAAGTGAGATTACGCGCGTCAAACCCATCGGCACGAACGAAAGCGATTGTAGGAATTTTAAACATTTTTCCAACCGCTGCAACCGCTGCAATATGATTTGAAAAAGCACCCCCGCAAGTAATTATTCCTTTTTTATTGCTTAGAGTAAAATTTTTGATATTGTATTTGAGTTTACGGAATTTATTACCACCGACTGTTGGGTGTAATTCGTCGTCACGTTTAAAGAATAAACGCACATTCTTTTTGCGCCAAAGTTCATCAAAAACTTCTTGCGTTCGACTTTTAACCTCAAAAAATAATGTTGATTCAGATGCAGTATTCAATCGTAAATCTTAGATTTGGCATATTAACATTAAGACTTTAACGAAAAATTTTTTTGGCATAGGTTTTGACTTTATAAATCATCACACATTTTATAAAATATAAATTGTAGTGACAGCCACCAAAACAGTAATAACATACAGGAAACTATTTTTTTTAACTTTTTTTACTCTTTCCCATGGCTGATAAAAATATTTTTCAAAACGCGAAACAAGGTGGCGGTACAAACGATGGGGGCTATGTTTGGCTCGGCGGACGCTAATTGTTTATTAAAAAGAAGGAAAAAAACCATTCTTAAATTTTAAGAATGGTTTTTTGTTTAAACTTTCAATTACAGCTTTCATTGAACAGTAATCAACGAACTCCACTACTTAGCAGCCAACATAATTTTTTTTATATCTTCCGACACATCAGATGCTTTATCAAGATACAGGGATTCGCCTGAACCTGTGTCAAAAATCATATCAAACTTTTGTGCTTTGGCGTAATCATTAATTACTTTATCGAGACGACTTAAAATAGGTTGCAGCAACTGTTTGCGCAGTGTCGTCATTTTTTGTTGCGCCTCCTGAGAATAATTTTGCAGTACTGCTTGGTGCTTCTTCAACTGCTCAATGCGTTTGTTTTCTTCAATAGCAGAAAGCGTTCCGGCTTTTTTGGCGCCCAAAAATACTTTATATTCATTATCGAATACTTTACCGAGCGAGTCACCGTCGCTCGTTAATTGTTTTTGGTAAATTGCCATAAGTGTATCAGCTTTGCCAACTTCGGGTAGCGTAGCTAATACTGATCGCGAATTCATGTACGCAAATTTTTGAGCACTGACACCAAAAATTGTTGCGCACATCATAAATATTACTAAAATCGAATTTTTCATCTATTCTTGTTGATAAATCTTAAAAATTTTGTGCAAAAGTAATTCAAATTAATTCATTCCAAAATAAGTTTATGAAACTTGTTGTTTAATTTGGTTGTTAAATCCAAATTGAAACTATGTTTCTATAAAATCTATACAACTCAGACGATGCAAATAAAAGATGTCACACAATATTTAGAATCCATTGCGCCGTTAGTTTATCAAGAAAAATATGATAACGCAGGTTTAATTATTGGCAACGGCGAAACTAAACTTTCAAGAATTTTAGTTTGTCTGGATGTTACAGAAAAAATTTTGCAGGAAGCGATTGATGCGCACTGCGAATTGATAGTTTCGCACCATCCTATCATTTTTCAACCTTTAAAAAAAATTAATGGTAAAAATTTTGTAGAACGTATAATTATAAAAGCCATAAAAAATGATGTCGCGCTATATGCTATTCACACTAATTTAGATAATGTTCTGAATAATGGTGTAAACCAGACTTTGGCAAAAAAATTAGGCTTAAATAATATCCGAATTTTAGAACCTAAATCGGATTTGTTACATAAGCTCACAACGTTTGCGCCTATTGATTATAAAGAAAAAATTTTAGCTGCTTTACACCAAGCCGGCGCAGGTAATATTGGTGACTACAAAAATTGTAGTTTTAGTATCATCGGCGAAGGCGTTTTTACACCGCAAGGCGATGCAAATCCTTTTATCGGCGCGAAAGACACACTCGAAAAAGTGGAAGAAGTACGCATTGAAGTTATTATGCCAACACATTTGAGTACTAATGTCGTTCGAGCATTAAAATTGTCACATCCCTACGAAACTGTTTCATACTATCTTTCGGCATTGAAAAACACTTTCGATGAAGTTGGCAGCGGTGTTATAGGTACTATTGAGCCAACTTTAGGTGAAGCGTTTTTGGATAAAATTAAATCTTTAACCCAAGCTGAATATATTAAGCACACTGCTATTTTGGAAAATAAAATTAAAACCGTTGCACTGTGTGGTGGCTCGGGCAGATTTTTGTTAGAATCGGCAATTGCTGCCGGTGCAGAAATATTTATTTCCTCCGATTTTAAATATCACGACTATTTTGAAGCCGATGGAAAAATTCTTATCGCCGATATTGGGCATTATGAAAGCGAACAACACACAATTGCAGCACTTCAGAACTTAATTTCGAAACAATTTGCAAATTTATTTGTTAAATCAACAGAAAATAACACAAATCCCGTTAGATTTTTATAATTTTGCACGCTTTTTAAGAAACTGTTTTAAAACGTCTCTTATGAGTGCTTATTTTGAGTGCGCTCAATGAATTCACAGCGCGCATTTTAAACAGCTTTATAAAATCTCAACCGCTTGCACAAGTCTCTGACGAGTGCACAAAATTTATAATTTAATATTTATGGCTGCCACTACCGTAATTGATATTTCAGTTCAAGAAAAATTAAAAACGCTTTATGCTTTACAACTTATAGATTCTGAAATGGACGACATTCAGAATTTAAAAGGTGAATTGCCGATGGAAGTGAATGATTTAGAAGATGAAATTGCAGGTTTAGAAACTCGAATCCATAAAACACAATCGAGTATTTCTGAAATTGATGAAGAAATTGGCAGACACAAAGAAAACATCAAAACGGCTGAAACCTTGATTGATCGCTATAAAAAGCAATTGGATAATGTTAAAAACAATCGCGAATTTGACGCATTGAACAAAGAAATTGAATTACAAGATTTGGAAATTCAGATTTCGGATAAAAAAATTAGAGAAGCGCAACGCAACGCCGAATTGCGTGCCGAAACGATTCAATCTTCTAAAGAACGTTTGGTGAAAAAATCGAAAGAAATTGAAGTAAAGCGCATTGAATTAAATAAAATTTTAGAGAAAACAGAAAAAGAAGAAGAGAAACTCCGCAAAAAATCGGATAAAGCGCGCAAAATTATTGAGTCCCGTATTCTAAAATCGTACGATAAAATTCGCACTTCGTATCGCAATGGTTTGGTAGTTGTACCGATTTCACGCAGTTCTTGTGGCGGTTGCTTCAATCATATTCCACCGCAAATGCAACTCGAAGTGAGTTTACACAAAAAAATTATCGCTTGTGAACATTGCGGTCGTATTTTAGTAGATGACAGTATTGCAAATCCTCAGGGCAATACGACGGAGGAATAAAAAAATCGTTATTAGTCCCACAAAATAATTGTCAAAAAGGAAATTAAAATGAGGCAATGAAGTCACAATTTGATTTACAAATTGTGACTTCTTAATTATTTTTGCAAAATAAAATTTGACATGGCATCAAAACTTGTTCGTTTCGATTGGGCAACGAAACACCTGCTCCGAAATAAGGCAAATTTCAGCGTCTTAGAAGGCTTTCTTTCTGTACTTTTGAACGAAAAAGTCACGATTGTGCAAATATTGAGCAGTCAATCCAACAAAGAAACGGATGATGCAAAATATAATGATGTTGACATACTTGTTGAAAACATAAAAGGGGAACTCATTATTGTCGAAGTTCAAAATAATAAAGAGTACGATTATTTTCATCGAATTTTATTTGGCACTTCAAAGGCTGTTGTCGAATACGTAAAAGAGGGAAAACCATATTCTGACATTAAAAAAGTAATTTCTGTTACCATCGCTTATTTTGATTTAGGTCAAGGAGAAGATTATGTGTATCACGGTAAAACGCATTTCAAGGGCATACACAAAGGCGATACACTTACACTTTCCGATAAACAGAAAGTACTTATCAATAAACAGCAAGTTTCTGATATCTATCCAGAATATTGGATAATAAAAGCCGGAATTTTTAATGAAGAAAAAGTCACAGATAAACTCGATGAATGGATTTATTTTTTCAAAACAGGCGAAGTAAAGGAAGAATTTACGGCTATGGGTTTACTTGAAGCTAAAGATAAATTAGATAAATTAAAACTAACACCTGAAGAAAAAAGAGATTACGACGAATTTGTGTCGCGGCTAAGAAGAATTGCGAGCTATCAACAAACGGAAATGATAGATGCCTTAGATTTGATTGAAAAAACAAAAATTGAAGGTAAGATTGAAGGTAAGATTGAAGCATTAAATGCTTTTGTAATCGAACTTTGGTCGGACGATACTTCTATTGAAAGGATTGAAAAATATACTAAAATATCAGCTGGAGAAATTCTTCAAATTATTGAAAATTATAAAAATAAGCCTTGAGCTATCAGCCGTAAGCTATTAGCAAGTCTCGCAAAATGCAGCTGATAGCTGATATCCCCTTACTACCCAAGCAAACTCATGGATTTTGACCGTCCTTATTCAGCTCTAGAAATTGCAGATTTAACGCGTAGCGAACTGATTGGTTCTGGAACTATTAATATACTGTTAGTAGGTTTAAACGAAATTCACCACGTCCGCAATGGCGATATCACTTTTTGTGATCATCCTAAATATATGGAAACTGCTTTGCAATCCGCGGCATCGTGCATCATTGTTAATCAAAAACGCGTAGCACCAGAAGGAAAAGTTTTATTATACAATGTAGATCCCTTTAGGGCTTATAATAGCTTAGTGTCATTAATCGTTGACCGTCGTTATTTGTTCGTAGCAGATAGCTCTGGCACACTCTCAAATGAACAACGATCAACGCGTAACAAATCGTCAGATTCCTTGAAACAACGAACCGACATTCATCCCACAGCAATTATAGAAACAGGTGCTGTCATTGGCGTAGGCGTAAAAATTGGTGCACAGTCGTTTATTGGTGCGCAAACTGTCATTTATAGCGAAACTGTCATCGGACAAAACGTGCACATTGGTGCGCAAAGTGTGATTGGCTCGGATGCGTTTTATTTTAAACGCGCAGCGACAAAATCGGAAAAATGGGTTTCGGGTGGTGGCGTAGTGATTGCAGATAATGTGGATATTGGCGCGCTGTGTACAATCAATAAAGGTGTTTCGACAAACACAACCATTGGCGCGCATACCAAAATAGATTGTCATGTGCACGTCGGGCACGATAGCGTTATTGGTGCGCATTGCTTGATTGCGGCGCAAGTGGGGATCAGTGGCAACGTCATTATTGAAGATAATGTTATTATTTACGGTCAGGTGGGCATTGCGCAAAATGTGAGGATTGGTGCCGGAGCTATCATTTTAGGTCAAACGGGTGTCAGTAAAAGTATTGAAGGCGGTAAAAAATATTTTGGTACGCCAGTGCAAGATGTGGGTATAGCTTTTAGGCAGTTGGCAAAATTAAAAAAACTGTAGGAACGTAAAATTTTACGTCTCTACAGTTTTTTTAATTTTTAGAAATGAGCTATGAGTAGTGAGCTGCGAACAGCTAAAAGCTATCTCTGAAGCTGCACATAACCGCTAAAGTTATTGCCTTCGCCATCACTGAACACATAAAAATACGTACCGTCGGGCAAGTTTTTATTATTCCATTGTCCGTTCCAGTCATTTTTATACCCTTTGGCAACATAGACTTCGTTACCCCAACGGTCATAGACATTGAGCGTGTTGTTGGCGAATTTTTCGATACCTTCAATGGTAAAGTAATCGTTCACGCCATCCGCATTGGGCGAAAAAGCATTATAGATTTTGAATTTATCGCAATTGATGGTAATGAAAACGGTTGCCGTATCGCATCCGCCGACAGTGCAGAGGCTGTATTGGAATTGATCGGGTGCCGTGGCGCAATAATCTAGCGCGGGTTCATACACAATGCGCAAATCGCCACTGATGTAAGCATGGGCGTGTTGCGGTGCTTTGACGATAGCAAGCGTGAAGGTATTGGTGCGCGCCGTATCGTTCGCGACCACATCAATAATGATAGATTTCGATTTTTGTGTCGTGGCATTGTCGTTCACAGCACGGGGCGCGCCCACTTTCGCGAGGAGTTCCGACACGTGGATTGTCATGAATGTGGTATCGTGCA
>JAYVNP010000024.1:0-2261 GCA_043758385.1 Saprospiraceae bacterium
GCGTCAACCCCAATAGTGCTTTTCTGTTCGCGGTCATCTCTGAAGGTTATAATTTTGTTTTTTGCAAAGTAAATAATTTTAAATAATTTTTATTTGAAAATAATTAAACCCGAACAAGTCTATTGAATTACAAAAATACTATATCAGCTATAATAATTTCTGCGCTTTACATACAGATTTGGGGTTTAGCTTATAATTTCTCATAAAAAAAGTTCGCGACATACAATAAAAAAGTTTCGCTCGATATCAATTCGAGCGAAACTAATATAATTTAGAAAAAATTTTTACGCCTCTAACTTTTCTGGACGGTAGTCTAAAAAAGGTTTTGCTTTGTTATCTGTCATTTGATGCAACAAAATATCTTTAGCTCTGAACAATTGCGCTTTAACGGTACCGAGTGGTAGATTTAATTCTTGCGCAATTTCTTCGTAGCTACAATCTTTATAAAAGCGGAGTTCAATAATGTCGCGGTATTTGCCACTGAGTTTATTGACTAAATTGCTCACGTACGCCAATTTTTGTTGATGAATCAAGCGTTGTTCCGGGTCGGGTTCATGATCACGGATATTGTGCGAAAATTCTTTATCGCCATCGAGTTTAATGGTTTCATCAATCGAAAAAGTTTGGATACGCTTTTTACGAATATGGTCAATGCAATTATTTATAGCAATACGAAACAACCACGTCGAGAAAGCATAATCGGGCGCGTAACTTCCTAATTTATTGAACGCTTTGCCGAAAGCTTCGATGGTTAAATCATCGGCTTCGTCTTTATTTTTTACCATTCGGAACATCGCGGTGTAAACCGAATTACGGTAACGATTGAGTAAAATTTCGTAGCCTTTGCGATTGCCCGCAACAGCTGCACACACCCAAGTATAATCTTCGAGTGCTTTTGCCGATAGTCGCGGCGTTGCAATAACAGTAATTGCGTTTGTTAAATCCTGACGTTCGGCGACATCAGCATGCACGTGCATAGAGGGTGTAGAAATAGGTGTCATGGGCGGTCAAATAGGTTACTTCCAGTTATTAAATCGGCGAAAAGAAAGCAATGCAATTAAACAGTTAAACAAAACTAAAAACGCATCGAAAAGCAGAAACGTTGCCTCCAACTTTTTTTCTCCAAGGCGTTTGGCGAATTGTTTATAAATTAAAAACAGCACAACTTGCCTTGTCACAAAAATACTTAGTACAAATATTGTGCTAATTTTATATTTAATACCGAAAAACGTTGCAAAATAAAAAAATAAATGACTGATTCCAAATATTCCGAGCAAAAACTGGTGAATTAACTTATAATTAGGACTTACGGAAACATGTCGCGTTTTCTGTTTTATGTAGGCTTTCCAAGTTTTTTTAGGTAAAGAATAGGTAAAACTGTTTGGATTAAGTGCAATCGCAAAATTATGGCGTGTTAAAATGCTATTTAAAAATAAATCGTCATCGCCAGCCATAATATTTTCATGTGCAGAAAATCCGCCGACTTTTTCAAATAAATTTTTATGATATAATACGTTTCTTCCCACTCCCATATATGGCATTCCAGCGATTGCAAAACCAATATATTGCAGCGCAGTAAAAGTTGTTTCGTGCCGAATAAAAGTATGCAACCACGAATGGGTGGTTGGTCTATATGGTGAAACGCCGAGGACAATTTTTTTTTGCGTAGAAGTGAGCGACACCATTTCACGAATCCAATCTTCCGATGCAGGTACACAATCGGCATCTGTTAAAAGCAAAATATCATTTTTAGCAGCGCACACAGCCGTTGTAAGTGCTAATTTTTTACCCAATTTTATTTTTTCTGGAATACTTATAATGCGCAAATGCGCAAACTCTGATTGAAAATTTTTTAAAACTTGTGTTGTTTCATCCGTTGAAGCATCATCAACAACAATTACTTCAAAATTTGAATAGTTTTGGTTTAAAATTTTAGGTAAGAAATTTTTTAAGTTGATGGCTTCATTGCGCGCGCAGATTAAAACTGAAACAGGTGGTAATATTTTATTGATTTGATTCTGGTATTCATCCTTAAAATTAAATAAAGCCGCGCGTCGCAACACCAAACACCACACAGAAATTTGGATTAAAAAACAACCTACTAATATTGCGAGAATAAAAGATGTCACAAGTTTAGAATTTTTTGCGAAGATACTTGTTAAATAACCCAAGTTGCTAGTTAATAAATCTATCTATAGTAAACCCAAAAATAAACATAATGACCTTGTTTAAAAATCCTTGTTGCGTTACTGCATGAATTT
>JAYVNP010000025.1:0-2247 GCA_043758385.1 Saprospiraceae bacterium
AATTTTAGTTTGGTAGTGGTCGTCTCCAAATAAATTTTTAAAAGTGTTGTACGCTTTTGCGCTGTATATTTTAGCTTCTTGCAATTCGCCCAAATCGTAAAGCACTCCAGCGAGATTATTTTGACGTATTGCCACAGACGGATGGTTTTCGCCGAAATTTTTTAAATCGCTTGCGAGGGATCTTTCATAGAGCAGCTTAGCCTCCTGCAATTCACCTAAATCTTTAAGTAGTCCAGCGAGATTGTTTTGGACAGTTGCTACATTCTGATGGTTTTCGCCAAAATTTTTTACATCGCTGTCGAGTGCTTTTAAGTACAGTGCTTTAGCTTCCTGCAATTCACCCAAATCTTTAAGTACTCCAGCGAGATTGTTTTGATAAATTGCAACTTGAGGATGGATTTCGCCGAAATTTTTCAAAGCACTTGCGAGCGCTTTTTGGAAGAATACTTTAGCTTCTTGCAATTCACCCAAACCTTCAAGCACTAATGCGAGATTGTTTTGACCTGTTGCCACAGTCGGATGGTTTTCGCCAAAATTTTTTAAAGCACTTGCAAGTGCATTTTGGTAGAGCACTTTAGCTTCTTGCAATTCACCCAAATTGTAAAGCACTCCAGCGAGATTATTTTGACGTATTGCAACAGACGGATGGTTTTCGCCGAAATTTTTTAGATCGCTGGATATTGCTTTTTGGAAGAGTACTTTGGCTACTTGTAATTCACCCAAACCGTAAAGCACTCCAGCAAGATTGTTTTGACGAATTGCCACAAACGGATGGTTTTCGCCGAAATTTTTTAGATCGCTTGCGAGGGATTTTTGAAAGAGCCGCTTAGCCTCTCGCAATTCACCCAAATCTTTTAGCACTAACCCAAGATTGTTTTCAATCACAGCTTGCTTAATTTCGAATTTTGAATCATTCTTAACCAACTCCAATGCCTTCTCATACAATCCTTTCGCTTTCTCATAATCTGGCAATTCTTTGTACTCTTGCGCTAATTGCATCATTACCTCTATCTTATCCGCTTTGCGGTCGGTCGGCTGAAACGTTTTAAGCTCTTGTTCTAATTGCGCAATGCGCGCACGAATGTCTTTATCGTGAATTCTAAAACTTCTGCCACTACTTAGTTCAATTTGCTCCTTAAAGCCTTTTGTCCTTTCGGTGAGTTCGGAAGGTAAAGTCCTAAACTCAAAAACGTGCACAAGCCAATCCCAAAAATCGCGTGCCGAACGTTGAAGCGTTACAATTGCAGCGTTGTTGGTGTAAAAAATTAAAACAAAAGGTAAATTTCTAAAAAGAGAATCCCGCTCAACATTGAGTTGTTGTGCTAAAAGATGTTCATCGTTTAAGAAAGAATCAGCACCACGAATGTGAACGATGTTTTTTTTGTTGGGAGCTAATTTTTTAAAAACCTCGCGCTCTAAATATATTCCGAAAGGGCGCACTCTTTCGTCAGTTTCAAGCCATTTTATAATGTGATTTGCCTCAGGAAAAGATTCCTGAATTTTTTTTTCTATAACGTTAATTTTATTGCCTGTATCCGCCATCACCCAAACCACGCATTTTTCACTGTAAGCCCGAAGAACGAACTCCATTTTTTTCCATTCAGTTTCATTTTGTTCTACAATGAGTGCGTTGTCTTCGTTCATTTTTTGTTTTTGAATTCATCGGAAATGAGTGGGTTGATTTCACGTGTGTTTGAATCGCCATTGTATTCTAAAATGCAGAGCGAAAACAATAGTTCTAAAGTTGCTTCATCAGATTTTGTGAAATCACCCCTGTCTAAAACGTCGTAATGGGCAGAACGCAATCGGCGCATCATTAAAATGGATTGCTCTTTCACAACCTTTTCAACGTGGTGAAGTTTAACTTTTTGCCCTAAAGCTGTAACAATTGAATTATCAATGAGGCGCAAAAACTGTCTCGGATTTCCTCCTGATTTATTCGCTGCAAGCGTTAAGGCATCATCGTCAATTAATGCATCTTGGTTAACGCGCTTTGTAACAATTTGCTTGAATTGTGCGCATTCAACCGTATCATTGGTAAAACAAACTGATCGTAACGATTGGGCATATCAGCGTGCCGAATATCATAAATAGAGTCTATTGGTACGCCGAAAATCATATTAGCGTTGACGCTGTGAATCAATTGTACGTTGGTAATAAACAGTTGCTCAAAAACATGGTATTTCTCATTTTTTAATCTATCAGAACCATCAACAACAAAAATTATATCTTTTGCTATGTTTTGTT